>JBEPUH010000013.1:0-119801 GCA_041691635.1 Hyphomicrobiales bacterium
TGGTGTACTTCTTGGCGATCGAGATCACGAGGCGCAGGTTGGCCTCGATCATCTCTTTCTTGGCGCGCATCATCTCGCGCTCGCCGTCCTGCACGGTCTTGACCATGCGGCGGTACTCGAAGATCGGCGCGCCGGCATAGTCGGAGATCATGCGGATCTCCTCGCGGATCTTCTCGACGTCGGCCGACTTCTTCTTGGCGAAGTCCTTCCAGCCCTTGCCCGAGAGCTTGCCGACCTTGTCGAGCCAGTTCGGGTCGATCTCGTGGTTCAGGTAGTTGTCGAGGAAGTCCTGGCGGTTGATGCGGAAGCTCTCGGCGAGCCGCATCAGCTTGCCTTCGAGCATCATCAGCCGGCGGTTGAGGTCGTACAGCGCGAGCTTGAGCTGCTCGATGCGGTTGGCGTTGATGTGCACCGTGCGCACCAGCTCGACGATCTTCTTGCGGTGCTTCTCGTAGCTTTTCTCGAATTCCGGCGACGGCTTCTGGCCGCGATTGAGCGTCGACAGGCGCCGGTTCTGCACCTTCGACATCTCGAGATAGACCTTGGCGATGCGCGTCAGCGTGCGCAGCACCTCGGGCTTCAGCTTCTCTTCGAGCGCCGACAGCGAGAGCGCGTTCTCCTCGTCGTCCTCGGCGTTCTCCGTGCCGGGCTCGCCGGGCGTGCCGGCGGCGTTGCCGTTGGCCGCCGGGGCCGGCGGCTGCGGACGCAGGATCGGCCGCGGCAACGCGGGACGCGGCAGCGAGGGACGGGGCAGTACCGGCATCGGCACCGCCGGCGTGGCGCTGTGGTCGACGGGCTTGGCTTCGCCCGGCGCGCCGCCCTGGGTCGCCTCGAGGTCGATCACGTCGCGCAGCAGGATGCGGCCCTCGTTGATCGCGTCGCGCCACTCGAGCAGCGCGGTGATCGTCATCGGGCTCTCGCAGATGCCGCCGATCATCCTGTCCTGGCCGGCCTCGATGCGCTTGGCGATCTCGATCTCGCCCTCACGGCTCAGCAGCTCGACCGAGCCCATCTCGCGCAGGTACATGCGCACGGGATCGTCGGTGCGGCCGAGCTCCTCGTCCTCGCCGGTCGCTTCGGCCGCCACGACGGCGGTCTTGGCGGGCTCCGCGGGGTTGGCCGGATCGGCGGCGGCAGGAGCCTCTTCCTGCTCCTCGGCCTCGACCACGTTGACGCCGGCTTCCGACAGCATCGCCATCGTGTCCTCGATCTGCTCGGAGGACACTTCGTCGGGCGGCAGGGCCGCGTTCAGCTCGTCGTAGGTGACGTAGCCGCGCTCCTTGCCCTTCTGGACGAGCTTCTTGAGCTCCGCGCCGAGGGTGTCGAGGAGGGGAGCGTCCGGACCCTCTTCACGGGCGTCGGTCGCTTCGGGCTGGGCTACGGTCGCTGTCTTGGTCGCCATTTCGGTCCTTTTGGTGCGACAAAACGGGTTCAACGGCGAATCGGCCGTGATTTGGCTGCGAAGAAGGAGAGGACGGGTGGGCGGTCCCGTTGAAACTACCCTTCTACTATATGGTATCGAAGTTCAAGCGGCGATAGGCCAGACGAGCGCGATATCGTGCACGGGAGCTATCCGGTCCCGGATTCGATGTTTTCCCTCTGCCGGCGTAGCCGCAAATCCTCCATCTTCTGCAAATTCTCGTCGGTCAGGTCGGCGGCCAGGTCGTCCTGATTGCGCTTCACCTCGTCGGACCCGCCCACCGTCAGGGTGAGGTGGGAGGCGGTCCGGCGCCATCGATCGATCCAGAGGTCCGAGGGCTCCGAGGCATTGCGGAAGACCCCCCGGGCCTTCACCCGGGCGGCCTCGGCGGCGGGCCCCAGCCCGCTCCTTTGCAAATGCTCTGTGATCAGACGGGTTTCAAGGGGGGGCTGGTCGTCCGGCGCACCCTGTCCCACCGCATCGTCGGCCGCCGGGTCGATCCCGTCGGGGATCATGGAGAGGGCGTCGAGCAGGCCGGATTGCAGCCGTTCCAGCTCGGGGTTGGCGATCGGCAGGCGGGCGACCTCCTCGTGCAGGATGTGCAGCAAGGCCGGTCGCTCGACCAGGACCCCGAGCAGCACCTGGACTTGCCGCGAGCCGTCGAGGTCCATGGTCGAGGCGCGGGCGGCGGCGCCGGGCGGGAAGGGCGCCACCGGCGCGCCGGGGACGCCGCGAAACGGCCGGCGCTGGCCGGGCGCGCCGCCGCCCCACCACTGCTGGCCGTCGGCCTGGCGTTGCTTGTTCAGCCGCGTCCGCATGTCGGCGCGGTAGTGGTCGCGCACGATCGGATCGGCGATCTGGTCGACCTTCTCCAGGACGGAGCGCTGCAGGGCCGCGCGGCGTTCGGGCGTGTCGGTCGGCTTGCCCTCGACCTCCATGTCCCACACTACGTCGGACAGCGGCCGCGCCAGTTTCAGCACGCTCTCGATGGCCGTGGCGCCGCGCGCGCGCAGAAGGCTGTCGGGATCCTCGCCGGTGGGGAGCGCGATGAAGCGCAGGCTCTTGCCGGCGCGCAGCAGCGGCAGCGCGCGCTCGGCGCCGCGCTGGGCGGCGCGCCGTCCGGCATTGTCGCCGTCGAAGCAGAGATAGGGCTCGTCCGCCAGCTTCCACACCTCGGCGAGCTGGCCCTCGGTCAGCGCCGTGCCGAGCGGTGCCACCGCGCCAGTGAAGCCCGCGCCGTGGAGCGCGATCACGTCCATGTAACCTTCGGCTACGATCACCGGCTGGTCCTTGGTCACCGCCACCCGCGCGCGGTCGAGGCAGTAGAGGTTGGCGCCCTTGTGGAAGAGCGGCGTCTCCGGCGAGTTGAGATACTTGGGCTCGCCCGGGCCGATGACGCGTCCGCCGAAGGCGATGACCCTGCCGCGCCGGTCGGTGATCGGAAACATCACCCGGCCGCGGAAGCGATCGTAGGGCTCGCGGTGCGTATCCTCGGGCTGGATGGCCAGACCCGCCTCGACGATCTTGTCGATGGTCGCGCCCTCGCGCTTCAGGGCGGCGATCACGCCGTCGCGGCTGTCGGGCGAGAAGCCCAGGCGGAAATCGTCGATCGTCTCGTCGCTGAGGCCGCGGCCGCGGAAATAGTCGAGGCCGTTGCGGCCGACCGGCAGGCGCAGCTGCTTCTGAAACCAGCGTGCGGCTTCCTCGACGACCTGCTGCAATGTCGAGGCCTGCTGGGCGCGCTCGCGGTCCTGCGGCGTGGACTGCGGCACCGGCAGGCCGACCTCGCGCGCCAGCTTCTCGACCGCCTCGGGGAACGACAGGCCCTCGGTCTTCATCACGAAGCCGACGGCATCGCCTTTCTCGTGGCAGCCGAAACAGTAGAAGAAGCTCTTCTTGTCGTTGACCGTGAACGACGGCGTCTTCTCGTTGTGGAACGGGCAGAGGCCGGCGTACTCCGAGCCCGAGCGCCGCTTCAGCGCGACCTTGCGTCCGACGACGTCGCTGAGGCTCACGCGCGCTTTCAGTTCATCGAGGAAGCCGGGAGGGAAGGCCATGTTCTTAAGATGGTCTCGCAGCGAAAGGTGAACCAGAGGGCAAAGCGGGGACAGGTGCCTTTCATGTGCTTCTCCCCGCGCATGGAGAGAGGCCAGAAAGGCCGGTGGTCACGAAAAGTAACGTTTTTAAAAACCCAGATAAAAAGGTTACCAAAAGTGACCGTTAAAATAGCGGGAATCTAGCGAGACACCCTCCGGTTAAAAGTCCCTGCAACCACTATTGCGATTTTCGCAACAAAAGTCAAGGCCTACTTGGCCAGTTCGGCGAAGGCGGCAAGCTGATAAAGCACTCCGAGATGAGGACGCGTCTCCTGGGGCCGACGGGCACTTTCCGCTCGCTGGCCAACTACAATTACCGGCTGTGGGCGGGCGGCGCGATCGTCTCCAACGTGGGCACGTGGATGCAGCGCGTTGCCCAGGACTGGCTGGTGCTCACCCAGCTCACCCACAACAATGCGAGCGCGCTCGGTCTGGTGATGGCGCTGCAGTTCGGCCCGCAGATGCTCATGCTGCCCTTCAGTGGCTTTGCCGCCGACTTCTTCGACCGGCGCAAGCTCCTGATGGTCACGCAGGCGGCGATGGGCCTTTGTGCGCTGGGGCTGGGCCTGCTCACGGTCACCGGCTTCGTGCAGCTCTGGCACGTCTACGTGTTCGCCTTTTTCCATGGCTGTGCCGCGGCGTTCGACGCGCCCGCGCGGCAGACCTTCGTTTCGGATCTCGTGGGCGAGACCGACCTGCCGAACGCAGTGGCGCTCAATTCCACCTCGTTCAACGCCGCGCGCATGGTGGGGCCTGCCCTCGCGGGCTTGCTGATCGCCGGCGTGGGAACGGGCTGGGCCTTTCTGGCAAACGCTCTGTCGTTCGGCGGCGTTCTCTGCTCGCTCACGTTCCTGCGCCTGGGCGAGCTGCGTCACAATCGACGGGCCGTCCGCGCGCCTGGCGGCTTCGTCGCGGGCTTTCGCTATGTCTGGAAACGCCCCGACCTCAGGGCGATCCTTCTCATGCTGTTTGTGATCGGCACGTTCGGCATGAATTTCCAGATCTTCATCTCGACCATGGCGGTGACTGTTTTTCATGCGGGCGCCGGCGGATACGGACTTCTGGCGTCGATGATGGCGATCGGCACGGTGACGGGCGCACTGCTTGCCGCCGGTCGCGAAAGACCGCGCATCGAGTTGTTGCTCATCGGCACGGCGGTCTTCGCGGCGGGCTGCGCGCTCGCCGCGATCATGCCCAGCTACTGGCTGTTCGGCCTGACGCTCGTTGTCATCGGCGTGTCGGCGCTCACCATCACCAACTCGACCAACAGCCTGATGCAGCTCTCGACCGAGCCCGCCATGCGCGGCCGCGTCATGGCGATTCGGCTGGCCATCGCGCTCGGCGGCACGCCGATCGGCGCTCCTATAGTTGGCTGGATCGCCGATCGTTTCGGCCCGCGCTGGGCGCTTGGCGTTGGCGCCGCCGCGGGCGTGTGCGGGGCGATCGTGATGATCCACTATCTTGCGAAACATCGCGGCCTGCGCGTGTCCTTCGCCGGCGGGCGCCTGCGCTTCAGCCTGACCGAGGGCGAGGCATTTTCCGTGCCGCGCTAGGCGTTCGCTTGTTCAATGCCGCGCTGCTCGCGCGCCTGGTTTTTGCCGGCAGGGTGGTCGTGAAGTCGACGGCGCGCCGGACCCACGTCGCCAGCTGGGCTGGGGTGCGATAGGCCTCGGGCATGACTCGGACATAAGTCTTCACGACCCGCCCGGCCATGCGCATCGGCTTCACATGGGCCTGCTTCACCAGCTTCGCCGCCGCCTCGGGGCCAATCCGCATCAGCAGCCCGCCGCGGCCGCTCACCGCGCAACACATGCCGCCCTTCACCATGAAGGCGAGGCCTCCGAACATTCTCTTTTCGGCAAAGTCCGGGCGCTCGGCAAGAAGATGCCGGATACGTTCGGCTGTCTTCTCGTCGTAGGCCATTGCGGCGTCAGCCCGTGAGCGCCTTCTTCACCGCGGCCGAGGCCTTGGCGAAATCCATCTGGCCGGCGTACTTGCCCTTCAGCGCGGCCATGACGCCGCCCATGTCCTTGATCGAGGTGGCGCCGGCCGACTTGATGGCCTCGCCGACGGCGGCGGCCACAGCGGCCTCGTCCATCTGCTGGGGCAGGAAGCGTTCGATGACGACGATCTCGGCCTTTTCCTTGTCGGCCAGGTCCTGGCGCGCGCCCTTTTCGTAGAGCACGATCGATTCGTTGCGCTGCTTGATCATGCCCTGCAACATCGAGAGGATCTTGTCCTCGGGCACGCCCTCGCGGTTGGCCTCGGTGCGGGCGGCGATATCGGTGTCCTTGAGCTTGGCCAGGATCAGGCGAATCGTGCCCAGCGCCGCGGCATCGCGGGCGCGCATGGCCTCTTTCATCGCCTCGGTGAGCTTGTCGCGGAGCATATTCGCATCCTGTTGGTAGAAGCTGCGGAAACTAATCGCCTGCGGCGCGGTTGGCAAAGTAAATAAGTTATTGAAATAGCTTAATAATTATCCCCTCACGGCGCCTTGACCCTATGCGACCGCTTGGTTACAAACCGCGCGGTTCGCAGGCCGCCACTCCGGGCGACCGGACGGGCCGCGGAACGGACCAGACCATCATGACTTCACCTAAGACCGCCGGCGCCGAAAACGCCGCGCCGCGTTGGGCCACGGCCGCGCTGGTGCTGGCCGACGGGACGGTCTTCTGGGGCAAGGGCATCGGGGCGGCGCGTTCGGCGGTGGGCGAGGTCTGCTTCAACACCTCGATGACCGGCTACCAGGAGATCATCACCGATCCCTCCTATGCCGGCCAGATCATCACTTTCACCTTCCCCCACATCGGCAACGTCGGCACCAATCTCGAGGATATCGAGAGCATCAACCCGGCCGCGCGCGGCATCGTGCTGCGCGGCGACATCACCGAGCCGGCCAACTGGCGCAACGCCAAGCCGCTCGATGACTGGCTGAAGAGCCACAACCTGCCGGGCATCTGCGGCGTCGACACGCGCGAGATCACGCGCCGCGTGCGCGACGGCGGGGCGCCCAACGGCGTCGTCGTCCACGCGCCGGACGGCAAGTTCGACATCCCGAAGCTGGTGAAGACCGCGCAGGAGTGGCCCGGCCTCGAGGGCATGGATCTCGCCATCGAGGTCTCGGCCAAGCAGGGCTATTCGTGGAACGAGACGACGTGGGCGCTCGGCAAGGGCTACGGCAAGCTCGACAAGGCCAAGTATCACGTGGTCGCCGTCGACTACGGCGCCAAGCGCAACATTCTGCGGTGCCTGGCCAACGCCGGCTGCAAGGTGACGGTGGTGCCGGCGACGGCGACGGCGGAAGACATCCTGCGCCACAAGCCCGACGGCGTGTTCCTGTCGAACGGCCCCGGCGATCCGGCGGCGACCGGCAAGTATGCCGTGCCGGCGATCCAGGGTGTGCTCGACAAGAAGGTACCGCTGTTCGGCATCTGTCTCGGCCACCAGCTTCTCGCGCTGACCCTGGGCGGCAAGACGAAGAAGATGGAGCGCGGCCATCGCGGCGCCAATCAGCCGGTGAAGAATCTCACGACCGGCAAGGTCGAGATCACGTCACAGAACCACGGCTTCTGCGTGATCCCTGAATCGCTGCCCAAGAACGTCGAGGTGACGCACGTGTCGCTGTTCGACGGCACCAACGAGGGCATCCGCTCGACCGACAAGCAGGCCTTCTCGGTGCAGTACCACCCCGAGGCCTCGCCCGGCCCGACCGACAGCCATTACCTCTTCGATCGCTTCGTCGAGATGATCGACAAGAGCAAGGGCAAATAGAGAACCATGCCCAAGCGTACTGACATCAAGAGCATCCTGATCATCGGCGCCGGTCCGATCGTGATCGGCCAGGCCTGCGAGTTCGATTACTCGGGCGTGCAGGCGTGCAAGGCGCTGAAGGAAGAGGGCTACCGCGTCATCCTGATCAACTCGAATCCGGCCACGATCATGACCGATCCGGGCCTGGTCGACGCCACCTATATCGAGCCGATCACGCCCGACATGGTGGCCAAGATCATCGAGAAGGAAAGGCCCGACGCCATCCTGCCGACCATGGGCGGCCAGACCGCGCTCAACACGGCGATGGCGCTGCACCGCGACGGGCGACTGGCGAAATACGGCGTCGAGCTGATCGGCGCCAACGCCGAGGCCATCGACAAGGCCGAGGATCGTCTGCTGTTCCGCGACGCCATGACCAAGATCGGTCTGGAGTCGCCCAAGAGCGAGGCCGTGCACAATCGCGAGGAAGCGGCCAAGGCACTCGACTTCGTGGGCCTGCCGGCGATCATCCGTCCGTCGTTCACGCTGGGCGGCACCGGCGGCGGCATCGCCTACAATCGCGACGAGTTCTTCGACATCGTGCAGGGCGGCCTCGAGGCCTCGCCCACGACCGAGGTGCTGGTCGAGGAGTCCGTGCTCGGCTGGAAAGAGTACGAGATGGAGGTCGTGCGCGACCGCAAGGACAACTGCATCATCATCTGCTCGATCGAGAACGTCGATCCGATGGGCGTGCACACCGGCGACTCGGTAACGGTGGCGCCGGCGCTGACCTTGACCGACAAGGAATACCAGATCATGCGCGACGCCTCGATCGCGTGCCTGCGCGAGATCGGCGTCGATACCGGCGGCTCGAATGTGCAGTTCGCCGTCGATCCGGCGACCGGGCGCATGGTCGTGATCGAGATGAACCCGCGCGTGTCGCGTTCCTCGGCGCTGGCCTCGAAGGCCACCGGCTTCCCGATCGCCAAGGTCGCCGCGCGCCTGGCGGTCGGCTACACGCTCGACGAGTTGCTGAACGACATCACCGGCTCGACGCCGGCGTCGTTCGAACCGACTATCGACTACGTCGTCACCAAGATGCCGCGCTTCGCCTTCGAGAAGTTCCCGGGCGCCGAGGCCCTGCTCACCACCTCGATGAAGAGCGTGGGCGAGGCGATGTCGATCGGCCGCACGTTCCAGGAGTCGCTGCAGAAGGCGCTGCGCTCGATGGAGACGGGGCTGACCGGCCTCAACGAGGTCGAGATCAAGGGCGCGCCGGACAAGTCGGCGGTCATGGGCGCGCTGGCGCGGCCGACGCCCGACCGCATCCTGGTGATCGCCCAGGCGTTCCGCCACGGCCTCACGGTCGAGGAGATCGCCCAGGCGTCGAAGTACGAGCCGTGGTTCCTGCGCCAGATCGAGCAGCTCGTGGCGGTCGAGGCCGAGGTTCGCAAGAGCGGCCTGCCCAAGGACACCAAGGCGCTGCTCGAGCTCAAGAAGAAGGGTTTTTCGGACGATCGTCTCAGCGAGCTGACGAAACTCAGCAGCGCCGAGGTCGCCAAGCGTCGCCGCGCGCTGGGCGTCCGCCCGGTGTTCAAGCGCATCGACACCTGCGCCGCCGAGTTCGAATCGCGCACGCCGTATTTCTATTCCTGCTACGAAGGTGACGGTCATCGCCCCGCCGAGTGCGAGGCCAACCCGACGGCGGCCAAGAAGATCATCATCCTGGGCGGCGGTCCCAACCGCATCGGCCAGGGCATCGAGTTCGATTACTGCTGCGTCCACGCCGTCTATGCGCTGCACGAAGCGGGCTACGAGACCATCATGGTCAACTGCAACCCCGAGACCGTGTCGACCGACTACGACACCGCCGATCGCCTGTACTTCGAGCCGCTGACGGCCGAGGACGTGATCGAGCTGGTCGAGGTCGAGCGCCGCAACGGCACGCTGCTGGGCCTGATCGTGCAGTTCGGCGGCCAGACGCCGCTCAAGCTCGCCAAGCCGCTCGAGGCCGCCGGCATTCCCATCCTCGGCACGTCACCCGATGCGATCGACCTCGCCGAGGATCGCGACCGTTTCCAGAAGCTGATCCAGAAACTGAAGCTGCGCCAGCCGGAGAACGGCACGGCGACATCGCAGGCCCAGGCGATCGCGATTGCCGAAAAGATCGGCTACCCCGTCGTGATCCGCCCGTCCTACGTTCTGGGCGGCCGCGCGATGCAGATCGTCTACGACCGCGAATCGGTCGAGCGCTACATCCGCGACGCGGTGAAGGTCTCGGGCTCGAACCCGGTGCTGATCGACTCCTACCTGCGCGACGCCATCGAGGTCGACGTCGATGCCCTGGCCGACAAGGATCAGAACGTCTTCGTCGCCGGCATCATGGAGCATATCGAGGAGGCGGGGATCCATTCCGGCGACTCGGCCTGCTCGCTGCCGCCGTATTCGCTGCCGGCCAAGATCATCGCCGAGATCGAGCGCCAGACCGAGGCGATGGCCAAGGCGCTGCAGGTCGTCGGCCTGATGAACGTGCAGTATGCGGTCAAGGACGGCGACGTCTACGTGCTCGAGGTCAACCCGCGCGCCAGCCGTACGGTGCCGTTCGTCGCCAAGGCGACGGGCCAGCCGATCGCCAAGTTCGCCGCTCGGCTTATGGCCGGCGAGTCGTTGAAATCGCTCGCCATCAAGAAGAACAAGGGCAAGCACGTCGCGGTCAAGGAAGCGGTGTTCCCGTTCGCGCGTTTCCCCGGCGTCGACGTGATCCTGGGCCCCGAGATGCGCTCGACCGGCGAGGTCATGGGCCTCGATCGCGACTTCGGTCGCGCCTTTGCCAAGTCGCAGCTTGGCGCCGGCAGCAAGGTGCCGGTCGACGGTGCGGTGTTCGTCTCGGTGAAGGACTCCGACAAGCAGGCGATGGTGAAGCCGGTGAAGCGGCTGATCGAGCTCGGCTTCAACGTCGTGGCAACCGGCGGCACCGCCGACTTCCTGGCCAAGCACGGCATCGTCTCGCAGCGGGTGAACAAGGTGCTCGAGGGCCGGCCGCACATCGTCGACCTGATGAAGGACGGCAAGATCCAGCTCGTGTTCAACACGGTAGATGGTGCGGTAGCGCTCACGGACAGCTTCACCCTGCGGCGGGCGGCGCTGATGAACAAGATCGCCTATTACACGACGGTGGCCGGCGCCAAAGCCTCGGTCGAGGGCATCGCCGCCGTGCTTGCCGGCGCGCTCGACGTGGCGCCGCTGCAATCATACTTCAAGGGTACTTTCTAGAGCCCATATTGGGTAAAACCGGCCGGCGCACCGCAACCACGGTGCGTGCTTGCCCGTTGACGGCGTTCGAATGATTAAGGACGATCCCGGCATGGAAAAGGTTCCGACAACCGCCGTGGGGCTGAAGAGCCTCGAGGACGAACTGAAGCAGCTGAAGAGCATCGAACGGCCCGCCATCATCAAGGCGATCGCCGCGGCGCGTGAGCACGGCGATCTGTCGGAGAACGCCGAGTACACATCCGCGCGCGAGAAGCAGGGCTTCATCGAGGGCCGCATCATCGAGGTCGAGAGCATCATCTCGCGCGCCGAGGTGATCGATTTCTCGAAATTCTCGGGCAAGGTCGTGAAGTTCGGCGCCACCGTGCGGCTGGCCGACGAGGACACCGACGAGAAGGTGAAGTACCAGATCATCGGCCCCTACGAGGCCGACCTCGCCAAGGGCAGCATTTCGGTAACCTCGCCGATCGGCCGGGCGCTGATCGGCAAGACCGTGGGCGACACCGTCGAGGTCCAGACCCCGCGCGGTGGAAAGTCCTACGCGATCGTGGGCGTCGCCTTCAAGTAGCGGCGTCCGCCGGCGGCCGGTGGACGACGACGTCGAACCCCTCCTCGGGTGCCGGCGCCACGAAATAGCTCGTGAACAGATCGAACTCCGCGTCGCTCGCGGCGTATTCGTGCGTGCCCGCTGCGTTGCGGCGATGCAGGCGCGCCCGGCAGGTTTCATCCGGCATGTCGAGATAGTGGAGCCGGTGGGCCACGCCCGCGTCGTCGATCACGCTCCGCATCCAGGCCCGGCGGCGCACGGTGTTGGCGTGAAAGTCGAGGACGACGGACAGGCCGCCGCGCAGCAGGTCGACGAGGTGAGGGGCCAGCGCCGTGCACAGCCGGGCCGAGCATCGGGCCTGGTCTTCGATGGTGACGATCTCGCCCGGATAGAGGCGCGCCAGCCAGAAATCCTCGGCGATCACCACCGTGTTCGGCTGGAGCGCCAGCTCGGGGGCGAGCGTCGACTTGCCGGCGGCGATCTTGCCGCAAAGCAGGTGCAGCGTCGGCGGGGACACGGCTCTCAGGCCGCGCGCGCGGCGCTCATCGCACGGCGCTTGCCGATCGTGGTCATCGCCGCATACTGGATCAGGAACAGGCCGATCTTGCTGCCGATGCCCCAGGCCGACATGGTGGCGGCCCACACCCTGGCGTCGAGGTTCAGCGCCAGCCCGATATTGAGGATGGCCGAGAAGAACATCAGCCCCGCCCAGACGTAGCCGAAGGTGGTGGCGACGTCCTTCACCGGCTCGGCGCGCGGCGGCAGGTAGCGGTTCATCCAGCCGCGCTTCAGCATGACGATGCCGACGATGCAGTAGATGACGCTGGGCTTCAGCATCACGAAGCGCGGGTCGTGGGTGAACAGCGTGGCGGCCCCCGATGCCACGACCAGGACGACGCTCAGCCATTGCAGCGCGCCGATCGGCTGGCGGCGCGCCAGGTGCACCGCGATCTGCGTGATGCCCAGGGCCATGCCGACGCCGACCGCCAGGAAGAGGTTGTCGGTGAGCAGGTAGAGCGCGAGGAACAACAGGGTGGAGGCCAGGTCGGCAAGCAGGACACGACCGGCGTCGAAGAGGTTTTTCATGACAGCCTCATAGCGGTAACGCTGTGTATGAGAGGCACGCTATCAATACACACTGTTCCCCGCAAGGGGGGCTCAGGTCACGACCTTGATGTAGGTGTCCTTCATCACGATCAGGCCGCGGCGGAAGGTGTAGAGGTCGCAGCCCAACCAGGATTGCGTCTCGCCGGTCCGGAGCGTGGCGGTGCGGTGCCATTCGGTGACGGCGCGGTTGCCGGCGATGAATTCGCTGGTGTGCCGCCACGTGACGTCGCCCGAGCCCGCGAACAGCGGCTCGAAATAGCTGCGGATGGCGGCGTGGCCCTTGTAGCTCTGGCCCCAGTGGTGCGGCCCGCGGGCGTTGCGAAACTCGCCGTCCTCGGCGAACGAACCGACGATGCCGTCGACGTCGCGACGGGCGAAGGCGTCGGCGATCTCGTGCAGGCGCTCAAGCGTGACGTCCACGGTCATTCGACCGGGATGGGGACGCCGGGCGTGGCCTTGGCGGTGCGGAACACCATCATCGACTTTACATGGCTGACGTTGGGCGCGGAGGTCAGCCGCGTCGTCAGGAACTTCTGATACTCGTCCCAGGTCTCGGCCACGATCTTCAGCAGGAAGTCGGCTTCGCCGGCCAGCATGTGGCACTCGCGCACCTCGTCCCATTTGGCGATCAGCTCCTCGAACGACTTGAGATCGGCCTCGGCCTGGCTGTTGAGGCCCACCAAGGCGAACACCGAGACGCTGTAGCCTAGCGCCTCGGGGCTGAGCTCTGCGTGGTAGCCCTTGATGATGTCGGCCCGTTCCAGCGCCCGCACGCGGCGCAGGCAGGGCGGGGCGGAGATACCGGCGCGCTGGGCCAACTCCACGTTGGTCATGCGGCCGTTCGCCTGAAGATCGCTTAGAATGCGCCGGTCGATTCGATCGAGCTTTGCGCGAGCCATTGGGTCTCCTCTATTGGTCGCGGTCTATGCCAGAACCATGCCATTCGCGCAATAAAGTTGCGAGAAGGCCCCCCGGCTCCGTGAACAATTGCGCCCCGCGCGGATATCACTCGTGCAAAGTGGGTAAGGTTTGCATATATGTCGGTAGATATGCGGAAAGCGGGATGCGAGTAGGTCATGGCAGCAACTCATCGCGGGAAAGTCCTCATCCTCGGGTCGGGGCCGGCCGGCTACACGGCGGCCATCTATGCAGCCCGGGCAAGCCTCAAGCCGATGCTGGTGCAGGGCATCCAGCCGGGCGGCCAGCTCACCATCACCACCGACGTCGAGAATTATCCGGGCTTCGCCGACGTGATCCAGGGCCCGTGGCTCATGGAGCAGATGCAGAAGCAGGCTGAGCATGTCGGCACGCAGCTTTTCTTCGACACGATCGTCGAGGTCCAGCTCGACCGCCGGCCGTTCATCTGCATCGGCGACTCGGGCGACCGCTACGAGGCCGATGCGCTGATCGTCTCGACCGGCGCCACCGCCAAGTGGCTCGGTCTGCCGACCGAGGAGAGCTTCCGGGGCGGCGGCGTATCGGCCTGCGCCACCTGCGACGGCTTCTTCTTCCGCAACAAGGAAGTCGTGGTCGTGGGCGGCGGCAACACCGCGGTCGAGGAGGCGCTCTACCTCACGCATCACGCGTCCAAGGTCACTCTCGTCCATCGCCGCGACAGCTTCCGTGCGGAAAAGATCCTGCAGGAACGGCTGTTCAAGAACCCCAAGGTTTCGGTGCTGTGGGACCACGCCGTGCAGGAGATCACCGGTGAGAAGAACCCGGCGCCGCTGGTCACCGGCGTGCGGGTGAAGAACGTGAAGACGGGCGCGGAGAAGCAGCTCAGCACCGACGGCGTGTTCATCGCCATCGGCCATTCGCCCAATACCGAGCTGTTCAAGGGCAAGCTGGCGATGGATGCCGAGGGCTATCTCGTCACGCGGCCGGATTCGACGGCTACCGACATCGAGGGCGTCTACGCCGCGGGCGACGTGCAGGACAAGATCTTCCGCCAGGCCGTGACCGCCGCGGGCACCGGCTGCATGGCGGCGCTCGAGGCCGAGAAGTGGCTCGCCAGCCAGGAGTCCGGAATAGCGCAGGCCGCCGAATGAGCGGCGAACGCGGCGAGCGCAGCGAGGGCATGGACTGGGACAAGCTGCGCATCTTCCAGGCGGTGGCGGATGCGGGCAGCTTTACCCATGCCGGCGAGGGGCTGAAGCTCAGCCAGTCGGCGATTTCGCGCCAGATCGGCGCCCTTGAGGAGCAGCTCGGCGTCATGCTGTTCCACCGCCATGCGCGCGGGCTGATCCTGACCGAGCAGGGCGAGTTGCTCTATCGCACTGCGCGCGACATGGCGGCCAAGGTCAACACCGCCGAGGCGCTGCTGCGCGCCAACCAGGACAAGCCGGCGGGGCGACTCAAGATCCACGCCACGGTCGGCTTCGGCTCGACCTGGCTCACTGCCCAGATGCACGAATTCATCACCATGTACCCCGAGATCGACGTCAGCCTGGTGCTGTCGGACAACGAGCTCGACCTCGGCATGCGCGAGGCCGACGTGGCGATCCGCATGGTCATGCCGCGCCAGCCCGGCCTCGTGCAGCGCCACCTGCTTACGGTGCGCAGCCACGTCTATGCCTCGCAGAGCTACGTCCAGAAGTACGGCAAGCCCAAGACCGTCGAGGAACTCGACCAGCACCGCATGATCATCTTCGGCGAGGACGCCCGCGCGCCGGTCCAGGACGTCAACTGGCTGCTGCGCGAGGGCAGCTCCGACAGCGCCAACCGGCTGGTCGTGCTGCGGGTGAACAATACCTACGGCATCTTCCGCGCCGTCGAGTCGGGCCTCGGCATCGCCTCGCTGCCCGATTACTTGGCGCGCGAATCGACCAAGCTCGAGATCCTGCTGCCCGACCTCAATGTCCGTACAACGGATGTGTATTTCACTTACCCCGAGGAATTGCGCCATTCCAAGCGTATTGCGGTGTTTCGCGATTTCCTGCTGCGCAAGGTGGCCGACACACGGTTCTAGCGGCCCCGAGCAATAGTATTGCATAGCCACTGAGAGACATGCATGGCTCGCATGTCAGTGTTCGAATCTTCGACCCTAACAATACGGCTCTCGAGGCGTAATTTGGCTTCAGGTCTTCGACATGGGCGGCTTCGGTCGCTCCTGCTCGAAACTCGGGATCCTATCGATCCCACGTCTCCCAGACGTGAAGCCTCCCTGTTTGACTCGCCGGGCCTGTATGGCCCGGCGTTTTTTTTGCGGGCAATCGTCTGGTTTCACCCTAAATAGCGTCTCGATGTTCTCCGAAGTCCGCCAGGCCCTCCTGCCCATTGCTTTGCGCAACCTGAAGCGCCGCGGCGACCTCGAGCGTGCCGGGCTGCTGATCGAGTCGCTAGCCAAGCACTGGCGCGACAGCAAGCCGTTCGAACTGATGATCGTGGCGCCGGCGCGCGACGTGGCCATGCTGCGCAGCAGCCTGCCGCGCTTTCCCACCATCGAGGTCTCGGTGCGGTCCGAGCGCGACTTCTTCGGGCCGCTCAGCCGCTTCTGGACGATGACCGGCTGGTACCGCCAGCAGATCGTCAAGCTCGCGGTGCCGGCGCGGCTGGGCTTCGGCGGTTTCCTGACGCTCGATTCGGACGTGTGCTGCGTCGGCGACTTCGATTCGCGCACCTTCGTGCACCAGGGCCGCGCGCTGTCGCGCTGGGAGCCCAAGCGCCACCACGACTGGTGGCAGCAGGCGGCCGACCTGGCGGGCGTGCCCTACGATCCCGCCACGCACGGCCTCTCGGTGACGCCCAACATCCTGCACGGCGACCTGACGCGCCAGACGCTCGACTTCTTCCGCCTGGGCTTCATCGACCCGATGACGGCGCTGTCGTTTCGCGTGCTGCGCAAGATCGGTGCGATTCCGTGGACGGAATATTCGCTCTACACCAGCGTCGCCGAACGGCGCGGCAACCTGTTCGACTATCACATCCACTGGGATCCCTGTTACTTCCACGACACGCAGCTCTTCTCCGAGCATTCCTGCGTGTGGGCCCCGAGCGACTTCGAGCGGCTGGTCAAGCTGCCGCCCGGCACCGATCCCAAAGGCAAGTTCATCATCGTGCAGAGCCACGCGCGCATCCCGCTCGAGCAGGTGCGCGACTACTGCCTGAGCTTCGCCGGCTAAACTTTGCCGTTGTGCTCGCCGATCTTCGGCGCCTTTTCCGTTCCGCCTGCGCGCTCGCCGTCGATGCTGAGCGGCAGGCCGTGGAACAGCGCCTCGCTGCCGGCATAGGGCTGGGTGAACATTCCCAAAGCCGCCGTCTGCGCCAGTTCCAGCACCTGCGGGACGGAGTTGAGCGGCCCGTTGGGCACGCCCAGCGCGTCGAGCTTGGCCGACCAGTGCGCGCGGCTCTCCTTTTTCATGATGTCGGCGATCGTGCCCAGAAGCATCTCGCGACGGGCGAAGCGGTCGACGTTGGTCTTGAAGCGCGCCTCGTCGGGCCACTCGGGACGGCCCAGAACCTCGGCGAACTTGCGCCACAGGCGATCGTTGCCCGGGCAGATCATCAACGGCCCGTCCGAGCACTCGAACGCCTGGTAGGGCGTGAGCGAGGGATGGCCGGTGCCCTGGCGCGGCGGCATCTTGCCGGTTACCGAATACTGCGCCACGTGATTGGACGCCCACATCAAGCCGGATTCGTAGAGTGACGTATTCACCAGGCTGCCTTCGCCGGTGGCGGTGCGCTTGGCCAGTGCCGCCAGGATGCCGATCGCCGTCCACATGCCGGTCGACAGGTCGATGATCGACACGCCCACCCGGGCCTCGGGCCCGGAGGGATCGCCGTTCAGCGAGATCAGGCCGGCGACCGCCTGGATGATCGGCTCGTAGCCCGGGCGCTCCTTCCACGGACCTTCATGGCCGAAGGCGCCGAGGTCGGCATAGATCAGCTTGGGAAATTTCTTCGTGAGCGTCGCCCCGTCGATGCCGAACTTGGCCGGCACGTCGGCGCGCAGGTTATGGACGAAGATATCGGCCGCACCGATGCGCGCGATCAACGCCTCGCGCTGCGTCTTGTCAGCCAGATCGCACGTGATCGACTTCTTGCCGCGATTGAGCGCGATGAAGCCGGTGGCATCGCCCTCGACGAATGGAGGTCCCCATTTGCGCGCGTCGTCACCCTCGGGCCGCTCGATCTTGACGACTTCGGCACCGAGGAAGGCCAGGATCTGGCCCGCGTACGGCCCCGCGAGATTCTGGCCGAACTCGACGACGGTCAGACCTTCGAGCGGCTTGCGGCTCATCGAAGATTGCTGCCCAGGATCTCGCGCGCGATCACCATGCGCTGGACCTCGCTCGGGCCTTCGCCGACCCGGCGGATGCGCATCTCGCGATACCAGCGCTCGAGCGGAAGATCCTTGGTCATGCCCATGCCGCCATGGATCTGCATCGAGCGGTCGACGACCCGGCCACCGCCTTCCGACGCCGTGAGCTTGGCGATCGAGGCTTCGATCTTGAAGGGCAGTCCCCGGCGCGCCTTTTCGGCGGCTTCCAGGGTGAAGTGCTTGGCGGTGCGGATGTCGATCTCGTTGTCGACCAGCATCCACTGCACGGCTTGGCGGTTGGCCAGCTTCTCGCCGAAGGTCGAGCGCATCTTGGCCCACTCGATCGCCATCTCGTGCGCGGCGATCGCCACGCCGATGCAGCCGGCGGCGTAGGGGATGCGCTGGCGCGTGAGGCGATCGTTGGCGACGGCAAAGCCCTTGTTCACCTCGCCCAGCACCTGGTGGTCCGACACCCAGCAGTCCTTGAACTCGAGTTCGGTGGCGTAGTGCGACGAGCGCAAGGTGTGGACCACGCGGCGGACGTGGAAGCCCGGCGTGTCGCCGTCGATGATGAAGCAGGTGATGCCGGCGCGTCCCTTGGCGGCGTCCGTGCGAGCAAAGACGATGCCGTACTGCGCCCGGTCGGCGTTGGAGATGAAGATCTTGGCGCCGTTCAGCACCCAACCGTTGTCCCGGCGCTCGGCCTGGGTCTGGATGGCGCGCGCCGGATCGCTGCCGCCGGAGGGTTCGGTGAGGCCGAAGAACGCCTTCTTCTCGCCGCGCAGGGTCGGGTAGAGGTAGCGCTCCTTCTGGTCGTCGTTGGCCTCGAAGATCTGGGCCAGGCCGGCGCCGCCGAAGGTGCCGTAGCAGGGCACGTAGAGCCCGGCACGATGCTGGGCCATCTCGATGGCCAGCAGCACGCGCGTCACGATGTCGATGTCGGGGCCGCCGTATTCCTTGGGGATGTCGATGCCGAACAGGCCCATCGCCTTGGTCTTCTCGACCAGCCGCTTGTGGTCGACGGGCTCGAGTTCCGACGCGTCGGGATCCAGATTCGCCTCGAGCGGGATGATCTCCTCGCGGACAAACCGGCGGACCTGGTCGATCAGCATCTGCTGCTCTTCGTTCGGCTCGAAATCCATGGCGGTTCTCTCTCAAGCGGGACTGAGGCGCCCGAGCACGGGCGGCGGGTTCTTCTCGTTGTCGGGCGGCAGGCTGCCGTGATCGTGCTTGTGCACCATCAGGAGCTCGAACCAGCGCGAGCGGTACTGCTGGTTCACTTCGACCCTGAACTGGCAGCCCGCGCCGCGTGCGTTGAACTCGCGCTGCAACTCCGAGCGCAGGCCGAAGGGTGAGCGCGCACCGGCCTCGCCGATATAAAGGATCGCGCCCGACGCGTCGGCGATCTGGTAGACGCCGAGCTGGCCTGGCAGGCGTGTGGCCTCCTCGGCCGTCAGCGGCTTCCAGGGCTTGTCGAGGCGAAGGCGGACCGACATCTACTTGCCCACGTTATTTGCCGGTGAACTTGGCGGTACGCTTTTCCAGACGCGCCTTCATGCCTTCCTGCGCGTCGATGCTCTGCATCGCCGCCGTCACGAGCTTGTCGACGTCGTCATGTTTCAGCCCGTCGCGGAACTCGAGCTGACGCACAGTCAACGCCTTCATGGCCTTGAGCGACAGCGGCGCATTGGCCGCCAGCCGGCCGATCACCTTGTCCGCCTCGGCCTCGAGCTGGTCGGCCGGCACGCAGCGCGCGATCAGGCCGAGCGCATGGAGCTTGGTCGCGGGCAGCGGATCGCCGAGCAGCAGCATCTCGCGCGTCGTCACCGGGCCCAGCACTTCCATCAGCTTCTTGCCGAGGAACCAGTTGGGCGCGAGGCCGACCTGGGCCAGCGACATGCCGAAGCGCGCCTTCTGGCTGGCAACGACCAGGTCGCAGTGCAGCGCCAGCTCGTTGCCGCCGGCGATCGCGTCGCCCTGGACGATGGCCACGACGGGCAGCGGGCAGAGCTCGATGGCGTGCAGCATGATCTCGATGCCGCTCGCCTTGCCGGCGCCCGCGGTCTTGCTGCGTTCGGCCATGTCGAGGCCGGCGCAGAACACGTCGCCCTTGCCGCGAATCACGACCACGCGGTCGTCGGCCGCGACCGGCGCCTGCAGCGCCTCGATCATGTTGCCGAGCAGCTCGCTGTCGAGCGCGTTGCGCTTCTCCGGCCGGTTCATCCAAACCGTCTTTACCGGGCCGTTCTTCTCGATGATGACTTTGATCATGACGTTCCCTCTCAAGAAGCCGTTTTAGCCTCTTGTTCCTCTCCCCCGCTAGGGGGAGAGGCTAGGTGAGGGGGGACGCACCGCCTTGATTGGTTCTGCACTGCGCGGCGCCCGCGCTTCGCTGCAGCGCTACACGCCGCTAGGCGCGGCGCCTTGCGCAGCGCCTTACATGAACAGCTTTTCCGCCTTGCGGCCTTCGTAGAGGCCCGACACGAACTCGGCGTAGCCGTTGTAGAGCTGGGTCGGCACGCGGTCGCTCGAGCCCAGCGGCTTCTCGGTCGCCTGGCTCCAGCGCGGGTGCGGCACCTGCGGGTTCACGTTGGCCCAGAAGCCGTATTCGTTGTCGTTGAGCTTCTCCCAGAACGACACCGGGCGCTTGTCGCTGAACTCGATCGAGACGATCGACTTCACGTTCTTGAAGCCGTACTTCCACGGCGCCACGAGGCGCAGCGGCGCGCCGTTCTGCTTGGGCATCGGCTTGCCGTATAGCCCGGTCGCCATGAAGGCGAGGTCGTTCATCGCCTCGTCCATCGCCAGCCCTTCGGTGTAGGGCCACGGGTAGAGGATGTCCTTCTGGCCGGGCATGACCGACGGCTTGCTGAGCGTCTGCATGACAATGTACTTGGCGCCGCTCGCGGGCTTGCAGAACTCGACAAGCGACTTCATGGCGAAGCCGCTCCACGGCACGATCATCGACCAGGTCTCGACGCAGCGGTGGCGATAGACGCGCTCCTCGAGCGGCATCTTGGCGAGCAGGCTGTCGATGTCGATCTCGAACGGCTTCTCGACCATGCCTGACACCTTGATCGTCCATGGCCGCACCGGCAGCTTCTGCGCGAGGCGCCACAGGTTCTTGCCGTCGTCGAACTCGTAGAAATTGTTGTAGGTGGTGGCGAGCTTCTCGGCCGTCATCGGCGTCGGGGCGCCGTATGTGCCGTTGGACTTGGCGGGATAGAGCTTGGCCGAGGGATCGTCGTCGGCCCGCGCCGGTCCCGCCGCCGCCACGCCGAGGCCGCTGGCGATCGCGCCCAGGCCCATGGCTTTTACCATGGCGCGGCGATTGAGGTAGGCGCCTTCCGGCGTCGCCTGCCGTTCGGGCACTTCCCAGCCGCGGGTGTGCTTGATCAACATGGTTGGTCTCCTGTCAGCCTTTTCCCTTATACGTCCGAAGTCATGCAACGGACGGGCCGGAACGGCAAATCACGCGCCCTCAAAGGGTCGTGACGTCACCCTGCTCGATGGCTGTGGCGAGATCGGGGCGATGGCCGGTGATTACCACGATCTCGGCGACCAGGAACATCGGCCCGATGAAGCCCTGGAAGAGATTGTCGAGCAGCGCCGGGCGCTTGCCCTCGTAGTGATGACCAAGGAACTGGAGCGCCCAGCCGCCGATGAAGATGGTAGCGAAGGCAACCCAGACTGCCGGCCCGTCGTGGCCCAGCGCCGCGGCCAGCGCCTCGGCGCCGTACCAGAGCATCACCATGAGCACGGCCATGATCAGGCCGATGCCGAGGTCGAGGGCCATCCAGCCCAGCACCGCCAGCGCGGCGAGGATCGCGGCGGCGGAGGTGTGGTACCCGGCGATCTCGAGCGGCGCCTGCGTGGCCGCCAGCAGCAGCGAGAAGACGATCGCCGGGATGCCGATGAAGTGCGTCGCCTTGTTGCGCGCGTCGCGATGAACGGCGGCGTAGCTCGCGAGTTGCCGGCGAAAAAGATCGTTGGCCATTGTCGATACGCCTCCCCGGCGCTAACGGGGAGTCTAGGCCGCGGTTCCGGTCACTTCCAGTAGCTTGGGCCACATCTTCTGCTTCCAGCCATCGTTGCCGGTGACCGTCAGGGCGATCTTGTTGTCCTGCGCCAGGATGAAGCGTGGCGTCCAGTAGCCACGTTGCGCGCCTTCGTCGCTCATCTGGAAGTCGGTGAGGATCCAGCGCGCGTCGGCCGGCCAGTTCTCCTCCTGGAGGATGAACGGCGCGTCCGCGGGATGGACGACGCGGTAGTCGATCTTCTTGAAGGCCTCGGACTTCAGCAGCAGCGGTTCAGACTGGGCACGCCAGATCTTGCAGCCGCCTCACTTCTCGTGGCCGACAAACACCAGCATCGGTCGCCCGGCGGCGGACGCGATACGAGGGAGGGACGAAGCGGCGGCCAACGCCAGGGCACCGCTCGTGAGAAAACGTCTGTTCAGCATGGTCTCAATATGAGCCAGCCCACGCCCCGCCGGAAGGTGGCCTCACCGGCTTGTGAGCGGCCGTGTTGCCGCGCCTACAGTCCTTCTCTTTCATGCTCCTCTCCCCCGTTAGGGGGAGAGGCAGGGAGAGGGGGCTTCGGACGGTCTCAACGCCATATCAATTGCCGACCAGATACCTTCAGGATTCTGGAGGACCTCACTCGCGCTGAAGCGCAAAACACGCCAGCCGAGCTGCTCCATTGCAGCGGTGCGCCGTGCATCGGCCTCGATCCGATCGTCATGATGCCGACCGTCGATCTCAAAGACGAGCTTCCCGGACACGCAGGCGAAATCGGCGAAGTACGGGCCGATCGGATGCTGGCGGCGAAACTTGATGCGATCTATCCGATACGCGCGGATGAGCTCCCAAAAGATCTTTTCAAGCCGGCTGCTCTCTTGGCGAAGCTCGCGTGCGCGGTCGACTTTCCTGTTCATCCCCCTCTCTCCGCCTCTCCCCTAGCGGGGGAGAGGAGCATGAAAGAAGAAGATGTGGGCGAAAGCGCGGCGCGCTAGGCCGCCGCGCGCTTCTTCGTCTCTTCGACGATGCCGTCGGCGGTGCGGCCGGCGAGTTCCTGCAGGTGGTCGAACTCGGTACGGTAGGTGCCGATACCCTGCGTCACCGAGCGGATCTCGACGATCATGTCGGCGACCTCGGCCTCGGGCATCAGTGCGGATACCTCGTCCCAGTCGGCCCACCCCGGCCTCGTGTCGTAGCCCAGCAGCTGGCCGCGCCGGCCGGTGATCAGGCGCTGGATGCGCGACGTCGAGTCCGACGGCGCCGCCACGGTCACCTTCAGGATCGGCTCGAGCAGCACCGGCTTGCACTTGGGCATGACCTCGCTCATGGCGATGCGCGCGGCCATCTTGAACGACATCTCCGAGCTGTCGACGGCGTGATACTGGCCGTCGACCAGCGCCACTTCGAGATCGACCACGGCCTGGCCGAGCGGGCCTTCCTTCAGATAGTCGACCAGCCCGTCCTCGACGGCGGGGATGAAGTTGCGCGGCACGACGCCGCCCACGATCTTGTCGACGAAGCGGAAGCCCGAGCCGCGCGGCAGAGGCCGGATCTCGACCTTGATGTCGGCGAACTGGCCGTGGCCGCCCGTTTGGCGCTTGTAGCGCGCATGCTGGGTGGCGCCGGCCTGGATGGTCTCGCGATAGGCCACGCGCGGCGCCTCGGTGTCGATGACGACGTTGTAGCGCCCGGCGAGTTTGTCGACCGCGACCTTGAGATGCATCTCGCCCTGGCCCTTGAGCACGAGATCGTGCGTCTCGGCCCGCACCTCGAAGGAGAGAGAAGGATCCTCCTCGACGATCTTCTGCAGCGCACCCGAGAGCTTGACCTCGTCGTTGCGGTTGCGCGCCTTGAGCGCCAGTGCGAACACCGGCGTCTCCAGCGGCGTGGCATCGGCCACCGGCTTGAGGCCCGCCCCGGTGAGGCAGTGGCCCGACGACAGCGCGTCGATCTTGGCCAGCGCCACGATCTCGCCGGCCCTGGCCTCGCTCACCTTGTCGAGGCGCTGGCCGAACGGCCGGAACAGGCTGCCGATCCTCTGGCCGCCGACGCTCTGGCCTTCGCTCACTGCGCCCGACCAGACGCGACAGAGCGACAGCTTGCCGGCGTGGGCCTGGTGCAGGACCTTGAAGCATTCCGCCATCCCCGTGCTCCCTGAGGCGACGCCATTCGACGGGAGGTCGCGCCGCCTGGCCGTCACCGCGACCGTCGGCGCGTCGTGGCGCAGCGCCTTCAGCAGCCGCCGCACGCCGTTCTCGCGGTCGCCGGCGCCCAGCAGCACGGGCGCGATCTTGTCGTCGCCGAACTCGTCGTGCAGGTCGCGGTAGATCAGCGACTTCTCCGGCGCCACGTCCTCGATCAGCTGCTCGAGCAGCGTGTCGTCGAACTCCGACAGCGTCTCCAGCATGTCGCGGCGGGCTTCTCCCTCGCGCGGCAGCAGCTCGGCCGGCATCTCGATCAGGTCCGACGCGCCGCTGGAGCGATAGCGGTAGGCGCGCTCGCTCACCAGGTCGACGTAGCCGATCGTTTCCTCTGCCCCGTCCGCGGTCGGCCGGCGGATCGGCACCTGGCGCAGCACCAGCTTGCGTGTCGACACGGTCTGCAGCGCCGCCAGCATGTCGCGCACGCGGACCTCGGCGGAATCGATCTTGTTGATGAAGAAGAGGTGGGGGATGCGGTGATCCTCGATGTATTTCAACAGCGGCGCGAGAGCGACCACGCGCTCGGCGGTGGGCTCGCAGACCACGACGGCGGTGTCGCACACCGAGAGCGCCGCGAAGGCGTCGTGCTGAAATTCGATCGAGCCCGGTGGGTCGATGAAGGTCAAATGGTCGCCGAGATAGTCTACCGAGGCGATGTTGAGCTCGGTCCCCATGCTGCGCTTGCGCGCCTCGACCGCGCCGTCGCCGACGGAGGTACCGGCGCGCGTCGAACCGCGCCGGCCGATGGCTCCGGTGGCGTAGAGAAGGCTCTCGAGCAGGCTGGTCTTGCCCGAAAGATACGGCCCGCACAGCGCCACCACGCGATGCGCGCCGCCGCCTGGTCTGCCGCCGGTGATGGTCTCCGTCTTGAGGTCTGTCATGACAACGTCCTCCTTCTTCGCGAGTGAATGCGCGTAGAACTCAGGACGTTGGTCGCACTCGGACGCGTCCGGAGCGAAGCTGTGTCGAGGGAAATGCTTTCACTCCGGCCGGAACGAGTCAACGAATCCTGGCGTGCCTTGTGGGCGAGATTTCTGCATCGCACCTGCTATCGTCGGCGACACCCGCACAGGGTTTCCCGGGCAGGGGGACGATCATGAGCAAAGCGAAGAGCAAGACGGCCAAGTCCGTGCCGTTCGTTGGCAAGGTCTACTCGTTGAATGTCCACGGCACGGACAATGCCGACAGTTCGATCGAGGTCGCGGCCGTGCTGCGTCAGGGATCCGATTTCGTCGCCGTCCGCGCCGGCGCCGGGAACGGCTCGCGTCCTCTCATTGAGTGGTCGGCGCTCATCCTGAGTGCCTATCTCGACAAGCGGACCGTCGGCGGGCGCAACCGCGATATCCTCGTCACCTACGCCTTCAGCCCCGTGACGAAAGCCAATGAAATCCAGAACGTCGTCTTTCCCTACCTGAAGCCGAAGCGGCGATAGGCGAATGTGTCGGTCGCCGGCTAGGCGTCCTGCATCAGGTGATCGCGTTGCGTCGTGCCGCTGTACTCGCGGCGGAAGCGGCCGCGACGCTGCAGCTCGGGCACCACCAGATCGACGAACTCCTCGATCGCGCCCGGTGAATAGATCGGCGAGAGCATGAAGCCGTCGCCACCCACGGCGTCGAAATAGGCCTCCATCTGGTCGGCGATGTCGGCGGCGGTGCCCACCATCTGCGGCAGGCCGACGCTCTGGCCGTGGTTCTGCGCCACCTGCCGCAAGGTCAGCAACTCGCCGGTCAGCGAGCGATAGCGCGTCTGCATGCGCTGCAGCTTGGGTTCGGTGCGATGCGCCATGATCGTGTCGAGCGGCAGGGTCGAGAGATCGAAGTCGAGATGGCCCGACAGGATGGCGAGCCCGCCCTCGAGCGGCACCAGCGCGTTGTGCTCGGCCTGCAGGTCCTCCGCCTCGGCGCGCGAGCGACCGACGATCGGCTGCATGCCGCACAGCACCTTGCACGCCTGTGGCGGGCGACCGGCGTCGACCACGCCGCTCTTGATGTCGTCGTATAGCGCCTTGGCGCCGGCGAGGTTGGGCTGGATGGCGAACACGGCGTCTGCGTAGCGCGCGGCGAAGTCCTTGCCCTTGCCCGAGGTGCCGGCCTGCAGGATTGCGGGGCCGTGCTGCGGCGAGCGCACGACGTTGAGCGGCCCGCGCGACTTGAACCACTTTCCCTCGTGCTCGATGCGGCGGACCTTGGCGGGATCGGCGAAGACGCCGGCGGCGCGGTCCATCACTACGGCGTCCTCGTCCCACGAATCCCACAGCTTGCGGCAGACCTGGATGAATTCGTGGGCACGGTCGTAGCGGTCGTCGGCCGGCTTGTAGTCCTCGCCGTAGTTGGCCGACTGGTTGTGGTTGAGCGAGGTGACGACATTCCATGCGGCGCGCCCGCGCGTCAGGTGGTCGAGCGTGGCCCACAGGCGCGCGGCGTGAAACGGGTGCTGATGGCTCACGGAATAGGTGGCGCCGAGGCCGATCTTCTCGGTGACGGCGGCCATGAAGGAGACCAGCGGGATCGGGTCGTGCTCGGGCGCTTGCGTGGCGTTGCGCAGCGCCGGCGCCATCGAGCCGGTGAAGGTGTCGGAGATGTAGTTGAGGTCGGCGAAGAAGACCATGTCGAAGCGCCCGCGCTCGCAGGTCCGCGCGATGTGCTGATAGAGTTCGGGCCGCGCCCAGTCGTAGCCCGCCGCTTGAGTGCGCGGATGCCGCCACATGGCGACGCTGTGATAGGTCGGGCTGTGACACAGGAACTGCGCCATGTGCATCATCGCCTTGGCCATCGGCTCTCTCTCCAAAGTCCCCGGAAGAATTGCGCGTAAAGCGGAGTTATCTCCCGTTGCCGCGCGGCGTCAAACGCCCCATGTCCATCACAGGTGGGCGTTGTGCAACGCGGAGACCGACATGACAACATCGACCGACAGTGCCGGCGTGATCGCGCCGCCGCCCGTGCTCTACCTGGGCGGCGTCATCGCGCTCTTCGGCCTGCGGTGGCTTTGGCCGGCGCCGATCCTGGCCGACGCCGGGCCCGGGCCCGGGCGCTGGGTCGGCGGCTTACTGGCAGTGGCGGCACTGGGCCTCGGCCTGTGGGCGGTGACGACGCTGCGTGGCGCGGGCACCAACGTCGATCCGCGCAAGGCATCGACGACGGTCGTCACGGGCGGTCCCTTCCGCTTCACGCGCAATCCGATCTATGTCGGGCTGGCGGTGCTGTTTCTCGGCGTGACGCTGATCCTCGACAGCTGGTGGGGGGCGTCCTGCTGGCGCCGCTACTCGTCGTGATGCACATGGGCGTCATCCGGCGCGAGGAGGTCTATCTCGAACGGAAGTTCGGCGACGCCTACCGGCACTACAAGGCGAGTGTCGGGCGTTACGTCGGCTGATGCTCTAGTTCAATCTCCAGATCGCGAAGTTCAGCACGGTCGCGAAGGCGACCCAGGCCAGATAGGGCAGGAGAAGCAGCGTCGCCATCATGCTGTGCCGGCGGAAGGCCAGCGCGGTGGCGACGACGGCGGCCAGCAGCGCCACGATGTCGGCCAGCGCCAGGTCGATGCGGTGCAGGCCGAAGAACAGCAGCGACCAGGCGCCGTTCAGCACGAGCTGGAGCGCGAACAACAGCAGTGCCGCCCGTGCATTGCGCCAACCGGCGCGCCGCCACACCAGCCACGCCGCGAGCGCCATCAGCAGGTAAAGCGCCGTCCACACCGGGCCGAAGATCCAGTTCGGCGGGTTGAACGACGGCTTGGCCAGGGGCGCGTACCAGCCGGCGATGGCGGGTGTCGTTATCGCGCCGCCGATGCCGCCGGCGGCAAGGCAGACGGCGACGAAGCCCAGCAGCGCCAGCACCTGGCGGACCGGGCCGGAGGAGGAATTGGAGGAGGTCTGCATGCCGCCTTAACGCTGCATGGGCGCTGTGGATGCGTCGTCGCGGCGTTTCCGTCGCTACTGGAGGTCGGCGATCGGCGAGGTGCGCAGCACGCCGACGATGGCCTCGACCGTGCGCGGGGTCGCCTCGATGAAGCCGCTGGGCGGGATGTCGACCTTCATCAGGGCAAAGCGGTAGCGCATGTTCATCAGTAACTGGGCGCCCTGGCGCGGGCTGAGCGCCTTGCCGCCGTTGGCCTTGAGGGCGGCATCGACGACGTTGTTCCAGCCCTGGATGAAGGCGCCGGCCTCGCGCTCCAGGCGCTGCCGCAGGTTGGCCTGCGGGCTGGCGCCCTGCTGCGCGGGATTCTCGACCGCGAGATGGTAGGCGAGGTGGCCGAGGCAGAAGACCGTGTTGTTGGGCAGGACGCCGTCGGGATAGACGACGTCGATCACGTGGGTGATCGCTTGCGCCTTCAGGAAGTCGGCGTGGAACACCAGGGCCGAGCGATCGGCCCAGGCATTGTAGGGCGATCCGGCGGTGTTGTGGCCCGGCAGGATGCTGATCGCTTCCAGCCGGCGGCGGGCCACCAGGGCCTCGAGTTCCTTGGCGAGCATGGGTGAGGCCGCGACCGCGCCCGCGAGTTGCTCATACTGCTCGGGCGTGGCTGTGCGCGCGAGTGGCGCGAACAGCGGCTTCAACGCCTCCGGCACCGGCGTCTCCGCCCGCGCGCCGCCGGCGGCCAGCGCACCGACAGCGACGAGGAGCGACAAGAGCCGGCGCGTCCGCACGCCCGTTCAGGTAAGGGCGGCGCAGGCGCGCTGGATGCGGCGGCCGGCTTCCTCGAGCAGATCGGTGTTGGTGGCATAGGAGATGCGGAACGCCGGGCCCTGGCCGAAGGCCGAGCCCTGCACCACCGAGAGGCCCTCGGAGTCGAGCAGGTAGTTCACGAAGTCGGTGTCGTCCTTGATCACCTTGCCGTCCGGCGTCTTCTTGCCGATCGTGCCGGCGACCGACGGGTAGACGTAGAACGCGCCCTCGGGACGCGGGCACTTGATGCCCTTGGTCTGGTTCAGCATCGACACGATGAGATCGCGGCGCTGCTTGAAGATCGCGACGTTCTTCGGGATGAAATCCGTCGGGCCGTTGAGCGCCGCCACCGCGGCCGCCTGGCTGATCGACGAGGCGTTCGAGGTGCTCTGGCTCTGCACGGTGATCATGGCGTCGATCAGCTTCTGCGGACCGGCGGCGTAGCCGATGCGCCAGCCGGTCATGCTGTAGGCCTTCGACACGCCGTTCATGGTGAGCGTGCGGTCGTAGAGGCGCGGCTCGACCTCGGCCGGGGTGGCAAACTGGAAGTCGTCGTAGACCAGCTTCTCGTACATGTCGTCGGTCAGCACGTGGACCTGCGGGTGCTTCAGCAGCACGTCGCACAGCCCGCGCAGGTCGGCCTTGCTGTACGCCGCCCCCGTCGGGTTGCTGGGCGAGTTCAGGATCAGCCACTTGGTCTTGGGCGTGATCGCGCGGTCGAGCGCCTCCGGCGTCAGCTTGAAGCCGCTCGCTTCGGGGCAGTTGACGATGACCGGCGTGCCGTCGCCGAACAGCACCATCTCGGGATACGACACCCAGTAGGGCGCCGGGATGATGACCTCGTCACCCGGGTTCAGGGTGGCCAGCATGGCGTTGAAGATGATCTGCTTGCCGCCCGAGGTGACGACGGTCTGCGAGGGCTTGTACTCGAGTCCGTGGTCGCGCTTCATCTTGGCCACGATCGCCTGGCGCAGCGCCGGCGTGCCGGGGACGGCGGTGTACTTGGTCTCGTTGTTGCGGATCGCGGCGATCGCGGCTTCCTTGATGTGGTCGGGCGTCGGCATGTCGGGCTCGCCGGCGGCGAGCCCGATGACGTCCTTGCCCGCCGCTTTCAGCTCCAGGAACTTGCCTTGCGCGGCGTTCGTGGGAGAGGGCTTGATGCGGCCAAGACGGTCGGCAATGAACGCCATAACGAGGGACCTTTCGCGCGGATTTGTTGCGGCGCGAAACTACTGGCGGCGAGGTTATCCC
Source organism: Hyphomicrobiales bacterium (assembly GCA_041691635.1). GTDB lineage: Bacteria > Pseudomonadota > Alphaproteobacteria > Reyranellales > Reyranellaceae > Reyranella. The sequence goes on from JBEPUH010000013.1 coordinate 29,586, forward strand.
GCAAGGCAAGGCGGGATTATTTATCGTCGGGCAGTGCCGTACCGCCGCTAATCCTCGACCTCCGATCGCCGCCGCTAGTCGACGATCCTGACCTCGGCATCGACGCTCATCTTGGCGTCGCCCGATCCGGTGCGGCGGCCGCTGACCGGCGCGGCGTCGCGATAATCGAGGCCGACGGCGACCCTGAGCGAATCGCCGCGCGGAGAAATGCCGTTGGCCGGATCGAAGCCCACCCAGTCGAGGCCGGGCACCCAGGCCTCGGCCCAGGAATGGCTGGTGCGCCCGACGTGCAGGTCTCGGTCGTCGTTGCGCAGGTAGCCGCTGACGTAGCGCGCCGGCACGCCCAGGCGGCGGCAGCCGGCGATGAAGACATGGGCGGCGTCCTGCGCCACGCCGGCGCCACGCGCCAGCGCTTGCGCCGCCGTGGTGTCGACGGTGGAGACGTCGGTCTTGTAGGCGATGCGCCGGGAAACGCGGTCGACCAGCTCGTGCAGGGCCACGACGCTGCGCGTAACATCGGCGGCGCGCTCGGCCAGGCCGTCGATCAGCGGGTCGAAGCTCGCGTCGTGCCGCGCGAGACCCTCGTTGCGCAGCCAGAACGGCGCGGGAAGGGTCGGCGCCTCGACGTGGCGCAGCCACTGGTCGGCGCCGCTGTATTCATAGAGGCCGGCGACCGCGATCTCGACCGAGTCGTGGCGCTGGGCGAGCGAGAAGGTCGTGACCGCGTTGCCGTGGCCGTCGATCCAGTCCGAGCGCTTGCCCGGCCCGTCGATGCGCCATGTCACCACGCGCTGGCCGGTCGCGGGCTTGGGCGTGAGCCGCACGTCGTGGATCGAATGGCCGCTTTGCCGGTCGAACTCGAAGCGGGTGATGTGGTGGACGCTGAGACGCATGTCGCGGGCTCAATCCAGCAGGAACTGACGGCCGATTTCGTCGCTGAGCGTGGCGAAGCCGTCGCGCACGCCGCCCAGGAACGTCGCCAGCCCAGTCTCGAACACCCGGTCGATCTGGGCGTAACGCAGGCGGGCGTGCAACTCGCCGGCCAGCCGGTCGGCCTCGCCGCGCGCGCCGTAGGCGTCGGCCAGCTCGCGCATGTTGAGGTCGACCATCCACAGGCAGTGATGCACCGAGCGCGGCACGTCGCGCCGCAGCAGCATCAGCTCGGCCACCTTCATCGGATCGAGTGAGCTGCGGTAGATGCGCCGGTAGGTGCGCACCGCGCCAATGCAGGCCAGCACCTCCGACCAGGCGAAGTAGTCGAGGGTCTCGGAGTGCGGCCGCCCGTCGGGCAGCAGGTGGTGATACTTCACGTCGAGGATGCGCGCGGTGTTGTCGCCGCGCTCGAGAAAGGCGCCGAGCTGGAAGAAGTTGTAGGCCTCGTCGCGCAGCAAGGTCACTTGGGCTGCACCAAAGATCATCACCGCCTGCTTCTTCACCGATTCGACCAGCGCGCCGCGGTCGAGGCCGGCGCGGTTGCGCAGCCGGGCGGTGAGCTCGAGCCACAACCCGTTCAGGCTCTCCCACACGTCGACGGTGATGTTGTTGCGCTCCTCGCGGGCGTTGCGGCGCGCCGAGGCGATCGAGCTCACGATCGAGGAGGGGTTGGTCTCGTCGAAGGCGAGGAATTCGATGAGGTCGTCGAGGCGGCGGCCCTGGCGCCGGACCTGGCTCTGGGTCTCGCGGAACTCGTCCTCCATGCCGAACACCGCGACGATGCCCTCGGCCTCCTTGCCGATCGACTGCAGGACCATGCGCTGCGTCGCCTCGATCAGGCGCGCCGTCGTCTTGGCGCGCTGCAGGTAGCGGCCCATCCAGTAGAGGTTCTTGGCGGTGCTGCTAAGCATCGGGGCCGAGCACCCAGGTGTCCTTGGTGCCGCCGCCCTGGCTCGAGTTCACCACCAGCGAGCCTTCCTTCAGCGCCACCCTCGTCAGCCCGCCCGGCACGATGGTGATCTTGCGGCCCGACAGCACGAACGGGCGCAAGTCGACATGGCGCGGCGCCACGCCCTGGGCCACGAAGGTCGGGCAGGTCGACAGCGCCAGGGTCGGCTGGGCGATGTAGTTGTCGGGTCGCGTGCGGAGCAGCGTGGCGAACTCGGCGATCTCCGCATGACTCGAGGTCGGGCCGACCAGCATGCCCTTGCCGCCCGAGCCGTGGACTTCCTTGACCACCAGCTCGGACAGGTGATCGAGCATGTACTTGAGTTCGTCCGGCCGGTCGCCGCGATGCGTCGGCACGTTCTGCAGGATCGGCTCCTCGCCGAGATAGAAGCGGATCATCTCCGGCACGTAGGTGTAGGTCGACTTGTCGTCGGCCACGCCGTTGCCCAGCGCATTGACGATGTTGACCCTGCCGGCACGCAGCGAGCCCAGCAGGCCGGCGACGCCGAGGAAGGAGTCGGGTCGCATCGCCAGCGGATCGAGGAAGGCGTCGTCGACCCGGCGATAGATGACGTCGACCCGCTGAGGTCCACGCGGCGTGCGCATGTAGACGCGGCCCTCGTCGACGAATAGGTCGGCGCCGGTCACCAGCTCGATGCCCATCTCGTCGGCCAGGAAGGCGTGCTCGAAGTAGGCGCTGTTGTAGTGGCCGGGCGTCAGCAGCACGACGTTGGGCTCGTGGCTGTCGCTGAACGACACCGAGCGCAGGGTGGCCAGCAGCTCCTCGGTGTAGTTGGCGACCGGCAGTACGCGCTTGGCCGAGAACAGTTCGGGCGCCAGCCGCATCATGACCTCGCGGTTCTCCAGCACGTAGGACACGCCCGAGGGCGTGCGCACATTGTCCTCGAGAACGTAGAACTCCTTTTCACCCACGCGCACCAGGTCGATGCCTGCGATGTGCGCATGCACGCCACCCGGCAGCTCCAGCCCCTGGGCCATCGACACGAATTCGGCGTTGCGCAGGATCTGGGTCTCGGGGACGACGCCGGCGCGGCAGATCTCGCGCGCGCCGTAGGCGTCGGCCAGGAAGGCGTTGAGCGCGCGCACCCGCTGCTCGAGGCCGCCGTGCAGGTACTGCCATTCGTCCCAGGCGATGACCCGCGGGATGATGTCGAAGGGGATGGTGGTCTCGGAGCCCTCGGCCGCGCCGTAGGCGCCGAAGGTGATGCCGTGGCGGCGATAGAACAGGTCGACCTCGTGCCGGGTCGCCGCGAGGCGCTCGGCCGAGGTGCTGTCGAGCCAGCGCGCCACGCCCCGGTAGGGCGCGCGGGTCGCCCCGTCGGCGCCGGAGCGCATCTCGTCGAATATCCTAGCCGCCATCCGGCATTTCGCCCCCTGTCGAATCCCAATATAAGCAATCAATGGGCCAATGAAAAATGGCCTGTCGGGAGGAGCGCATGAAACAGGTGCTCATCGAGAAGTACGGCACCCCATGGGAGGTCGCGCGCTGCGCCGAGGTGGCCGATGTCGGCGCGCCGGCGGCCGACGAGGTCGTGTTCGAAGTTCTGGCCTTCCCGATCAATCCCGCCGACATGTGGTTCTGCAAGGGCAGCTATCGCCTCAAGCCGCCGCTGCCGGCAACCCCGGGGGCCGAGTGCGTGGGTCGCGTGACGGCGGTCGGCGCCGGCGTGAAACATGTCAAGCCGGGCGATCTCGTCATCAACCTGCAGCGCGAGAACTGGGCGCAGAGGCGCCGGGTGAAGGGCGACGACGCGATCCCGCTACCCGCCGGCATCGATCTGCGACAGGCCGCGATGGTGCGCATCAACCCGCCGACGGCGCAGCTCATGCTGTCGGACTTCGTCGAACTCAAAGGCGGCGAGTGGGTGATCCAGAACGTCGCCAACTCGGCTGTCGGCCGGCTGTTGATCGTGCTCGCCCATCAGAGGGGCCTGCGTACGGTGAACGTCGTGCGCCGGCCCGAGCTCGCCGCCGAACTCAAGGGGCTGGGCGCCGACCTTGTGATCGTCGACGGCGAGGATCTGGCGGACCGGGTCGCGCGCGAGACCGGCGGCGTGCCGATCCGGCTCGGCGTCGAGGCGATCGGCGGCGCGGCGACCGGGCGGCTGGCCGACTGCCTGGCGACCGACGGCACCCTGGTGCACTACGGCTCGATGAGCGGCGACAATCCCGAGGTCGGCCGCTCGAACTTCATCTATCGCGGCGTCCGCCTGACCGGGTTCATGCTGGGTCGGTTCCTCGCCAAGCGCACCGCCGAGAAGATCCGCGCGATCTACGCCGACCTTGCCGACCAGGTAATGACGGGCAAGCTTCACGCGCCGGTGGACACGGTCTATCCGATCGAGAATATCAAGGAGGCGCTCGCCCATGCCGACAAGGGCGGACGCAACGGCAAGATCTTGGTCAGCCCCAACGGGCCGATCTGACAGAGGGAGAAGCGAGATGAGTTCCGACGTCGCGGAAATCGAGAAGGTCCTGCAGGTCTATTTCGATGGCCTGTATGAGGGCGACACCAAGAAGCTGGGTCAAGCCTTCCATCCGGCCTCTCACCTGTACGCCGCGGGAGGCGACGGCAAGGCCGTGGATATGCCGCGCGCCGACTGGTTCACGATGGTCGAGGGCCGCAAGTCAGCCAAGACCAATGGCAGCGAGCGACGCGACCGCATCGTGTCGATCGACTTCTCGGGGCCCGCCACTGCCTTCGCCAAGGTCGAGTGCCAGATCCCGCCGCGCTACTTCACCGACTACCTGACCCTGTTGAAGGCCGACGGCCGCTGGCAGGTCATCGCCAAGGCCTATCACACGGTGATGAAGGACAAATAAAAAGACCCCTCGCTGCGCTCGGGATGACAAAGGTGTTGTCATCTCGAGCGCAGCAGGGGATCCTTGATCTTCGCGCTTAGGCCTTCGCGTCGGCGGCGACCTGGACCTTGACCATCTTGTCGGGGCCGGAGACGGAGCCCGAGCCCGCCGCGCCCTTCTTGATCTTGTCGACGTGCTCCATGCCCGACGTCACCTTGCCCCACACGGTGTACTGGCCGTCGAGGAAGTTCGAGTCCTTGAAGCAGATGAAGAACTGGCTGCGCGCGCTGTTGGGGTCGGACGTGCGCGCCATCGAGACCGTGCCGCGAGTGTGCGGCTCCTTGTTGAACTCGGCCGGCAGGTGCTCGCCCATGCCGCCCGAGCCGGTGCCGTCGGGATCGCCGGTTTGGGCCATGAAGCCGTCGATGACGCGATGGAAGACGACGCCGTCGTACTTGCCCTCGCGCGCCAGCTTCTTGATCTGCGCCACGTGCTTGGGGGCGAGGTCAGGGAGCATCTCGATCGTGACGCGACCGTCCTTGAGGTCGATATAGAGCGTGTTTTCCTTGTCCATTGTCACTCCTTAACGTCCGCTGCGACGCGGACCTTGATCATCTTGTCGGGATTGGCGGGCGGCTCGCCCTTCTTGATCTTGTCGACGAACTCCATGCCCGACGTCACCCGGCCCCACACCGTGTACTGGTCGTCGAGGAAGTTGGAGTCCTTGAGCACGATGAAGAACTGGCTTTGCGCGCTGTTGGGATCCTGCGTGCGGGCCATGCCGACCGCGCCGCGCGTGAACGGCTCCTTGGAGAACTCGGCCTGCAGCAACGAACCCATGCCGCCGCGTCCGGTGCCCTGGGGGTCGCCGGTCTGGGCCATGAAGCCGGCGATCACGCGATGGAAGACGAGGCCGTCGTACTTGCCTTCGCGCGCCAGCTTCTTGATCTGAGCGACGTGCTTGGGCGCCACCTTTGGCAGCATCTCGATGACGACACGGCCGTCCTTGAGATCGATGTAGAGGGTGTTCTCCTTGTCGAGAGCGAAGGCGCTACCCGACAGGCCGAGAACGACGGTGAGGAAGACGAAAGTAATGAATGTACGCATGGCGCGGGACCTTAAAGGGCGAGAATTGAAATACAAGCGCCGCGATTTGTTGCAGTAAATGCGCGGATTGGGCCCGATGTGCGTGGTTTGCTGTGGCATTCGCATGGCCCCGGGCTAGAGTGAGGACGCGACCGGTATGGGGTTCGGCGGATTTTTGCCGGGTTCGGTCGCGCGATTTTGGGAAGTCATAATCAAAGCGGATTATTGGATGACCGCGCTGAGCGGCGGGGGCCTTGCGTGCAAGGCAAGTGGCCCTCCTTGAGTTCCGTGCTCGAACAGTCGGACGCCGCCGCAAAGGGGGGGCTTCCCGAGTTGCGTCGGCTCGGCCGGATTCTCGCCTTCGAGGACGAGGACCCGCGCTTTGCGCCGATGCAGGCGACGTGGACGGAATTCGCCGCGGAGATGGGCGGGGCCGTGCGCGACGTCCTCGACGGCGGCCGCTCGGCGCCCGAGATCGCCTATGCCGTCGGCGTGATCGTTCACAATTACTTCCGCACGCGCGGCGTGACGCTGACCAGTTACGAGCTACGCGCGCTCGCGACCGAGCTGGTCGACGGCAACCGTTCACCCGGCATGGCGGCCGCGATGTGCGAATCCATACCTGAGGCTGGCGCACCGCTGGAGCAGCAGGACGCCGGCGCGCTGGTGTCTTTCGGGACGCCAGACGCCAGGCCAGACAAGAGCCCGGCCGCGGCGTGGACCGGCGGGGAGGCCGTCGCGCCGGCGCCCGTCGTGCCCGAGGCCGCGTTCGCGCCGCCGCCGTCCAGGCTCGTCAACCTGATCGGCCGCGAGGCCGCGTCCTTCGGCCGGCTGCTGGCGAAGGTGATCGAGATCGCGCGACCGCGGCTCGGCCCGGCGCCGGCGGTGCGGGGCGAACGCGATCGCGCGCTTGGCACGATCGACACGGCGATCGACGAGATGCTGCGCGGCCAGGAAGGCGCCTTGCCGGCCGACGTGCGCGAGCGGCTGGCGCTGGCGGTGCTGAGCGAGATCTGCGGCCTCGGGCTGATCGACCGGCTGTGGGCCGACCGCTCGATCCGCGCCGTGTTCGTCGACGGGCCGGACGCCGTCCACGTCGACCGCAACGGCGTGCGCGAGCCGGCGGCTGAGACGTTCCGCAGCGAGGCCCATCTGCTCGAGATCGCCCGGCGCCTGGCGCGCCCGGCAACGAGCGGCGTCGTGGAGTTCCAGTTGCGCGACGGCGGCTCGGGCCTCGTGATCTTCCCGCCGGCTGCGCCCGCGGGCCCGGTGCTGGCGATCCGCCGTGGCGAGCCCGGCCAGGCGACGTTCGAAAGGCTGATGGCGTCGGAGATGCTGGACGCGCGGATCGCGGGGGTGCTGCGTGTCGCCACGCGTGCGCGCCTCAGGATCCTGGTCCTCGGGCCGGAAGGCTCGGGCAAGACCGCGTTGCTGGCGGCGATCGTCCGCGATGCCGCCCTGCAACGGGTGGCAACGCTTGCCCGCCACCGCGCCTTCCGCTGGCCGTCGGCCTCGAAGGTCGAGCTGGTGGCTGGGACGGCGGGCGAGGGCGCGTCCTATTCCGCGCTGCTGGCCGCGGCGGCGCGCCTGCAGCCCGACCTTCTGATTCTCGATTCGATACGGATCGAGGATGTCTCGGCCCTGGCCGAGCGGTTGATGCGCGGCGCGCGCGGCATCGTGGCGGCCGTCGGACCCGATGTGATGGCGGCGGCGCTGGCGCGCTCGGTCGACCTGGTGGTGCGCCTCGGCCGTTCACCCGACGGGCTGTTCCGCGCCGTTTCGCTGGAAGATGCGGCGGGGGCCACCCTGGTTATCCACGACGGCGGCCGGTTCGTCCGCGGGTCGGCCGAGCCGGCGTTCGCCGGAACGGTGCGGGAAGCCGGCTACGCCGAGGCCTTGGCGAGTGTTCTGCGCCAATAACTGCGACTGGCCGCCACATACCGGCCAGCATCGAAAACCCGTTACCACACACTCCCATATCTGGTACTAACCGCTTGGAAAATGCGGAGGATTTTGCGGATCGGAACCGTTCGGGGCCGGTCTGCCGAGGGGACGATTGCATGTTCGGAAAGCGCGTTTGGGGTGTTCTGGGACTCGTGTCGCTGATGGTGGGCGTTAGCCTCGCGACGGGTGCCCATGCACAGACGATCGTGGGCCAGCCTCACGATTGGCAAATGGGCTTCCCGCCCTCGTTCACGCCGGTCCAGGAGAAGGTGGCGTGGCTGCACAACCTGCTGCTGGCGATCATCACCCTGATCACGGTGTTCGTGCTGGCCCTGCTGCTCTACGTGATGTGGCGCTTCCATGCCTCGCGCAACCCGGTGCCGACCACGGTCACGCACAACACCGTGATCGAGATCGCCTGGACGATCATCCCGATCCTGATCCTCGTCGTGATCGCGATCCCGTCGTTTCGTCTGCTGTACTACGGCGACAAGGCGGTAGATGCGGCCATGACTGTCAAGGTCACCGGCCATCAGTGGTACTGGCAGTATGAGTATCCCGACCAGGGCAACCTCTCGATCGACAGCCGCATCCTGAGCGAGGCCGACCGCGCCAAGCTGAAGCCGAACGAGCCGCGCCAACTCGCCGTCGATGAGGACATGGTCATCCCGGTCAACACGACGATCCGCATCATCGGCACCGGCGCCGACGTCATGCACGGCTGGACCGTGTGGGGCTTCGGCATCAAGAAGACGGTGATCCCGGGCCGTCTCAACGAGGGCTGGATCAACGTCGAGAAGGTGGGGCTGTACTACGGCCAGTGCTCGCAGATCTGCGGCAACAGCCACGCCTTCATGCCGATCGCCGTTAACGTCGTCTCGAAGGTGGATTTCGACAAGTGGGTCGAAGCCAAGAAGAAGGCGGCGGGCCTGCTGCCCGCCACGAACTTCGCCGCCGCCGCCACCACCCCCGCTAACCGCTAAGCGCTCCGCAGGAGACATCCATGGCCACCGCGCACGGCGCCTCTCACGCCCATAGCCACGACGACCACCATCACACGCCGACCGGCTGGCGTCGCTATCTCTACAGCACGAACCATAAGGACATCGGCACGATGTACCTGGTCTTCGCCATCGTCGCGGCGTTGATCGGTGCGACCTTCTCGGTGGTCATGCGCGCCGAGCTGTTGCACCCCGGCGTGCAGTTCTTCAACAATCCCGACGGCACGCCCAACGGCCACCTGTGGAACACGATCGTCACGGCGCACGGCCTGACGATGGTGTTCTTCGTCGTCATGCCGGCGCTGATCGGCGGGTTCGGCAACTGGTTCGTGCCGCTGATGATCGGCGCGCCCGACATGGCCTTCCCACGCATGAACAACATCAGCTTCTGGCTGCTGCCGCCGGCTTTCCTGCTGCTGCTGCTGTCGGCCGTCATCGGCGGCGGCGTCGGCACCGGTTGGACGATCTATCCGCCGCTCACGATCCAGCAGGGCGCGGGCATGGATCTCGTGATCTTCTCGCTGCATCTGGCCGGTGCGTCCTCCATCCTGGGCGCCATCAACTTCATCACCACGATCTTCAACATGCGTGCGCCGGGGATGACTCTCCACCGCATGCCGCTGTTCGCCTGGTCGATCCTGGTGACGGCGTTCCTGCTGCTGCTCGCACTCCCGGTGCTGGCCGGCGCGATCACCATGCTGTTGACCGACCGCAACTTCGGCACGCACTTCTTCGACCCGGCCGGCGGCGGCGACCCGACGCTGTTCCTGCACCTCTTCTGGTTCTTCGGACACCCCGAGGTGTACATCATGATCCTGCCGGCGTTCGGCATCGTCAGCCACATCATCTCGACCTTCTCGCGGAAGCCGATCTTCGGCTACCTCGGCATGGCGTACGCGATGGTGGCGATCGGCGTCGTCGGCTTCGTCGTGTGGGCGCATCACATGTTCACCGTCGGCATGGACGTCGACACGCGCGCCTATTTCATCGCTGCCACGATGGTGATCGCGGTGCCGACCGGCGTGAAGATCTTCTCGTGGATCGCCACGATGTGGGGCGGCTCGATCCGCCTCGAGGTCCCGATGATGTGGGCCATCGGCTTCATCTTCCTGTTCACCATCGGCGGCGTGACGGGCGTGGTGCTGGCCAATGCCGGCGTCGACTACGCCATGCACAACACCTACTACGTGATCGCGCACTTCCATTACGTGCTGTCGCTCGGCGCGGTGTTCGGCATGTTCGCCGGCTTCTACTACTGGTTCGGCAAGATGAGCGGCCGGCAGTACCCGAACTGGGCGGGCCACCTGCACTTCTGGCTGACCTTCATCGGCGTCAATCTGACCTTCTTCCCGATGCACTTCCTCGGCCTCGCCGGAATGCCGCGCCACTACGTCGACTATCCCGACGCCATGTGGCACTGGAATTTCGTGGCCTCGATCGGCTCGTTCATCTCGTTCGGCGCGACGATCTTCTGGCTGGTCGTCGTCGTGTTCGGCACGCTGCTCGGGCTCGTCGGCCGCAAGGTCGGAGCGAATTACTGGGGCGAGGGCGCCACGACGCTGGAATGGACGGTCGACTCGCCGCCGCCGTTCCACACGTTCGAGGAACTGCCGCACATCTCGCCCACGGCTCACCACTAGGAACGCGAGGAGCGGGGGCGCCGGAGACCGGCGCCTTCGCCGTTGAAGGGCAATGAGCGACACGACACACGGCATCTGGACCAACACGGCTGCGGACAAGCAGCGGGCGACCGTGGGCGATTACTTTGCCCTGCTGAAGCCGCGCGTCATGTCGCTCGTCGTGTTCACCGCGCTGATCGGCTTGGTGATCGCGCCCGCCCACATCCATCCGTTCGCCGCGGCGATCGCGGTGCTGGCGGTGGCGCTGGGATCGGGCGCCGCCGGCGCCATCAACATGTGGTACGAGCGCGACATCGATGCCCTGATGGCGCGCACCGCCAACCGTCCACTGCCGCAGGGCCGGGTCGCGCCCGACGACGCGCTGGGCCTGGGCGTGCTGCTGTCGATCTTCTCGCTGCTGCTGATGTCGGTAGCCACCAACTACGTCGCGACGGCGTTGCTGGCGGCGGCGATCCTGTTCTACGTCTTCATCTACACGATCTGGCTGAAGCGTCGCACGCCGCAGAACATCGTCATCGGCGGCGCCGCCGGCGCCTTCCCTCCGATGATCGGCTGGGCGGCCGCGACGGGCGACGTGTCGTGGGTCGGTGTCGCGCTGTTTCTGCTGATCTTCCTGTGGACGCCGCCGCACTTCTGGGCGCTGTCGCTCTACCGTAGCGAGGACTATCGCCGCGCCGGCGTGCCGATGATGCCGGTGGTGGCCGGCCCGCGCGCGACCAAGCGCCAGATGCTGGCCTATACGCTGATCCTGCTGCCGGTGGCGCTGGCACCGACGTTGCTCGGCGCCGTCGGCTGGATCTACGGCGCCGTCGCGCTGGTCCTCAGCCTGGGCTTCATCGGCCATGCCGTGGTCGTGTGGCGCGCACCCGACGACGAAGGCGGCCATCCCGCCGCGCGGCGCATGTTCAAGTACTCGCTGCTCTACCTCGCAGTCCTGTTCGCCGCCCTGCCGATCGACCTGGTCGCGGCGCGGATGATCGGCGGATGAGCGTCATGGTCGAAGACCGCCGTCCGGGTGACACCGACATGCACCGCCGCCAGCGGTCGAAGAACCTGTTCATGCTCGCCGCCCTGGTGATCGTGGTCGTGGTCTTCTTCGCTCTGACGTTGGTGCGCCTGCGGGGCACGCTGCTGTGAGCGGGAAGTTCGACAAGAACGCGCGCCTGGCGTGGGGCCTGGCGGCCGTGATCGGCGGCATGCTGGCACTGGCCTACGCCGCCTCGCCGCTCTACGAGGCGTTCTGCAAGGCCACCGGCTTCGCCGGCACGCCCCGCGTCGCCGTCGAGGGCGACCGTCCGATACTGAAGCGCACCGTCGAGGTCCGCTTCGACACCAACGTCGATCCCAACCTCGCTTGGCGCTTCGAGCCGGTGCAGCGCGCGGTCACGGTGCATCTCGGCGAGGAGAAGCTGGTCTATTTCCACGCCACCAATCGTTCGCAGCGGCCGATCGTCGGCACCGCGACCTACAACGTCACGCCCGAGCCCGCCGGGCCGTGGTTCAACAAGATCCAGTGCTTCTGCTTCACCGAGCAGTTGCTGCAGCCCGGGCAGTCGGTCGACATGCCCGTGATTTTCTTCGTCGATCCCGACATGGACAAGGATCGGCATTACGACAACATCCGCACCATCACGCTCTCGTACACCTTCTACGAGTCGAAGACGGAGCGGGCGAAGACCTTGCTCGGCGGCGTGCCCGTCAGCGGAACCGGAAAGGGTGGCTAAAATGTCCGACGGCGCGCCAAAGCATCCATATCACTTGGTCGACCCGAGCCCGTGGCCGGTATTGGGCGCGATCGCGGGCTTCATGCTGGCGTTCGGCGCGGCAATGGCGATGCACCCCGACATGCTCGGCAAGGAAGCCGAGGTCATCATCAAGGCGGTCAACTGGTGGATCGTGGTGCCGGGCTTCCTGCTCGTCTTCGCGGTCATGTACTTCTGGTGGAGCGACGTCATCGTCGAGTCGCGCAAATATCACACCGCCGTGGTCCAGATCGGCCTGCGCTACGGCATGATCCTGTTCATCGCCTCGGAAGTGCTGTTCTTCGCGGCGTTCTTCTGGGCCTTCTTCGACGCCTCGATCTACCATTCGTCGCCGGAAATGCCGGGGCGCATGGAGGCCGACGGCGGCATGTGGCCGCCCAAGGGCGTGCACGTCATCGCCCCGTTCGACCTGCCGTTCATGAACACGCTGATCCTGCTGCTCTCGGGCACCACGGTGACCTGGGCGCATCACGCGATCCTCGAGGGCAACAAGCGCGACGCTGTGCGCGGACTGCTGGCGACGGTGATCCTCGGCGCCTGCTTCACCGGCATCCAGATCTTCGAGTATGCCCACGCGCCGTTCGGCTTCTCCGATAACATCTACACGTCGACCTTCTTCATGGCGACGGGCTTCCACGGCTTCCACGTGTTCGTCGGAACGACCTTCCTGCTGGTCTGCCTGTTCCGCGCCATGAAGGACCAGTTCACGCCCAAGCAGCACTTCGGCTTCGAGGCCGCCGCCTGGTACTGGCACTTCGTCGACGTGGTCTGGCTGTTCCTGTTCGTCTGCGTCTACTGGTGGGGTTCGGGCAACGCGCCGATCGCCCATCACTGAGGCGGCGAAGAAGTCCATGATCGTAACCGCCGGGGCGCTCCCCGGCGGTTCGTCGTTTCGGAGTGGGATCATGCCCGTGTGGTCGCGCCAGTCGCCGGTCGATATCGCCCTCCGCGGCGCCTGTCCGCGCTGCGGCGCCGGCAAGCTGTTCCACGGCCTGCTAACCGTCGCAAAGACCTGCGACGAGTGTGGGCTCGACCTCGGCGGCAACGATCCCGGCGACGGGCCGGCGGTGTTCGTCATCCTGGGCCTGGGTGCGGTCATCATGGCACTCGTCTTCGTCGTCGAGTTCCGCTACCAGCCGTCCGTCTGGGTTCACATCGCGCTGTGGGGGCCGCTGACCTTCTTCGGCGCCGTGTGGCTGCTGCGCGTGATGAAGGCGTGGCTGATCGCCCAGCAGTACCTGCACCGCCGCTCGACGTTCGACCGGCAATAGGAAGGATCTTCCGATGTTGAGATTGAGGCCGCTTCTGTGGCCGACGATCATTTCGCTGCCGATCCTGGTGCTCTGCCTGACGCTCAGCGTCTGGCAGATGGAGCGCCGGGAGTGGAAGCGCGACATCCTCGACCGCATCGCCGCCAACCAGTCGGCGCCGCCGATCTCGCTCGACGCGCTCTTGAAGGCCGATCCGCTGCGCCGCGAATACGGCAAGGTGTCGATCGTCGGCACCTTCCTGCACGACAAGGAATTCCACCTCGCCGCGCGCAGCCGCGGCAACGACGTCGGCATCCAGGTCGTGACGCCGGTCCGCACCGACAGCGGCGTCATCGTGCTGTTCGACCGCGGCTGGGTGCCGTCGATCAAGAAGGATCCAGCGAAGCGGGCCGAGGGCCAGGTCGCGGGCCGCGTGGAGCTGACCGGCGTGCTGCGGCGCGCCCAGGTCCAGCGCACGTTCACGCCCGACAACGTCCCGGACAAGAACGTGTGGTTCACCGTCGACGTGCCGCTGATGCGCAAGCTGGCGGGCGGCGCGCCCGATCCGGTGCTCGACACGTTCTTCCTCGAGGCCGACGCGACGCCCAACCCCGGCGGCCTGCCGCTCGGCGGCCAGACGCGGCTCGACATCCCCAACGACCACCTGCAGTACGCCATCACCTGGTTCCTGATCGCGCTGGCGCTGATCGGCGTCTATCTCGCCTACCATTGGGAGAACGGCCGCATCGCGATCAACGGCCGGACCAAGGCCCAAGACGTCGGGCCGCCGGCATGATCGCCAACGATCCTTACGCCGAGCTCGAACGCCGCTTCGGCCGCATGAGCGCCGTCAACCGCGCCGGCGCCATCCTGAACTGGGACCGCTCGACCATGATGCCGCAAGGCGCCAGCGACGATCGCGCCGACCAGCTCGCGACCCTGGGCGTGATCAGCCACGAGATGATGGTGGCGCCCGACATGCCCGACCTGCTGGCACGGGCGGAAGAGGGCAAGGCCGCGCTCGATGCCTGGCGTGCCTCCAACCTGCGCGAGATGCGCCATTCGTGGACGCACGAGAACGCGCTGCCGTCCGACCTCGTGGAAGCGCGCACGCGGGCCTCGTCGGCCTGCGAGATGGCGTGGCGCGAGGCCAGGAAGAACAACGACTTCAAGGCGCTGCTGCCGACGCTCACGGAAGTCCTGCGGATCACGCGCGAGGTCGCCGCGGCCAAGTCTGCAGCCCTTGGGCTGTCGCACTACGATGCGTTGCTCGACGAGTACGAGCCCGGCGGGCGCTCGGCACGCATCGACGCGCTGTTTGCCGAGCTCAGCGCCTTCCTGCCCGGCCTGCTGGGCGAGGTGGTCGAGCGCCAGCGCCGGGCGCCGCAGCCGTTGCCGCTCGACGGGCCGTTCCCGGTCGAGGCGCAGCGCGCGCTGGGCGAGGGGCTGATCCGCACCATCGGCTTCGACTTTACGCACGGCCGGCTCGACGTCTCGGCGCATCCCTTCACCGGCGGCACCGCTGACGATACGCGCATCACCACGCGCTACGACGCGGCCGACTTCGCGCGCGCCCTGATGGGCGTGCTGCACGAATGCGGCCATGCGCTCTACGAGGCCGGCCTGCCGCGCGACTGGCGGCGCCAGCCGGTCGGCAATGCGCGCGGCATGGTACTGCACGAAAGCCAGTCTCTGCTGATGGAGATGCAGGCCTGCCGCGGTCGCGACTTCATCGACTTTGCAGCACCTCGCATGCGTGCGGCCTTCGGCAAGGCCGGCCCGGCGTGGGAAGCGGACAACATCCATCGCATCTATACGCGCGTGACGCCGGGCTTCATCCGCGTCGATGCCGACGAGGTCACCTATTCGCTGCACATCGTGCTGCGCTATCGCCTGGAGCGCGCGATGCTGGCCGGCGATCTGGCGCTGGCCGACCTGCCGGGCGCCTGGAACGACGCCATGAAGGAACTGCTGGGCATCGTGCCGCCGACCGTCAGCCAGGGCTGCCTGCAGGACATCCACTGGCCCGACGGTTCGATCGGCTACTTCCCGACCTATACGCTGGGCGCCCTGGCGGCGGCCCAGCTCTTTGTCGCCGCGAAGCAGGCGGTGCCGGGGCTGCTGGGCGCCATCGGCAAGGGCGATTTCGCGCCTCTGCTGGGCTGGCTGCGAACAAATGTGCACGGCAAGGGCTCGATCGCCGACACCGACACGATCCTGACCCAGGCCACGGGTGCTCCCCTGGGCGTCGCGGCCTTCAAGCTGCATCTGGAAAGCCGCTACCTGTCGGCGTAAGAGGAACCATGCTCGACCTCCGCCCCAACTGCGAATGCTGCGACAAGGACCTGCCGAACGGCGCTCCCGGCGCCCTGATCTGCACCTACGAGTGCACCTTCTGCACCGACTGCGCCCGCAATCGCCTGGGCGGCCTGTGCCCGAACTGCGGCGGCGACCTGGTGAAGCGCCCGACCCGGCCCGAGCGGATGCTGGCCAAGCACCCGGCCTCGACCAAGCGCGTGAAGAAAGAACACGCCGCCTGCAAGCAAGTCGCCTAGCCGTGAAGTACATCAGTACCCGCCACGGTTCTCAGGGGGACCCGGCGCCGCTTGGCTTCGAGGACGTCATGCTCGCGGGCCTCGCACGCGACGGCGGCCTCTACCTGCCGTCGGAGTGGCCGCAGTTCTCCAAGACCGAGATCGCCGCGCTGAAGAGCAAGCCTTACGTCGAGGTCGCCTATCGCGTGATGAAGCCGTTCGTGGGCGATGCCTTCGACGAGCCGACCTTCCGCCGCCTGATCGCCGAGGCCTACGCGTCGTTCGAGACTCCGGAGGTGGCGCCGCTGAAGCCGCTCGGAGACAGCGGCATGCACCTGCTCGAGCTGTTCCATGGGCCCACGCTCGCCTTCAAGGACGTGGCGCTGCAGCTGCTCGGCCGCATGCTCGACCACACGCTGACGGCCCGGGGCCAGCACGCCACCATCGTCGGCGCCACGTCGGGCGACACCGGATCGGCGGCGATCGAGGCGGTGCGCGACCGCAAGACCATCGACATCTTCATGCTCTTCCCGCAGGGCCGGGTGAGCGAGGTCCAGCGCCGCCAGATGACGACGGTGCTGGCACCCAACGTGCACAACATCGCCGTGCAAGGCACGTTCGACGACTGTCAGGACCTCGCCAAGGCGTGCTTCAACGACCTCGCGTTCCGCGACAGTCACGCGCTGACGGCGGTGAACTCGATCAACTTCGCCCGCGTCATGGCGCAGATCGTCTATTACTTCTGGGCCGCCCTGAAGCTCGGCGCACCGGACAGGCCGGTCGCCTTCACCGTGCCCTCGGGCAACTTCGGCAACGTCTATGCAGGCTATGCCGCCCGCCAGATGGGCCTGCCGATCCATCACTTCGTGGTTGCGGCCAACACCAACGACATCCTGGCGCGCTTCTTCGAGACCGGCACGATGACCATGACCGGCGTCGTGCCGACCTACAGCCCGAGCATGGACATCCAGGTCTCGAGCAACTTCGAGCGCCTGCTGTTCGATCTCTACGGCCGCGATGGCAAGGCCTTGGCCAACGCCATGTCGACGTTCCGCAGCACCAACACGCTCACCGTCGGCGCCAATGCGCTCGGCGGCGTGCGCGAGCTGTTCGAGGCCGGGCGCGTTGACGATGAGGGGACTCTCAAGGCGATCGCCGATTGCCTGAAGCGCTTCGGCGAGACCGTCGATCCGCACACTGCGGTCGGCTATGCCGTGGCTCAACAGCATCGCCGTGATCCCAAGGTACCGATGGTCGTGCTGGGCACCGCACATCCGGCGAAGTTTCCCGACGCGGTGGAGAAGGCGACCGGCAAGCGGCCGGCGCTTCCGGCGCGCCTCGCCGACCTGCTGGACCGCACCGAACGGGTCGACCGTCTGCCCAACGACGTGGGCGCGCTCAAGGAAATGATCGACGATCGCATGGCTGCCGTGCGGCCGAGTAAGCGAACTGGGGTAAAAGTACGCACATGAGCAACGTCAAAGTAACGACGCTTTCCAACGGCCTCAGGGTCGCCGTCGATGCGATGCCCGAGGTCGAATCGGCCTCGCTCGGCATCTGGGTCGCCTGCGGTACGCGCCACGAATCGGCTGAGCTCAACGGCATGGCGCACATGCTCGAGCACATGGCGTTCAAGGGCACCAGGACGCGCAGCGCCCGGATCATCGCCGAGGAGATCGAGAACGTCGGCGGCAGTCTCAACGCCTACACCGGCCGCGAGATCACGGCCTATCACGCCTCCGTCCTGAAGGAGGACGTCGGCCTCGGCGTCGAGATGGTGTCGGACATCCTGCGCAACTCGGTGTTCGATCCCGATGAGCTCCAGCGCGAGCGTGGCGTCATCCTGCAGGAGATCGGCCAGGCACTCGACACGCCCGACGATCTGATCTTCGACCGCTTTCAGGAGACTGCGCTGCCGGGCCAACCGCTCGGCCGGCCGGTGCTGGGCACCGCCCACTCGGTCGAGACCATCGGCCGCGACGATCTCTTCGCTTTCCTGGCGCGTCACTACACGGCCTCCAACATGGTGATGTCGGCGGCGGGCCGGGTCGAGCACGACCAGATCGTCGAGTTGGCCGAGAAGCATTTCGGGTCGGTGCCGCGCACGCCCGCCAACGCCCTGGTGCCGGAACCGCTGAAATACGTGGGCGGCGACGGTCGCGAGACGCGCGTGCTCGAGCAGGCCCACCTGGTGCTGGGCTGCGAGGGCATCGGCTATCGCGATCCCGACTATTACGCGACGGCGATCTACTCGACGCTGTTCGGCGGCGGCATGTCCTCGCGCCTGTTCCAGCGCATCCGCGAGGAGCGCGGGCTGGTCTACGGCATCCACTGCTTCAACGCCGCCTACGCCGACGGCGGCCTGTTCGGCATCTATGCCGGCACCGGCCAGGACGACCTCGCCGAGCTGGTGCCCGCGGTGTGCGAGGAGTTCGCCACCGTGGCCGACACGCTCACCGAGCAGGAGATCGTGCGCGCGCGCAACCAGATCAAGGCCGGCACGCTGATGGCTCTCGAGTCGAGCGGCGCGCGCTGCGAGCAGGCAGCGCGCCACCTGCTCGTCCACAACCGGCCGATCCCCTATGCCGAGGTCGTGGCCCGCATCGAGGCCGTCGACCAGGCCGCCGTGCGCCGCGTGGCGCAGCGTCTGCTGCGCAGCACGCTCACCGTCGCGGCCCTCGGCCCGATCGAGGAACTCGAATCGCTCGAGAAGATCGCCGCGAGGCTGGCGGCCTAGCGCCTCATATCTGTGGGACCGCGGGCCTCCAGGCCCGCTCATGGATCCGAGTGGGCCTGGAGGCCTGCGGTCCCAAAGGCATGATTCAAAAAAACTTCTCCTCATGAGGAATCACCTTTAACGCTGCCCTGTCTGCATCGGAGCCCAATCCTCATGAGCCTCATGAAATTCATGAGGAGGGGCCGCCCACCGTTTATCCGTTTTAAAACGGTGTTTGCCGGCGACGTGCCAAGTCGTTGATTCGACTGACTTCTGCGAAAATGCAGACGGCTGGAAACCGCGGCTAAACCGATGCCAGACCGTCCGCCTGTCCTGTCGCCGCCGAAGCGCTTTTGTCGAGTGAGAGTGCTCATGTCGACCACCATAGGCGTGTCTGCGCGAAACACTCATCTTGGGCGTTATCAACGACATATCGCTGACCTGCCTACAACAAACGCGCATCGAGCGATGCGCTTCGGCGACCGTTCCGTGCTCGGTCTGCCGCAAAAGGATCGCCCCGGCGCGACGAAAACCCAACCGTGATGATCTCGTGAGTGACCGCGCCGCCCCGGGAATGGCATACTGACGCCGATGAGCCGCCTGCGGACTTTCGTTGCCTTGCTTGGATGCCTTGCCGCGTTGGCGACAGGCGTGCCGGCCTTCGCGTCCGTATTCGGCACCGCGCCCCCTGCGCAATCCTCGATGTCCATGCCGTGCGAGCATTGCCCCGATTGCGGCAAAAACTCGTGTCCTGCCGCGACCGACTGCATTGCGACGTGCGCGGTATCGTTGCCGCCGCTCGGCAGGACCGGCAGCGAACTGCCGAGACTCGCAGCGAGCGGATCTGTGTGGCCGGCCCTGGCCACGTCGTTGCACGGCGAGCATCCGTCGCCCGACCCCTTCCCGCCGCGAACCTGACTTCCCGTTCGTCGCCGTAGCGTCGCGCCTCTGGCGCGGCTGTGCTTTGCAAGGGAAGTCGCATGTCGAAAACAGTCATGATGTTGGCTGCTGCCTTGGTGGTGGTCGTGGCCGCACCCGCGCTTGCCGCCAATCCGTGCAACGGCGGCAAGGTGAAATTCTACCGCAATCCCATGGGAGCGCCCGACACCTCGCCGGTGCCGAAGAAGGACTCCATGAACATGGATTACATCGCGGTATGCGAGAACGACGCCGCCGGACCGGCCGGCACGGTCAAGATCGATCTCGACCGCGTCCAGCGGCTGGGCGTGCGGAGCGAAGTGATCGAGGAGCGCGAGCTCTCCCGCACGGTGCGCGCCTTCGCCACCCTGCAGTTCGACGAGCGCCGCCAGACCGTGGTCGCGCCCAAGTTCGGCGGCTGGATCGAGAAGCTCTTCGTCAACGCCACGGGAGACACCGTGACGCGCGGACAGAAGCTGTTCGAGGTCTACAGCCCCGAGCTCAACGTGCTGCAGCAGGAATTCCTGCTGGCGCGCAGCATGCAGGGTCCAGCCGGCATCGGCGACACCCGCTTGCGCAACATGGACTACCCGGAAGCCGAGCTGGAGAGATTGCGCCGCGGCGAGCGGCCGTCGCGCACCGTGGCGATCCCCGCGCCGGCCGCGGGCACGGTGATCGAGAAGACGGCCATCGAGGGCATGCGCTTCCAGCCGGGCGACGCCCTGTTCCGTATCGTCGATACCTCGACCATGTGGGTTCTGGCGGAAGTCTACGAGCAGGATCTCGCCTATGTGAAGGTGGGCGACATGGCCAAGGTCACGCTCAACACCTGGCCCGACCGCTCCTTCATGGGCAAGGTCACTTTCATCTATCCAAGTCTCGGCAAGGAAAGCCGCACCGCCCGGCTGCGCATCGAAGTCGCCAACCCGGACGGGCTGTTGCGCGCCGATATGGCCGCCACCGTCGAGATCGAGGCGCCGATCGCCGGCCGCTGGGTGGCTGCGCCCGACTCGGCGATCATCGACACCGGCAAGCGCCAGGTGGTGCTGGTCGAGCGTGGCGAGGGCCGCTACGAACCGCGCCCGGTCAAGCTCGGTGCCCGCATGCCGGGCTATGCCCAGATCCTGGAAGGGCTCAAGGCGGGCGAACGCGTGGTGACCAGCGCGACCTTCCTGATCGACGCCGAGAGCAACCTTCGGGCCGCCCTTGAGACCTTCACGGCGGGAGAGGCCAAGTGATCGCCGGCCTCATCCGCTGGTCGGCGCGCAACCTGCTGCTCGTGCTCGTGGGCACGCTCGCCCTCGTCGGCGGCGGGCTCTACGCCGTGGGCCGAGTCTCGCTCGACGCCATTCCCGACCTCTCCGACA
Source organism: Hyphomicrobiales bacterium (assembly GCA_041691635.1). Taxonomy (GTDB): domain Bacteria; phylum Pseudomonadota; class Alphaproteobacteria; order Reyranellales; family Reyranellaceae; genus Reyranella. The sequence continues at coordinate 50,509 of JBEPUH010000013.1, forward strand.
CCCAGGTCATCGTCTATACGGAAATGTCGGGCCAGGCGCCGCAGGTGGTCGAGGATCAGGTCACCTATCCGTTGACCACGGCGATGCTGGCGGTGCCGCGGAGCCGGGTGGTGCGCGGCTTCTCCTTCTTCGGCGTGTCGTTCGTCTACATCGTCTTCGAGGACGGCACCGACATCTACTGGGCGCGCAGCCGGGTGCTGGAATACCTCAACTCGGGCACGCTGAAGCTGCCACCCGACGTGAAGCCCACGCTCGGACCGGACGCGACCGGCGTCGGCTGGGTCTACCAATATGTCGTGGTCGGCGCCGATCGCACCCTGGCTGAACTGCGCTCGCTGCAGGACTGGTACATCCGCTTCGCGCTGGCCAAGGCCGAGGGCGTGGCCGAGGTGGCGAGCGTCGGCGGCTTCGTGCGGCAATACAACGTGGTGGTCGATCCGGCAAAGCTGCGTAGCTACGGCGTGCCGCTTTCCCGTGTCACCGCCGCGATCCGCGCCAGCAACCGCGAGGTCGGGGCTCGCGTGGTCGAGATGGCCGAGACCGAATTCATGGTGCGCGGCCGTGGCTATTTGAAGAGCACCGCCGATCTCGAGCAGATCGTGCTGAAAGCCGATGGGACGGTGCCGGTGCTGCTGGGCGACGTGGCGCGGGTCGAACTGGGGCCTGACGAGCGGCGCGGCGTCGCCGAACTCGACGGCGAGGGCGAGGTGGTCAGCGGCATCGTCCTGCAGCGCTTCGGCCAGAACGCACTGGACGTGATCGCCAACGTGAAGGCCAAGGTGAAGGAAATCTCCGGTGGCCTGCCCAAGGGCGTGCATATCGAGGCGGTCTACGACCGCTCCGACCTGATCCACCGCGCCATCGACACGCTGGTCCACACGCTGATCGAGGAAAGTGTCGTGGTGGCGCTGGTGTGCTTCGTGTTTCTGTTGCATGTGCGCTCCGCCCTGGTGGCGATCGTCACTCTGCCGGTCGGCGTGTTGATGGCGTTCCTCGCCATGCATTTTCTCGGCATCGGCTCCAACATCATGAGCCTAGGCGGCATCGCTATCGCCGTCGGCGCCATGATCGACGCCGCCATCGTCATGATCGAGAATGCCCACAAGCATATCGAGCGATTGAAGCCGGGTGAATCGCGCAGCCACGCGATCGTTGCGGCGGCGGTCGAGGTGGGACCGCCGCTGTTTTTCAGCCTGCTGGTCATCACCGTGTCGTTCCTGCCGATCTTCACCCTGGAGGCGCAGGAGGGCCGGATGTTCAAGCCGCTGGCCTGGACCAAGAGCCTGTCGATGGCGGCGGCGGCGCTGCTTTCGGTGACCCTGTTGCCGGCGCTGATGCTGCTGTTCGTGCGCGGCCGCATCCTGCCCGAGGCGCGCAACCCGGTGAACCGCCTGCTGATCTGGCTTTACCATCCGGTCATCCGGCTGGTGCTGCGGGCGCGCGCGCTCACGGTCGTCGTGGCGCTGGCGATCCTGGCCGTCACCGTCTGGCCGGCGACGCGGCTCGGCACCGAATTCATGCCGGCGCTCGACGAGGGCACGCTGTTCTACATGCCGACGACCTTGCCCGGCCTGTCGATCACCAAGTCGTCCGAGCTGCTGCAGACCCAGGACAAGATCATTCGCTCGTTCCCCGAGGTCGCGTCGGTCTACGGCAAGGGCGGCCGGGCCAACACGGCGACCGATCCGGCGCCGCTGGAGATGTTCGAGACGGTGATCAACCTCAAGCCCAAGTCGCAATGGCGGCCGGGCATGAACGTCGACAAGTTGATCGCCGACCTCGACGGCGCCCTGCAGTTCCCCGGCGTCAGCAACGCCTGGACCATGCCGATCAAGGCCCGCACCGACATGCTGGCCACCGGCATCCGAACGCCGGTCGGCGTCAAGTTGCTGGGCCACGATCTCGTCGAGTTGGAGAACCTCGCCCGCCAGGTCGAAGCAGCGGTGCGATCCGTGCCCGGCACCACCAGCGTCTACGCCGAACGGGCCAACGGCGGGTCGTTCCTCGACATCGTCCCGGACCGGATGCGGCTTGCCCAGTACGGCGTGCAGATCGAGGATTTTCAGCAGGCGGTCGCCAGCGCGCTGGGCGGCGGGGCGGTCACCACGACGGTGGAGGGCCGCGAGCGCTACACCGTCAACGTGCGCTATCCTCGCGACCTGCGCTCGGATCCCCGGACCATCGCCTCGGAGGTCCTGGTGCCGACCCTGCGGGGCGGCATGATCCCGCTCGGTCAACTGGCCCATGTGACATTGACGCAGGGGCCGACCAGCATTCGGACGGAAGACGCCCAGCTCGCGGTCTATGTCTTCGTGGATTTCCGCGATCGCGATCTCGGCGGCTACGTCGCCGATGCCCGCCGTGCGGTGCGGGAGAAGGTCGCGTTCCCGCCCGGCACCTATGTCCAGTGGAGCGGTCAGTTCGAATTCCTCCAGCGGGCCGAGGCGCGGCTCAACATCGTCGTGCCGGCGACGCTGCTGCTGATCTTCGTGCTGCTCTATCTCAATTTCCGGCGACTGACGGAGACGCTGATCGTCATGCTGTCGCTGCCGTTCGCATTGGTCGGCGGCTTCTGGTTGGTGTGGTGGATGGGGTTCAACATGAGCGTGGCGGTCGCGGTCGGCTTCATCGCGCTGGCCGGAGTCGCGGCCGAAACCGGCGTGGTGATGCTGATCTATCTCGACCACGCGCTCGCCGAACGCCGGCGCCGGTGCGCGGCCGAGGGCCGACCGCTCGACCGCGCCGACCTGCGCGCGGCGATCGTCGAGGGTGCTGTCGAACGGGTGCGGCCCAAGATGATGACCGTCACGGCGATCATGGCCGGTCTGCTGCCCATCCTGTGGAGCACAGGCACCGGTTCGGAGGTCATGCAGCGCATCGCCGTTCCGATGATCGGCGGCATTGTGAGCTCGACCTTTCTCACCCTGCTGGTGATTCCGGCACTTTATGCGCTGGTGAAGGGGTGGCGGCTGCAGCCGGTATCCGCCGCCGTTGCAGAAGCTCCCATGGTGGAGGCAGGTCGATGAAGCGCTTGTCCCTTATCGTGCTGCTGGCGCTGCTCGCGTCCTGCGCCGAGCCGCCGCTGCCGGCGCTCGTGTCGTCGCCCGACCCCACCGACGCCGCCGGGCCGTCGGCCGATATTCCCTATCGTCCGGTGCTGGCGGGCACGATGTCTCACGGCGTGGGAGACCGGCCATGAGACACTCCCTCGCACTGGTTGCCGCCCTCACGATCGCGCTCTCGGGTTGCGCAAAATTCTCCGCCGATGGCGGCATGGACGGTGTCGCGCGGGATGTCGGCCAGCAAACCGGCAAGGACGTGGTCAAGATATCGAGTGTCGCAGAGGCCGAGCGGGCCCGGGAACGGGTCGCCGCCTTGCTCGTCCAGCCGCTGTCGGCCGACGCGGCGGTGCAGGTCGCCCTGCTGAGCAACCGCGACCTGCAGGCCGCCTACAACGATCTGGGGATCTCCGAGGCGGCCTATGTCCAGGCCAGCCTGCCACCCAATCCCGGCATCTCGCTCATGCAGGTCGGCGGCACCGGCGTGGCCAATTTCGAGTTCAGGCTGATCCAGGATATCCTCGGCCTGTTCACGCTGTCGCGCCGCACGGCGATCGCGGCGGAGCATTTCGAGCACGCCCGGCATCAGGCGGTGGCAACCACCCTGCGTCTCGCCGTCGATACCCGGCGCGCGCACGTGAGAGCGATTGCGGCCGTGCAACAGGTGGGATTCCTGGAGCAGGCGCGCACGGCGGCCGATGCGGCGGCCCGGCTCGTGACCAAGCTCGGCGAAACCGGCGGCGGCGACCAGCTCGATCAGGCGGAGTTCGCCGCCTTCTATGCCGAACTGAGCGCACAGCTTGCGCAGGCCCGACTGACGGCGCGCCGCGAGCGCGAGGCGCTCACCCGCCTGATGGGATCGTGGGGCAGCGACGCAGCCTTCCGGCTGCCGGCGGAGCTGCCCGTCCTGCCGCCCACGCCCGAGACGATGGCGGCCGTCGAGGTCGAGGCCATCAACCGGCGCGTCGACGTCGTGATGGCGCGTCATGACGTGCTCGCCCTGGTCAAGACGCTCTCGCTGACGGATGCGACGCGCTATGTCTCGATGGTGCAGCTTGCCGGCATCGTCAACAACGAGACGGCCAATCCCGTCACCAACAGCAATACGGCCATCAATCGCGCCGGCGTGCAGCTCGACCTCACGATCCCGATCTTCGACAGCGGCGAGGCGCGGGTGCGGTCGGCGCGCGAGAGCTATATGCGCGCCGTCAATCAACTCGCGGCAAAGGCGGTCAACGCCCGTTCGGAGGCCCGCATCGCCTATGAGACCTATCGCGGCACCTACGACATCGCGCGTTTCTACCGCGATCGCGTGCTGCCGCTGCGCCAGATCGTCTCGAAGGAGATCATGCTGCGCTACAACAACAGCATCCTGGCCGGCGAGGGCAGGCGCGTCGATCTGTTCAAGTACCTGGCCGACGCGCGTGCGCGGATCGCTGCCGATGCGGCGGCTCTCAATGCGCGGCGCGACTTCTTCCTCGCCGACGCCGATCTTCAGGCGGCGCTGACGATTGGCGTCGACGCATCGGGTGGCGATGGCGGCAGGCCGGGTGCGGCAGTATCGGCGTCACCCATGCAATGAGGGACGCCGCCGGTTCGGGCGGGACGCGCTTAGGCCGCCTTCGGGAGCTCCACCGCGCCGGTGCGCGGCGGCACGCCGATCGCGGCGCGCGCGTGAACCGCCTTCACCTCACTCGAGTGGCGGATCAGGTTGTAGCGCAGCGCGGTGTAGAGGTTCACCGGGAACGGCATGTTGGCGTTGAAGTCGATGATCAGCACGACGCGGGTTTCCTCGGTCTGGTTCTTGACCCAGTGCTCGCGCGTGTCGTCGAACGCCAGCGGCTCGCCTTCCTTCCAGAAGAAGTGGTGGCCGCCGATCTCGATCCAGCACTTCTCCGGTTCCTTCGGCACGATCAGCGGATAGTGGAAGCGGATCACGCCGGCGGCCGAGCCCCGGTGCGGTATGATCTCCGCACCACCCGCCAGGATCGAGAACAGCGCGGTATGGACGCCCGGGATGCGGCTGATCGCGGCGTAGGTGTCGGGCACCGCGGCGGTGTTCTCGGAGATCTCGTGGCCCCAGATCTTCAGCAGGAAGGTGCGCCAGGCGCGGCCGGCGACGTAGAGGTCGCGCGGATGGACCTCGTGCAGGGCCGGGATTTCCTCGTGGTGGCTCAGCAGGTATTTGAGGTCGGCCTTGATCTTGTCATGGCTCTTCTTGAGCTCACCCAGGACCGGGAACGCCTTCATGGCGTCCTCGCCGCCCAGCGGCAGCTTGGGCATGCGGCGCAAGATCATGTCCGACATCTTGAGATTGAGGTTCTCGATCGGCTCCTGCGGCACCCAGATGTTCTTGGTGAGATAGAAGCGGCCTTTCTGGCCGACGTTCGAGTTCTGCTCGGTTTCCATCGTTTGGATCCTGGTACGCTTGAAGAGGTATCCAGCAATTTGTTACGGGCGGCCGGCCATTTCAAGGCAGTGGATTGCCGCGCCCGTCTGCAGCGCGGGTCGATTTCCTGCGCCAAGTCCCGGTAAACATGTCACAATTCGCGCCTTGAGTTAAGATACGGCTCGCATGTTCCGTCTCGCCGACGTTCCTCTTTCACTTTCCGGCATGACCCGCATTCCCGGGCGGCGGGTCTATTTGCGGGCGCCGAGCATGGACGACTGGCCGGAATGGGCCGAATTGCGAGCCCGCAGCCGCACTTTCCTCACGCCCTGGGAGCCGACCTGGCCGGACGATTCGCTGGGCCGCGACCACTTTCGCCGCCGGCTGCGCCAGCAGGTGCGTGAATGGCGCGCCGGCGAGGCCTACGGGCTGTTCGTCTTCCTGAACGACAAGCGTCGGCTGGTCGGTGGCATCAACCTTTCCAACGTGCGCCGTGGCGTGGCCCAGGCGGCGTCGGTCGGCTACTGGATGGGCCAGCCCTACGCCGGCCAGGGGCTGATGACCGACGCGCTGAAGGCCATGCTGCCGTTCGTGTTCGACGAGCTTCGGCTCCATCGGCTGGAAGCTGCCTGCCTGCCCAACAACGAGCCGTCGAAGTCGGTGCTGGCCAAGGCCGGCTTCCACGAGGAGGGGCTGGCGCGCCAGTACCTGCGGATCAACGGCCACTGGGCCGATCACCTGCTGTTCGCCCTGCTGCGCGCCGATTACGACGGCATGCTGCGGGCCATCCGCTGAACAGCCCGCCGAGGGAAACATCATGCGCAATCTCACGCCGGTCTCGATCACCCAGGCCTTCGCCGACTACGCCGCCAATGCGCCCAGCAAGCGCACGCGCGACCTGCTGGTCAGCCTCGCCGGACACCTGCACAGCTTCGTGCGCGACAACAAGTTGACGCAGGCCGAGTGGAACGCCGCCATCGACGCGCTGACCCGCGCGACCAAGTTCACCGACGACAAGCGAAACGAATACATCCTGTTCTCCGACCTGCTGGGCGTGTCCTCGCTGGTCGACATGGTGAACGCCGAGGCCAAGGGCACGCAGTCCTCGGTGCTCGGCCCGTTCCACATCGAGGGCGCGCCCGAGCTGGCCAACGGCGGCGACCTGTGGCGCGGCCAGGTCGGCGAGCCGCTGGTCGTGAGCGGGCGGATCGTCGACCAGAAGGGCGCGCCGGCGGCCGGCACCGTGCTGGCGCTATGGCAGAACGCCGGCAACGGCCTCTATGCCCAGCAGGATCCGCAGCAGAATCCGACAAACTATCACGGCCGCCTGACCGTCGCCGCCGACGGCACCTTCGCCTTCTCGACGGTGCGGCCGGTGTCCTACACCGTGCCCGACGACGGCCCGGCTGGCGACATGCTGCGCGCGCTCGGCCGCGACGCCTGGCGGCCCGCGCACCTGCACATGATGATCCACGCGCCCGGCCACAAGCCGCTGATCACCGAGTTCTTTCCCGAGGACGACAAGTACCTCGACCAGGATGCCGTGTTCGGCGTGCGCGCGGGCCTGGTGCTGCCGTTCAAGCGCGCCGAGGACCGCAAGGCGCTGCCGGCCAATCTCGTGGCGCGCGATACGCTGCCGATGCCGGTGTGGACGGCGCGGCTCGACCTCACGCTGCCGCCCAACTGACGATTTAGTTGGAGTGCGCGGCAATCGCGGCGACCCAGCCGTCGGCGTGCCGCGCGAGGCCGCGACCCGAGAGGTGGCAATCGTCGTAGCGGTCGGCCTCGCCGATGGCGTCGGTGTCGGGCCCGCCATAGACTCCGGGCAGCCGCGCGAGGTCGCGCTGGATCTGCCGCAGTTCCGCGTTGGGCGGGTGGCGATAGCAGATCGAGGCCTGGGCGACGAAGAACTTCGCCTGCGGGAAGTATTTTTGGGCGAGCGCAACGATCGTGCGCATCGCGGCGTCGTAGCCCGCGACTCCCGCGGCATTGCTGTCGTCCTCGCCCTGGTGCCAGAGGAAATGCGTGACGGTGAGGCCCGCCGTTTTGGTGTCGGCCAGGCGCTTCTCCAGCATGGCGTTCAGGCGGCCGCCGGTCGCCCAGTCGCGGACCGCGGTCGCCGAGATGCCCGCGGCCTCCAGGACGACCCTGTCGAAGGTCTTCGCCGCGACCAGCTTGTTGGCCATCAGGGTCCACGGGCCGCCCTGCAGGCCCGAGGCGCCAAGCAGCGGATCCTCGGCGATGAAGTACTTGCCGTCCCAGTAGTTGAGCACGGCGTCGCCGGCCGCCTGGAACTTCTCGCCGCCATGGTTGGCCGAGTTGCTTTGGCCGAAGACGAAGGCGACCATCGTGCGTGCGCCGATCGCCGGACGCGTGACCTCGCGCTTTCCCGGATAGGCGACGAGCTGCCCGTCGCTGTTGAATGCGCCTCGCGGATCGTCCGCCATCGATGGCGCAGCCGTGCCGGCATCGACGGAGCGGCGGACAGACTGGGCGAAGCGGAACAGCTCGTCGGCCTGGCGCGCCGACCGCATGCCGATCAGCAGGCTGGCCACGCAAGCCACACAGGCCGCGCCGAGCAGAGTGAGGCGCCACATCATTCGCCGACGCTGCCTATGACCATGCGCACCAACATATTGCGGGCGAGATAGTCCGACGCGATCGGCGTGAGATGGGCGTCGTCGCCGCTGGTCAGTCCGGTCGCCGGATCGTCGCCGAGATAGGTGAGGCAGCCGCCGGGATTGCAGAAGAGGTCGATGATGTCGACGAAGGCCATAGAGTCCGACGTGGTGAAGTGGGTCCTGAGCACATCGCCAAGATAGAGGATCTGGCGGTCGACGCCGACCAGCGTGCGGTTCGGCGGCGCGGGCCACAGGTTGCGCGCGACGACCGTGGGCAGCGGCGCCGTCCAGTGCGGCGTCGGCCCGGCGAACAGCGTGCGCCCGACGCCGAGCGCCTTCAGCCGGACCGCGTTGGTCTGGAAGACGCGAATGAACTGCCAGCGGTCCTGAGCCATGATCACGACGTCGGGCCGGGCCCTGGCGATCGCCTCAAGCGCCAGGGCGTTGAAGGCCTTGCAGCGATCGTCGACCGCCGCGCGCTGGTCGTAGGCGGCGGGATAGCAGTCGGGACTGGTCACCCGCAGGATTTGCCAGTCGGCTGGCAGGTTCCGGCTGAGACCGTCGTAGAGTTGCCGGGCGTGCGTGTCGCCCCACAGCAGCACGGCGTGACGGCGCGCGGGATCGCGCGTGGTGCAGTCCGGGGCGACGTTGGGGAACTCGCAGGCCACGGCCGGTGCGTCGCGCTCCTCGAAACGATCGACGAAATCCTGGCGCGCGCTGTCGCGATAGCCGGTGCCGGGCAGGCCGCCGGCGAGGAGGCAGATGCCGCCGATCGCGCCGACCGCGAGCGTCAATCCCGCCAGGGTCGCGGCCGTCGGCGCGAGGCGCTCGCGGCGGCGCAGCGGCCGCTCGACGAACAGGGTTGTCGCCACTGCCGCCAGCAGGGTGAGAAGCAGCACGCCGATGCGCGTGTTGGGCGACGGCGGCCCGCTCTCGACGATGCGGGCGAAGGCCAGCAGCGGCCAATGCCAGAGAAAGAGCGGGTAGCTTACGAGGCCGATCGCCGCGAGCGCCCAGTGGCCGAAGACGCGGCGGTTCAGCCATGTCTGCGGCGGCGCCGACAGGACCAGGAACGTGCCGATCGTCGGTAGCAACACCCAGGCGCCCGGTCCGCCCGGTCGGGGATGTACCAGGACGATGCCCGCGATCAGCAGCGCAAGGCCCAGCGCCGAGGCGGTGCCGGCGCTTGCCTCATGCCAGCGCCAGCCGCGCTGCTGAAGATGGGCGAGAAGCGCGCCGACCATCAGCTCCCAGGCGCGCGTCAGGGGGGAATAGTAGGCCGCCGCCGGGTCGTAACGGACCAGAACGAGGCTAGCGGCGAAGGAGACGACGAGGAGCGCGGCCAGCAGCACGATTCCAACGGGCCGGCGCTTCCACGCCAGCATCAGCAGCAGCGGCCAGACGACGACGAACTGAGCACCGACCGCGAGGCTCCACAGGTGAAGCAGGACCGTCGAGGGCGCGGCGTCGCCAAGGGCGGCGTTCTCGCGCCACAGCACGAAGTTGGAGAGGAACGTGACGCCCGCCGCCACCTGCTTGCCGAGTTCGCGGTATTCGCCGGCGAACAGCAGGAACCAGCCGAGCACGAGGACGACGGCCAGCACGGTTAGCAGGGCCGGCAGCACGCGCCGCAGCCGCGCGGAGTAGAACTCGCGAAGATCGAAGCTGCCGCGCTCCAACCCGCCAAGCATGATCGAGGAGACCAGGAAGCCACTGACGACGAAGAAGACGTCGATGCCGAAGTAGCCGCCTGGCAACCAGCGCGAGGAGACGTCGGCCACGATCACCGACAGGACGGCGACGGCCCGGAGACCGTCTATGTCGGCGCGGTGATTACGCTCCTGTGTCACGTCTCGACCGGCATCAGTTACTGCGCGGTCCTCAGGAAGTCTTCGACCAGGGGATGCCAGATGGGAGCGCCTCTGTTGCTGCTGGCGAGGTTGTGGCCTTCCTTGCCGAATGGCCCGACCGCTCGATGGGTCGCCTTGCCACCGGCGCCATTGTAGGCGGCGACCATCTTCTCGACGAGCATGGGTTCGAAGAAGGTGTCGTTCGCGGCATTGATCCAGAGCAGTGGCACGTGCGCGGTGCTGCCGTATTTGGCGGCTGCCTTAACCAGCGCGCCGGGCTCGCAGTTCCCGACCCCCGGTATGTGGCCGCCACGACCGGGGGCGAAGGCAATCATCGCCGGCACGCCCGCGGGATTGCGGCTCGAGAGGGCGACCGTTCCCCAGGCGCCCGCGGATTGGCCGACGACGATCGTGCGTCCGGGCAGCACGAAGGGTTGCTTGCGCATGTAGTCGATCGTCGCCTGGATGTCGGAGGCCGTTTCGACGCCGCCATCCGCGAAGTCCGGGTTCTTGCAGCTGCCGTAGGCCTCCGCCCAGCCGCCGCCGGTCGCGCCATAGCCGCGACGCAGCGGGAGAGCCACGACATAGCCGTGCGTCACGAAGAACGACGAGAGCGCGCTGTAGCGCGGCCTCTTCATCCCCGGCCGCTCGCTGGCGTCGGCTGGCGAGCCGTGGTTGATCACGACCAATGGTGCCCTGGCGTTGCCGGGCGGCCGGAACACCGTGCTGTCCATGAGGAGTGCGCCGCTGGCTGTGGGAATACGCCAGTCCTGCTCGCGCATCGTGCCACCTTCGGCGCCCTGCGGGCCCGGCGATTGGGCAAAGGCCGGAACGGAAAAACAGACGAGAAGCAGTATCCTGAGGAACATCGATCTATCTCCCGCTGCGTCGGGCCGGCTTGCCGCGTCCGCCCGAGCCGGTGCGCACGCCGCGGAAGACGCGGCTGTGCTGCATCTTCCCGAGATGGATGCCGACATTGGCCGACGCCGCCTGGCCCGGCAGCTCGAGCTCGTTGGCCTCGAGCCGGCGGATCTCGTCGCGCAGGCGGCCGGCTTCCTCGAACTCGAGGTTGGCCGCGGCCTCGCGCATGCGCTTCTCGAGTTCGGCGATGTGAGTGCGCAGGTTGTGGCCGACCAGGTGCACGTCGCCCGACACGCCGGTGTCGACCGTGTAGTGGTCGCGCTCGGCGGTCGACTGCAGGATCTCGCCGATGTTCTTCTTGATCGAGGCGGGCGTGATGCCGTTGGCCTCGTTGTAGGCGACCTGCTTGGCGCGCCGCCGGTCGGTTTCGCTGATCGCGTACTTGATCGAGTCGGTCATCTTGTCGGCATACAGGATGACGCGACCGTCGATGTTGCGCGCGGCGCGGCCAATGGTCTGGACCAGCGACGTCGGCGAGCGCAGGAAGCCCTCCTTGTCGGCGTCGAGGATCGCCACCAGCGCACACTCTGGGATGTCGAGGCCCTCGCGCAGGAGGTTGATGCCGACCAGAACGTCGAAGGCGCCCAGGCGAAGGTCGCGGATGATCTCGATCCGCTCCAAGGTGTCGATGTCGGAGTGGAGATAGCGACAGCGGATGCCGGCCTCGTGGAGATATTCGACGAGGTCCTCGGCCATGCGCTTGGTCAGCACGGTGACCAGCACGCGCTGGCTCTTCTTCGCGCTGTCCTTGCACTCAGCGATCAGGTCGTCGACCTGCTTCTCCACAGGGCGGATGATCACCGTCGGATCGATCAGGCCGGTCGGGCGGATCACCTGCTCGATGAAGGTGCCTTGCGTCCGCTCCATCTCCCACGGGCCGGGCGTGGCGCTGACGAACGTCGTCTGCGGACGCAGCGCCTCCCATTCCTCGAACTTCAGCGGCCGGTTGTCGATTGCCGAGGGCAGGCGGAAGCCGAACTCGGCCAGTACGCTCTTGCGGTTGAAGTCGCCGCGGAACATGCCGCCGATCTGCGGCACGGTGACGTGGCTCTCGTCGCAGATCAGCAGCGAGTTGGTCGGGAAGTACTCGAACAGCGTGGGCGGCGGCTCGCCCGCCTTGCGGCCGGTGAGGTAGCGCGAATAGTTCTCGATGCCGGCGCAGGCGCCGGTCGTCTCCATCATCTCGATGTCGAAGTTCGTGCGCTGCTCGAGCCGCTGCGCCTCGAGCAGACGGCCGGCGCGGTGGAACTCGTCGAGTCGCTGCTTGAGGTCGATCTTTATCTGGTCGATCGCCTTCTGCATCGTGGGCTTCGGCGTCACGTAGTGGCTGTTGGCGTAGACGATGATGTCCGATAGCGAGATCGTCTTGTCGCCGGTCAGCGGATCGAACTCGGTGATCGACTCGATCTCGTCGCCGAACATCTCGAAGCGCCAGGCCTTGTCCTCGTAGTGGGCGGGGAAGAGGTCGATCGTGTCGCCGCGCACGCGGAAGGTGCCGCGCTGGAAGGCGTTGTCGTTCCTCTTGTACTGCTGCTCGACGAAGCGGCGGAGCAGGGTGGTACGGTCGACTTTCTGGCCCTTGTGCAGGCGGAAGGTCATCTTCTGGTAGTTCTCCAGCGGGCCGATGCCGTAGATGCACGACACCGAGGCCACGATGATCACGTCGTCGCGCTCCATCAGCGCGCGCGTGGCGGAGTGGCGCATGCGATCGATCTGTTCGTTGATCGACGAATCCTTCTCGATGAAGGTGTCGGTGCGCGGCACGTAGGCCTCGGGCTGGTAGTAGTCGTAGTAGGAGACGAAGTACTCGACGGCGTTCTCCGGGAAGAAGCCCTTCATCTCGCTGTAGAGCTGGGCCGCCAGCGTCTTGTTGGGCGCCATCACCAGCGCCGGGCGGTTCTGCGAGGCGATGACGTTGGCCATGGTGAAGGTCTTGCCTGAACCGGTGACACCCAGCAGCACCTGGTCGCGCTCGCCGCTCTCGACGCCGTCGATGAGCTGGCGGATCGCCTCGGGCTGGTCGCCGGCCGGCATGTAATCCGACTCCAGCTTGAACGGCCGGGGCGCGGTTTCGAGCTCGGGCCGTCGCTGGATGTAGGGCATCAGGAGCGGCGTCGGCGGCAGCGCAAGATTCTTTGAGGGCATGGCCTGCATTATATGATGCGCCGACCGGGGGGCCGCAATGCTAGCTTCGCCGGCCCGCGATGCCCGATATTTTTTCCACACCTTTCGTCATTTCCGCCGTCGTCGCCGTGATTGCAGGCATGGTGCGCGGCTTCGCCGGCTTCGGCGCGGCGATGCTGATGACGCCCATTTTCTCGGCGCTCTACGGGCCCGAGGTCGGGGTGGCGCTGTGCCTGCTGCTCGAGATCGCGGTGGCCCTGCCGCTGCTGCCGCGCGCCGTCCGCCACGTCGACTGGGGCCGCATCGGCCTCTTGATGACGGCCGCCATCGTCGGCGCGCCGCTCGGCAATCTCGTGCTGACCCGGGTGGCGCCGGAGCCGATGCGCTGGGCAATCTCCGCCATCGTGCTATCGGCGGTGGCGATGCTGGCCAGCGGCTGGCGCTTCGGCGGCAAGCCGCGGCCGGCGACCACCCTGGTCGCTGGCGGCATCAGCGGCTTCCTCAACGGTTTGTCGGGCATGGCAGGCCCGCCGATCGCCTTTTATTACCTCGCGGGGACGGACGCCGCGGTGAAGGTGCGCGCCAACCTCACGACCTATTTCGTCTTCGTCGACCTGGTGGCGGTGCTGGTGTTCTTCGCGCGCGACCTCGTCGGCTGGCACACGGCGGCGCAGGGGCTGTTCCTCGCACCGGCAGTGGTGGCCGGCGGCCTGCTCGGCGAGCGCCTGTTTCCGCTGGCGAGCGAGAGCTTCTATCGCCGCCTAGCACTCTTTTTGCTGGTCGCCGTGGCGATCGGCTCCTTGATCCTGTGAGCCGGGCCGGGTAGCGGAGGCGGCATGCAGATCTGGGGCAAGATCGTGGGCGGTTCGGCAGGCTTCGCCATCGGCGGGCCGATCGGCGCGCTGCTGGGCGCGGTCGCGGGCCACGCGGTCGATCACTATGTCGAGAATCACATCAGTACGGAGACGGAGGTCGCGGCACCGGTCGATCCCAAGGATCATCCCGGCCTGCGCCAGATCGCCTTCACCGTCGGCGTGATCGCGCTCGGCGCCAAGATCGCACGGGTCGACGGCGAGGTGACGAGCCGCGAGGTCGAGGCCTTCCGCTCGTTCTTCCATGTGCCGCCGGAGGAGGAGAAGAACGTCGAGCGCTTCTTCGACCTGGCCAAGCGCGACTCCGCAGGCTTCGAGACCTATGCGCGCCAGGTGGCGGCGCTGTTCCCCGACGCGCCGGAAATCCTCGAGAGCGTGCTCGAGGGCCTGTTCGATATCGCCAAGGCCGACGGCCGGGTGGGCGCGGCCGAGGCCGGCTATCTCGCCCGGGTGGCCGAAATCTTCGGCCTGAGTTCGGCGCGCTTCGACCGGGCGCGCGCCGCCGCCCTGGGCGAAATGGAGTGCGAGGCCTGCGTCGTGCTGGGCATCGATCCCCTGGCGACCGACGAACAGATCCGCGAGGCGTGGCTGCGCCAGGTCAAGGCGCATCATCCCGACCGGTTGATGGCTGAAGGCTTGCCGGAAGAAGCAATCAAGGTCGCCAACCGCAAGCTCGCCCTGATCAACGATGCCTATGCGCGGCTCCGACGCGAGCGCGGGCTGGTCGCCGCGTGACGATCACCCTCGTCGAGCATCCGTCGCCCAACCACGCGCCGCGCAGCGCCGAGCCAGTCGACATCCTGGTCCTGCACTACACCGAGCTGCCGCTGAAGGAGTCGCTCGCCATATTGAGTGACGCCAAACGCGAGGCCAAAGTGAGCGCGCATTACGTGCTCGACCTCGACGGCACGGCCTACCGGCTGGTACCCGAGGATCGCACCGCCTGGCATGCCGGCAAGTCCTGGTGGCGGGGCCGCGAGGCGCTGAATGCGACGTCGATCGGCATCGAGATCGTGAACCTCGATGGCGACAGGCGCGACTATCCGCTCGCGCAGGTCGCGGCGCTGATCGAGCTTTGCACCGGCATCCTCGCGCGCCATCCCGACATCGCGGCGCGCAACGTCGTCGGCCACTCCGACATCGCGCCCCAGCGCAAGGTTGACCCCGGCCGGCGCTTTCCCTGGCAGACCCTGGCGGCGGCCGGGGTCGGCCTGTGGCCACGGTTGGGCGGGCGGCCGCTCGACGGGGATTTCCAGGCGGGGCTTCAGCGCTTCGGCTATGCGCCGCCGGTCGCCGTGCCGCCGCGCGAGATCGTGAAGGCCTTTCAGCGCCATTTCCGGCCCGCCCAAGTCGACGGTATGCCCGACTCTGAGACAAAAGCCCTGCTGGCGGGCTTGCTTGACCCGCTGGGAGGAGCGCTCTAGTCAGGCGCCGTGGGTCAGACGGCTGGATGGCTGCACTTCGCAAGAGGTGAGGAAAGTCCGGGCTCCACGGAGACACGGTGCCGGTTAACGGCCGGCGGGGGCGACCCCAGGGAAAGTGCCACAGAGAAGAGACCGCCGGTCTGGCCCGTCATCTGGCGGCAAACCAGGCAGGCAAGGGTGAAACGGTGGGGTAAGAGCCCACCGCGCGACCGGTAACGGAAGCGGCATGGCAAACCCCACCGGGAGCAAGACCAAATAGGGGCGGCACGCCGGGCAACCGGCAGCGGTGTTTCCGCGACGTCGCCCGGGTCGGTCGCGCGAGGCGTTCGGCAACGGACGTCCCAGAGGAATGGCCATCCATCGCCCTCACGGGCGGGGACAGAACCCGGCTTACAGGCCGTCTGATCCACACTTCTGCTGAACCGGCGGTAATCGCGTTATTTATCTAATTTTATGCGGAAATAGCTGCCATTGATTCCACTCGCTGATTCCGCCAGACGACTCAAATCCAACAAGCTCTTGCGGTCGACTCTCGCAAGCGCACAATAGGTACCCTAGGTAAGCCCCTCAGATTCCACAGTGAATCGGGCTCTTGACTATTGTGTCCCGGGTTTTCCCATGATATCCCATTGTATCCCGTGTAACAGGCAAGGGCGTGGGGCACTTGCTGCGGGATCCAGGGGGAGAGGGCCGTGGCGTTTCGGTCCGAAATCCTGATCAAGCTCGATAAGAAAGGCCGGGTCCTTCTGCCCGCCGCCTTCCGTGACGAGTTGCCTGCCGATGATCGCAACGCCTTCATCCTCTATCACTCGCCCAATTTGACCGGTGTCGTGAACGGCAACTCCCGCCGCGGCTTCGACGCCATGCTCGACCGGCTGCGCGCCGAGGCGCTGGGCCCCAAGGGCTCGCTCAAGGTGGCACTCGACGACGAGGCCTTCGATCCCGCCGGCTACCTCTCGGCCAGCGCCCGCACGATTTCGATGGAGCCCGACGGCCGCTTCTCATTGCCGGCCGAATTCGCCGAGACGATCGACGTCTCCGAGGGCGTCGTCCTCGCCGGCAAAGGCGAGAAGTTCCAGCTGTGGAATCCCAAGCGCTGGCAGGCTCGCCGCGACGCCGATCGCGCCAAGATGGCGGCCTTCGTGCGTGGCCTTGATGGCGGAGGCGACGCATGACCGCGTCGCGCCATATCCCCGTGCTCATGAAGGAAGTGGTCGACGCGATCGCGCCGCGCGACGGCGGTCGCTATCTCGACGGCACGTTCGGCGCCGGCGGCTACACCACGGCGATGCTCGACCGCGCCGACTGCCAGGTGATCGCGATCGACCGCGATCCCGACGCCATCGCCGCCGGCCGGGTGCTGGCCGAGCGCTATGCGCCGCGGCTGCGCCTGATCGAGGGCCGCTTCGGCGACATGGCCGATCTCTTGTCCGGTCAGGGCGTCGAGGATGTCGATGGCGTCACGCTCGACCTCGGCGTGTCGTCGATGCAGTTCGACCAGTCCGAGCGCGGCTTCTCCTTCCGCAATTCGGGCCCGCTCGACATGCGCATGGAGAAGAACGGCCCGTCCGCGGCCGATCTCGTGAATACGTCGGAAGAAGCTGAGCTGGCCGATATTTTCTGGCGCTACGGCGAGGAGCGGAAGAGCCGCCGCGTCGCGCACGCGATCGTCGAGCGCCGGCGCGAGAAACATATCGAGACGACGGGCGAACTGGCGGAGATCGTACGCCGCGCCGTCGGCCCCTCGGCGCGCGACGAGAGCGATCCTGCCACGCGCGCCTTCCAGGCCTTGCGCATCGCGGTCAACGACGAGCTGGGCGAGCTCGAACGCGGCTTGGCCGCCGCTGAGCAGGTGCTGGCGCCGGGCGGTCGGTTCGCCGTCGTGTCGTTCCATTCGCTCGAGGATCGCGCGGTGAAGGAATTCGTGCGCGCTCGTGCCGGCCGCACGCCCGGCCCGTCGCGCCACGCGCCGCCGCAAGCCGACCAGCGTGTCGCCTCCCTGCGCGACCTCTCGCGCAAGCCGGTGCTGCCGTCCGACGGCGAAGTCTTCACCAATCCGCGCTCGCGCTCGGCACGGCTGCGGGTGGCTGAAAAGCTCGCCAAGGAATCCGAGGGAGGCCGCGCGTGATCAATCGCGGTCTGCTGTTTTGGTCGATGGCCGCGATCGGCACGGCGATCGGTCTCTTTGGCGTCAAGTACCGGGTGCAGGATCTCGAGGAGAAGATCGACCGCACCAACCAGAAGATCGTCGAAAGCCAGCAGGCTACGCACATCCTGCAGATCGAATGGGACTATCTCAACGAAGCCGAGCGCATCGAGCGCCTGGCGCAAAAGCATCTCAAGCTCGAGCAGGCCTCGATCAAGCAGGTCGTCCGGCTCGATTCCCTCAACAATGTTTCAACAGCATCTGTTCCCCCGCGACGCGATTCGCCACTCCCTTCCCCCCCACGTACGGGCACCGACGTCCCCTCGTCGAGAATGCCCGGTGGCGATCGCGTCGCAGCGGAGGCCGGCAGCCCCTCGCCGGCCTCCGCACCCCTTTCAACCGGACCCACGACGCCCCCTCGACCGGCCTCAAGAAAAGAGGCCCCAACGGGTCCGGATGGCGGCAAGCAGCGCGCCACCGCGTCGATCGACGACATCCTCTCGCGTAACGAAGAGGTGCGTCGGTGAGGCTGTGGCGAAAGTCTGCACCGCCCGAACCGGCCGTCGCGGCAAACGCGGCGGCCGGCGCGCGTTACGGGTCGGAGAAGGAGCGCCTCAAGGGCGATGCCCAGGAGACGGCGCGCCACCGGCTGGTCGCCACCGGCGCGATCTTCGTCATGATCTTCATGGCGGTCGCTCTGCGCATGGGTTACGTCTCGCTGCTGCGCGACGGCGGCGAGCCGACGCAGCGGGTCGCCGCGCGCGGCGGCACCATCCAGTCCGAGCGCGCCGACATCGTCGACCGCAACGGCGTGGTGCTGGCGACGTCGGTGCCGGTGATGTCGGCCTTCGTCAATCCGCACCTGCTGCTCGACACCGCCGATGCCGCCAAGAAGATCGTCTCGGCGCTGCCCGAGCTCAAGTACGCCGAGATCAAGGACAAACTCGACTCCGACAAGAGCTTCATCTGGATCAAGCGCGGCATGACCCCGCGCGAGTACAATCTCGTCAACCGCCTCGGTATTCCCGGCCTTGAGTTCCAGGGCGAGGAGCGGCGCATCTACCCGCAGGGCTCGACCGGCGCGCACGTCATCGGCTACGACAGCATCGACAACACGGGCCTGGCCGGCGTCGAGCGCTTCTTCGACCAGCAGCTCCAGAGCGGCGAGCCGGTCCAGCTCTCGATCGACCTTCGGCTGCAGCGCATGGTCGAGGACGAGCTGGCCCACGCGGTGCAGAAATTCTCCGCCATCGGCGCGCAGTCGATCGTCATGGACGTAACCAACGGCGAGATCCTCGCCATGGCCTCGCTGCCAACCTACGACGCCAACAATGCCCGCACGATCACCAACGACGCGCTGTTCAATCGCGCTACGCTGGGCGTCTACGAGCAGGGCTCGATGTTCAAGGTGTTCAACACCGCGCTGGCGCTCGACAGCGGCAAATTCACACTGAACGACCGCGTCGACGCGAGCTCGCCGATCAAGATCGACCGCTTCACCATCCACGACGATCCCGACGTGCCTCATCGCGTGCTCACGGTGTCCGAGGTCTTCACTTATTCATCCAACATCGCCTCGGCCAAGATGGCGGTCGAGGTCGGCTCCGAGGCGCAACGCGCCTTCTTCGACAAGATCGGATTCCTGAAGCCGCTGAACACGCAGATCACGGAACTCGGCCGGCCGCTCTATCCGAGCCATTGGTCGAAGATCAGCACCATGACCATCGCCTTCGGGCACGGCATGTCGGTGACGCCGCTGCACCTCACGACCGGTGTGGCGGCGATGATCAACGGCGGCATCCTCTATCCGCCGAGCTTCGTGAAGCGGGCATCGACGAGCGATCCCGGCCGCCGCGTGATCCAGGCCAAGACCTCGATGCTGATGCGCCAACTCATGCGGCTCAACGTCATCCAGGGCACCGGCCGGAAATCCGAGGTGCCGGGCTACGAAGTCGGCGGCAAGACCGGCACGGCGGAGAAGGTCGGGCGCGGCGGCTACGCCAAAAAAGCCTTATTCAGTTCGTTTGTTGGCGTCTTCCCCATGAGCGATCCGAAGTTTCTCGTCCTCGTCTCGCTCGATGAGCCGAAGGGCCTGCCCGAAACCGGCGGTTACGCCACCGGCGGCATGGTGTCGGCGCCCAGCGTGAAGGCGATCGTCAGCAACATGGTTTCGCTCTACGGCATCCTCCCCGGCGACTGGACCAGCAATCCGGCGGCGCTGCAGATCTCGTCGGCGCCGGCACCCACCGCGGCGGCGCCTGCGCCGCACTTCATCCCGACCAGCGCGCGCAACCGCGTCGAGCAGCACAAGGCGCTGCCCGCCAAGGCCGGCGGACAGACGGCGGCGGCGGCACCCGGAGTGCGTCGCGTTGCGGTTGAGTGACCTCATGCGGCAGTCGGCCGAACTTCCCCCGACCTTCATCGCCGCGCGCGACCCGGTCCTCGCGGGCCTCACGCTCGATTCGCGCCAGGTTCGGCCCGGCTATCTCTTTGCCGCGCTGCCGGGCTCGCGGGCCGACGGCGCGAACTTCGTGGCCGACGCGGTGAAGCGCGGCGCCGTCGCCGTCCTGGCGGCGCCCGACGCGGCCCTTCCGCCGCTCGACCCCGCCGTGGTCGTTCTGCGCGACGCCAATCCGCGCCGGCGCATCGCGCTGATGGCCGCAGCCTTCGCCGGCCTGCAGCCCGCGACCATTGCGGCGGTGACCGGCACCAACGGCAAGTCCTCGACCGTCCACTTCGTGCGCCATATCTGGGCCGTGCTCGGCCTGAAGGCCGCGAGCGTCGGCACGCTCGGCATCGTCTCGCCCGGCTTCTCGCGCGAGGCCGGGCTCACCACGCCCGATCCCGTGCAGCTCCACGCCGATCTCGCAATCCTGGCGCGCGAGGGCGTGACACATCTTGCCATCGAGGCGTCGAGCCACGGCCTCGACCAGCATCGCCTCGACGGATTGCGGCTCTCGGCGGCGGCCTTCACCAATCTGACGCACGAGCATCTCGACTATCACGTCTCGATGGACGGCTACTTCGCGGCCAAGGCGCGGTTGTTCGAGGACCTACTGCCGCCCGGCGGCACCGCCGTCGTCAACGCCGACAGCGATCGCGCGCCGGCGGTGGCCGAGATTTGCCGCCGCCGCGGCATCCGCTTCTGGAGCTACGGCGCCAAGGGTGCGGAGCTTCGCCTGCTCGAGGACGCGCCGACGCCGTGCGGCCAGCATCTCGTCCTCGAGTTGCTCGGTCGCCGCTACGAGGTCGAGCTGCCGCTGGTCGGCGGCTTCCAGGCCTCGAACGCGCTGGCCGCGCTGGGCCTCGTCGTCGCAACCGGTGGCGATCCGGCGCGCGCCGTCGAGGCGCTGGCGACCTTGCGCGGCGCGCCCGGCCGCCTTGAACTCGTCGCGCGTCGCGGCAACGGCGCCGCCGTCTATGTCGACTACGCTCACAAGCCCGAGGCGCTGGAGACGGTGCTGAAGACCCTGCGCCCGTTCGCCAAAGGCCGGCTGGTCGTGGTGTTCGGCTGCGGCGGCGATCGCGACCGCGCCAAACGGCCGGTGATGGGCGAGATCGCCACGCGCCTGGCCGACCTCACGATCGTGACCGACGACAATCCGCGCAGTGAGGAGCCCGCCGCGATCCGCGCCGAGATCCTGCGTGGCATCCCGGGCAAGCGGAAGAACTTCACCGAGGTGCGCGAGGGCCGCCACGTCGCCATCGAGCAGGGTATGGCGGCGCTCGGCGGCGCCGGCGACCTGCTGCTGATCGCCGGCAAGGGCCACGAGACCGGCCAGACCGCCAAGGGCGTCACCCATCCGTTCGACGATGCGCAGGTTGCGCGGGAGCTCGCCACGTGAGCGCGCTGTGGACCTCCGACGAAGTAGCCAAGGCTTTGTCGCCGGTGTCGATGTCCCGCGCCTTCGAGGCGAGCGGCGTCAACTTCGACAGCCGCGCCGTCGGCAAGGGCGACTTGTTCTTCGCCATGACCGGCGAGACCACCGACGGCCACGGCTTCGTGGCCGACGCGCTGGCGCGCGGTGCCGTCGCCGCGATCGTGTCGCGCGACGTGTCGGGGGCGTCGGGCACCTTCGTGAAGGTCGCGGACACGATGAAGGCGCTGGTCGATCTCGGCCACGCCGGCCGCATGCGCAGCGACGCGCGCGTGGCCAGCGTCACCGGCTCGGTCGGCAAGACCAGCACCAAGGATGCGCTCGGCGCCATGCTGTCGGCACAGGCGCCGACCTCGGCCAGCACCGCGAGCTTCAACAACCATGTCGGCGTGCCGATCAGCCTCGCCCGGTTGCCGCGCGAGGCCGCGTACGGCGTGTTTGAGATCGGCATGAACCACCCCGGCGAGATCGAGCCGCTGGCGCGCCAGGTCGAGGCGCATGTCGGTGTGATCACCAACGTGGGGCCTGCGCATATAGGTCACATGGGCTCGGAAGAGGCGATCGCCGACGAGAAGGCCTGCCTGTTTGCCGGCATGCGGTCCGGTGCGGTCGCGGTGCTGAACAGCGACAGCCGTCACTATGCACGCCTCGCCGAGCGCGCACGCGGCTTCGGTGTGGCCCGCATCGTGGGTTTCGGCCGCAACGAGGCCGCCCAGGCGCGGCTTGTTGCGTGCGACCTGCAGGACAGCGGCAGCGACGTCGTGGCGAACCTGCACGGACGGCGAATCGAATATCGCCTCGGTGCGGCGGGCGCCCACTGGGTTTTGAACAGCCTCGCCGCGCTCGCGGTGGTGGAGGCGCTCGGCGCCGACGTGGTAAAGGCGGCGAGGACGCTCGCGGAGGTCAGGGCGACGCCCGGGCGCGGCGCGCGCCGGCGGCTGAAATTCGGCGCTGGCACGATCGAGCTACTCGACGAGAGCTACAACGCGAACCCCGCGTCGGTGACGGCGATGCTCGCCGTGCTGGCGCACACCGAACCGGCGCCGGGCGGACGGCGGCTGCTGGCGATGGGCGACATGCGCGAGTTGGGCGAGGGCGCCGATGCCTTCCATGCCGGTCTCGCCGACGCCGTCGCGGCGAGCGGCGCGGCGCAGGTCTTCCTGTGCGGCCCGCACATGCAAGCGCTGTGGCCGAAGCTTGCGGCGGCGCAGCGCGGCGTCCATCGACCCGGCTCGGCAGCGCTCGCGGGCGACGTCGCGGCGGCACTCAGGGCGGGAGACGTGATCGCCGTGAAGGGATCACTGGGATCAAAAATGAAGAATGTCGTCGACGCCATCCTCGCGGCGAGCGGCGGCGAGGCGGAGCGCTGAAGCATGATCTACAATTTCATTTATCCGTTGGCCGACATCTTCTCGCCGTTCAACCTGCTTCGCTACCTGACTTTCCGGTCGATCGCGGCGTTCCTGACGGCGCTGATCATCAGCTTCGTGATCGGCGGCGGCCTGATCCGCTGGCTGCGCAGCAAGCAGAAGCAGGGCCAGCCGATCCGCGAGGACGGCCCGGTGAGCCACGTCGTCTCCAAGAAGGGCACGCCGACCATGGGCGGGCTGCTGATCCTGATCGCACTCTCGGTCGCGACGCTCTTGTGGGCCGACCTCACCAACCGCTACGTCTGGATCGTGCTCGGTGTCACCGTGGCGTTCGGGATCGTCGGCCTGTGGGATGACTTCCTCAAGGTCACGAAGCGCAATTCGAAGGGCGTGCCGGGCAAGGTGAAGTTCACGATCTCCGTCGTCGTCGCCGGGGTCGCGGCCTACGCCGCCGCGCAGATCTCGCCGGCGCCGCTGCGTTACATGCTGGCGGTGCCGTTCCTCAAGGACGTGCTGATCCCGCTCGGGGTCGTCGGCTTCGTGTTCTTCGCCATCCTGGTGATCGTCGGCACCTCCAACGCCGTCAACTTGACCGACGGGCTCGACGGGCTGGCGATCGGCCCGGTGATCATGGCCGCCATGGTGTTCGCGCTGCTGGCCTATCTCGTGGGCAACACGCGCTTCACGACCTATCTGTTCCTGCCGCACGTGCCGCGCGCCGGCGAGCTGGCCGTGCTGCTGTCGGCGCTGGTCGGCGCCGGGCTTGGCTTCCTGTGGTTCAACGCGCCACCCGCCATGGTGTTCATGGGCGATACCGGCTCGCTCGCCATCGGCGGCGCGCTGGGCGCGGTGTCGGTCGTGATCAAGCACGAGGTGGTGCTGGCCATTGTCGGCGGCCTGTTCGTGCTCGAGACCGTGTCGGTGATCGTGCAGGTGCTGTCTTTCAAGTGGACCGGCAAGCGCATCTTCCGCATGGCGCCGCTGCACCATCATTTCGAGCAGAAGGGCTGGGCCGAGCCGACCATCGTCTTCCGATTCTGGATCATCGCCGCCATCCTGTCGATGATCGGCCTGGCGACGCTGAAGCTGCGGTGACGGCATGATCAACCTCTCCGATCTTCGAGGGTCGTCCTACATCGTCCTCGGGCTCGCGCGATCGGGCCTGGCGACGGTGCGCGCCCTCGTGGCGGCGGGCGTCGACTGCGCGGCGTGGGACGACAGCGCGGAGACGCGCCAGGCTGCCGCCGCCGCCGGCATCCGGCTGGCCGAGCCCGAGGGTATCGACTGGCCGAAGGTCACGGCGCTGGTCATCAGCCCTGGAATCCCGAGCCATCTGCCCAAGCCGCATGCGATCGCCGCCGCCGCGCGCGCCGCCGGCCGGCCGATCATCTGCGACATCGATCTGCTCGCCCTGGCCGAGCCCAAGGCGCGCTTCGTGGCCATCACCGGCACCAACGGCAAGTCGACGACGACGGCGCTGATCGGCCACATCCTGCACAGCGCCGGCTGGCCGGTGCAGGTCGGCGGCAACATCGGCCGCGGCGCGCTCGACCTCGATCCGTTGGGGCTGGGCGGTGTCTACGTGCTCGAGATGTCGTCGTACCAGCTCGAACTCGTCCACGTGTTCCGCGCCAACGTCGCAGTGTGGCTCAACATCACGCCCGACCATCTCGATCGCCACGGCGACATGGCGGGCTATGTCGCGGCCAAGCACCATGTCTTCGATCGCCAGGTCACGCGCGACTGCGCCATCATCGGTATCGACGACAAATATTCCATCGACGTCTTCCGCGAGCTGACCAAGCGGCGCCTGGCCGAGGACATCGCTGTCGTGCCGCTGGCGCTGAAGCGCGTCATCGCCGGCGGCGTCAATTTCCAGGCTGGCCGGCTGGTCGACAGCGAGGGCTACAAGGTCGAGTTCGCCGACGTGCCGACGCTGCCGGGCGACCACAACGCTCAGAACGCCGCCGCGGCCTGGGCGGCCGTGCGCTGGCTCGGCGTCGCGCGCGATCGGGCCGTTGCCGGCCTGCGTGGCTATCCCGGCCTGCCGCACCGCCAGGAGCAGGTCGCCGCCGTCGGCGATGTGGTCTTCGTCAACGACAGCAAGGCCACCAACGCCGATGCCACGGCGCGGGCGCTGTCGTCGTACGACGACATCTACTGGATCCTCGGCGGCCAGGCGAAGGAGGGCGGCGTCGCGGCTCTCGCGCCCTACTTCAAGCGCGTTCGCCACGCCTTCCTGATCGGCGAGGCGACGGAGCTCTTCGCCGGCCAGCTCGACGGCAAGGTCGCCTACAGCCGGTGCGGCGACCTGCAATCGGCGCTGAGCGCCGCGCACGCCAAGGCGGAGGACGAGACCAAGGGACCGGCCGTGGTGCTGCTGTCGCCGGCCTGCGCCTCGTGGGACCAGTGGAAGAGCTACGAGCATCGCGGCGATGCGTTCCGCGACATGGCGCGCGCCTTGCCGGGTGCGCAGATATTGGGGAGGGCAGCGTGATCCAGGTTCCGCGCGACGATCGCAGCGTGATCGGCCAATGGTGGTGGACCGTCGACCGCTGGTCGCTGGGCGCCATCCTGGCGATCATGGCGTTCGGCGTGCTGCTGACCCTGGCGGCGTCGCCGCCGGCGGCCGAGCGCATCGGCGCGGATTCCTTCATGTTCGCCAAGCGCCAGTTCGTGTTCCTGCCGATGGCGCTGATGGTGACCCTGGCGATCTCGCTGGCCTCACCGCGCCACGTGCGCCGCCTGGCACTCCTGGTCTTCTGCGGCAGCATCGTTCTGCTGGCGCTCACTTTCGTGATCGGGGTCGAGATCAAGGGCGCGCGGCGCTGGATCGCGGTGCCGGGCCTGTCGGGCGTGCAGCCGTCGGAGTTCGTGAAGCCCAGCCTCGCGGTGATCTCGGCGTGGCTGCTGGCGCAGAGCCGCGCCGAGCGCCGGGCGCCGGGCTATTTCCTGTGCGCCCTGCTGGTCGGCGTCACCCTCGCGCTGCTGCTGCTGCAGCCCGACCTCGGCATGAGCATCGTCGTGGCCTCGGTGTGGGCCGCCCAGCTCTTCGTCGTCGGCCTGCCGATGTGGGTCGCGGGCTTCGGCGTGATCGGCGGTGCGGGCAGCCTGGTCGGCGCCTATTTCGTGTTCAACCACGTACGCAGCCGTTTCGACCGCTTCCTCGATCCGTCGTCGGGCGACAACTACCAGGTCAACACCGCGCTCGAGGCCTTCATGAATGGCTCGCTGTTCGGCCGCGGGCCGGGCGAGGGTACGGTGAAGGCCCAGCTTCCCGACGCGCACACCGACTTCATCATGGCGGTCTGCGGCGAGGAGTTCGGCCTGATCTGCTGCCTGATCATCCTCGCCCTCTTCGCCTTCGTGACCTTGCGTGCGCTGTCGCGCGCGTCGAAGGAGACCAGCCTGTTCATCACCCTGGCCGCGACCGGGCTCGGCGTGCAGTTCGGCCTGCAGGCGGCGATCAACATGGCCTCGACCATCCAGCTCATCCCGGCCAAGGGCATGACCCTGCCGTTCATCTCCTACGGCGGCTCGTCGGCGCTCGCCATGGCGATCTGCGTCGGCATGCTGCTGTCGCTGACGCGCGAGCACGCCGGCCTCCGGGAGGCCGTCTGATGGCGGAGCCGCGTCCTGTCGTCCTCGCAACCGGCGGCACCGGCGGGCATGTGTTCCCCGCCGAGGCGCTCGCGGGCGAGCTCGAGGCGCGCGGCGTGCCGTTCACCCTGGTCACCGATGCGCGCGGCAAGCAGTGGCAGGGCGTACTATCGCGCCGGCCGATCCACTACATCCATTCGGCCAGCCCGACCGGCGGCCTGCAGCGCCGCCTGCTGGCGCTCGTGTCGCTCGGCCTCGGCCTGTTCGATGCCTGGTGTGCGCTCGGCCGCATCGCGCCGGCCGCGGTCGTCGGCTTCGGCGGCTATGCCTCGGTGCCGACCATGATGGCCGCCCGCCTGCGCCGCCTGCCCTCGATGCTGCACGAGCAGAATGCCGTGCTCGGCCGCGGCAATCGTCTCGTCCAGGGCGGAGCGGCGAGGGTTGCGACCTCGTTCGCCCGCACCCGCCACGTCGCTGCCGACGACCGCCGGGCGCGTCTGGTCGGCAATCCCGTGCGCGAGCCGGTGCGTGCGCTCGGCAACATCTCGTATCGCGCGCCGGCCGTCGACCGCGTGATCGACGTCCTCGTGTTCGGTGGCAGCCAGGGCGCCGCCTCGTTCAGCCAGGTCGTTCCCGAGGCCGTCCTGTCGATGCCGTCGGCGCTGCGCGCGCGGTTGCGCCTGGTGCAGCAGTGCCGGCCCGAGGATCTCGAGCGCGTGCGTGGCGTCTACGCCCGCGCCGGCATCGTGGCCGAGCTGGCGCCGTTCTTCGCCGACCTGCCGCAGCGGCTGGCCTCGGCCCATCTCGTGATCGGCCGCTCCGGTGCCTCGACCGTGGCCGAGCTCGCGACCATCGGCCGGCCGTCGATCCTGGTGCCTTATCCCCACGCCGCCGACGATCACCAGACCGCCAACGCCCGCGCCTTCGAGGCGGCGGGCGCCTGCATCGTGATCCTGCATGCCGACTTCACGGTCGACGCGCTCGCCCGCCAGCTCCGCGCGCTGGTCGAGGCGCCGCAGCGCCTGGCCGAGATGGCCGCCGCCGCGCATGCCGCCGGCCGGCCTGACGCGGCGGCGCGCCTGGCCGACATGGTTGAGGAGCTGATCGCCGCCGCGCCCGCCGTTCCCGTCGCATCCGCAGGAGTCGCCGCATGAGGGCGCTGCCTCTCGACATCGGTCTCATCCACTTCGTCGGCATCGGTGGCATCGGCATGTCGGGCATCGCCGAGGTGCTGCACAATCTTGGCTACAAGGTGCAGGGCAGCGACGTTGCCGACGGCGCCAACACGCGCCGGCTCGGCGACCTCGGCATCAAGGTCGCGATCGGCCATCGCGCCGACAATCTCGGCAGCGCCCAGGTCGTGGTCGTGTCGTCGGCGGTGAAGAAGGATAATCCCGAGGTGATGGCCGCGCGCGCGCGCTTCGTGCCGGTGGTGCGGCGCGCCGAGATGCTGGGCGAGCTGATGCGACTCAAGTGGTCGATCGCCGTCGGCGGCACGCACGGCAAGACCACGACGACGTCGCTGGTCGCCTCGATGCTCGATGCCGGCGGGCTCGATCCAACGGTGATCAACGGCGGCATCATCAACGCCTACGGCACCAACGCGCGCATCGGCGGCGGCGACTGGATGGTCGTCGAGTCCGACGAGTCGGACGGCTCCTTCCTGCGCCTGCCGGCCACCATCGCCGTCGTCACCAACGTCGATCCCGAGCATCTCGACCATTACGGCACTTTCGACGCGTTGCGCGACGCCTTCGTGCGCTTCGTCGAGAACATCCCGTTCTACGGCTTCGCCGTGCTGTGCGTGGATCATCCCGAGGTCCAGGCGCTGATCCCGCGGGTCGCCGACCGCCGGCTCGTGACCTACGGCCTCGGCGTCAACGCCGACGTGCGCGGCACCAACCTCAAGCTCGACCGGAGCGGCGCCGATTTCGACGTGCTGATCCAGCACCGCGCGACCAACGTTTCGCGCACCATCGAGGGCGTGCGCCTGCCGATGTTTGGCCAGCACAACGTGCTGAACGCGCTGGCCGCGATCGCCGTCGCCCAGGAGATGGGCCTGCCCGACGACACGATCCGCCAGGCGCTGGCCTCGTTTGCCGGCGTCAAGCGCCGCTTCACCAAGACCGGCGAGGCCCACGGCATCACCGTGATTGACGACTACGGCCACCATCCGGTCGAGATCGCAGCCGTCCTGTGCGCCGCGCGCCAGGCTTACGGCGGCTCGGGCAAGGTCATCGCCGTCATGCAGCCGCATCGCTACACCCGGCTCGCCTCACTGCGAGAAGAGTTCGCCACCTGCTTCGGCGACGCCGACACGGTGATCATCGCCGACGTCTATGCCGCGGGCGAAGCGCCGATCGAGGGCGTCAACCGCGACATGCTGGTCGGCATGGTGCGGCGCTCGACCAACCGCGACGTGACGGCGCTCGAGAACCCGGGCGACCTGCCGCAGATGATCTGGCAGATCGCGCGGCCGGGCGACGTCGTGGTCTGCCTCGGCGCGGGCAACATCACCGCCTGGGCGCACGCGCTGCCCGGCCAGCTCCAGCAGATCGCGGCGGGCCAGGCCGGCCCGCGCGCCGTCGCCAACGATCCGGGCCCGCGCGGCAGCGGGTCGGCCGCATGATGCCGGCCGCCGCCACCGCGCACCTGATCGACCGGCTGCCCAGGCCGCGCGGCCGGCTGACGGCCGACGCGCCGCTCGGACCGCAGACGTGGTTCGGCGCCGGCGGCAATGCCGAGGTGCTGTTCCGGCCGGCAGATACTTCCGACCTCGCGTCGTTCCTGGCGGCGTTGTCGGCCGACGTGCCGGTGACGGTGCTGGGCGTCGGCTCGAACGTGCTGGTGCGCGACGGCGGCATCCGCGGCGTGGTGATCCGCCTATTGCGCGGCTTCACCGGCGTCGCGGTCGAGGGCAACGAGGTGATCGCCGGCGGCGGCGCGCCCGACCTCAACGTGGCGCTGACGGCGCGCGACCATGCGTTGGGCGGCCTCGAGTTCCTGAGCGGCATCCCCGGCACTATCGGCGGCGCCTTCCCGACCAATGCCGGCGCCTACGGCGGCGATCTCGCGCAGGTCCTGGTCTCGGCCGAGGCCGTCGACCGCAAGGGCAAGATCCGCACCGTGACCGCCGCTGACCTCGGCCTCTCCTATCGCCACAGCACAGCGCCCGCCGACTGGATCTTTACCTCGGCGCGGCTGCGCGCGGCGCCGGGCGACCAGCTCGCCATCGCGCGGCGCATCGCTGAGATCGATGCCGCGCGTACGGAGTCCCAGCCGCGCAGCCGCACCGGCGGGTCGACCTTCGCCAATCCGACCCGCCTCAAGGCGTGGGAGCTGATCGACGGCGCGGGCTGCCGCGGCCTCAAGGTCGGCGCGGCGCAGGTGTCGGAGAAGCACGCCAACTTCCTGATCAACACGGGCGACGCCACGGCGGCCGATCTTGAGGGGCTGGGCGAGGAAGTGCGCCACCGCGTGTTCGAGCAGCGCGGCATCCTGCTGCAATGGGAAATCCGCCGCCTCGGCGAGCGCGCACCTGTCGTGAGCGGAGCCGAGCGATGACGAACGTTGCGGTCCTGATGGGCGGCTGGTCGCCCGAGCGCGAGGTCTCGCTGGTGAGCGGCAAGGCTTGTGCCGAGGGCCTGCGCGAAGGCGGTCACACGGTGGTCGAGTACGACGTGCAGCGCGACCTGCGCGCGCTGGTCGAGTTTCTGCGCCCCGCCAAGGGCGGCGGACCCGAGGTCGTGTTCAACGCCTTGCACGGCAAGTACGGCGAGGACGGCTGCCTGCAGGGCGTGCTCGAGATCCTGAAGGTGCCGTATACCCATTCCGGCGTGCTCGCCTCGGCGATCGCCATGGACAAGCCGATGTCGCGCCACGTCTTCACCTCGATCGGTATGCGCGTGGCCGAAGGCCGTGTGGTCGAGCGCCGGTCGCTGGCTGCGGGCGATCCGATGCCGCGGCCGTATGTTGTGAAGCCGATCGACCAGGGCTCGAGCGTCGGCGTCCACATCGTGCGCGAGGGCGACAACCTGGCGGCGGTCGAGCTGGCCGAGGCCGCGTTCGGCGAGCGGGTGCTGATCGAGCAGTTCGTGCCCGGGCGCGAGCTCACCGTCGCGGTGATGGGCGACAAGGCCGTCGCCGTCACCGAGCTCAGGCCGCGCACGCGCTTCTACGACTACGAGGCCAAGTACACCGATGGCGTCACCGAGCATCTCGTGCCGGCGCCGATCCCGGCCGAGATTTATGAGACTGCCAAGCAGTGGGCGCTGCTCGCCCATCAGTCGTTGGGCTGCAACGGCCTTAGCCGCGCCGACTTCCGCTGGAACGACAAGAAGCCCGGCACCACGGGCCTCGTCATCCTCGAACTCAACACCCAACCCGGCATGACGCCACTGTCGCTGGCGCCCGAGCAGGCCAAGTGGGCCGGCATCTCGTGGTCCGAGCTGATGAGCTGGATGGTCGAGCACGCGAGGTACCCTGCGTGAAGCGCACCACCAAGACCCCGAGCAACCGGCGCGACTACGACCGGCGCAAGAAACGCGGACCGATCCGCAAGACCGGCCGGCCGATCTGGCGCCAGCCGATGATGCTCGGCATCCTCGTGCTGCTGCTGGGCAGTGGCGGGGGCGGCGGTTGGTGGGCCTGGCACGAGGGCTGGCTGACGACCGTACAGACCCGGTTCGACACTGCCCTGCGCGGTGTGGCGGGCGCGCTGACGCCGTTCAAGCTCGCCGACGTTACGGTCGAGGGCCGCGAGTATGTCGAGCGCAACGCGATCCTGGTAGCGCTCGGCGTCCACACCGGCGAGTCGCTGCTCGGCATCGATCTGCAGGCCGCCCGCAAGCGGCTCGAGGCGATCGATTGGGTGTCGAGCGCGACCGTCGAGCGGCGGATGCCCGACACGCTCTACGTCACGCTCAAGGAACGCCGCGCCGTCGCGATCTGGCAGAACGGCCAGGAATACACGCTGATCGACACCAACGGCCGCACGGTGCGCGCCAGCCGCATGCCGCCGGGTGCGGAGACGCTGCTGCTGCTGGGCGGCCCGGGCGCGCCCGAGCATGTCGGCGAATTGCTGCTGCTGCTGGCCTGGGAACCTGCCATCGCCAAGCAGTTGCGCGCGGCGGTGTGGGTCGGCCAGCGGCGCTGGAACTTGGCGCTGAACAACGGTACCGAGATCTGGCTGCCCGAGGAGGACGCGGTCGCAGCGCTGCAGCGCGTGGCCAAGCTCGACGGATCCTACAAGCTGCTGTCGCGCGAGTTCGGCGTCGTCGATCTCAGGCTGCCCGACAAGCTCTATCTCAGGAAACGCCCTGCCGATTCGTCGGCTGGGCCGGCGTGACGTGAACTGACAACAACCTCTCAAGTGTAAGCGTAAGAAAACGGGGGACACCGTGGCGAAGACAAGGAATGGCGTGGTTGCTGCTCTCGACATCGGTACGAGCAAGGTCGTGTGCTTCGTGGCGCGGGTCGACGGCCAGGGACTGAGGGTCGTCGGCATCGGCCACCAGCCGGCGCAGGGCATGCGCTCGGGCAACATCGTCGACATGGAGGCGGCCACGCGCGCCATCTCCTCGGCGGTGTCGACCGCGGAGGAGATGTGCGGCGAGCATGTGCGCGAGGTCATCGTCGGCATGAGCGGCGGCTCGCCGGCTTCCGAGAAGCAGGCGCTCGAAGTCGCGATCGGCCATCACGAGATCGGCGAGCGCGACGTGCGCCGCGTCCAGCAGCTCATCCAGCTTCCGGCCGAGACCGCCGACCGCGACATCATCCATTCGGCGGCGATCGGCTTTACGGTTGACGGCTCCGCCGTCCACGACGCGCGCGGCATGTTTGGCGAGCGGCTCGGCGTCGACGTCCATCTGGTGACCGCGGCGAGCGGGGCGATGCGCAACCTCCAGGTCTGCGTGCGCCGTGCCCATCTCGAGATCGCCGAGCGCGTCGTCACCTCGCACGCCTCGGGCCTCAGCTCGCTGGTGTCCGACGAGCGCGACCTCGGCGTCACCCTGATCGACATGGGCGGCGGCACGACCTCGATCGCCGTGTTCTACGAGGGCCATCTTGTGCACGTCGATTCGATCCCGGTCGGCGGCGACCACGTCACCAAGGACATCGCGCGCGGCCTCAACACGCCGGTCACCAACGCCGAGCGCATGAAGACCCAGATCGGCCGCGCCGTGATCCGGCCGAACGATGAGTACGACATCATCGACGTGCCGCTGATCGGCGAGGAGGACCGTACGCGGCCCAACCACATCCCGCGTTCGATCCTGGTCGGCATCATCCGCCCGCGCATCGAGGAGACGTTCGAGCTGGTGCGGAACCGCCTCGAGGCCAGCGGTGTGGATAAGTTGGCGGGGGGCCGTGCCGTGTTGGTGGGCGGCGCCTGCCAGCTCGACGGCGTGCCCGAGATCGCCGTCTCCGTGCTCAACAAGAAAGTGCGTACCGGCGGGCCTTTGAGGCTGGCGGGACTGGCGGATTCGACCGGCGGACCGGCATTTTCAGCCGCCGCCGGGCTCTTGGCCTATGCCCAGCAGAACCATGCCGTGGCCCAGGCACAACCCCAGGTCGCCGAGATCCCGTCTAGCCGAATTGGCCGGATTGGCAGTTGGATTAGAGAGAACTTTTAGGCAATATGTAGTGTGTGGAGGTTGGCTATCTCCACAGGCTGTAGACAACAAGAAAAACCCGTGCCGGTGTAGGGCCTTACACAAAAGAAGAAGGCTCACGTCGGAACTCCGGGCAGATACCCCCCTCGTTTGCGTGGAGAAAGCCGTATGACAATCAACCTCAGTCTCCCCCAGAAGGAGTCAGAGATTAAGCCGCGTATCACCGTCGTGGGCGTGGGTGGTGCGGGCGGAAACGCCGTCAACAACATGATCAGTGCGGCGCTCGAGGGCGTCGAATTCATCGTCGCCAACACCGACTCACAGGCGCTCGGCCAGTCGCTGGCGGACCGCCGGGTGCAGCTCGGCATCACCATCACCCAGGGCCTCGGCGCCGGCGCGCGTCCCGAGGTCGGCCGCCAGGCCGCCGAAGAGGCGCTGCCCGAGATCCTGCAGCTCCTCGAGGGTGCCAACATGGTGTTCGTCACCGCCGGCATGGGCGGTGGCACCGGCACCGGTGCGGCCCCCGTGATCGCCGCGGCCGCGCGCGAGCAGGGCATCCTCACCATCGGCGTCGTCACCAAGCCATTCCACTTCGAGGGCCGCCGCCGCATGCAGTCGGCCGAGCAGGGCATCCTCGAGCTGGAGAAGGTGGTCGACACGCTGATCGTCATCCCCAACCAGAACCTGTTCAAGATCGCCAACGAGAAGACGACCTTCGCCGACGCTTTCAAGATGGCTGACGACGTGCTGCACATGGGCGTGCGCGGCGTCACCGACCTGATGGTGATGCCCGGCCTCATCAACCTCGACTTCGCCGACATCCGCACCGTGATGGGCGAGATGGGCAAGGCGATGATGGGCACCGGCGAGGCCGAGGGTCCCGATCGCAGCAGGGTCGCGGCCGAGAGCGCGATCTCGAACCCGCTGCTGGAAGACCATTCGATGAAGGGTGCGAAGGGCGTCCTCATCAACATCACCGGCGGCCTCGACATGACGCTGCACGAGGTCGACGAGGCGGCCAACCGCATCCGCGAGGAAGTCGACCAGGACGCCAACATCATCTTCGGTTCGACCTTCGACGCCTCGATGCAGGGCCGCATGCGCGTGTCGGTGGTCGCCACCGGCATCTCCGCCATGGCCGCCCAGCAGCCGGTGTCGACTTATCTCAACCTCGACACCAACCGGCCGATGCAGACCGGCCAGCCGGCGCTCAGCCGTCCGGTCGTGCCGGTTGGCAGGATTGCCATGCCGGCCGCCGCCACGGCTCCCGCTGCGCCGATGGCCCAGGCACCGGTGCCACAATTCCAAGCTCCTCCTGCGCCGCCGGTGATGGCGCAGCCGGCGGCTCCCGTTCCGCAGGCTCCGCCGCCCATGATGCAGCAGGCACCCGTGATGCAGGCGCCTGCGCCGATCTTCGAGGAGCCGGTGCAGGTACAGATCGAGGCGTTGCCTCCGCCCGTTGAGATGGCGCCCGCACCGATGGCCGCTCCCCTGGCACCGGCGCCCGTCGCTTACGCGCCAGTCGCAGCACCCGCTCCGGCACCCGTCGCACCGGCGCCCATTCCGCACAAGCCGCTGGTCGACGAGACCGACTGGCGCGTGACCCGTCCGGCGGTTCGTCCGGCGGTGCGCGCGACCGAACCGATGTCGCGGCCGATGGCGGCCCGTCCTGCCGCGGCTGCGGCAGAGAGCCGCTCGCCCAACCTGTTTCAGCGCATCACGGGAGCCTTCGCGGCGCCCAAGGGCCTGACCCCGGTTGTCGCCGCGGCGCCTGCCGCTGCCGCGCCCGCCGAACTGGCGCCGGTCCCCGCGCCGCGCCCGGTCCCGGAGAACGTCGTGGCCGTGGCCCCCAAGGCCGCACCGCGGCCGGCGCCGGTCCAGACCTCGATCAGCCTCGACGTCAACGAGCGAGCCAAGCCGGCGCGTGACGACGACGACCTGCAGATCCCCGCGTTCCTGCGTCGCCAAGCCAACTGACGCAGGTTTTATCGTCATCCACGCATCTTCAGAGGGGCCGTTCGGCCCCTCTTTTTTTGTCCGGCGCATGATATAACCCCGCCGGCACATTGGTTTGACGGATGGTTCATGGTGAAGGCGTTGATCAGTAAAGCGGGCGGCGCGGCGATCCTGGCGGCGGCGCTGCTGCTGGCCGGTTGCGGCTGGTTCGGCGGCAAGGACGACAACGCGGCCTATGTCGATCAGCCGGTCGACGTGCTCTATAACCGCGCGCTCGATGACCTCGGCCGCCAAGACTACAAGAACGCCGCCAAGGAGTTCGAGGAAGTCGATCGCCAGCATCCTTATTCAGTGTGGGCGACCAAGGCCCAGGTCATGGCCGCCTTCACCTATTACCAGGCCAACAAGTACGACGAGGCGCTGATCGCGCTCGACCGGTTCATCCAGCTCCATCCCGGGCACAAGGACATCCCCTACGCCTTCTACCTGAAGGCGCTGTGCTACTACGAGCAGATCTCCGACATCGGCCGCGACCAGCTCATGACCCAGAAGGCGCTCGACGCGCTGGCCGAGGTGGTCAAGCGCTTCCCAGAATCGCCCTATGCCCGCGACGCGCGCCTCAAGGTCGAACTGACCATCGACCATCTCGGCGGCAAGGAAATGGACATCGGCCGCTACTACCAGAGGCAGCAGCAGTACATCGGCGCCATCAATCGCTATCGCGTGGTGATCGAGCGCTACCAGACGACCACCCACGTACCCGAGGCGCTGCATCGCCTCGTCGAGTGCTACCTGGCGCTGGGCGTGAAGAGCGAGGCCAAGGAGGCCGCCGCAGTGCTGGGCCACAACTTCCCGGGGAGCGACTGGTACGCCGACAGCTACTTCCTGCTCACCGGCGAGGATTTCCGGTTCGACGAGAAGTGACGCCATGCTGCAGTCGCTTTCGATCCGCGATTTCGTTCTGATCGAAAAGCTCGACCTTACCTTTGCGCGCGACCCGGTCGGCGGCGCCCGGGGCAGTAGCCTAGGCGCCCTGACCGGCGAGACCGGCGCCGGCAAATCCATCCTGATCGACGCCCTCGGCCTCGCGCTTGGGGCCCGCGCCGAATCGGGTGTCGTGCGGCGCGGTGCGGTGCAGGCCTCGATCGCCGCGTCTTTCGACCTGTCCAAGGGGCATGCCGCGCACGCAATCCTGGTCGAGCAGGGGCTTGACGATGAGGACGTGTTGACCTTGCGTCGCGCGATCGGCAGCGATGGCCGCAGCCGCGCCTTCGTCAACGACCAGCCGGCCTCGGTGGCGCTGCTGCGACGGCTGGGCGACAAGCTGGTCGAGATCCAGGGCCAGATGGACCAGCACGGCCTGCTCGACATGGCCACGCATCGCGGCTCGCTCGACGCCTTTGCCGGCCTGGAGAAGCAGGGTGGGACGGTGCGCGCGGCCTGGCACGCCTGGCGCACGGCCGAGCAGGCGCGCGCCGATGCCGAGGCAGCCGCAGCGGCAGCGCGGCGCGACGAGGAATTCCTGCGCCATGCCGTAAAGGAACTTGAGGCGCTGGCGCCCAGGGCTGACGACGAGGAGACCCTGGCGGCCGAGCGCCAGATGCTGCGCGCCGGTACGGCGCTGGGCGAATCGGTGACGCAGGCGCTGGGCGAACTGGAGCACGGCAAGGGTGCGGTCCATGCTCTGGGTGCCGCCCATCGCCTGATCGAGCGCAACGCCGACAAGGCCGCCGGCCGGCTCGATGCGCCGTTGGCTGCGCTCGAACGGGCGCTGAGCGAGGCCACCGAAGCGCAGGCTCAGCTCGAGATAGCGCGCGATGCGCTGGAGTTCGATCCGGCCCGCCTGGAGAAGATCGAGGAGCGGCTGTTCGCCCTGCGGGCGGCCGCCCGCAAGCACACCGTGACCGTGGCCGAGCTGGTGCCGCTCACCGAAAAGATGATCGTGCAGATCGCGGCACTCGACGATGGAGAGACGGGCCTGAAGAAGCTCGCGGCGACAGCGAAGGCGGCGCACATGCAGTACGTGACAGTGGCCGAGGCCCAGGCCGCTGCGCGGCGCAAGGGCGCGGCCCGGCTCGACAAGGCGGTATCGTCCGAATTGGCGCCGCTCAAGCTCGAGAAGGCAAAGTTCGTCACCGAGATCGCCGCCCTTGCCGAAGCCGACTGGTCCGAGGCCGGCACCGACCGCGTGCAATTCACCGTCGCCACCAACCCCGGCACGCCGCCGGCGCCGATCGCGCGCATCGCCTCGGGCGGCGAGCTGTCGCGCTTCCTTCTGGCACTCAAGGTCTGCCTCGCCAAGGTGGGCGACGCCACCACCATCGTGTTCGATGAGGTCGACTCCGGCATCGGCGGTGCCACGGCGGCGGCGGTGGGCGAGCGACTGAAGCGGCTCGCAAGGGACGTGCAGGTGCTGGTGGTCACGCATTCGCCCCAGGTCGCGGCCGTCGCCGACCGCCACTGGCTAATCCGCAAGACGACGACCAAGACCGCCGCCAGCACCGACGTGCTGGTGCTCGACGCCAAGGGCCGCCGCGAGGAGATCGCGCGCATGCTGTCGGGCGCCGAAGTGACCGCCGAGGCACGCGCCGCTGCCGATCGCCTGATGGCGGCGGCGGGCTGAGGAGGGAACGTGTCCAAAGCCGCTAAGGTCGTCGCCGCGCTGAAAGTCGAGGATCTGACCGAGCGCCAGGGTCGCGGCGAGCACAAGCGGCTCAGCGACGAGATCAGCCATCACGACAAGCTCTATCACGAGAAGGATGCGCCAGAGATCTCCGACGCCGACTACGACAGACTGCGCCAGCGGTTGAAGGCGATCGAGGCGAAATTCCCGCAGCTCGTCGACATGTTTAGCCCGACGCAACGGGTGGCGCCGACGCCCTCGACGGCGTTCGCCAAGGTGACGCATCGCCGGCCGATGCTGTCGCTCGACAATGCCTTCATCGAGGAGGAGATGCAGGGTTTCATCGACAGGGTGCGCCGCGGCCTGGCGCGCGAAACCGACCTCGCGCCCGACGCCGAGATTGCGCTCGCCTGCGAACCCAAGATCGACGGTCTATCGATCAGCCTGCGCTACGAGGAAGGCGTGTTTACCGTTGGAGCCACGCGCGGCGACGGCACGACCGGCGAGGACGTGACGGCCAACCTCAAGACGGTCAAAGACATCCCGCACAAGCTGAAGGGAAAGTTCCCGAGGTCGATCGACGTGCGCGGCGAAGTCTACATGGAGCGCAAGGCGTTCGACGCCATGAACAAGCGCCAAGAGGCGGCAGACGAGAAGACCTTCGCCAACCCGCGCAACGCCGCCGCCGGCTCGCTGCGCCAGCTCGATTCTGTCATCACAGCGTCGCGGCCACTGCGCTTCTTCGGCTACGCCTGGGGCGAGGCCGAGCCGCGCGCATGGAAGACACACAGCGAGTACCTGAAGCTGCTGAAGGAGTGGGGCTTTCGGGTCAATCCGCTGTCCAAACTCTGCCGCACGCCCGAGCAGGTGATCGACTATTACCGCAAGATGGGCGTCGAGCGGCCGTCGCTGCCCTACGACATCGACGGTGTGGTCTACAAGGTCGACCGCATCGACTGGCAGGAGCGGCTGGGCTTCGTGAGCCGCGCGCCGCGCTGGGCAATCGCCCACAAGTTCCCGGCCGAACAGGCGCGAACGCGGCTGAACGACATCTTCATCCAAGTCGGCCGCACCGGCGCCATGACGCCGGTGGCCGATCTCGAGCCGGTCAATGTCGGTGGTGTCATGGTGGCGCGTGCGACTTTGCACAATGCCGATGAGATCGAGCGGCTGGACGTCAGGGTCGGCGACATGGTGACGATCCAGCGTGCCGGCGACGTGATCCCGCAAGTGCTGGGATACGTGCCCGAGGAAAGGCCCAAGCGCACGCACAAGTTCGAGTTCCCCACACGCTGCCCCTGTCCGCTCAAGACCAAGGTGCAAGCTGAGGAGGGCGGCGTGGTGCGGCGCTGCACCGGCGGGCTGGAGTGCCCGTTCCAGCAGGTCGAGCGGCTGCGCTACTTCGTGTCGCGCAACTGCTTCGACATCGAGGGGCTGGGCGGCACGCACATCGAGAACTTCTTCAACGATGGTCTCCTCAAGGTGCCGGGCGACATCTTCCGGCTGCGCGACAAGGAGGCGCTGATCCGCAAGCGCGAGGGCTGGGGCGACCTCTCGGTGCGCAACCTGCTGGCCGCCGTCGATGCGCGCCGTACCATCGCGCTCGATCGCTTCGTCAATGCGCTTGGCATCCCGCTGATCGGCGAGGCGACGGCCAAGATCCTGGCGCAGGAGTATGGCGACGCCGACACCTGGCTTGCCGAGATGCTGAAGGCGGCCAAGGAACGCAAGAAGGCACCGGACAACGTGAAGAAGGAAAAAGCGACGGCCGAAGTGGGCGAGAGCTACGGCCGGCTGTGCAACGTCGAGCAGATCGGCGTCACGACGGCCGACGCCATGTGCGCCTTCTTCAACGAAGGTCACACGGTCGACATCATCAAGGATCTGCTGAAGCAGCTCACCGTCGAGGCGGTGAAGCGCCGGGTGGTCGCCGCGGACGCCGCCCTCAAGGACAAGATCGTCGTCTTCACCGGCGAGCTCTCGACCATGACCCGCGACGCCGCCAAGGCGCGCGCCGAGGAACTGGGCGCCAAGGTCACCGACTCGGTGTCGAAGAAGACCAGCCTCGTCGTGATCGGCGAGAACGCCGGCTCCAAGGCCCGCAAGGCCGCCGAACTCGGCATCGAGACGCTGACCGAAGATGAGTGGGTGAAGCTCTCCAGGTAGCGCGCGTCGTGCGGCGGGAGTGCACATCGAGTGTATCCCAAGACCTGCACACCATCTGAAGGCGATCGCCGAATACTTTCCGCTCATCACCGCGCTATCTTCTTCCCGTGGGGAGAAACGCGTGAGCACTGGCCCGTCGCTGAAGCGCCGATGGTTCATCGGATTGGCGGTCGTCGTGGCAACCGACGTTGCCATCTGGCGTGGCACGGCGAGCGGTGCGGTCGAGGTCGATCTCGCGCCGCTGCCCACCGATCCGCCGGACCGGCGGGGCCGCAAGCTGCGTGGAGCGATCGAGAAAGCCTATTTGGGCGTCCCGGTGACGGATGTGCCCTGGACCTATCATCTGCTCAAGCGCTCGACCGACGAAGCGCATCGACGCTATGCCGCCGCGCACCTGAGAGACACCGACATATCGATGCTGGTCGGAACCTACATTCCCGTCGGCACGTCGCTCGAGGCGGCCGAGACGATCCTGGTCAGCGCCGGCTTCGGAATCGGTGTCGGCGAGACAGAAGCCAAGGACGCGACCGTCTGGGCCGTGCTGCGTCGACTGACCTGCGTCTGGCCGATCGAGCACATGGATGTCTCGGTGTGGCTGCACCCGCGCCAGCCGGGCGACACCGTCGTCGGCAAGCTGGTGGCGCACGTCAATCGCTTCGACTGGAAGTACGAGCTATTCGGCTCGCTCTAGTCGAGACGCGTCACGCGCTGCCGCCGACGAAATCTCTCCCGTCATCCAGCTCGTAGCCACGTGCGGAACCGACACGGCTGCCTA
The DNA here is from genome assembly GCA_041691635.1 of Hyphomicrobiales bacterium. Classification (GTDB taxonomy): domain Bacteria; phylum Pseudomonadota; class Alphaproteobacteria; order Reyranellales; family Reyranellaceae; genus Reyranella. The sequence continues at coordinate 90,897 of JBEPUH010000013.1, forward strand.
CAGGCGCGTTGTTTCGTCGCCACGACGAGTACGACAAACTCTGAGCTGGCACGCGCTCATCTGGGTTCCTGCGAAATTCAGGGGGCATGAGCGCCGCCGGTGGCTTTCTCGGGCGGCGGCGGAATGCTAGAGACGTGCCCGTCTCTTGCTGGAGTTGATCGAATGGATTTGGCCCGGTTCCCGCGTCGTCGCTACACACCGTTCCCCACGCCGATCGAGCTGATGCCGAATTTCAGCAAGGCACTGGCGGCGAGCTGCCCGGGCGGCCTCGGGCCGGAAATCTGGATCAAGCGCGACGATATGCTGGGTCTCTTCCCCGGCGGCAACAAGACCCGCAAGCTCGAGTTCCTCGCGGCCGACGCCCTGGCGCAGGGTGCCGACACGCTGGTCACCTGTGGTGCGCCGCAGTCCAATCACTGCCGCATCACCCTGGCAGCCGCGGTCAGGGAAGGGCTGAAGTGCCGCTTCGTGATCGAGGAGCGCGTGCCCAACTCCTACAAGAAGGAAGCGGGCGGCAACAACTTCATGTTCGAGCTGATGGGCGTCGAAGCCATCACCGTGTTGCCCGGCGGTTCGGATATGGGCGCTGCGATGTCGCGGATCGTTCAGGACCTCGCCTCGCACGGGCGCAAGGGCTACATCATCCCGGGTGGGGGCTCGAACGCGATCGGCGGTCTGGGCTACGTCGCCTGCGTGCAGGAGATGCAGCAGCAGTGGTTCGACATGGGCGTCGCCTTCGACGCCGTGGTCGTGGGCTCGGGAAGCTCGGGCACGCACGGCGGCATGGCGGCGGGTTTCTACGGCAACAACATCAAGATCCCGCTGATCGGTATCGGCGTCAGCCGCGATCCGGCCGACCAGGAGCCGCTGGTCCGCAAGGAAGCGCAGGCGATTGCCGACCTGCTGGGCATCGGCAAGGTACCGCCCGAGGCTGTGAAGAGCTTTGGCGGCTTCTGGCAGCCGAAATACTCCGTGCCAAACAAGAAGATGGTGGAAGCCGTGCAGATGCTGGCGCGCACCGAAGGCGTCCTGCTCGACCCGGTCTACACCGGCAAGATCATGGCGGGCCTCATGGGCCTCGCGCGTCAAGGCCACTTCAAGCCCAATGCCAAGGTGCTCTTCATGCACACCGGCGGTCTGCCGTCGCTCGATGTCTATCAGGACGTCGTGCTCGGCCGCACCGAACTGAAGGACTAGCGAGCTAGATCGCGCGCGTTGCCTCGGCGAGCCACGCACGCGTGGCCTCGTCGACCTGCGGTTCGACGGCTTCTCGGACGCGGGTGTGATAGGCGTTGAGCCACGCCTTTTCCGGCGCCGTCATCAGGCCGAGGTCGATGCAGTTGAGGTCGATCGGCGCCAGGGTCAGTGTCTCGAATTCGAGATACTTGCGGTCGGCGCCCTCGATCCGAGCCTCCTTCACCGCGACGAGGTTCTCGATGCGAATGCCGTAGGCGTCGGTCTTGTAGTAACCGGGCTCGTTGCTCACGATCATGCCGGGCTGCAGCGCAACGGCGCTCGCCACCTTGGAGATGCGGTGCGGGCCCTCGTGCACCGACAGATAGGCGCCGACGCCGTGGCCAGTGCCGTGGTCGTAGTCGAGGCCGGCCTGCCAGAGGGAGTAGCGGGCCAGCGCGTCGAGCTGCGAACCCGTCGTGCCCACCGGGAAGCGTGCGGTCGCCAAAGCGATATGGCCCTTCAGCACGCGCGTGAAGCGGTCCTTCATCTCCGGCGTCGGCGTGCCGATGCCGACGGTGCGGGTGATGTCGGTCGTGCCGTCGCGGTATTGCCCGCCGGAATCCACGAGATAGAGCGAGCCAGGCTCGAGCGTGCGTTCAGTCGCGGGTGCGGCACGGTAATGCACGATGGCGCCGTTGGGGCCGGCGCCGGAGATCGTGTCGAACGACAGGTCGCGTAACTTGCCCGTCTGCTCGCGCATTGCCTGCAGCCGATCCGACACCTCGATCTCGCGCAGCTTGCCGCCCGTCGACTCGCGGCCGAGCCAGCCCAGGAACTTCGACACCGCGGCGCCGTCGCGGCGGTGCGCCACTCTGATGCCGTCGAGCTCGACCAGATTCTTGCACGCCTTGGGCAGCGACACCGGGTCGACATCGCGCACGATGGTGGCGCCGGCGGCCTGCAGCCGCGTCGCCGCCCAATAGGGCGCGGTCGCGGTCTCGACCAGCACGCGCTTGGTCGTCTGGCCTATCATGTCGAGCGCGGGGCCGAGTTCGTCGGGGGGCGCCAGGGTGACGGCATTGCCGAGCCACGCCACCGTGCGCGCCGGTATCTTGCGGCGATCCATGTAGAGATCGACATGGCCATCGGCGTGCAGCAGCGCGAAGCCCAGCGCGAACGGCGTGCGTGGCACGTCGCCGCCGCGCACGTTCAGCAGCCAGGCGATCGAATCGGGCGCGGTCAGCAGCGCCACGTCGGCGCCGCGGCTCTTCACGATCGCCGCGATGCGTTGGCGCCGCGCCTCGCTGGTTTCGCCAGCGAACTCGACGGGATGGGGCAGCACGGGCGCCAGCGGCGCCACCGGTCGGCCGCGCCACACCGTGTCGATCGGGTTCTGCTCGACCGGCACGAAGGCGCCGCCGGCGCGTTGCGCGGCCCGCGCGAAGCGGTCGTAGCCGTCGACCGTCTGCAGCCAGGGATCGAAGCCCAGCCTGGCGCCTGTCGGCAGGTTCGCCGCGATCCAGGTGTCGGGCGCTTCCTCGGGGATTTGATGCGGCACGAAGGCGTCGGTGTCGACCTGGCCGCGCACCGCGAGCGTGTAGCGGCCGTCGACGAAGATCGCCGCCTTGTCGGTCAGCACGATGGCCAGGCCCGCCGAGCCGCTGAAGCCGGTGAGCCAGCCCAGGCGTTGCGAGCAGCGCGGCACATATTCGCCCTGGTGCTCGTCGGCGCGCGGCACGACGAAACCGTCGAGGCCGCGCTGCTTCAGCTCGGCGCGCAGCGCGGCCAGCCGTGCGGCGGGGGCGGGGGATTCTTCCAGCCCGTCGTCGGCGCCGGCCAACTCGGCCCGCCACGCGGTCAGGGCCCTAGTCAGCTCGGCATCGGCCTCGGGGGCGACCAGCTCGATCCACTCCGGGCCCGCCAGCCCCTCGGGCGCTGCCGCCACGCCGCGCATCAGGGCGTCGAGATCGGTCGGACTGAGGTCGCGGCCGCGCTGGCGCAGGAGTTGGAGAACGTCGTCGGGGGCAGAGGTCATGGAGGTTAGATGGACCCTATCCGTGGCTCCGGGCCGAGGCAAATACAGCAACATTTGCCGCGCTGCAGGTGCGAAATGCCAAAATAAGTAGCCTTATGCGTCAAACGCATAGCAGCCTACTAAAGGTCATTCTTATCGTTGTAATACAACGCGTTATATTCCTTCTGTGCAGTTGCAGCATGGACGTTGCGGCGCACAATCTAAATCTAAAGGAGCTTTCCATGATGACCCAGCCGATCCAGATGTTTGAGAATCTGACCAGCAAAACTTCGCAGGCGGGGGGGAACGTGACCAAGACCGGTTTCAACCATGACCAGCGGCAGGCTCTCGAGGTGCGCGCCCGCTATGCGCGTTCGCAGATGATCGCCAACGTCGTGACCGACGCGATCCTGTGGGTGACCCGTCCGTTGAGCCGCGGCATCGCCGCGCTCAAGGCCGACTTCCGGCTGCGGACGGCCGAAGAGCAGCTTTTCCGCATGAGCGACCGCGAGTTGGCCGACCTCGGCCTCAGCCGTGCCGAGATCCCCTTTGCCGTCCGCGACTTGGGCGTCGAAGGCCTCACGCCGGAGTTCGCGACCCAAGTCGCCGCGCCGGTCGTCGCGGCGAACCGCAACACCGGCCCCAACTTGTTCTGGGCCGGCCGCGCCTAAGACTTCAGCGTAGCGTAAGCGTAAGCGTACAAGGGCCGGCGAAAGCCGGCCCTTTCGTTTGCGCGGTCAGCTCTTGCGCAGGACGAGCGAGCGCCACCAGGCGCCGCCGGTTTCGAGGTCGATGCGGCGTTCAATGGCAAAGCCGCGCGGGCCGTAGGCGGCGAGGACCATCGCGGCCTGTTCGACCAGCAGGCCGCTCAGCAACACCCGGCCGCCGGGCCGCGTCGCCGCGCCGAAGGACTGCGCCAGGTCGACCAGCGGGCCGGCCAGGATGTTGGCGACGATCAGGTTGTAGGGCGCGGGCTTCGACAGCGCGGGCGCCTCCAGACCGATCGACGTCACGAAGCGACAGAGCGATGCGACGCCGTTCAGTTCGGCGTTCTCGACCGCGACGCCCACCGCCTCGGCGTCGTTGTCGCCGCCGAGCACCGGACGCTTCCAGAGTTTGGCCGCAGCGATCGCCAGGATGCCCGAGCCGCAGCCGACGTCGACAGTGTTCGCGGTCTCCGCCGGATCGAGCGTCGCCAGCATCTCGAGGCAGCCGCGCGTCGTGGCATGCGTGCCGGTGCCGAAGGCGAGGCCGGCATCGATACGGAGCGGCAGCAGGCCTGCGGGCAAACCGTCGGCCACGTGTGAGGGATGTACCCAGAAGGGGCCGACCTGAAATGGCCGGAACGAGCGTTGGTTCTCGGCCACCCAGTCCTTGTCGGGCAGCGCCTCCCACGTCCACTGGCCTTGGAGCACCGGCCGCTCGCCCTGGCCGAAGATCTCGATGCGCCACGGCCCGTCGCGCGAGACCTCGCGGCTGGTGACGACGAAGCCGTCCTCGGCCAGAAACTCCAGCGCCTCCTCGTGCGACACGCGCTCCGCCGCGGGAACGATCCGCCAGGCCGTCCAGACCGTCATGCCGCCTCGATGAAGCTGTCCAACACCTTCTTCGGTCCGGCCTTCTCGAACTCGATATCGAGCTTGTTGCCGTCGACGGCGACGATGCGGCCGTAGCCGAATTTCTGGTGGAACACGCGCTGGCCGACCCCGAGGTCGGGCTTGTCGCCCTCGACGGCGCGGCGGTCGTCGAGCGTCTCGTCGCGCCAGCGGGTGCGGCCGCGTCCGGTGACGCCCAGGCTCTCGTAATCGAAGCCGCTCGCCTGGTCGCGCAAGCCGCCGTGATGGCCGGCGGAGTAGGTGGCGTAGAGGCCGGCGTCGCTGCTCTCGGACAGGCGGTCCTTGGGCAGCTCGTTGAGGAAGCGCGACGGAATCGCGGCCTGCCACTGGTTGAAGATACGCCGGTTGGCCGCGAACGAGACATAGGCCCGCTTGCGCGCGCGCGTCAGGCCGACATAGGCCAGACGTCTTTCTTCTTCGAGGCCGGACAGACCCTTGTCGTCGAGCGCACGTTGGTTTGGGAACAGGCCTTCCTCCCAGCCCGGCAAAAAGACAGTGTCGAACTCCAGCCCCTTGGCGGCGTGGAGCGTCATGACGCTCACCATGTCGCTGCCGGCCTTCTCGGCGGTGTCGGTGAGCAGCGCCACGTGCTCAAGGAACGCCGGCAAGCTGTCGAATTCCTGCAGCGCGTTGGTCAGCTCCTTGAGGTTCTCCAGCCGACCCTCGGCTTCGGGTGAGCGATCGAGTCGCAGCATGTCGGTGTAGCCCGACTCGTCGAGCATGGTCTCGACGACCTCGATGTGGCTCATGCCGTCGAGCATGCCGCGCCAGCGGTCGAAGCCCTTGATCAGGTCGCCCAGCGACTTGCGCTGGCGGCTCTTCAGCTCGTCGGTCTCGAGCGCGCGGCGCGTGGCCTCGAACAGGGACACCTTGTTGGCGCGCTGGATGACGCGCAAGGTGCGCAGCGCCGATTCGCCCAGGCCGCGGCGCGGCGTGTTGTAGATGCGCTCGAAGGCGAGGTCGTCGTCGGGCTGCACGGTGACCCGGCAATAGGCCATGGCATCGCGGATCTCGGCGCGCTCGTAGAAACGCGGCCCGCCGATTACGCGATAGGGCAGGCCCAAGGTGATGAACCGCTCCTCGAACTCGCGGGTCTGGAAGCCGGCGCGGACGAGGATGGCGATCTGACTGAGCTTGTGCTTGTCGCGCTGCAGTGCCTCGATCTCTTCGCCGATCGTGCGCGCTTCCTCGTCGCCGTCCCACACGCCGCGCAGCGAGATGCGCTCGCCTTCCTTGAGATCGGTCCACAGGGTTTTGCCGAGGCGTCCCTCGTTGTGCGAGATCAGGTGCGAGGCGGCGGCCAGGATGTGCGGCGTCGAGCGGTAGTTGCGCTCCAGGCGCACGATGGTGGCGCCGGGGAAGTCCTTCTCGAAGCGCAAGATGTTGCCGACCTCCGCGCCGCGCCAGCCGTAGATCGATTGGTCGTCGTCGCCGACGCAGCAGACGTCCTGCGTGCCCTGCGCCAGCAGGCGGAGCCAGAGGTACTGCGCCACGTTGGTGTCCTGGTACTCGTCGACCAGGATGTGGCGGAAGCGGCGATGATAGAGCTCGAGCACGTCGGGATGGTTCTGCCACAGGGTCACGCAGTGCATCACGAGGTCGCCGAAATCGACGGCGTTCACCTCGGCGAGACGAGCTTGGTAGAGCTTGTAGATCTCACCGGCCTTGCCGTTGGCGAACTCGCCGGCATCCTCGCCCGACACCTTCTCGGGCGGCAGCGCGCGGTCCTTCCAGCGCTGGATGATCCCGGAAAGGACGCGGGCCGGCCATTTCTTGTCGTCGATGCCCTCGGCCTGCAGGAGCTGCTTGATCAGCCGGGTCTGGTCGTCGGTGTCGAGGATGGTGAAATTGCTCTTGAGTCCGACCAGTTCAGCGTGACGGCGAAGAACCCGCACGCCCACGGAATGAAACGTGCCGAGGAACATGCCGTCGGCCGCGCCGCCGATCAGGCTGGCCACGCGATCCAGCATCTCGCGGGCGGCCTTGTTGGTGAAGGTGACGGCCAGGACCTGGGCGGGACGGGCGCGGCCGGTGATGAGCTGGTGGGCGATCCGCGTCGTCAACACGCGCGTCTTGCCAGTGCCGGCGCCGGCCAGCACCAGCAGCGGGCCGCCGTCGTGCGTGACGGCGCGGCGCTGCTCCTCGTTCAGCCCTTCGAGATAGGCCAGGGGCGCGACGGCGCGCCGTGCCGGCTGCGGGTTGGCCGGGACGGGATCGTCGGCGATTTCAAACGGATCGGCGGGGGACGCCATGCAGGGTCATATAGCAATCGCAGCGCCGTACGCCTATCTTTGTGAAGACGCCCCACTGTACACCGGTGAGTAACCGCGAGGAGTGCGCATGGCCCGAGGGTTGAACGGTTCGACGAACGGCACGGGCCACGGCCCCGGCAACGGCGCTGGCGGCCTGGACGGCGGCATCGAGGCCGTCCAACCCGGCAGCTCCCGCCTGCCGGCCGAGGTCTTGGGCGTGCTGCCGGCCGTGGTCGGCGTCCACACGACCATTCAGGAGGACCGCCGCTCGGCCCGCACGCTGGGCTCCGAGCGCGAGGGCCACGGCACGGTGATCGACGACGAGGGGTTGATCGTCACCATCGGCTACCTGATCATGGAGGCCGACACCATCACCATCACCGACGGCGAGGGCAACGAACTGCCGGCCTCGATCGTGGGCTACGACTATGAGAGCGGCTTCGGCCTGGTGCGCACGACGGTGCCGCCCAAGGCCCGACCGATCCGCTTCGGCGATTCCGACGACCTCGAGCTGCGCAGCGAGGCCTATGTCGCGGGCGTCGGCGGCGAGAAGGCGGCGCTCAAGGTCAAGGTCGCCGGACGCCGCGAGTTCGCGGGCTATTGGGAGTACCTGCTCGACAATGCGATCTTCACCGTGCCGGCCTATCCGTTGTGGGGCGGCTCGGCGCTGGTCGGCGCCGACGGCCGCCTGCTGGGCGTGGGCTCGCTGCTGGTTCAGGAGGCGCTTGGTCCGGGCGCGCCCGCCTTCCCCGGCAACATGTACGTGCCGATCAACCGGCTGAAGCCGATCCTGTGGGAGCTGGTCGAGAAGGGCCAGCTTGCCGCGCCGCCCAGGCCGTGGCTCGGCCTCTACACCGTCGAGCACATGGGACAGCTCGTGATCGGCGGCATCTCCGACGGCGGCCCGGCCGACCGCGCCGGTCTGCAGCGCGGCGACATCCTGCAGGCACTGAACGGCGAGGCACTCGACGACGTGCCCGACTTCTACAGGAAGCTGTGGGCTAGCGGCCCGGCTGGTGCCACGGTGAGCCTGCGCCTGGAGCGCGACAATGACACGTTCGAGGTCAAGGTGCGCTCCGGCGACCGCGCGAAATATCACAAGTTCGGCACCGACTGACGTATAAGACGGACAAGAAGAAAAGGGAGAACGACCGATGGCACGAGCCTTCGCCTCGCAGGCGGACATGGCGGAGAAGAAGATCACCTTCAGCCGTCTGTCCGAGCATGCCTACGCCTTCACCGCTGAGGGTGACCCCAACACCGGCATCGTGGTCGGTGACGATGCGGTGATGGTGATCGATGCCCAAGCGACGCCGAAGATGGCGCAGACGGTGATCGAGCATATCCGCACCGTCACCGACAAGCCGATCAAGTATGTCGTGCTTTCGCATTATCACGCGGTGCGCGTGCTGGGCGCGTCGGGCTACGGCGCCGAGCACGTGATCTGCAGCGAGGCCACGCGCGACATGATCGTCGAGCGGGGCGCGCAGGACTACAAGTCGGAGTTGCAGCGTTTCCCGCGCCTGTTCCAGGCCGCCGAGACCATCCCCGGGCTGACATGGCCCACCATCACCTTCAACGAGCGCATGACCATGTGGCTGGGCAAGCTGCAGGTCGACATCATCCATGCCGGCCGCGGCCACACCAAGGGCGACACGATCGTGTGGCTGCCCGAAGAGCGCACCCTGTTCAGCGGCGACCTCGTCGAGTACGGCGCCACGCCCTATTGCGGCGACGCCCACTACAAGGATTGGCCCGAGACGCTGCAGAAGCTGCGCGATCTCAAGGCCGAGGCGCTGGTGCCGGGCCGCGGCGAGGCGCTGCACGGTGAACACGCTGTCGAGGAGGGCATCGCCGGCACCCAGCAGTTCCTGACCGACCTCTACAAGGCGGTGTCGGCCTCGGCATTGGCCGGCGATCCCCTCAAGATCGCCTACGACAAGGCGATGGCGGCCTTGCAGCCGCGCTACGGCAACTGGGTAATCTTCGAGCACTGCATGCCGTTCGACGTCAGCCGCGCCTACGACGAGGCCAAGGGCCTCGACCACCCGCGCATCTGGACCGCCGAGCGCGACGTCGAGATGTGGGCGGCGCTGGAGAAAGCCGGCTGATCCTGTGGGCTCCTACGAGTACCGCAAATATCCCTATCGCCGGCCGCCGGAGCTGGATGGAAAGCGCGGACGCCGGCCGGTCGTAATCGTGGGCGCCGGCATCGCCGGCCCGACGCTCGCTCTGTCGCTTGCCCAGCGCGGCGTGCCCACCGTCGTGCTCGACGAGGACGACACGGTGAGCCTTGGCAGCCGCTCGATCTGCCAAGCCAAGCACAGTCTCGAGGTGTGGGATCGCTTCGGTGTCGCCGCCGGCATGATCGCCAAGGGCATCACCTGGACCGAGGGCGAGGTCTATCTCCGCGACAAGCCGATCTACCGCTTCAACCTGGCGCCCGAGCCCGGCCACAAGTTCCCGGCCTTCGTGAACCTACAGCAGTACTACGTCGAGGAATTACTCTACGAGCGCTGCGCGGCCGAACCGCTGGTCGAGCTTCGCCACCGCAACAAGGTCGTCGCCGTCACCCCGCGCGCCGACGGCGTCGCGGTCGAGGTCGAGACGCCGGACGGGCGCTACACGCTCGACACCCACTGGCTGGTCGCCTGCGATGGCGTGCGAAGCCCGGTGCGGCACCTGCTGGGCCTGCCCTATCCGGGCGAGGTCTTCCACGACCAGTTCCTGATCGCCGACATCCGCCTCAGGGGCGACCTGCCGAAGGAGCGGCGTTTCTGGTTCTACCCGCCGTTCCATCCGACCAACTCGGTGCTGCTGCACCGCCAGGCCGACGACGTGCTGAGGGTTGACTTCCAGCTCGGCGGTGACGCCGACCCCGAGGCGGAGAAGAAGCCGGAGAACGTCGATAAACGTCTGCGCCAGATGTTCGGCCCCGAGGCGCGCTGGGAGCACGAATGGACCAGCGTCTACACCTTCACATGCCGCATGCTGGAGAAGTTCGTCCATGGCCGGACGATCTTCGTGGGTGATGCCGCGCATGTCGTCTCGCCGTTCGGCGCGCGCGGCGGCAATGCCGCCGTGGCCGACGCTGACAATCTCGCCTGGAAGCTGGCGCTGGTGGTGGGCGGCGCGGCACCTGCCGGCCTGCTCGACACCTATTGCAGCGAGCGACGGGCAGCGTCGGTGGAGAACATCCGGCACTCCACGCGCGCCACCGACTTCATCACGCCCAAGTTCCCGGCCTCGCGCGTGTTCCGCGACGCCACTCTGGCGCTGGCGCACGACTTTCCTTTCGCGCGCGCGTTGATCAACAGCGGGCGCCTGTCGGTGCCGACGGCGCATGTCGGATCGCCGCTCGATACGCCCGACGGCGACACCGATTGGGCCGGTGGCCCGCCACCGGGACGCGCCAGCATCGACGCGCCGCTCGGCAACGGCTGGCTAGTCGACCGACTCGGCCGCGATTTCACCGTTTTGACTTTCGGCCCGGGCCCAACACCATCCGCGCGGACGACGTTGGTTTCTGTCGAGTGGGTGTCCGTCGAGGGCGAAGCCTTGGCGGGACAGCGCTACGATGCCCAGCCGGGCACGACCTATCTGATCCGCCCCGATCGCTACGTCGCCGCGCGCTGGCGGACGTTCGATCCCGCGGCCATCCAGGCGGCCGTCGACCGGGCGATGGGCAAGGAGGCGACATGCTGAAGCGGATCCTGAATCTCGCGCGACCCGACGAAATCTACAACGCCATCGTCGATGCCCACAAAGGCCTCGATGATGACCAGGCGCGTGCCTTCGATGCCCGGCTGATCCTGCTGCTGGCCAATCACGTAGGCGACGAGACCGTGATCCGGGAGGCGCTGACGGAGGCGGCCGGATCGTGATCGCGGGACCTCTCGCCGGCCGTCTGGCACTGGTGACCGGCGCGGGCCACGGCAACGGTGCGGCGATCGCCCAGGGGTTGGCCGCGGCCGGCGCCAGGATGATCGTCACCGATGTCGACAGGGAAGCGGCCTACACTATCGCCGAGGCGATCGTGCAGGCGGGTGGCGAGGCACGCAGCTATACGCTCGACGTCACCGACGCGGACGGCTGCGCCAAGTTGGCCGCCGACATCGCGCTGCTGATCGGGCCGATCCGCATCCTGGTCAACAACGCCGGCATCTTCTTGCGCGGCAATCTCGTCGCCGCCGATGGCCGCGAACGCTGGGACCGGACGATGGCGGCGAACGTGCAGGGGCCGTTCAACGTCACCATGGCCTTCATCGACCAGATCAAGCTGACGCGCGGGGCGATCGTGAACATCGCCTCGGTCAATTCCTTTGTCGTCGGGTACGGCACCGGCGCCTATCCGGTGTCCAAGGGCGCCGTCATCCAGTTCACGCGCGCGCTGGCGGCCGAGCTGGCATCCGACGGGGTGCGGGTAAACGCGCTGGCGCCCGGCATCATCGCCTCCGCCATGACCGAGCCGACTCGCGCCGACCCCAAGAAGCTCGAGACCTTCCTCGCCCATGTGCCGATGAAGCGCGTCGGCCAGCCCGAGGAGCTCGTCGGGCCGGTGGTGTTCCTGTGTTCGGATGCGGCAAGCTACGTAACCGGCGCCGTCCTGGCCGTCGATGGAGGTTTTCTTGCCGTCTGACGTTATCGTAAGAGTGGCCACCATCGACGACGTCGACCTGCTGCACCGCTTCTCGATCGACCTCGCGACCTACGAGGACGAGCCGCACGCCGTCACCTCGACGCCGCAGACCCTGGCACGCGACGGCTTCGGCAAGGACCCGAAATTCGCTGCGCTGATCGCCGAGCAGGGCGGCAGGCCCGTCGGCTTCGCGCTCTACACGTTCAACTATTCGGTATGGACGGCCGCGCGCGGCATCTTCATCGAGGATATCTGGGTGGTGTCCGAGGCTCGCCGCGGTGGCGTCGCCCGGGCGCTGATGGTGGCGCTGGCCCAGGAGTGCAAGGTACGCGGCTACAGGCGCGTCGACCTCAACGTGCTCGACTGGAATCCGGCGCGCGGCTTCTACGAGCGCATCGGCTTCAAGTGGATTCGCAGCTGGGCGCCCTATCGCCTGAGCGGCGAGGCGTTGGAGAAGCTGGCTGCTTCTTCTTGAGCCCCATCAGCCGACTGGCCTTGGGGTTCTTCGCCATCGTGCGATGGACGTCCCAGACCCTGGCCAGCCGTTCGGCGGCCTGGGCGGGGAAGGGGCCGGACTTTCGCGTGGCGTAGTCGATGTTCATGATGATCGTCTCGTTGGTCGCGGCGAGATAGTCCTCGTCGGCGTGATACATCTCGTGAAACAGGTGCACGCGCTTGGCGTCGCAGTCGAGAAGCTGGGTTTTGAACAGCATCGGCGCGCCCTCACGCAACTCGCGGTCGTAGGTGATATGCATCTCGAGCACGAAGGTCATGCCGAGCTTGTTGTCGACGTAGGGCCGGCCCAAACCGATGTTGCGCATGAAGGCGCCGGAGGCCTGGTCGAAGGCGGTGACGTAGTAGGCCACGTTCATGTGGCCGTTCCAGTCGAGCCATTCGGGCTTGACGGTCGAGCGATGGATGTCGAGGGGTGCTCTGGTGACGAGCGACGGCAATTCGTAGGTCAGTACGACGGACATGGACGCTTACTCTTTCTCTATTTCTTCTTGATGCCGATGAGGCGGCCGGCCTGCTTCGGCACCGGCAGGCCCTTGTGGGCGGCGGCGAGCTTCTCCAGCCGCTCCATCGCCCAGTCGGGCCACGGTGCGGACCGGCGGGTGGCGTAGTCGATGTTCATCAGCATCAGCTCGTTGGTGGCGGCGAGGTAGCCCTCGGTCGCATGGAACATCTCGTGGATGTAGTGCACGCGCTTGGGGTCGTGATCGAGGATCTGCGTGGTAATGCGCAGCGGATCGCCGTCCTTGACCTCGCGGTCGTAGGTGACGTGCGCCTCGAGCACGAAAGTCATGCCGATCTTGTCGCGCGTGTATTCCCAGCCAACGCCGAACTGCTGGCACAGCGTGTCGGTCGCCTTGTCGAAAGCGACGACATAGAAGCCGACGTTCATGTGACCGTTCCAGTCGATCCACTCGGGCAGCACCGTCGCGCGGTGAACATCGAGCGGTGCGCCCAGGTCGGGTTCGATCATGGGGTAGGGAGGTAATTTCATGCGGCCGGACCGTAGCGAAGCGGGCCCGTCGGCCGCAAGTTCGCAGGGACGTCTTTTTTCCGGAGTATTCACATGGCCAAGAAGCCGAAAGCATTGATCCTGGGCGTGGGTGCTGAACGCGGCATCGGCGGCGCGGCCAGCCGGCGTTTCGCTAGGGAGGGTTACCACGTGCTGGTGGCCGGGCGCACAGCCGACAAGATCGACAAGGTCGTCGCCACGATCCGCAAGGAAGGCGGTTCCGCGAGCGCCGTGGTCGTCGACGGCACGAAGGAAAACGAGATCATCAAGCTGTTCGACAAGGCGATGGCCGACGATGCGGACGGCATGCCGGCCGATCTGTTCGTCTTCAACATGGGCAACAACGCCGCCGTCGATTTCCGCGAGATGACGGTGGAGCATTTCGAGGACTCGTGGCGGGTCGGCTGCTTTGCGGGCTTCCTGTTCGGCCGCGAGGCGATGCGCCGGCTGGCACCGCTGGGGCGCGGCACGGTGCTGTTCACCGGCGCCTCGGGCTCGCTGCGCGGTCGACCGAGGTTCGCGGCGTTCAACGCCACCAAGGGCGGGCTGCGCCTGCTGGTCCAGTCGATGGCGCGCGAGTTCGGCCCGCAGGGCATCCACGTCGCACACGTCATCATCGACGGCGGCATCGAGGGCGACCGGCTGCTGTCGCGCATGCCCGACCGGGTCGAGAAGGCGGGTCCGGACGGGCTGCTGAAAGTCGAGGCGATCGTCGAGAACTACTGGCACGTCCACCGCCAACACCGCAGCGCCTGGACGCACGAGATCGACCTGCGGCCTTACAAAGAGACGTTCTAGCGTTTGCGCTCGGGAATCTCCTCGAGCGCGCGAAAGATCTTCTTGCCCCGCCGCTGCCCAGTGGCGACCATGTCGTCGGCGCCGGTCGAGGTTCCGCCGATGCGCAGGCCGCCGTCGCACTTGCCGATCAGCTCGCGCGCGATCGGATGGAAGATCTCGTCGAACACCGCATCGCCGATCTTCTTCGAGCCGGCGTGCCGCAGCAGCGGCAGCGCGAACCACTCGCCCAGCACCGGCAGGTGGCCGCGGCGGAAGACCGCCAGTGCCATGTCCTCCATGGCATCGACGTTGCGCTGGATCAGCACGGGATCGTCATTGGTGCCGCCGCGATAGGGGCCGGCGACCAGGATCATCAGTTGCTCGCTCATCGCGGGATCTCCAGCAGCTCCTGCGCCACGAGATCGGGCGCGGAGAGGATGCAATTGTGGCCGGCCTCGATCGAGCGGAAGCGGACGTGCGGCATGGTCTGCACTTTCTCGTGCATGCCGGCGGAAACAGGATAGCGCGGCTTGGTGCAGGCGATGTAGGTCATCGGCCGGCCGTTGCCCGCCGGATTGTGCATCGTGATCGGCTTGGTGTAGCAGGCCACCGGATGCGGCGTGAGCTGGCGATGCGTCCAGGTGGCGAGCTCGGGATCGTCGATGATCAGGCTGCCGACCGGCGCGAAGGGCAGCACTTCCGTGTCGTTCACGACTTTGATCAGTTTCTTCCGCTTGGCCACGATCTCGGGCGGGATGCGGCCGAAGATCGATTGGCCATCCTGCGCGATGCCGCCGTCGATGATCACGAGATGGCCGATGCGCTCGGGGATGCGGTCGGTGACCAGGCTCGCGATCAGACTGCCGAAGCTGTGGCCGACCAGCACGATATCGCTGAGGCCTTCCTGCTCCAGCGTGGCGATCGTGTCGGCCAGGAACACGTCGTTGTCGAGCTCGGGCGACAGCTCCGCCGAGCGTTCGCCGATACCGCGAAAGGGCAGCGCGCGAGCGTCGTGGCCGGCCGCGCGCAGTCTTTCGAGGACGAATTGCCACGACCAGGCGCCCATCCAGGCGCCGGGCAGGCAGATGTAGGTACGCATGCGCTTGGGTTCGACTCCTAGAGGGCAAGCGGTAGGCCGCGCTTCAGCGCCAGCCCCATGGTGATCCAGGTCGAGCCGATGAAGATCAGATCGATGCCGAGGAAGATGCCGAGCACGAAGAAGCTCGAGGCCGGCCAGTGGGCGACGATCATGACGCCCAGCAGCAGGGTGATCGCGCCGGAGAATACGACCCAGCCCCAGGGCGTGCCGTGCTTCATGCGCGTGGCGAGGAAGATGCGCAGCAGGCCGCCTAGGATCAACGCGATGCCCAGCATCAGGGTCAGCAAGGTCGCGGCGGCGAACGGGTCCTGGATGCAGACGAAGCCGGCGAAGATGTAGAGCGCGCCCAGCAGCAGCCAATAGAAGAAGTGGCCCCAATCCTTCACGTTGAAAGCGGTGAAGACCTCGGCGATGCCGGCGACCAGCATCATGACGCCGACGATCACCACCGCCGAGGCCGTCGCCATCACCACGCTGCCCAGCGCCACGATGCCCGCGATCAGCGAAATCACGCCGAGGCCCACGACCCAGCCCCACTTGGCGCGCAGTGCCTTGATGCCTTCCGCCAGGCTGGGCGGCAGGGAGTTTGCGGGCAGGGACATGGCGTCCTCCTTCAGTGCGGAACGGGCGGCCCCGAGTCTACGCGGCTCAGATGGTACTGTCCCACCTTGTATGTGACACTTGCTGCATGACCGACACTCCCAAGAAAGAGCCGTCGCCGCCGCGTCCGGCGACCACCGTCTTGCTGCTGCGTCCCTCGAAGAAGGGCGACGCGGGCTCTCCGCTCGAAGTCTTCATGGTGGTGCGCCACCACGCGATCGACTCCTTTTCCGGCGCGTTGGTGTTCCCCGGCGGCAAGCTTGAGGACGCCGACGGCGATGCCCGCCTCAAGGCGTGCTGCGGCGGCGCCCACAAGATCTCCGCCGACGAGCTCAAGTTCCGCATCGCCGGTATCCGCGAGGCGTTCGAGGAATGTGGCGTGCTACTGGCGCGCAAACCCGGCCAGCGCTCGGTCATTGCCGCGGCCGACCTCAAGGCCATCGAGCAGAAGTGGCGCACCAAACTGGTGAAGAACGAGGCCAACATCCTCGATATGGTCGAGGCCGAGGCTCTCGAACTGGCGACCGACCTGATGACGCCGTTCGCGCATTGGATCACGCCGACTTTCGTGCCGAAGCGCTTCGACACCTGGTTCTTCCTGACCGAGGCGCCGGAGGATCAGGTCGCCCTGCACGACGGTTTGGAGTCGACCGACTCGGTGTGGATCGGCGCGCAGCAGGCGATCGACGAGGCCACGAGCGGCAAGCGCACGCTGGTCCATGCCACGACCAAGAATCTCGAATTGCTGACCGAGGGCGGCACGGTGACCGGCGCCCTCAGCCAGGCCAGCGAGCGCAAGATCGTCACCGTCCAGCCATGGGTAGAGCAGCGCGACGGCAAGAAATTCCTGCACATCCCCGAAGGGGCCGGATACCGCAATCTGGTGCGGGAAATGCCACCCCAACCGGTTCCGCAAGTCGGAAGGTAGTTCCGTTTGCTCCGCTCAACCCGGCGCGCTAAGACCGGGTGAACAGGCGTTCATTGGGTTCGGAGGAAAGCAAGATGGTCGGAATCGTTGCTTATGGCGCTTACGTTCCGCGCCTGCGCCTCAACCGGCAGTCCGTCTACGACGCCAATAAGTGGTTCGCCGCCGGCCTGCGCGGTCTGGCCAAGGGCGAGCGCTCGATGGCCAACTGGGATGAGGACTCGATCACCATGGCGGTCGAGGCGTCGCGCGACTGCCTCAGCAGCCACAAGGCCGAGGACGTCCGCAACATCTACTTCGCCTCTACGACGCATCCGTTCAAGGATCGCCAGAATGCCGGCGTCATCGGCACGGCGCTGAACGTCGAGCAGAACCTGTCGGCCACCGACATCGGCGGCTCGCTGAAGGCCGGCACCTCGGCGCTGATCGCCGGCCTCAACGCGTCGAAGGAAGGCGCGCCCACGCTGGTGGCCGCTGCCGACAAGCGCATGGCGCGCGTCGCCTCGGCGAACGAACTCAACTACGGCGACGGCGCCGCGGCGCTGCTGTGCGGCACCGAGAACGTGATCGCCAAGCTGGTCGGCCATCATTCGGTATCGATGGATTTCGTGGATCACTTCCGCGGTGACGAGTCGGACTTCGACTACGGCTGGGAAGAGCGCTGGATCCGCGACGAGGGCTATTCGAAGATCGTGCCGCCGGCGATCAAGGCAGGCCTCGCCGCCTGCAAGCTGAAGGGCTCGGACATCACCCACTTCATCATGCCGAGCCCGATGCCGGCGGTGCCGAAGCAGATGGCCAAGATGGTGGGCATCGGCGAAGGTTCCGTGCGCGACCTTCTCGGTGCGACCCTGGGCGATACCGGCTCGGCGCACGCGCTGGTCATGCTGGTCGATGCGCTGGAGACCGCCAAGGCGGGCGACAAAATCATGGTCGTGGCCTTTGGCCAGGGCGTCGACATCCTGGTGTTCGAGGTCACGGCCGAGAACGCCAAGCTTGCCAAGCGGCGAGGCCTCTCGGGATGGATGCAGAGGCGCAAGGAAGAGAAGAACTACATGAAGTTCCTCGCCTTCAACGAGATGCTGCCGATCGAGAAGGGCATGCGCGCGGAGTTCGACAAGAA
Organism: Hyphomicrobiales bacterium; assembly: GCA_041691635.1. Lineage (GTDB taxonomy): Bacteria > Pseudomonadota > Alphaproteobacteria > Reyranellales > Reyranellaceae > Reyranella. Next base: position 108,643 of record JBEPUH010000013.1, read on the forward strand.
GACGGCGCTCTCCGTCCTGTGGCGAAAGCGCGACATGATTTACGGGCTCGTGGGCGGCAAGTGTAAGGTCTGCGGCACGGTCCAGTTCCCGCGCAGCCAGGTCTGCGTCAATCCCAACTGCCACGCGATGGACAGCCAGGATCCTTACGCAATGGCCGGGCTCGAATGCAACGTGATGTCGTTCACCGCCGATTCGCTGGTCTATTCGCCGGATCCGCCGGGCTACTACGGCATGATCACCTTCGCCGAGGGCGGCCGCTTCATGGCCGACTTCACCGATAGCGACAAGGACCAGGTCAAGGTCGGCGCCAAGATGCGCATGACCTTCCGCATGCGCGACAACGATCAGATGCGCGGCGGCTTCAGGCGTTATTTCTGGAAGGCGGCTCCGGTCTGAGCGTTTTCCACCGTTCAAGGGTTTACAGTTCCACCTCACCACCAAGGAGACCTGCAATGGCTCGTGGTATCAAAGACAAGGTCGCCATTCTCGGAATGGGCTGCTCGAAGTTCGGCGAACGCTGGGATGCCGGCGCCGAGGAGTTGATGCTCGAGGCCTACAAGGAATGCTTGAAGGACGCGGGCATCGACCAGAACCAACTCCAGGCGGCGTGGTTCTCCACCGCCATCGACGAGGTGCATGTCGGCAAGTCGGGTATCCCGCTGTCGACGACGCTGCGTCTGCCCAACATCCCGGTGACGCATGTCGAGAACATGTGCGCCTCGGGCACCGAAGCGTTCCGCGGCGCCTGCTACGCAGTTGCGTCGGGGGCGGCCGACTTCGCTCTCGCGCTGGGCGTTGAGAAGCTGAAGGACACCGGCTACGGCGGCCTGCCGGGCGGCCGCGGCGGCCCGTTGCAGGTTCTGTGGAATGCCAGCGGCACCGCGCCGGGCAACTTCGCCCAGCTCGCCACCGCCTACATGACCGCGCATGGCGTCTCGGGCGAGGACCTCAAGAAGGCGATCGGCCACGTCTCGTGGAAGAGCCACCAGAACGGCGCCAAGAACCCGAAAGCCCATCTGCAGAAGGCTGTCGAGATGGACACCATCCTGAACGCGCCAATGATCGCCTCGCCGCTCGGCCTGTTCGACTGCTGCGGCGTGTCGGACGGCGCAGCCGCGGCGATCGTCACCACGCCGGAAATCGCCAAGGCCCTCGGCAAGCACGACATCGTGTCGGTCAAGGCGCTGCAGCTCTCGGTCTCGAACGGCTCGGAGTCAGGCCACAATTCGTGGGACGGCAGCTACTTCCACACCACGCGCATCGCGGCCAAGAAGGCTTATGAAGAGGCTGGCATCAAGAAGCCGCGCGACGAGGTCTCGATGTTCGAGGTGCACGATTGCTTCTCGGTTACCGAGCTCGTGACAATGGAAGACCTGCACATCTCGGAGACCGGCAAGGGCTGGAGGGACGTACTCGACGGCTTCTACGACGCCGACGGCACCATCCCCTGCCAGATCGACGGTGGCCTCAAGTGCTTCGGCCATCCGATCGGCGCCTCGGGCCTGCGCATGCTCTACGAGATGTACCTGCAGATCCAGGGCAAGGCCGCCTCGCGCCAGCTCAAGAACCCGCGCATCGGCATGACCCACAACCTGGGCGGCGCGCCGCGCGAGAACATCTCCAGCGTGGCCATCGTCGGCCGTTACGAATAATCGGGAGACGAGACAGCCCTCTCTCCGGTGAGGAGCCGGGGAGAGGGTTTTTCATTCGCGGAGGAGAACGCTCATGGAGCTCGACAAGAAGCTCATCGGCCATATGTTCAAGCCGTTCACGGCCACGGTCGAGGCCGGCAAGATCAAGCTGTTCTGCAAGGCCATCGGCGAGGAAGATCCGATCTACACGGATGCCGCCGCCGCCAAGGTCGCGGGCTATCGCGGCATCACTGCGCCGCTCACTTTCCTGCGCGCGCTACAGGCCGACGATCCCAACAAGGGCGGGCTGCTGAAGCTGCTCAACGTCGATATCGGCCTGATCCTGCACGGCGAGCAGCACTTCGAGTATCTGGCACCGGTCGTCGTCGGCGACACGGTGACCTGCCAGGAGAAGGTGGTCGACATCTACGACAAGAAAGGTGGCGCGCTGTGGTTCGTCGTCCAGGAGATGGAGATGAAGGACCAGACGGGCAAGCTCGTGGCCAAGGGCAAGGGCGTGACCGTCGTGCGCAATCCCGACGCCGGCAAGAAGTGAGGAGGCAGCCATGACAACCGCACCGAAGTTCGCAGATGTGAAAGTTGGCGACTCGCTGAAGTCGCTCGTCCTGCCGCCGGTCAGTCGTCACCAGCTCGCGCTCTACTGCGGTGGCTCGGGCGACCACAATCCGATCCACGTCGACCTCGACTTCGCCAAGAAGTTCGGTTTCAAGGACGTGTTCGCCCACGGCATGCTGTCGATGGCCTTCCTCGGCCGCCTCGTCACCTCGTGGGTGCCCCAGAAGCAGGTGAGGGGCCTCGGCACGCGCTTCACCTCGATCACTTGGGTGGGCGACGTCATCACCGTGAGCGGCAAGGTCACGGGTAAGCGCGAGGCGAACGACGAGAAGCTGGTCGACCTCGAGGTCAAATGCACCAACCAGAGCGGCCAGGACACGCTGCAGGGCAGCGCCACCGTGGTTTTGAACTAGGCGCCTCGAATCAGGAGAGATCAGATGGGTCAGATGGATGGCAAGGTGGCGATCGTCACCGGTTCGGGGCGCGGCATCGGCCAGGAGATCGCCTTCCGCCTGGTGCGCGACGGCGCCAAGGTCGTGATCAACGACATCGACGAGGCGCCGGCCAAGGAGACGATCGCGGCCATCGAGAAGATGGGCGGCAAGGCGGTGGCCTGCGTCGGGGACGTCGCCAAGCCCGACTTCGGCGACCGCATCGTCAAGACCGCGGTCGACGCCTTCGGCGACTGCCATGTCGTAGTCAACAATGCCGGCTACACTTGGGACTCGGTCGTTCAGAAGATGAGCGACGAGCAGTGGTACGCCATCCTCGACGTGCATCTCACCGCGCCGTTCCGCGTGCTGCGCGCCTTCCAACAGCATTTCCGCCACGCCGTCGAGAAGGAGCGTTCCGAAGGCAAGAGGGTGGTGCGCAAGATCGTCAACATCTCCTCGACCTCGGGCGTCAACGGCAACGCCGGCCAGTCGAACTACTCGGCGGCCAAGGCGGGCATCGTCGGCCTGACCAAGACGCTGGCGAAGGAGTTCGGCCGCTACGACGTCACGGTCAACGCCGTGGCCTTCGGCTACATCCAGACCCGCCTCACCAAGCCGCTCAGCCAGGACGAGTCCGGTGAGATTGAAGTCCAGGGCCGCAAGGTCAAGATTGGCGTTCAGGGCGGTCGGATCGCGGCGATGAACCAGATGATCCCGCTCGGCCGCGGCGGCCTGCCGACCGAAGCCGCGGGCTCGGTCTATCTCTTCTGCAGCCCCGACAGCGACTACGTCTCGGGCCAGTGCCTGGTGGTCAACGGCGGGCTCTGACCGCCGTCAGCCCGCCGCGGCGCGCTTGTAGGCCTCGAGCAGCCAGACGTTGAACTGCTGCAGGGTCTTCTCCAGCGGGCCATAGATTCCCTCGCCCAGGAAGCGCGAGTGCTTGGCCGCCTGCATGTCGCGGTTGCGCGGGATGTCCTGCGCCCAGATCTTCGAGCCACCCTCGCGCACCGCGGCGCAGCGGTCGAGAAAGTCCGGCAGATCGATCGTGCTTTGGGGCAGCAGCCAGCCGCCGTAGGTGACGCGGTCGCTGCCGGCGAAGGTCGCCTCGACCGAGGCCGGGCGGATCAGCGTGTAGGCGATCGTACCGGCGGCGAACATCAAAGTGAGGCTGGGCGGCAGCATAGCGAAGGTGATGCGCGAGCGCTGCTCGAGCGGCAGGGTGGCGATCGGCGGGAAGGCGGGCGGGAAACCCCAGCCGTCCTTCATCATGCCGCCGTCGACCTGCTTCATCGGCACGCTGCGCACGATGGCGTTGTCGCCGGCCTGCATGTCGGTGAAGCGCACGCCGTCGCCCGGCATGACGCTGGGCGCAAAGTCGTGCGTGCCGTGGTGGACGTATTCGGTGTGATAGGCGTCGGTGAAGTTCTCGACATGGATCTTCCAGTTCCACGGCAGCGGCGTGTCGCTCATCTTGGGCGGCACGGCGGTGAGGCCGGTCGCCTCGTAGCCCGCCCACAGCGGCTCGAGCTTGGCCAGCGTCGGCGCGAGCGGCGCAGCCCCGGGGTCGAGGTTGACGAAGATGAAACCGTGCCACAGCTCGAGCCGCAGGACCGGCAGCTTGACAGTCTTGCGCAACCGCAGCACTGCCTCGGCGTCGCCCATGTGCGGCGCGCCCAGCAGGTGCCCGCGCATGTCGTAGGTCCAGAAATGCAGCGGGCAGCGCAGCCCGTGGCCCTTCTCCGGGCACGGGATGATCTCGCCGCGATGCTGGCACAGCGCGCTCAGCGCGTGGATCTCGCCGTCGTCACTGCGCGTGATCAGCACCGGCTCGCCCGCCACCTCGGTGGCGAAGCAGTCGTCGAGGTCGGGCACCTGCTCGACCCGGCCGACGCAGATCCAGGTACGGCTGAAGACCTCCCTTTGCTCGAAGGCGAAAAAATCGGGTTCAGTGTAGCAGCCGGACGGCAGCATGTGCTCGTACGCCGACGCCGTGTCGCGCCGCGCAAGCTGGGCCAGTAGGGCCTCGACGGCGGGCGGGCGGGTGTGCGTGGGCAGGGTGGGCTTGGCGATCGGCTGGTCCATGTCGGGCTCCGGGGTCAGGCGGCGCGGCGGGCGAGGGCCGCCCAGCGTCCCGGCGTGAGGCCGAAGCGCGCCGCAAAATGGCGGGTGAGGTGGCTCTGGTCGGCGAAGCCGGTCGCTGCGGCGGTCTGCGACAGCGCGGCGCCGCGGGCGATCATGGCCTGCGCCTTGAGGAGCCGCTGGCCAACCTGAAAGCGGTGCGGCGAGGTGCCGAAGGCGGCGCGGAAATGCCGGCTGAGGACGAAACGATCGAGCCCGCTCACTTTCTCGAGCTCCTCCGACGCCACGATACGCGGCGCCTCGGCGACCAGGTAATCGCGGGCGCGCTCGACCGCGCGATGGGCCGTCGTCGTCGTGGGCCGTCTCGGCGCGGCGTCGCTGCGCGCGGCCAGCAGCTCGGCCAGCCGCGCCACGATGGCGTCGACGGCGAGCGGCTCGAGCGTCTGCGGGAAGTGTGCGAAGGCCTCGCGCAACAGGCGGCCGAGCGCGGGATCGTCGGCCACCACCTCTGGGACAAAGGGCGGCGCGGCGCCGTCGAGCGCGGCGCTCACCGCCGCCGGCTCGACATAGAGCATGCGGTAGGCGAAGCCCGCATCGACGGAGGCGTGGCCGTCATGCGCCTCGTCGGGGTGGATCACCATCACCTGGCCGTCGCTGCTGGTGCGCAGCGCGCCGCGATAGCGGAAGGATTGCGCGCCCCACAGGGTGAGGCCGACGGCATAGGTCTCGTGGCGATGCAGGTCATAGGCATGGCCGCCGAAACGCGCGGTCAGGCGCTGCAGGCCGGCGCTGGGTTGCTCGAAGCGGATCTGGTCGGAGGACATGCACAAACGTTCAAGACCTTTCTGCCAGCATGCCCGATATCGGGCCGATGATCTACGAAACCAAGACGGCGCTGATCCTGCGCAAGGACCTGGTCCCGTGGCAGATCGCCAATATCGCTGCTTTCCTGGCCGGCGGGCTGGCCGCCACCCATCTCCATTTGAAGGGCGAACCCTACCGCGACGCCGCCGGCCGCGACCACACGGCGCTGATCCGCGAGCCGGTGTTCGTCTACGGCGCCACGCGGGAGGAGCTGCAGCGCACCCACGCCCGGGCGCTGTCGCGCGAACTGGTGCCGGCGGTCTACATCGAGCCGATGTTCAAGACCGCCAACGACGCCGACAACCGCGCCGTCTTCGCCGCCGCTCCCGCGGACGCGCTCGACCTGGTCGGGCTGGGCGTCCACGGGCCGCGCAAGACGGTCGACAAGGTCGTGAACAGCCTGAAGTTTCTGGGCTAGTCGCTGTCTGACAGCGACTAAGCGACGAACAGACGCACGCCGATCGGCAAGGTGCGGGCCGTGTCGAGCGCCGTCATGGTGGCGGCGTATCCCGCCTCGATTGCGCCGTCGAAGCTCGTCCAGTCGAGCAGGTCGTACTGCTGCGTCGGCGGCACGATCAGCAGGTCGGCGGCGGCGCGATCCTCGACGGCGCGGGCCGTGCTCGACACCAGTGCCGAGCGCAGCAGGATGCGCACGATCGACGGGATCGGCAGCGTCTCCTTGCGCTTCCATACCAGGCGGCGGAAGAACTCCCAGGCCGACCACGAATCCTCGACGCCGGCGCCGGCCGACAGCGCCCCCGCGGTGTCGATGTCGACGCCGATGGTGAGGCCGCGGCCCATCTTGCGCATCTCGCGCACCGGCAGATTGTCGATCACGCCGCCGTCGACATGGACCTGGCCCGCGTCGTTGAACGGCGGCAGCACGCCCGGCAGCGAGACCGACGCGCGCAGCCAGCGCCATGCCTTGCCCGTGGTGTGGACGTCGGCGGTCGACGTCGTGAGGTTCGCGGTCACGCAGTAGAACGGGAGGACGAAGTCCTCGATGTCCTGGTCGCCGAACGCCGAGCGCAGCAGCTCGGTCACCCGCCGGCCGCGGAACAGCGACACGAAGGGGAAGGTGTAGTCTCTGAGCGGATTGGCGGTGACGAAGGCACGGCGGAAGCGGACGACCATCTCCTCCTCCGACCAGCGTGCGGCACAGGCGGCGGCGACGATGGCGCCCATCGAGGTGCCGCCGACGAGATCGATCGGCACGCCCGACGCGCGCAGTGCCTTGAGCACGCCGATATGGGTGAAGGCGCGCGCCCCGCCGCCGGCCATGACGACGCCCACTGCGTGGCCGGTGATCAGCCGCGCCAGCCGGTCGAAGTCGGGCGGCAGGTCGAGTCGCACGTGGTGGTGCTGGCCGTAGACGCCGCCGGCAAGCATCGGCGCGGTCGAGCCAGGCTTGGGATCGTGGCTGTCGTGCAGCAGCACCAGCTCGCGCCGCCGGTGGAACACCGCGCCGGACTGGGCTGCCTCGATCTCGAAGGGCAGGCGCGTCGGCTTGTCGTCGCCGGCGCGGCGCACCACGATCAGGCAGTCGGCCTGGCGCAGGCAGAGCTCGGTCCACGGCGTGAGGGTGGCGTCGGCGCGATAGAGCACGAACGACGAGTTCATCTCGCACTTGGCGAACCACTCCGGTTCCTCGTTGAGCGAGTCGGGCCCCAGCATCTGGACCTGGTCGCCGATGCGGCCGAGCGCGCTGGACAGCAGCACGGCGAAGCGCGCGGCCGGCACGTCGGGACCGGCGGGCAGGAGGGCGAAAGTGCGCGGCTGGCGGCGGCGCTTGGCCGGCCCCATGGCGTTGCGCACGGCGACGTTGCGCATCAGCGCCGGCAGCACCTCGGGATGGCGCGTCGTCAGCGTGTCGAAGCTGCGCCGCGCCAGCCGCCAGACCTCGCTGTCGCGCAACGCCGCGACGCTGCGCGTGCGATGCATGTGGGACAGCAGCGACATCTCGCCGACGATGTTGCCGGGCGTGATCTCGGCGATCAGGTCGGTCTCCTGTTCGCTGCCGGTGTCGGCGTGGCGGAACACGCCGAGGCAGCCGCTGGTCACGACGTAGACGGCGTCGGCCTCCTCGCCCTGATGGAACAGCGGCGTGCCGCCGGGCAGCACCATCAGCACCAGCTCGTCCTCGACCGCGACCATGCTCGCGGTGTCGAGGTCGGCGAACAGCGGCGCGCGGTGCAGCGCCTGCCTCAGCCTCAGGCGGGCGGAGTCCGCGTCCGGCATGGCGAGGCTCATCCGCCGTGCCTCAGCCGGTACCGAGGCCCTTGAGGGTCCATCCGATCGTCTGGTCGGCGCGCGCCCATACCATCTCGCGCCACTTGTCGCCGGCCGGGAAGAAACGCTCCTTCATGTTGGCCTTGAGCTCACGGCCCAGCGCCGATTTGAGGTCGCCGCGCTGGTGCACCCAGTTGTCGGCCCGCACCGCGCCCAGCACCTCCGGCACCGGATATGTGCCGTACTCGATGGCGATCGACGTCACCTCGGCGTCGGGCAATTCCTGCGGGAAGCAGTCGAGCATCGGCCCGGCGACGATCGCCGAGGTCGAGGTGCCACCTTCCGGCGAAGTCATCTCGTCGCCGTACCACGCCTTGGCGCGCGGGAACGACTTGGCGCCCGGCGGCACGGTGCAGATCAACTCGCCGTGGCCGAACGGACCCAGCCCCGTGTGATAGTCGATCACGCCAACTCTTTTGGCGCGGCTCAGTTCCTCACGCGCAATGGCGCGAATCGTGCGGTTGCTCCAGGTCGGCTTGGCGCCACCGTAGAAGATGCCGTCGGGGCGGGTGTACTGGCCGCCGCTGATCGCGCCCTGCAGGCCGAAGGCGCCGTGCTTCTGGGCATAGGCCGCGAACACGCGCTCGGTCTCGGCGATGCTCGCCTCGTCCCAGCGGGCGGGCAGGATGGCGTCGGCGATGGCGAGATAGCCGTCGTTCTTGGGATAGCCCTTATCGTGGTCGACGAAGTTGCGGTTGAGGTCGACGTTGTCCTCGTTGACCCGGCGCGTCCAGGCGAAGCCGTAGGGGTTGATGGCGTGGACCAGCAGCGCGCCGGTGTCCTTCGGCAGCTTGGCCGGCCCGCCGGTGCTCAACCACGCGATCTGCGCTCCCGAGCCGCAGTGGCCCTCGACGCCGTGCGTGCTCGAGATCATCACCAGCATGTGGGCCGCGTCCGGCGCGCCGTAGCGCGCGGTATCGAGGAAGAGCTTGCCGCCGTCCGGCCCTTTGGCATGCGGGTTGAACCACGAGCGGATCGCGCCGCCCGCATCGGCCGCCGCGCCGCAGAACTTGACCCGCGCCTCGGCGTAGCTCCCGGAAAAACACTCTGGAATGGACACCATCGAACCGTCACTCCGCTTTTGCCGTGAGCCTAGCACGGCGTCGCTCCCGCGCCGACCCAGGAAGGGCGCGGCTCCCGGACACACCGGTTCACGACGGCGTTCAGCGCTAGCTGTCGTACTGCAACAGCGTCTCGACCGGCACCTTGAGCCGCTTGCGGCCTTCCAGGAAGGTGAGCTCGATGATGCAGGACGCGGCTGGGACGACGGCGCCGACCTGTTCGAGCAGGGTCACCGCCGCGGCCATGGTGCCACCGGTGGCGAGCAGGTCGTCGACCAGCAGTACCCGGGCGCCCTTCTTGATCGCGTCGGACTGGAGCTCGATCGTGTCGGTGCCGTACTCCAGCGCATAGGTGTGGCGCACGGTGATGCCCGGCAGTTTGCCCTTCTTGCGCAGCATGATGAAGCCGGTGCCGAGCGCCAGGGCGAGCGGCGCCGCCAGCAGGAAGCCGCGCGATTCGATTCCGGCGATCAGGTCAGGCTTGTGCTTGCGCGCCGTCTCAGCCAGCCGCTCGATCGCCTGGTGCCAGGCCTTGGCGTTCGCGAGCAGGGTAGAGATGTCGTAGAACAGGATGCCGGGCTTGGGGAAATCCGGGATCGAACGGATGTGATCCTTGAGGTTCATCGTGTCGGCCATGTCGGTTCTGCTCTCCTAGATATATGCCGGCGGCGGCACGAAGCCGCGATAGTCCCGCTCCAGCAGCTTGGCGAACTGGATGCAGGCATAGTCGTCGTACTGCCGGCCGATGATCTGCACGCCGATCGGCAGGCCGTCCTTGTCTTGTCCGATCGGTGCCGCCGAGGCCGGCATCAGGGTGACGCCGGCGTATCCCGCCCAGAAGATCTGGTCGACCACCGGCACCTTCTTGTTGTTGACCACGATGGTGCGCTTGTGGCGCAGGCCGACATGGTCGTGCGGGAATGCCGTCGTCACGGCGACCGGGCAGAGCATCAGGTCGTAGTCCTCGAAGAAGGCGTCCCAGGCCAGTCGCATGCGGTGGCGCTTCTCGTTGAGCTGCAGCCAGGTGCGATGCGACATCGAATTGCCGCGCTGCATGCGGGCGAAGTAGCTGGTGTCGCTGTCGGCGAGCGCGGCGGCGTCGCTCACGGCCTGGGCGTGGACCGCGTCGGGCATGCGCATCGACGTGGCAGCGCGCAGCATGCGGATGTAGACGTCGTTCAGTTCGGCAGTATCGATGGCCGGTCGCGCGGCGTCGCTCACCTTCGCCTTGTTCTTGCCGAGGAAAATGGCGAGCTTCTGCAACTCGTCCTGCACCGATTGGTCGACCTCTGCGTTGGGGTCGGACAGCAACACGGCGACCTTGAAGTCACGCAGCTTCTTTTTCTTCGAGCGCGGCAGCGTGAGCTTCCAGCCGCGCCCGTCGATCTCGTCGGGGCCGGCGATCGCGTCCATGGCGATCTCGAGATCTTCGGCGCCGCGGGCCAGCGGGCCGACCACGGTGATGTCGCCGACGCTGACGTTGTCACGCGTATGACCCTTGTAGGAGACCACGCCATAACTCGGTTTGTGGCCGTAGACGCCGCAATAGTGCGCGGGATTGCGGATCGAGGCGCCGATGTCGCTGCCGGCGTCGATGCCGGTCAGGCCGGCGGCCAGCGCGGCACCCGACCCGCCGGAAGATCCGCCCGGCGTGCGCGACAAGTCCCACGGATTGTTGGTCGTGCCGTAGATTTCGTTGTAGCTCTGCCAGTCGGCGAGGTTCAACGGTACGTTGGTCTTGCCGAACAAGGTCACGCCCGCAGCCTTCATGCGCCGCGCCACGAGCGAGTCCTGCTGGGGAATATAGTCCTTGTAGGCCGGGTCGCCGAAGGTCGAGGGCAGGCCCGCGACGTCGAACGATTCCTTGATCGTCATCGGCACGCCGTGCAGCGGTCCCAGCTTCTTGCCGGCCTTCACCGCCTTGTCCGCCGCCTTGGCGCGCTTGCGGGCGCCCTCGATGTCGGTGGCGATGACGGCGTTCAGCTCGGGGTTATAGGCGTCGATGCGCTCGAGGTAGAGATCGAGCAACTCCAGGCAGCCGATCTTCTTCTTTCGGATCGCCGCGGCGAGTTGCTTGGCGGTCTGGAAGGGCAGGGCGAGGGACATGGCTGATCCGTTCCGGCGAGGTCAGAGGCAGGTGGCCGTACCATACTGTGCGGGGTGCCGGGAAAGAAATGCGGCGTGGAGGATCAGCGCTGCGGCCGCGGGCGGCGCACGCGCGCGG
>JBEPUH010000014.1:0-106264 GCA_041691635.1 Hyphomicrobiales bacterium
TCCGTCTCGGGGCACCAAACCACTTCCAACTATCCATATCGATCAGGCAATTACGAAGCAGGTGGGACACCTCGTTCTAGGACGGGATCGCACCCTTCACAGAAACCCGTCGTTTGGCCGGAACCGATGGATTGCCGCAATCCTCTTGGCGGCGGCCGCGGTCTGCTCTAAAATTCACTCGTAACGAGATGGGGATGGAGTCCCCCGACACCCGCCGCAAGGCTGATGACTCCTACCGGACGCTTCGGCGCGGTAGGAGAATGTTGTCTCCCCTTCGTTTGAGCACCCGGTAGAAATCAGTGCGGCCCTTTTTGAGGGCTTGTCATGGACTGGTCTACGGCTGCGCCAGTGATCACGGCAGCGTTCCTTGGAGCGTTCGTCGAAGTCGTCGAGGCATTTACCATCGTGCTCGCGGTGGCAACGGTACGAGGCTGGCGACCAGCCGCGTACGGCACCGGTGCGGGTCTTCTCCTGCTTGCGGTGATGGTGGCTTTGCTCGGCCCCGTCCTTGAGGAGATTCCGCTTCGGCTACTGCAATTCGTGGTCGGCGTGGCACTGCTGATGTTCGGCCTGCGCTGGCTGCGGAAAGCCATCCTGCGGTCAGCGGGATTCATCGCTTTGCATGACGAGGAAGCCGCGTTCGAAAAGGAGACGTCGGCTCTTCAAGACGACGCGCGACAACGTCGTGCCAGTGCCGACTGGATTGCCGGGCTCGCCGCGTTCAAGGCCGTCGTGCTCGAAGGCATTGAAGTCGTATTCATCGTCGTCGCTCTTGGCTCGGGCCCCGGCCTTCTTGTGCCTGCCAGCATCGGAGCGCTGGGCGCGCTCGTCGTCGTGCTGATAACGGGCGCTTTGGTGCATCGGCCATTGTCCCGTGTACCTGAGAACGCTCTCAAGTTTGGCGTCGGCGTAATGCTGTCAGCCTTCGGCGTCTTTTGGACCGGTGAGGGTCTCGGCGTCGAATGGCCGGGACAAGATGGTGCAATCCTCGTGATGGCGACGACCTTTTTGGGTGGGGGCTTGGCCATTGTGCCGTGGCTACGTCGTCTGGGACGGGAGATCGCGCCATGAGCACATTTGGCATGATCGTGCGAGAGCTTCTCGGCCTCTTCGTTGACGACGGAAGTCTGGCATTCGCCATTGCTGTCATTGTCGCCTTGGCCGCGATGCTCGCTGCTGTCGATGCCCCATCATTCCTAACAGGAGGCGTGCTGTTCTTGGGGTGCCTGCTGGCACTCCTTGAGAACCTGACCCGAAGCGTTCGAAAGCGGGGAGAGGCCTCTACCAGCATTGGAAGTGAGCCATGAAGGCTCTTCCACCGTCGCTCGCGATTGGCCTCTGGATTGTCGGGTCAACGTGGCTGCTCGGTGGGCTGGCATTGTTGCTTGATATGCCGGGCGAGGTCGTCTGGGTGGCTTTCCTCGGTGGTCTGTTCGTTGGCGTTTACGAATGGATCGTGAGGAGACAACAGCGTCCTTAGCCGGACATCTGGCGGAAATCGGTCTCCAAGAGGTTGAGTATGTCTTTGACCACGTGTTTCACAGTGATGATCGGCGGCGCACTTGGGACGCTCGCCCGCTATCTGATCTCGATGCTGGCGTTGCCGATAAGCCGCCCACTCCCATGGGGCACGATCACCATCAACGTGACGGGTTCGTTCGTGATCGGCTTTTTTGGAACTCTTACACTCGCCGATGGTCGATTTCCTGTTTCGGAGAATGTCCGTCTGTTCGTAATGATAGGTTTCTGTGGCGGATACACGACGTTCTCTTCATTCAGCCTCCAAACCCTAGATTTGATGCGAAGCGGAGCGATGGTGCGGGCGATGGTGAACATTCTTGTATCCGTGATCGTCTGCATCGGAGCCGTGGCAACCGGTCATCTGGTCGCCGCTTACTTCAATGCCGGTGCTGTCCGAATTGCACAAATCGACATAGAGGAAGAAGCCTGAGAATATGCGGCCTTCCAAGCCGCCATGGAGCACCTCCCGTGTATCGCAAACTGCTCCTCGTTGTCGTTGCCAGCACTTTCACCGCTGGTGCGGCCGTAGCCCAGACTCCTTATGCCGGTATGCAGGCACGGCCGATCAAAGCGCTTTCCGATCAGCAAATTGCCGACCTGAAGGCTGGACGCGGCATGGGGTTGGCGTTGGCTGCTGAATTGAATGGCTATCCGGGCCCCAGTCACTTGCTGGAACTCGCCGATCAGCTTGGCCTGTCGGACGCCCAGCGGAGCACTGTGCGAAGCCTGTTTGAATCCATGAAGGCCGAGACCATCCCGATTGGCGAGCGTCTGATTATCCAAGAGTCCGCCCTAGACAGACTGTTTGCCGACCACAAAGTGACCCCCGAAACTCTGGCGGCTGCGACGGCCGAAATAGGCGACACTCAAGCGAAGCTTCGTGATGCTCACCTCAAATATCACCTCTCAACGGTCGCGCTGCTGGAGCCCTCGCAAATCCAACGCTATACCGAATTGCGGGGATATGCCGAAGGCGGTCAGCAGCATCACCATCACTGACAGTTCAGGGGAGATCGATCATGTGCTACTGTAGCGTGTCAGTGTCGTAACGTGATCTGCGGTTGGACTTCGGTGGGACCCACCTAGCAGAAAGCCCAGTGAAACAGCGGTTCGTCTGAGCGTCCCACTTTCCGCTAAGTCATTGGTATACGGCCCTTGCTGCAGTCCGTCTCGGGGCACCAAACCATCTGCAATTGTCTATAGTGATCAAGTAGTTGCGAAGAGGGTGGGACATCCCTTCAAAAGATGGAATTGGTTTTAGAGAACCCAGTTTTCGTCAGTGCCTCTCGAGGGGGCGTTAGAACCGCCGCAAAGCAGGAAAGCCTTCGTAGTGGCCTTCGAACTGTTTTCCGTCGTCATCGCCTCGGAGGAGGTAACCAGTTGGCTTGATGAAGCTGTAGATGCTGCGGGTTGGTCGTTCGTGCCAAGTGATGTTGAACGCGGCGAGCTTCGGGAAGAACTGGAGCCTGCTGTACGGCAAGTGATCATGAATCCAGTACGCGAGCGATTTCCAATCGGCACCTTCGGCGTAGCGGTCGGTGAACCACGGCACGACCACACAGGCTGTCGCGCCTCGGTAGCCATCCGAGTCTAGATGATCCCAAATATGCCCGGCGTAGTTCTTCTCGTTCGAGGCGCAGCTATGGCCCTTCTCGTTTCCCAACGCGTTCACCGTGGGAGATCGGTAGGCGGAGCGAATTGCGATCCGACCGAACGTAGCGTTCAACGGTTCGAGCAACTCCTCACAGAGCCGCCTACCGACTTCGATGGCCAAGTCGGGATTCTCCGGAATATTCGGCATCCCGTAGTAGTTGGCGATCTCGCTGTAGAGGAAATCGCGCATGAAGAACGACGGAGACAAGCGAGCTCGTCCAAATTCCTCGAGCGCGGCCATTGATCCCAGCCTCAATTGAATCTCCTAAGGCTTTCCATGGCGCGCGTGCGGCGATTCTTCCGCCTTTTCTAGACGGGTACTGTCGTGGACGCCATGTGCCGCGCTCCCGCCGCTGTTCTGCTTGTCCGGGACAGTCGCTCACCCTGGCCGGCAGCGCAACCAGACCACGCTGCTCTCGAGGATCTCATGGCTGGCGAGCGTCATTCGCCCGATCGGCGCGGAGCCGAGGTCCTTGTCGCCGGGAATGGTTTGAGTTCGCGACCTGCCGTCTTCTCAAAGAGCCCCGGTGAGGAGCGTCGATCACTTCTGGTCTGGCCCCAATAGCGAACCTCCGAAGGTCGCCTCAATGGTTCTGAAGGTGCGACAGAGGAGGGCTGCAAAAGCCTGCAAAGCGGTGCGATGGAAGTTCGTCGCACCAGATTCTAAGTCATTGAATATGCTGGCTTGCAGCAGTCCGTCTCGGGGCACCATCACTCTTTACCGCCGCGAACGATTGCCAGGGCTTAGAGTCCGGATTTGTCGCGTCCGATTGAAGCCGTGGAAAGGCGCGACACCTAACACCGCTCTTGTTCTTCAACGCGGGGCATGCCCGCTGCGACATCCCGGTGAATGCTTCGTTGCCGCGACGCCGGGGCTGTGATTGTGTCGAAGATACTGCGGACGAAGTTCGTCGTTTGACGCGCCATCGGCCCGATCGTCTTCGAAGGGGGGCCACATGAAAGATAAGATGCCGCGTCGCCATTTTCTGAATGGCGGGCTGGGTCTTGGCGCATCGTTGCTGGCCGCTCGCGCGGCCACGGCGGCCGATCCGCACGATCATCGTGCCACGGGCATGTCGAAGACGCTCGGCATGCAACCCGACAAGCTGGTGCCGCCGATGGATCAGCCCCTGAGGGAGCCGGAGGTTCGCGCTTCGGTGAACGGAGTGCTGAGCACCTCCATTCGCTGCGCTTATGCGTACCGGCCGGCAGGGCGCGTCCAGCTCCACGTCCGATCCTATGAGGGTGGCAGCCCCGGGCCGACGCTTCGCCTCAAGCCCGGCGACAAGCTCAAGATCAGCCTGACCAACGACCTGCCGCCAAACCGGGACGTCCTGCCGATGGACATGAGCACTCCCCACCAGTTCAACAACACCAATTTCCACTTTCACGGCGCCCACTGCAGCCCGAGCGGCATCTCCGACAACGTCATGCGTTCGATGGCGCCGGGCCACAGCTACGACATCGAGATCGACCTGCCCAAAGACCACACCAGGGGGACGTACTGGTACCATCCACATCACCACGGAAGCGCCGATATCCAGACGGCGAGCGGCATGGTGGGCGCGATCGTGGTCGAGGGCGACTTTGCCGACGTGCCGGAGATTGTCGCCGCCCGCGAGCGGGTCATGGTGTTGTCGCAGGTCGTGTACGATGCTTTTGGCATGATCGAGAATTTCGAGATGTTGTTCCCGGATACGGCCACGCGTTTCCTGAGCATCAATGGCCAACGCCGGCCAGTCGTCCAGATGCGCCCGGGAGAGGTGCAGCGTTGGCGCCTTGTGAACGCGGCCTACCGCGACGACATGGTGCTCGAGCTCGCCGGGCACGATCTGCACGCCATCGCCTATGACGGCATCCAGCTCGGCGCCATCGAGCATCGCAAGCAGATCGTGATCGCGCCCGGCCAGAGGACCGACATCCTTGTCCAGGCAGGAACGGCCGGCACCTACGATTTCAATGTCACCGCATACGACAAGGGTCATGCCTGGCCCGCCGCGGCGACCGCGCGGCTGGTGGTCGCCGGCGAGCCGATGAACATGAAGTTGCCGACCGCGCTGCCCAAGGCGCCGTTGGCGACCATTCAGGAAAGCGAGATTACGGGCCGTCGCACGGTCACGTTTTCAGCAAGCGTACCGGAGGAGGACACGGCGGGCGCCGCCCACTGGCAGGAGTTCGGGTTCTACGTCGACGGCAAGAAGTTCGATCCCTCTCGCATCGATCAGCGGGTCAAGCTGGGCGCCGTCGAGGAATGGACCATCGTCAACACCCATACGGGCGACGATCATGTATTTCATATCCACGTCAACCCGTTCCAGATGATCGAGATCAACGGCCGCAAACTCGATCCGCCGCAGTGGCGCGACTCGGTCATCGTCGAGCGCAGTGGCGGAAAAGTCGTGTTCCGCACACGCTTCCTCGACTACACGGGCATCTACATGCTGCACTGTCATATGATGAACCACGAAGAACTCGGCATGATGCAGACCGTCGAGGTCTACGAGGGATGAGTGACGGCGCAGGGTTGTGTCTGATCGCTCACTTGATTTTCCAGTAGTCTGTCTCGGGGCACCATATTTTTCGGCAGTCAATGATGACAAGGGCTGAGCCCCCTGTTTTCCGTCGCCCCTCTTTGCACGGAATCACCCGACGATTGAGGGTTCGACTTCGGTGGGACACGCCGAGCAGAAAGCCTAATAAATCAGCGGTTCGCCAGAGCGTCCCACTTTCCGCTAACTCGTTGATCTACGGTCCTTTCCGCAGTCCGTCTCGGGGCACCGCTCCTTCGTCCATACAGGCGCATCCGGCACTCCCGTCGTTGCCATGCCGCCGATGCCGGTTGTGCCGCCTCCCCGCAGAGCGCTTACTTGCGGCCAGGCTCGAGGGAGGAGTCCGAAGCCGCCTTTGATGCCGGTTCGACATCGGGAGGAAACGGTGATGGGACACAGACCGGCCGCGACCCTGGCTTTCGGTGTGCTCCTGTTGGTGTCGCCGACGATCGTGTCGTCGCCGACGATGGCGCAACAGGCGCTGGTCATCACGCCGCTGGTCGAGAAGAAAGTGACGGCGCTGCCGACGGGGCCGCTTTTCTGGACGATCGAGACCTTCGGCACGGCGGCGCAAGCGAAGACTGCCGCGGGCCCGACGGGGCTGGTGGCAGAAACTGCCGGCAAGGTCTGGCTCTTCACGCTGGGGCCTTCGGGAAGAACGTCGGCCAACGCAACCAGGGTGGCCGAAGTCGGACCGATCCCGGCGTTCGTCGCCGCGCATTATCTCCTGAGGATCAACGAAGCGCGCGGTCCACCGGGCAGCGTGACGCCGGTGCATACGCATGCGGGGTCGGAGGCCTTCTACGTGCTGGCCGGTGAGACCAGCCAGAAGAGCCCTCACGGCACGGCGCGCGCTGCTGCGGGTCAGTCCCTGGCGGGCCATGGCGGCGGCATGCCGATGCAGGTCTCCAGCACCGGCTCGACCGATCTGCACTCGCTGGTGATGTTCCTGGTGGATGCCGACAAGCCGTTTTCGTCGCCGGCCAAGTTTTAGCTGACCGGCCGATTCGTGGGCGGCCACTCGTCGCCCGGGAGAGGCTGCGCGCCCGTCAGCCGCACAGCCAGATGTTGATGGCGAACCGGCTGTCGGCGAAAGCGCCGTCGGGACAGGAGATGGTCTCGACTTCATGGTGGGCGGTCGAGGGGAACACCAGCAGGCTGTCGTGCGCCGGTTCGACGTCGATCGTGCGGTGGCCGCCGAGATCGAACATCCGCAGCCGCCCGCCGGTGAAGCGGCGCGGCCGGCTATGGAAGTAGTAGACCATCGTCAGGCGTCGCCGGCCGCCGGACATGTATTCGTCGCCGGTGAAGGTGTCGGTATGCGGCCGGTAGAAGGCGCCGTCGCCGTGCACCACCATTTCCATCTGCGTGCTGTTGGCGGGGCCGTGCGCCATGTCGAAGGCCGTCTCGAGAGTGGGCTGCAGGGCGAGAGCCTTCGCGCGCAGCGGGGCGGTGAAGGCGCCGAGGTCTTTCAGCACCCGGGATCGACGCACCACGGCGTCGAGATGCCCCGTGCCGTGGTCGTTCAGCCTGGTCGGCGTGAAGCGCGCCTCGGCCGCCAGTGCGTAGGCCAGCAGGCCGGCGGCTTGCGCCTCGCCCAGCCAGTCGGGCAGGATGCGATGCGGCAAGAACCGCCCGGCGAGGAAAGACGGCTCCGACATGGATCAGCTTTCGGCGTCTTTGCCCGAAGGGGCAAGCGGCGAAGGTCGGAGCGGTGAGTTGCGGACGCAAAAAAAGCCGCATCGGCGCGGCTTTTTCTGTCTTTCGAAGCCCCTCCCCGGGGCGTCGCCTAGATCTTCGACTCGGCGACCTGATCGATGGCCGACGTCTGACGCGGGCTCACGTGGAGCCGGGCGCGACCGACGGGGGCCGTCTCGGTGGCCTTGGCAACCGGCGAAATCATCGCCGGGGTCGCAACGTTGGTCGCCGCGTAGCTGCGCGCCGTGGCCCAACCCTGCAGCGTCGACGCTGCACCGAACGTGACGACGAGAGCACCGACCATCATGGCAGCGGCCAGAAAAAGATGACGCATCCCACACCTTCCCTGAAAAACCCGGTCCGGTTATCCCGCCGAACCCTTCGTGTTTCCTCGCAGAGGTCTTGCTCCCACAGCCCGACCTCTTATGAGAAGAGGAATGCCACACTTGCGATGCAGAATCCAAGGGGAATCTTCGGCAGATCGATTTGTTTTTGTATTTAGGGTAACAAACCTCTATTCTGGGGTCAGAGTGCAAATAGTTTTCACGCATTGGAGAGGGCGATTTCTGAGTTTCTGCAGACCTAATCCCAATAGATTCCAAGCATTTATACCGACTCTCTGAAGGTCCGTGCCGGCGAGGTTTTTGCTGACGCCATTCCTGACATGAGAGTCAGATTTGACGGTTGCCGGGTCGAAAGGGGTCCGCCATCGTGGCTCCAGGCATGAATTTCCTGTTTTTCGCCGGCGGATCGGCCGTCCATGGGATGGAAATCGCCTTCCATGTGCTGATGACGGGGCTTCAGCAGCGCGGCCATCGGACGACCGCGATCGTCAACGGCTGGAACAATGCCGAATATCCGCGGCTGCTGCGCCAGTCGCAGCTTGCCTACCATGAGGTCGATCTCGGTCGCATCTATCTGCGGCGGCCGCGCTGGACCTATCACACGCTGCACGCCATGCCGTCGGCGATCCGCGCGACGCGGGCGATCGTGGCCGCCGTGCGCCCCGACTGGCTCGTCTTCACCGATCCGCAGCTGCTGCTGTGGAGCGCGTGGATCCTGCCGCCGACCAAGCGCGTGCTCTACCTGCACAGCAAGCCGGAGCGACCTTCCTTCGCGCTGCTCGGCGCCCTGGCGCGACGGCACACCGATCGCGTCGTCTGCGTCTCCGATTTCATCGCCCGGTGCGTCACGGCCACGCCGTTCGGCAAGGCGAACACTTCCGTCGTCTACAACGGCATCGACATGCCGGTCGCGCCGCGGGCCTTTTCAGCGCAAAAACCAGTGCGCCTCGGCATCGTCGGTGCCGTCGCCCGGCAGAAGCAGCATCGCACCTTGTTGCGCGCGATCGCCCGGTTGAAGCCTCGCCTGCCGGCCGGTCAGTTCGAACTCCACATCATCGGCCGCGAGTTGCTCGGCCGGTTCCAGCCGAGCGTCGATGCGGAGATCGCCGCTCTCGGTATCGGCGATGTCGTCCGGCGTCCGGGATATTTCCAGGATCGCGACGCGCTTTATCGCGGGCTCGACGTCGTGGTGGCGCCGGCCGTGGACGAGGGCTTCGGCCTCACCGTGGTCGAGGCGGCGGCGCACGGCCTGCCGGTGGTCGCGGCGCGCTCGGGCGCGCTGCCGGAGATCGTCCGACACGAGCAGACCGGCCTGCTGTTCGAGCCCGGCGACGTCGCCGGTCTGGCCGCCGCGCTGGAGCGCCTGATCGTCGACGACACGCTGCGACGGGAACTCGGGCATGCGGCGCAGGCCTGGGTCGCCGATCGTTTCACGGCCGCGCAGATGACCGACGACTTCCTCGCCGCGCTCGATCCGCCGCGCTAGAGCCTTTCCGATCGGATCTTAACCACTTCCCATGTATTCGGTTCGGACCGACCTGGGATTTTCTCCAACTCGGGCGCTCCCCGAGGCTCGAATCGCGCGGTGAGAGAACGCATCGGTTCCAAGCCGGCCCGCATTTCATCGTCGATAACGACCAAGATGCGCGATTGCGGAAGATGCTTCTATGGTGAATGGGCAACGTCACTCGCTGTCACGCGCTGTCACTCGCCGGAGCTCGAAATGTTCGACACGACAAACTCTTCACCTTCCCCGGTTCGCCAGATCAACGGCCGCTTCGTCGAAGGCAATCCCGACGGCGCAGGACGCCCGCGCAGCTTCGGCGCCCGATCGCGGCCATCGACGCAACCGTGCGCGACCTCGAGCACCAAGAGGCAAAACGCAGACAGAACGGTTTTCGACGGTTTAGCGACGGTTTCCGACGGTTTCCGAGCGGGTGTCGCACTCGGAAAAGCCAGCAAACATGGGCCTATCCCGCATCGACGGGCTTGCCGGCGGTTTAAAAACCGCGAAAACCGTGAAAACCGTCCGACGCCGGAAGCCGTCGATCGGATGGTCGATCGACAGTGCGTTTCTATTTCAGCCGGAAAGGCTCTAGGCATCGGGTCGCAGCACCCGCGCGAAAGTGTCGAGCGACCAGTCGCCGGCGACCTCGATCCGCGGCAGGTGCAGCGCACCGTCGGTCGGTTGGGCGACTCCGGGTTCGCCGGTGAAGGCCGCTTCGTAGCCGCAGCGGCGCACGATCCGGCGAAAGCGGTCGTCGGCCTCGCCGAACGGTGCGGCGATCGACCGGCAGGGCAGGCCCGTCGCACGCTCGATCAGCGCCTGCGAGCGCGCGGCTTCGGCCGCGATCTGGCGACTCGTGAGATCGGCCATGTGGCTGTGGCTGGCGAGATGGCTGCCGAAGCGCACGCCGGCCTGGGCAAGGCTCGCGATCTGCGGCCAATCCATCAGCGGGGCGGGCGCACCGTACGCGGCGTCCCAGCGCGCAGCATCGCCCACCAGGTCGGTGACGATGAGGACCTCGGCGGTGAGGTCGTTGGCCTGCAGGACGGGCCACGCCTGTTCGTGGAAATCGCGGTAGCCGTCGTCGAAGGTGATCAGCACGGGCCGGCCGGTAAAAGGCAGCGCGGCGGCGCGGTGGCGCAGCAGGTCGGCCGAAGTGACGGCGTGATAGCCGTGGCGCCGCAGCCAGCGCATCTGGTCGGCGAAGGCGGCCGGCGGCAGCCGCCAGCGCGCCAGGCCAGGCGGGCCGTCGTCGGCGATGCGATGGTACATCAGGATCGGCAGCCGCTCGGTGTGCTCGCGCGCGCGCACCTCCGCTCGCCGCGCCACGGCACCGCCCCAGACGATATGGCGCGCGAACGCGGGCTCCGGGGGCGGTCCAAGCGGCACGGACTCGATCGTGGGCACCGGCGGCGACTCGCCGTCGCGCAGGCGGCGGAACAGGTCGATGCGGTAAAGCTCGGTGCCGAGCGAGCGCTCCAGCGCGAGACCCGGCAGGGCGCCCAGGGTCTCGCCGATCGTCTTGCCGCCAAACGGTTCGCCCCAGTCGAAGCCGGTGCGGTCGGGCGCATCGGTGACGATCAGCGCATGGGCAAGAAGCATCCGTCCGCCCGGCGCCAGCGCGGCGGCGAGTCGGGCGCCGACAAGGCGCAAGGCGTCGAGGTCCGGCAGGAAGTAGAGCACCTCCGAACAGACCAGCAGGTCGAGCCCGTCCGGCAGCGGATCGTGCACGAGGTCGAGGCGGCGGAAATCGATGTTGTCGCGTCCCCGGCAGCGCTCACGCGCCCGGCCAAGGGCCGCCTGCGAGATGTCGGCGGCGATCAGCTTTGCGGTCCGCGGCGCCAGCATCTCCGTGAAGCGTCCCTCGGCGCAGGCGACTTCCATCGCCGTGCCGATCGGTCCCGGCGGCAGGAGCTCGAGCGTGCGCCGGTACTTCAACTGCTCGTAGGGCGAGGCGTAGTTCCAGGGATCGGGCGTGGCGTAGAGGTCTTCCCAGCGTCCCCGGCTCGGGCCGGATCGATCGGGCGAGGCATTCACGGATGTGGCGGCGGCAGCCGGCGACGCGGACGCTGGCGTCACGGCCGACGCGCGGGCATCGGCGATCAGCCGCGCGAGTTCTGTTTCGTTGGCGCTGCCGGTGGGGCCGGCCCAGGCGACAGCAGCGTTGCGGGTCGCCCGCCGGATCAGGTCCTTCACGGTGCGCACCGGCACGGGACGCCGCTCGCGTCGGGCCCGCGCGACCTCGACGCCGATCGACAGCGTTTGCAGGACGGCATGGCCCCAGAAGCGCGGCATCGCGGCCAAGCGATTGGCCCGCACGAAGGTCGCGAGGCTGACGACGTCGAGCGCCAGGTCCGCGACGTCGCGGCGCGACAGCGCGCCGAACGCCGGCAGGTCGAGGCGCGAGAGGGTGTTGCGGCCGTGCTGGAATTCGATGTGAACGGCATCGACGCCGTCGGGCACGGCGACGGGCCGGAGATCGGCGATGTCCTGGCGCACGAGAAGAAGATCGGCGACGCGGACCTCGCGGGCCGGCGCGGTCCCTCCGCCCAGCCGCGGCTCGAGGGCGAATTCCAGCAACCGCGCGAAGCCCGCCCGTCCGCTGCCACGCTCCACCGCATCGAGCAGGGCGCGCAGGCGCGGGAAATGGGCCGGGTCCGACTGCAGGTTCTCGGGGCTCTCGCCGGCGCCGACCGTCAGCCCGTCGAGGATGACGATGCGGCACGCCTCGGCGACCTCGCCCCAGCGGTCGGGCAGGGGGCGCACGAGCGGCGCGCCATTGCCGCCGCGGCCGACAACGCGCGCGGCGCACCATAGCGCATGGTAGCCGATGGCCATCTCGCGGCTGCACGAGGGGCCGGCGCCCGCGAGGCCGGTGGCGAAGGCGCGCTCGATCACGGTGCGCGCGTCGGCCATCAGCACCTCGACGTTGCTGGTGAGCGAGTCCTTGCGGATTCGATAGATGGCGAGCGGCTCGGGCACGGGAACGAAGGCAACGCCCGAGCGCGCGACGCGAATCCAGAAATCCCAGTCCTCGCAGGTGCGGAGGCTGCTATCGAACCCCCCGGCGGCGATCGCCAGGGTGCGCTCCAGCACGCAGGCGTGGATCGCGATCTCGCATTGGCGGGCGAGGATGCCGTAGGCCTGGCGCGCGAGAGCGGCGTTCCACTGGACGGCGCCCAGCGTGCCGGCAGGTGTTGCGCGGCGATAGCCGCAATAGGCCAGCCGCGCGCCCTCCCGACCTTCCAGCGTTCCCAGCATGCGTTCGACGAAGGCGGGCAACAGCCAGTCGTCGGCATCGAGGAACTGCAGCCAGCGTCCCTCGGCGGCGGCGATGCCGCGATTGCGCGCCGCGGCCACGCCCTCGGCCGCCCGGCCGTCGCTCAACAGCCCGATTCGCCCGTCGCGCGCTGCGTAGGCGCGCGCGATGCCGGCGGTGGCGTCGGTCGAGCCGTCGTCGACCACGATCGCCTGCCAATCGGCGCGCGTCTGGGCGAGCAGGCTGTCGAGGGCATCGCCCAGCGTGGCTTCGGCATTGCGGGCGGGGATGACGACGGAGAGCGTCATCGCGGCCGCGGCGTGCGCAGGTAATAAAGCAGACCGGCAAAGTAGCCGCCGACTTCCTGCCACAGGAAGCGGTTGTGGCGCGCGCCGCGGTGGACGAGATGGCTCGCGATCCGGCGCGCGTAGAGCAGCGGCATGTGCACCAGCGCGCGCCTGAGGTTGCCGCGATTGCCGCTGCGCTCGTACTGGATCAGCAACGCCGCCGCGTGCCCGCGCATGTAGGCGTGGATCTGGCGACCGAGTGCCGCCGTCTCGCGCCGGTGGAAATGCCGCACGACGGCGCCCGGCTCGTAGCGGCAGGTCGATCCCGCCTGCAGCACGCGGTGCCAGAACTCCGTGTCACCCGAGCAGCCGGCGGCGCCATGGCACAGGCGCTCGTCGAACAGGCCGATGCCGTCGAAGACCTCGCACCGGAACGCCATGTTGGCGCCGGTGCCGATCTGCCAGACCGGCGCGCCGACCAGGTGGTCCTGGGCGAAGAATGCGCGGCCGAAGTCGATGCGGCGATAGCCGCGGCCGAAGCCCCAATAGGTCTCGAAATGCGCCTGCGCCTCGGTGTCGAGCTCGGCTGGCAGCACGAGGCCGGTGACGACGGCGATCTCCGGCGCGTCGAATGCCGCGACCAGCCGCTCGAGCCAGCGCGGGTGGGCGGCGACGTCGTCGTCGGTGTAGGCGACAATGGCGCCCGTCGCGAGGCGCGCGCCAGTGTTGCGCGCGATGTCGAGGCCAACTCTGTCCTCGCGCACGTAGCGCGCGCCGTGCGCCTCGGCTGCCTGCCGCGTGCGCGCATCCGCCGAGCTGTTGTCGACGACGACGATCTCGGCGGCCGGCAGCGTCTGGCAACCGAGCGACTCGAGGCAACGTGCCAGCTCGACCGGCCGGTCGCGCGTGCAGACCACGACGCTGACCGTGGGGGTCGGTGCTGGCCCGGGCACGGCCTCGCGGCGCTGCGCTTCGGCCAGGACTTCGCCATCGACACGCGTCAGCAGGTCGCGGGTCGCCAGGAGGCCATCGGCCGGCGCGGTACCCTCGACGTGTCCGACGGGCCGGTCGCGCCACCACAGCGCCACGCGCCAGTCCGGCTGATCGATTGCGATCGTTCCGGCCGGATCGGCATGTTCCACGTCGAGATCGATCAGGCGCACGAGTCGCGAAAGTAGAGAAGGACAGGGGCCGAAGCCAGCCACTCGATCCCGTGACCGGGTCCTGTTAGCTTGGTTCATGCCCGATTCACGGCTCCCCGCGACGCGTCATCGCTACGGCGTCTACGGTCTCGTCGTCGAAAGCGAGCTGCGCTTCGCGTCGATCGACGCCGCGGACGGCGGCGATGCCTCGGCCGCGCCGACGCTGCGTATCGCATTGGGCGCGCCGGAGTTCTTCCGTGCCCGCAGTGCGGGCCTGGCCTTCGATCCCGAGGAATGGGTCAAGTACGCCGTCCTGGCCGATGGTGGCATCTATATGAGGGTCGACGGCGTCTTCGAGGCGGTGGTGTCGGCCGACGGCCGCGACGTCGTCTGCGCCCGCACCGGCGACATCGACCAGCGCTCGTTCGAGGCGCATCTGCTGAATTTCGTGCTGAGCGCCTCGTTCACCCTGCAGGGCGAAGAACTGCTGCATTCGACCGTCGTCGAGATCGGCGGCCGCGCCGTTGGCCTGCTGGGCTCGAGCGGCGCCGGCAAGTCGACGCTGGCGGCGGCACTGATCGCGGCGGGGGCCGAGCTGGTCACCGACGACATGCTGCGGCTGGTCTTCATCGACGGCGCGCCGGTCGCGCAGCCCGGCGCCTACCGACTGAAGCTGTTCGCGGAGCCGGCCGGGCGCTTCCTGCCGCAGGCCGCGACGCGCGGGCACTTCAACGAGCTGAACGGCAAGGTGATGGTCCAGCCGCGCGCCCACGTCGGTCCTCCGCGCCGCGGCGGCGTGCCGCTCGCGGCGCTGGTCTTCATCGGCAACGAAGCGCCGCCCCCGGCCGGCACGGTCGCGACGCGGCGCCTGGCCGGCACCGAGCTTGCCAAGGTGCTGATCTCCTGCGGCATGAGCAGCCGCTATCAGGCGATCGACCGGCTGGCGCGACAGATGGCCTTTGCCGAACGGCTTGCCGCCGTCGTGCGCGTCCATGAGCTGCGTTACGCGCGCGACTTCGCGCTGGTCGATCGTGTCGTTTCGGAAATCCATCGCACGATGCTCGATCCTGCGGTGGTGCCGTGAGACGGTTCCTCGCCCTGCCGGGCTGGCGCCAGGCGCTGCTGGCGGAGGCGCTGCTCGTGTTGATCGGCGTGCGGCTCGGCTTGCACATCGCCTCGGTCGAGCGACTGCGCGTCTGGGCCGGCCGCCCCGGTCGCGGCACGCGGCCGGTCGAGCCGGTGGTCTGGGCGGTGGCGGCGATGGCGCGCCGGGTTCGCGGCTGCACGTGCCTGGTTTCGGCGCTTGCCCTGCAGCGGTTGCTGTCGCGGCACGGCCATGTCTCGGAGCTCCACGTCGGCGTCGCCAGGCAGGGCGAGCGGTTTTCGGCGCATGCCTGGCTGGTCGGCGACGGCAGGATCCTGATCGGCGAGACCGAAGGCGAGACCTACGCGCCGCTGCTCGCCTGGAGAGCGGGCGCGAATCGTCCGGGCTGATCTTGTTCGGCGTCCGCCTTCCCACGACGGGCGCGCCGCCGGCGGCCGCCGTTTTCGATGCGCCATCCGGCATCGAGCGGCTCGGTCCTTTCAGCATCGCCGGCGACGTGCGCCTCGATGCGCGGGAGGACCTGGTGGCGCGGTTGCCACGGCGGCCGGCCGACGGCGCAGCCCTGTCCGACAAAGCGCTCTGCCTGCAGGCCTACGCCGCGTGGGGCGACAGGTTCGTCGAATTCCTCGCCGGCGACTTCTGCTTCGCTCTGTGGGACGACAATCGTCGCTGTCTGCGCGCGGCGCGCGATCAACTGGGCATCAAGCCGCTCTTCCACGCCGCGGCGGGCGGCATGGCCCTGGTGAGCGACTCGCTCGACTGGATCATGGGGCACGCCGCCGTGCCGCGCGATCTCGACGACGTGTGGATCGGCGATTTTCTCGCCGCCGGCCTCAGCCTCGATTTCGACCGCACGGTGTGGCGCCATGTCCACCGCGTGCCGCCGGCGCACCTGCTGAAGCTGTCCGCCGATGGCCAGAGCGTGGCGCGTTACTGGAGCCTCGAGATCGGCGAGCCAATCTGCTTCGACGACCGCAAGCTCTACCCCGAGCGCTTCGTCGAGCTGGTCGATTGGGCGGTCAAGGATCGCCTGCCGCCGGGGAAGGTCGGCATCTCGATGAGCGGCGGCCTCGATTCGACGACGCTCGCTGCCTGCACCGTCGCTGCCACCGGCGATCCGTCGCGCGTGGTGGGCGAGTGCTATCAATACGAACGGCTGATGCCCGACGACGAGGGCCGCTTCGCCCGGCTTGCCGCGGATCGACTGGGCATCGCGCTGCGCGTCAGGGCGATCGACGATTTCAGCTACGATCCGCTGTGGCGCCGGCGCGGCCTCGCCACAAGCGAGCCGTCGCGGTCGATCGTGCTGCTGCATCTCGATGACGAGCTGGCCCGCGGCATGGCGGGCGAGGCGGCCGTGTGGTTCTACGGCGAGGGACCCGACAACGCGCTCCATTTCGATCGCGATCCGTATTTTGCGTGGCTGTGGTCGCGGCGCGACTGGCGCGGTCTGGCACGCGCCGCTGTCGACTACGCGCGGGTGAAGGGTGTCGCCGGCTGGCGCACGACGCTCGGGCGCGGGCTTCGGCGGCGCGCGGCGGACGAACGGACGTCGTGGACGCTGCCGGACTGGATCGATCCCGATTTCGCGCACCGCCTCCGCCTCGCCGAAAGGATCCGCGATCTCGGCGTGTACGGGCGGCATCTCCATCCTTGGCATCCGACGTCGGTCGGTTCGTTCCGCGACCCGATCTGGCCCGCGCTGTTCGACCGGCTGCGCGAGGGCACGGGCGGCGGATTGTTCGAGTGGCGTCATCCCTTCCTCGACCTGCGCGTCCTCGAATACATGATCGCGCTGCCGCCGGTGCCATGGGGCTGGTTCAAGCACCTGCTGCGCGAGGCGATGCGCGGCCGGCTGCCCGACGCGGTGCTTGCCCGCGCCAAAACGCCGCTCGCCGCGCCACCTCTGGTCGCGGCGCTGCGCGAGACCGCGTTGCCGCCATTGTCACTGGGTGCGCGCCTGGCGCCTTACGTGACGGCCGGCGCACGGCTGCCGTCGGATCCGTCCTTGCTGGCCTCGCCTCGGCAATTGCTCGCCATCCACGCGCTCGACTATTGGCTCATGCAGGAGTAACGCTGCGTGTCATGTTTGCCCCCACGACAATCGTGAGGCGGTCCGACCGTCAGGTCGCCGCCAATCTCGATGGCGAGGTCGCGATCCTCGATCTCGACAAGGGACTCTACTTCGGCCTTCAGGATGTCGGGGCCCATGTCTGGGAGGCACTGCAAAAACCTCTGTCGGTGGACGAGATTTGTGCCTCGGTTGTTGCGCATTTCGACGTCACTCCCGAGGTTTGCCGCGCTGACTTGATGAAATTTCTTTCGAGCCTGCACGAGATCGGCATGATCGAGGTCGTTCCGCCGCCCGGCGAAGATTTACATCGCTAGCTCCTGTGCTAGACTCCACCATCACGTTCGGGATTCGAAATCGCCATGGCTGATCGCACCACCGACACGAACGATGCGGCTTCCGCCACCGACGCCACGCCGGCGAAGAAGCCCTATGCGGCGCCAGTGGTCGTGCATTGGGGAACTTTCCGCGATGTGACGCAGACTAATCGTCACGGCCACAGGTCGGACAGCCGGCGTTCCGACGGCACGGATTAAGAGCCTTCTGCCGACCGGGCGAATGGTGTCGTCGTCGTCTGCCATTCCTCCCGCCAACACTGAAGTCGACTTCCTCTGCCTGATCGCGCGACCGCAGCCGGACTGGGCCGCGGCGGGTATCCTGCTGCGCGCGGGCCTCGACTTCGACGCCGTGCTGCGGCTGGCCGAGCAGCATTCGGTGCGGCCGCAGCTCATCGCCGCCCTCGGGCATTTTTCCTGGGACGGCGTGCCGGTGGCGGCGCGCGCCGAATGCGACGACTTCCAGCACCAACACCTCGCGCGCATGCTCTTCCTCACGGACATGCTGCGTCGTGTCGATGCGCTGTTCGCCAGTAGCGGCATTCCCCTCGTCACCTTCAAGGGGGCGGCGCTGGCGGCGACGCTCTACGGCGACCTGTCGCAGCGCGAGTACGGCGATCTCGACATCCTCGTGCCGCCCGAGCATGTCGCCACCGCCGAGCGTCTGCTTGGATCGCTGGGCTTCAGCGGCCCGCAGCGCGACGCCGAGTTGCGCCACACGTTCCTCGCCTTCCAGCGGCAATACGCCTTCGTGCACGACGCCACCGGCGTCTCGGTCGACCTGCACTGGCATTTCAACGGCGTCCATTCGCCGTTTCCGCTGCAGCCGGCCGATGTTTGGCGCGATCTCGCGCGCGTGCAGCTGGGCGACCGCGCGCTCGCCACCTTGAGCGGCGCGAACTTGGCCCTTTTGCTGGCCGGTCACGGCACCAAGGAGGCGTGGAAGAAGCTCGGCTGGGTACGCGACTTCGCCATGCTGTCGGAGCGCCATCCCGATCTCGACTGGCGGGCCGTCTTCGATCGAGCGCGGGCGCAGGGCTGCGGCAACGCAGTGCTGCTGGGCGTCGTCGTCGCCCGCGATCTGCTGGGTGTCGAGATCGCGCCGGTCCTGGCCGCCGAGGCCGCCGCCAACCGCCGCGTGCAGCGGCGGGCGGCGGCGATCGTGGCGACCGTCCGCTCGGGCCGGCCGTTCGCGCCGGTGCGGCCCTATCTCGAGGATCTCGATCTCTGTGACCGCGCGCGCGACCGGCTCTGGTCGATCGTGCGCCAGGGCCTCACGCGCACCGTCGGCGACTACGAGGGCTGGCCGCTGCCACCGCCGTTGTGGGGCGTCTACTACGCCACGCGGCCGTTTCGTCTTCTCGCCTGGATCGCAGACGGCCGTCCTATTCGGCAGCCAGGGTGAGGCGCGGGTCGGGCAGCAGGCCCGCGCGATCGACCGCCGCGCCCGCATCGAACTTCTTGAGCTCCGGCATCACCGTGTCGGCAAACATCCGCATGTTGCGCGCCGCTTCCTGGTGCGGCATGCCGGCGTAGGAGAAGACGCCGACATAGGCCGAGTTCCGCGTCTGCCTGTGGATCGCCATGACCTTCTCGTAGACCTGCTCGGGCGTGCCGTAGACCTGCAGGTCGGCGAAGAACTCGATCGCCTTCTGGTCGCCGTAGACCGCGAGCTTCTCGTTCATCTTGGCGTAGTACTCGTAGCCGCGCTGGTTCTTCATGTGAGCGCCGCCGAACTGGTAGTGGTCGAGCACGGTGCGGTAATAGCCGCCGATGTACTGCATCGCCATCTCGCGCGCGCGCTCGGCGCTTTCGTCGACGAAGGTCCAGCCGGCCGAGATCGGCTGTGGCGCGTCGGTGCCGTTGATCTCGCGATAGAGCGCGTTGTACTCGGTCAATTCCTTCTCGACCTCACGCCACGGTTTCTGCGGGATGATCAGCAGCCCCACACCCAGCCGCGCCATGATGCGCGCGCTCTCGGGGCTGACGGCGGCGGCATAGGTGCGGCCGCGGAAGCTCCTGAACGGGGCGGGGCGGATGGCGGCCGGCGGCTGCTTGTAGTGCTTGCCGTCGTATTCCATCATGCCGGTCTCGAGGCCCTTCAGCAGCGCCTCGCCGTATTCGACGAACAGCTCGCGGCTGTCACCCATGTCGAGGCGAAAGCCGTCGAACTCGACTTTGCCCGCGCCGCGACCGAGGCCCAGGATCATGCGGCCGCCCGAGAGCTGGTCGAGCATGGAGATCTGCTCGGCCACCCGCATCGGGTCGTGCCACGGCAGCACCACGACCATCGAGCCCAGCTTCACGTGTTTGGTGCGGCCGGCCATGTAAGACAGGAACTGCACCACGTCGGGGCACATGGTGTAGTCGGTGAAATGGTGCTCGACCGACCAAATGGAGTCGAAGCCCATGGGCTCGGCCATGTCCGCCAGCGCCATCTCGTTCAGGTAGACTTGGCGGTCGCTCAGCGCCTGGCCGGTGTTCTGGAAGACGGCAGCCATTCCGACGTGCATGCGTTTGCTCCCGGGTGCTTGCCCCATGGTAAACGCCCGTTCATATTCTTGGAAAGAGGCCCATCGCTTGAATTCCGCCCTATTCCCCGGCCATATCCGGCCGATGCGCACCCTGCTCGCGGCGGTTCTGTCCGCCTTCGCCTTGTTTTTCGCCGTCGGCGCCTCCGCCCAAGCTCCCGCTGCGCCGCCGCCCGAAGCGGCCCAGGTCGAACAGTATTTCAACGCCGTCCGCACAATGCAGGCGCGGTTCGCCCAGACCAATCCCGACGGTTCGACCGTCCAGGGCACGCTCTATGTCAGCCGCCCGGGCAAGATGCGCTTCGAATACGATGCGCCCTCCAAGCTCAAGATCGTGGCCGACGGCTGGCAGGTCACCATGTGGGATCCCGCCACCCGGGATTTCGGCCAGTGGCCGATCGGCTGGACGGCGGCGTCGTTTCTCGTGAAGGACCCGCTCAAGCTGTCGGGCGACCTCACCGTCGAGAAGGTCGAGCGGGTCAACGGTCTGCTGGAGCTGACCATGGTGCAGACCCGCAAGCCGCAGGAGGGCAAGGTGATCGTGCGCTTCTCCGAGAATCCCATGCGCCTGCGCGGCTGGTCGATCGTCGACAACCGTGGCAATCGGGTCAATCTCGCGCTGACCCAGGTCGAAACCGGCCTGCAGCTCGCCGACTCGCTGTTTAAGTACGACGGCCCCGACGCCGGCCAGGTCATGAAGGGCGGCGGCCGGAACTAGGCACGAAGCGCGCGCGCCTCGTGCCATACGCGCTATAAAGGCGGCATGAGCGAACTGGCCGTATGAACGACCTAATCGTGCGGGCCTCGACCGAGGCCGATGTCGTCCGGTGTGCCGAAATCTACGCCCACCACGTATTGCACGGCACCGCCTCCTTCGAGGTCGTGCCGCCGGACCTCGCGGAGATGGGCAAGCGCCGCGCCGCGGTGCTCGACCTCGGGCTGCCGCACCTGGTGGCCGAGCGCGCCGGCCACGTCATGGGCTACGCCTATGCCGGCAACTGGCGGCCTCGGCCCGCCTACAAATTCTCCGTCGAGGACTCGATCTACATCGACAACGCCGCCGTGGGCCAGGGCGTCGGCAAGGCGCTGCTGCCGGTGCTGATCGACCAATGCACGAAGATCGGCAAGCGCCAGATGGTGGCGGTGATCGGCGACAGTGCACAGACGCCGTCGATCAGGCTCCATGCCGGCTGCGGCTTCGAGATGGTGGGCACGCTCCGCAACATCGGCTTCAAGTTCGGCCGCTGGCTCGACAGTGTGTTGATGCAGCGTCCGCTGGGTACCGGCGGCGACGTCGCGCCGGGAGGCAACTGACATGCGTCTGATCGACTATTTCGACCGCGGCGCCGATCTACATCCGCAGCGCGACTGCCTGCACGACGGCACGCGCGGCTGGACTTATTCCGACGTGCGCGGCACCACGCATCGCGTCGCCAACGGGCTGCTCGCGGCCGACCTCGGGAACGGCGACAAGGTCGCGGTCTACAGTCCCAACCACGCGATGGCCTACGCGGCCTTGCTGGGCATCCAGCGCGCCGGGCTGATCTGGGCGCCGGTCAATGCGCGCAACGCGATCGAGGAGAACCTCTTCATCCTCGACAACACCGACGTGGCCTTTCTCTTTTATCATTCGAGCTTCGAGTCTTACTTGCCGCGCATCCGCGAGACTTGCCCGAAGATAAAGACCTTCATGTGCCTCGACGCGCCCGCGTTCGAGGGCTGGCTGGGCAAGCAGGGCGACACCGCGCCCGACCTCGCCGATGCGCCCGAAGAAGTCGCGATCCTGATCAGTTCCGGCGGCACGACCGGCCGGCCCAAGGGCGTGCAGATCACCAACCGGGTGATCGAGACCATGAACGGCATCTTCTGGGCGACCATGCCGATCGAGACGCCGCCGGTGCACCTGATGGTGGCGCCGATGACGCACGCGGCGGGCGTCTGCTCGTTCCCGCTGCTGCCCTACGGCGGCACCAACATCTTCATGGGCACGGCCGATCCCGGCGGCATCCTGGCGGCGATCGAGAAGCACAAGGTCACGCACGTCTACATGCCGCCGACCCTGATCTACATCCTGCTGGCCCATCCCGACATCGGCAAATACGACTACTCGTCGCTGAAGCGCCTCGTCTACGCCTCGGCCCCCATGTCGGTCGACAAGCTGGTCGAGGCGATCAAGGTCTTCGGCCCCGTTCTCACGCAGACCTACGGCCAGGCCGAGGCCTGCATGATCGCAACCGTGTTCTCGCGTGAGGATCATGTCGCCGCTCTCGAGACCAACAACCGGCATCGCCTGGCGAGCTGCGGCAAGATCTCGCCGCTGATGCGCCTCGAGGTGATGAACGACGACGGCAAGATTCTGCCGCGCGGCGAGCGTGGCGAGATCGTGCTGCGCGGCGGCCTCGTGATGAAGGGCTATTACAAGAATCCCGACGCGACGAAGGAGGCCTCGACCTTCGGCTGGCACCACACCGGCGACATCGGCGTGATCGACGAGGACGGCTTCGTCTACATTGTCGATCGCAAGAAGGACATGATCATCTCCGGCGGCTTCAACGTCTTCCCCAGCGAAGTCGAGCAGGTGCTGTGGAGCCATCCCGCGGTCCAGGACTGCGCGGTGATCGGCGTGCCCGACGAGAAGTGGGGCGAGGCGGTGAAGGCGGTGGTCGAGCTCAAGCCCGGCGCCAAGGTCACGCCCGACGAGCTGATCGCGCTTGCCCGCAAAAAGCTGGGTGGGGTGAAGGCACCGAAGTCGGTCGACTTCATGACGACGCTGCCGCGCAGTCCCGTCGGCAAGGTGCTGAAGAAGGATCTGCGCGCAACTTATTGGGCTG
Source organism: Hyphomicrobiales bacterium (assembly GCA_041691635.1). Lineage (GTDB taxonomy): Bacteria > Pseudomonadota > Alphaproteobacteria > Reyranellales > Reyranellaceae > Reyranella. The sequence goes on from JBEPUH010000014.1 coordinate 22,834, forward strand.
GTCACGAGCGGAAGATCTGATCGTGAGATTCGGCACCGCCGCGCTGCGTCACCTGCCGCCCAACGTCCAGGGGGCGATCTGGCTGGTGGCCGGCGGTTTCATCTTCACCACCAACGGCGCCATGATCCGCATGCTCTCCTTCGAGATCGAGGGCGTGCAGACGGCATTCTTCCGTGGCTTCTTCTCGGTGCTGTTCCTGATTCCGCTGATCGCCTCGGGCCGGGTGAAGCCGTGGCAGACCAAGCGCCTGCAGGGCCATTTCTGGCGCACCTTCATGGGCACCTGCTCGATGGTGCTGGGCTTCTACGCGCTGGCCATGCTGCCGCTGGCCGACGCCACGGCGCTGGCTTTCTCCCAGCCGCTGTTCTCGGTCATCCTGGCGGCTGTCGTGTTGCACGAGAAGGTGCGCTGGCGGCGCTGGACGGCGACGATCGCGGGCTTCGCGGGCGTGCTGGTGATGGTGCGGCCGGGTGCCGGCACCCTGCAGTCCGGCGCGGTCGTGGCGCTGTGCAATGCCATGTCGGTGGCGATATCGGTGCTGCTGGTGCGCCGCCTCTCGGCCTCCGAGACGCCGCTGATGATCCTGACGCAGTTCGCGCTGTTCTCGACCCTGTTCCTGATCGCGCCGGCGATCTGGTTCTGGCGCTGGCCCTCGCCGTTCGGCTGGGCGCTGGCGGTCGGCGTGGCCCTCACCGCCACGCTCGGCCAGTATTTCTGGGTCCAGGCCTTCGCCTCGGGCGAGATGTCGGCGGTGGCGCCATTCGATTATCTGCGCCTGCCGTTCGCGGTGTTCGTGGGTTGGCTGATCTGGGGCGAAATGCCGGTGGCGTGGACCTACGTCGGCGCCGCCATCGTCATTGCCTCGGCGCTCTACATCGCCTATCGCGAGGCCCAGATCGTGCGCGAGCGCCGGCGCGCCGAGGCGCTGACCGCGCTTACGCCGCCGCCACGTCCCGCGGCTTGAGAAGCCAGGCCCGCGCCTTCTCGCGATGGTCGGCGGTGATGTGCGAACTGGCGGCGCCGAAGGCCGCCAGGAACACCGCGGCATCGTCGGTGTAGCCGAAGCCCGGGATGAAATCGGGAATGACGTCGAACGGCATCACGAAGTAGGCCAGCGCGCCGAACAGTGTGGCGCGGATCGGCAGCGGCGTGGCGCTGTCGGTGGCGCAATAGAAGGCGGCAACCGCGTCCTCGGTGAAGGGAACGCGGCCCAGCGTCCGGCGCGCCTTGTGCCAGAAGCCCTCGCGGACGATCCGTTCTTCGGTGTCGGTCATGGCCAAAGAGGTGTGGGCTGCCGGGCCGCTTGGCAAGGGGGCCCGCCATGCTAAAAGCGACGCAACCAAGGAGGATTCAATGGACGTCAAGGGCCAGGCCGTCATCGTTACCGGCGGCGCGTCGGGTTTGGGCGGGGCAACCGCATCGGCGCTGGCCGCGGCCGGCGCCAAGGTCGCGATCTTCGACCTGCAGGACGAGCTCGGGAACGCCAAGGCCAAGGAAATCGGCGGCCTCTACGTCAAGACCAACGTGTCGGACGCCGCCAACACCGAAGCCTCGGTGAAGACCGTCGTGGAGAAGTTGGGTCCGCCGCGCGTCGCGGTGAACTGCGCCGGCATCGGCCGCGCCGCCCGCACCATCTCCAAGACCGGCCCGCACGATCTCGCCATGTTCGCCCAGGTGATCCAGGTCAACCTGATCGGCACCTTCAACGTCATTCGTCTGGCCTCCTGGGCGATGAGCCAGGCCGAGCCGATGGCCGACGGCGAGCGCGGCGTCATCATCAACACCGCTTCCGTGGCGGCGTTCGACGGCCAGATCGGCCAGGCGGCTTACTCGGCGTCGAAGGGCGGTGTCGTCGGCATGACCCTGCCGATCGCGCGCGATCTCTCGAGCCTCGGCATCCGCGTCTGCACCATCGCCCCCGGCCTGTTCCTGACGCCAATGATGATGGGCCTCTCGCCCGAGGCGCAGAAGAGTCTCGGCGCCCAGGTGCCGTTTCCTTCGCGGCTGGGCGATCCCAAGGAATACGCCCAGCTCGCCATGAGCATCGTTGCGAACCACATGCTGAACGGCGAGACCATCCGTTTGGACGGCGCGATTCGCATGGCGCCTAAGTAGGGGACGTTCGCCAAAACGTCCCCCGTTTAGGGGACGGTTCCGATGCTTATGGCATAAAGCTTTTACGCGATTCGTCCCCTTTTTCGCTCCCCCCCTGGTCGCAACAATATTACGCAGTATTGTTGCCGGCTAATGGGGCGTGCGACCTCCTGATTCGAGCAGCCTGACCAGATCGTCGACGCGCGACCGCAATCAGTATTTCGGTCGGTGGGAGACCGGCCACTTGCGCGCATGCTCGATCGGCACCACCGGCAATTGAGCCGCGCGAAAGCGCTGCACGGTTGGCAAGGCTTCCATCCGCTCCCGCCATTCCCGCACAGCCGGGAAGGCGGCGTACATGGCCTTCCCTTCGGGCGTCCGGTTGAAGGAGAAAGTACTCGGCAGCAGGTAAAAGTCGGCCAGCCCGACCGCGCCGCCGAGCAGAAAACCCCTCCCGTGCGACAGTTGGCGCTGCATGACCTGCATCCCGATCTCGATCTTCGGCAGTGCATGCGCGACGACCTTCTCGTCGGAGGGGATGCCGAGCAACGGGAAGACGTTCCGCTCGTGCCCGACGTGATAGATCATGTATTGGTAGTAGTAGGAATTGACCGAGCTGATCCACTGGTTCATCAGCGCGCGGCCCTGGGCCGTGTCGGGCTGCAGCGAAGGCGCCGGAAAAGTCTCCTCGAGATAGGCGACGATCGCGCTCGTCTCGTAGAGTTTGAAATCGCCATGCTGCAGGATCGGCACCCGGTCGAACGGGTGCAAGGCAAGATGGGCGGGGGAGCCCATCTCGGGTTCGAGATCGTGAAAATTATAGGGCGCGTCTTTGTGCGTCAGCACCAAGCGCACGACGTGGACAAAGCTGCTGCCTGGAAAGCCGAAAACCGTGATGTCAGTCATGTTTTGTGCCCGTTGGGAATTGTGTTCTCGAACAGCCTGACCTTGCCGCCGACCGCCTTCCAGGCGTAGTGGCCGCCGGCCATGTAGCGCGCGTCGAAGCCTGCCTTGCGCAAGGTACCGGCCGTCTGGCAGCCGATATGAAAGCCGTACACGCAGAAGGTCACGACCGGATCGGTCTTGGAGAGTTCGCCGATCCATTCATCGAGACGTTCGGGGTCGCGCCATACCGCACCTTCCATGATGTCCTGCGCCCGTGTCGTGTAATGCCGCGGCCGTGCATCGATGATCTGCACGCGCTCGCCTGCATCGATCATCGCCTTGACCTCCTCGACGGTCATGGCGGGCACGTCGGCGAACTCCTTTTGGTAAAGCGGCCTGAGCGGTGCCACCTTGGCGGCATCCTCGTAGCGGCCCTGGACCGCGTTCCACTCGATGTTGCGCATGAAGGCCGCGACATAGGCCTCGGCGTTGGCGCCGAAGTCGATGTGATAGGCATGCTCGTACATGTCGAGCGCCAGGATCGGGATGCCGCCGGCGATGTTCTGGCTGTGATCGGTCGCGCTCTGGTTGATCAACCGGCCATCGCGCGGGACATAGGTCAGCAGCACCCAGCCGGAGCCACCGGAGAGGGAATTCGCGAGCGCAATGAACTCCTTCCGCCAGCGGTCGACCGAGCCGAAGTCACGGACCAACGCGGTGGCCATCGTCTCCGGCACCGCCCGCCCGTCGCCGCCCAGGCTTGCAAAGTAAAGCTCGTGCAGGAGTGTCGAGTTGAGCATCGTCGCTTCGTCGCGCTTCAGGCGATTGACGGTCTCGAACGAGACCGTGGCGGGATCCAGCGCTTCAAGTTCCTCGGTGATGGCATTCAGGCGGCGCATCGCACTGCCGTAGTTGCCCTCGTAGTGGCTTTCGATGAGCCGGGGCGTGATGCCGTTCAAGGTCCACGGCCGGCAGAACAGGGGCGCGAGTTGGTATTGCATGATGATTTTCCTAGAGGGGCTGGATTCTGAGATCGTCGAAGCGGGTGATGCTGTCGGCTTTGGTCCAGAGCGCCACGCGGCGGGCGGCGGTGAAGGTCGTGTCGGTCGCGCTGTAGAGGCTCTTGCCGTCGAGGAAGACCTCGAAGCGGCTGCCGCGTACGGTGAGGTGCAGCTCCTGCCATTTGTCCGATGGCACCTTGATGTTGGCGCCGGCAAATTGGCTACGCTGGCCAGCGACCATGCGGTAGAGCCGGACATTGTCCTCGAGCGCGTTGGCGCGCACGACGTAGTAGTTGTTGCGATCGGTGAGGCGCACCGCGATACCCGCCGCCCGGTCGACCTCGCCACCGACCGGCTTGAAGCGCACCGCGACGTCGACATCCGCCGCGACCGGTGAATCGAAGATCGCCAGTGGAAAGCGGTAGTCCGTCCGGTCAGTGCTGGTCTGTGCCAGCACCTTGCGCTTGGACGGCGCGGTCGCATCGGCGAGCAACTCCCACTGCGCGGATGCACCCGAGCCGGTGATCGCGCTGCCAGGGGCGGCCGTCTCGAGATCGATGCGATTCATGGCGCCGCCTCCTTGTGCGCGTGCTGTCGATGAAACCGCCAACGCACCGCCAAAGGCGGCCAGGGCACGTCTCCGCAGGGAACGGGTCATTGCAAACCTCCGTCAGCCGAGGGAAAGACGCGTGCCGGCGCCGGCCGCGATGGCCCGTCGGTAGATCGCGACGGCGGCTGCGACGTCCTGCAAGCCCATGCCGGTACTGTCGAAAAGGGTGATCTCGCGGTCGTCGCGGCGGCCGGCTTTGTACCCTGCAACGATTTCGGCCAGCGTCGCGTGGACGATCTCGGGTGCCATCTTGTCGGCCGCGAGCGCATGGTGCAGATCGCCGATCTCGGCGGCTTGTTCCAGCGAATCGACGACCGCGAGGCTTGCCGCATAGAGGGCCGGGTCGATCTCCGATTTGTCCGAGTTGTCGGCACCGACCGCGGCGATGAAGGTGCCGGGGCGCACCAGGTCGGCGGTAAGGAACGCCTTGCGCGCCGATGTGCAGGTCACGACGATGTCACTGTTGCGCGTTGCCGCAAGCGCGCCGGGACGCACTTCGATGTGCAACAGGTTGGCCAACTCGTCGGCGAGCGCAGCGGCGGCCTCCGGCCTGTTGTCCCAGACGTGGATCAGTTCGAGCTTGCAAGCTGCGGCGATGGCGATCGCCTGGATGCGGCCCTGCACTCCGGCGCCGCAGATCGTGGCGACACGCGAGTCCCGCCGGGCGAGGTGACGGGCAGCGAGCGTCGTTGCCGCGCCGGTGCGATTGACCGTGATCTCGATCGAATCCATCACCGCAAGCGGCCGGCCGTTCGCCGCGTCGGCAAGATAGAGCACGCCCTGGACCGTCGGCAGGCCGTTGCTCGCCGGATTGCCGGGGAAGTTGCCGTTCAGCTTGATGGCGACCTGTGGATTTGCCCCCAGCAGCGCCGCGCCCTTGGCATGGAAGGAGCCATGCGGCACGTGCAGCGCCGAGGCGGGTGGAGCCACGGCGGCGCCTTCGGCAGCGGCGCGAAACCCCGCCTCGATTGCCTCGACGTAAGCCTCGTACGGCATCAGCTGGGCGATGTCGGTGCGCGAGAGGATCAGGAGATCGGTGCTGGCCATGCCCATCACGCCTTGAGGGGCCGGTTGTGCGTCTGGGCGGTCAGGCTGCGGCACCACGCATAGAGCGCGTCGTATATCGCCATGCCGTGCTTCAGCGTCTCGTGGTCGTCCTGGTGCACGTGGTTGAGCCCGAGCGAGACCGCGATCAGTTCGGCTAACTGAGGTGTCAGGTCGAGCCGGGCGGTATCGGCGCCGCGCACGATGTCGGCGAGGCCATCGAGCCCCGGCGCAGCGAGTTTGTATTCGGCGATGAAGGCATCGAAGCTGCATTTCCCGCCGACATGCGTGAATTTTGCGCCCGGAACATCGTAGGGAATTGCGCCGGTCTCCTTGGCGGTGGCCAGCACCTGGTCGGACGGCACGTAGAGGAACTCCGGCTCCTTCTCGATGAAGCGTTTGATCAGCCACGGGCCGGCAATGCGGCCGATCTCCGGTCGCTCGCGGGTCACCCACTTCACGTCGCTTCTGCTTCTCGATAGATGGCCGCGCGATGGGTTTGCGGCAGGAAGACGTGGATCTCGTCACCGGTCGCGGCGAGGGAAAAGGTATGGGCGCCTCGTTCCGTTTCGACCCGGCCGATATTTCTCATCGTGGCGGTGTCGAACACATCGATCACGCCGGGATCGCCGGAAGCGACATAGAGCCGTTGGCGCCGACCGCTGAAGAACACCACATCCGGTCCGCCGCTCAGCGCCTGCTCGTCGAGCACCTTGCCGGAGCGTGCGTCGAGCGTGATCAAGCGCCCGGAATCGCAGGCGCAGAACAGGCGGTGCGTTGCAGGATCGAAGTCGAGCCCGTGAGGGCCGACGGAGGGAACGGGCAGGGCGCGTGCGATGCGTGTCGGATCGCGTGCGTCGACCACGACGATCAGCGCCGGATCGACGATGTTCACGTAGAAGACGGCGGCATCGGGATCGTAGACCGTCCAGCGTGTGCGACCCGGCGCCTCGATCGAGGCGCGCATCGCGCGCGTGTCGAGCGCCACGATCGACAGGGTGCATGAGCCGGCGATGGCGGCGTCGCCGACATTGGCCGCGAGCACGTTGCGTCGGACCGGGTCGAAGGCAAGCCCATTGGGGCGCATCCCGACCGCCACCTTTGTCACTTCCGGATCGGGCCCGGGCGCGAAGATGCCGATCGTATCCTCGCCACGGTTCGACGAGAAAATGAGTTGAGCCTCGTCGCTCACCAGCGCGCCTGCGACGGCGGTAAGGCCCGGCACCGAGAACAGGAACTTTCGCGAGGCCGGATCGAACACGTCGACCGCGTCGTTCGCGGTATGGGCGACATAGACATGGCCCGTCGCGGCGTGGACCGCGGCGTGATCGAAGCCGCCGCTTCCCGTGTGGGCAGGCAAGGCGACATGGTCGGTGAGGAGCAGGGGCATGGCGGTCACCCGAGCCTGGCGAAGAAGCGGAAGGCCGTCGTGAGCACGCCGCCCATCGTCACCAGGCCGAGCGCGGTGACCACGGCGATGCCGGTCAGGCCAGTGTGCAGGATATCGACCGCGATCCAGCCGCCCAGCACCACCACCGCGAGACGGCAGGCCATGGCCGTGAGCGGCCATCGCGGCTGGCGCGTCGACTGGAAGGCCGAGTTCAGCAGCGTACCGGCGACGAACGGATAGGCGAGGCCGACGATGGCGAGATAGGCGGCGCCGGCGGCGAGGATCGCCGGGTCGCTGCTGAACAGGCCCATCCAGAGACCGGGAGCGGTGATGGCGAACAGGCTGACGCACGCCATGGCACAGGCCGACAGGCCGAGGCCGATCCAGGCGATGCGCGCGGCGCGGGCGGACTGCTTGGCGCCGATGTTGCTGCCCATCATGGCGAGCACGGCGGCCCCCATGCTGAAGTTCAGCGGATAAAGCAGATACTCGAGCCGCACCGCCGCGCCGAAGGCGGCCAGCGACGTGGCGCCGAGCACGCCGGCCGACGTCGTGAGGGCAGCGAGGGCGGCGTTGTTCAACACCGGGGCGAGCGACATCGGCGCGCCGACCTTCAGGATCTCGGCGAACAGCCGGAGCTCCAGGCGCACGTTGGAGAACGAGAGCGTGATCGCCGTGCGGCCCGACGCCAGGTAGACCGCAAGCGCCGTCGCCGAGGCGAGGAACGAGATCACGGTCGCGAGGCCGGCGCCGGTGATGCCGAGCGCGGGAACCGGTCCCCAGCCGAAGACGAAAAGAGGCACCAGCGCGATGTGCAGCGCTTCGGCGGCGATATACACCCAGGCCAGGATCGTGGCATGGCCGGTACCGCGCACGATGCTGGTCAATGCACCCAGCAGCCAATAGGCGATGGCGCCGGCAAAGATCACGTTCGAGTATTCGAGCGCTGCGGCAAGCACCGGCCCGCGTCCGCCCAGCAGGCGGTAGAGCGCCGGTCCACCGAGCAGAAAGACCGCGCTGAACAGCACGGCAGCACCTGTGGCGATCACCAGCGCGTGGCAGGCCAGCGCCCGTGCTTCCTCCGTGCGCCCGGCACCCAGGGTACGCGCTATCGAGGCCGCAATCGCGCCGCCCATCGCCATATTCGCCATCTGCTGCATCAGCATCAGCAACGGGAAGACCAGCGCCAAGCCCGCCAGCCCGTCGAGCCCGAGCCGGCCCACGAAGTGCGCATCGACGCTCGCGGTCACGGCGATCAGGATGACATTAACGGCGAGGTTCGGAGCCGCGATGCGCAGCATCGTGGGCACGATCGGCCCGTGCAGAAGAAGGCGGGTGCGGGCGGCAACCGCTGGGGCGGCCGGCTTCAGCGTCGTATCGGTCATGGTGCGCCTCAGTCCATCTTTGGGGGCCAGTTGTGCGTCTCGCCGACGAGATGGCGGCACCAGGAATAGAGCGCGTCGTACATGACCATGCCGTGCTTCAGCATCTCGTGGTCGTCCTGGTGCATGTGGCTCAGGCCCAGCGAGATGGCGAAGAGGCCGGCCGACTGCGGCGTCAGGTCGAGCCGCGAGGTGTCGGCGCCGCGCACGATGTCGGCCAGTTTGTCGAGGCCCGGTGCCGAGAGTTTGTACTCGGCGATGAAGGCATCGAAGCTGCACTTCTCTCCGACATGGGTGAACTTCACCCCGGGGATGTCGTAGGGGGTGGCGCCGGTTTCCTTGGCCGTCGCCAGCACCTTGTCGGCGGGCACGTAGAGGAATTCAGGCTGCTTCTCGACGAAGCGCTGAATCAACCACGGGCAGGCGATGCGGTCGATCTTGGGACGTTCGCGGGTCACCCATTTCATGGTTTGTCTCCTTGCTTGAGCGGTTCGGTGGGGAGGCCGTTGGCGCGCCAGGTGCCGATGCCGCCGGACAGCGCCACCGCATCGATGCCGCGCTCGCGCAGCTTCTCGGCGCAATCGCCGCCGATCTCGAAGCCCCAGGCGCAGTAGACCAGGACCTTGGCGCCCTTGGGGAGCGAGGCCGCGACCTCGTCGACTTTCTCGGGCGGCGCGCGCCGCGCGCCGCGCAGGCCGACCGGCACGGTGATGGCGTCCAACTCGAGCCGTGCGTCGATCACCAGCAGGTCGGGATGGGCCTCGAGCAGCGCGCGCGCCGCCGGGGCGTCGATCATGTTGGGCTTGATCTGCCACGGCGTGCCGGCGAAGCGCGCGGCGACGCGCCCCCAGGCGATGTTCGACATGAAGGCATCGACATAGCCCGCGGCGTTGCTGCCGAAGTCGATGTGATAGGCGTGCTCGTACATGTCGAGCGCCAGCAGTGGCGTGCCGCCGGCCAGGTTGTGCGTGTGGTCGGCTGCCCAGGCGTTGACGAGCGTGCCGTCCCTCGGCGAGCGCGTCAGCACGACCCAACCCGAGCCGCCGCCCAGCGCCTTGCCCATGGCGACGAATTCGGCGCGCCATTTTGCGAGCGAGCCGAAGTCGCGCGTTATCGCCTCGGCGAGTTCTCCCGATGGATCGCCGCCGCCACCTTCGCCCAGACCGTCGAAGAAGACCTCGTGCAGGATCATCGAGTTGGTGGCGATCAGCTCCTCGCGCTTCAACCCGTTCAGGCGAAAGCCGGGTGCGGTCGCGGGATCGAGTGCCGCCAATTCATCGCGAATCGCGTTCAGCCGGCGGACCGCGCCGCCGTAATTGTTCTCGTAGTGGCTGGCGCTCAGCTTGGCCGACAGGCCCTTGAGGCGCGGCGGCTTGAAGGAGATCGGTCGAGCCTGGACGTGCATGTTTTCCTCTGGTGATACACTTGTTTCATCGTAAAATAGGCCCATGCTACAGGAACGCAAGAAGAAAATGATACATATGTTGCTTTTACTATTCTTGGTATGATACGGATGCACAATGTCCATTAGTGAAAGGCCGCGCTGGCTCCTGCTCATCCATCAGCTGCCGGCCAAGCCGGCCTACGCGCGGGTGAAAGTCTGGCGCCGGCTGCAGGCGCTGGGCGCGGTCACGGTGAAGGGCGCGGTCTATGCGCTGCCCGCCAACGCCGAGACGCGCGAGGACTTCGCCTGGCTCGCCAAGGAAATCGTCGAGAGCGACGGCGAGGCGGTCGTCTGCGAGGCCGCTCTGGTGGAGGGCCTGTCCGACGCCGACCTGCAAGCGCTGTTCGAGGCCGCGCGCGACGAGGACTACGCACGCCTCTCGGGCTAAGCCCGCGACTTGGCCGCGCGTCTGTCCATCGAGTCGACCGACGATGTCCTCGCCGAGGTCGCGACCCAGACCGCGCGCTTGCGCCGGCAGCTCGATGCCGTGGTCGCCATCGACTTCTTCGGTGCCGAGGGTCGCGCCACGGCGGAGGGCCTGATCTCCGGACTGGAGGCCGCGCTCAAACAGGAAGGTGAAGCCGTGACCGACAGCAAGACCATCGCCGCGCCGCCGGCAAACGCGCTGAAAGATCGCGTGTGGGTGACGCGCCAGGGTGTGCAGGTCGACCGCATCGCCTCGGCCTGGCTGATCCGCCGCTTCGTCGATCCCGGCGCGCGCTTCAAGTTTGTGTCGGGCACGGGCTACGCGCCGCTCGTGGGCGAATTGCGCTTCGACATGTTCGAAGGCGAGTTCACGCACAAGGGAGACCGTTGCACCTTCGAGGTGCTGGTTTTCCATACCGGGCTCGCCGATGCGGCGCTGGGCGCGATCGGCGAGATCATCCACGACATCGACCTCAAGGACGGCAAGTACGGCCGCGCCGAAGTGGCGGGTGTGCGCAGCCTGATCGCGGGCATCGCCGCCTCGAGTGCCGACGACGACGAACGCCTCGCGCGCGGCACGGTGCTGCTCGACGATCTCTACCGCTCGTTCGCGGGCAAGAAGGACGGAAAATGAAAGACCTCGCGACCGAACATCACGGCGTTTCTTTCGGCGAGGCGATGAAGGTGTGGGCCCGCGTCGCCGCGCTGTCGTTCGGGGGGCCGGCTGGCCAGATCGCGGTGATGCATCGCATCGTCGTCGACGAAAAGAAGTGGATCGGCGACAACCGGTTCCTGCAGGCGCTCAATTACTGCACTCTGCTGCCCGGCCCCGAGGCCACGCAGCTCGCCATCTACATCGGCTGGCTGATGCACAAGACCCGGGGCGGACTGGCGGCCGGCATCCTGTTCGTGCTGCCGGGCATGCTGGCGATCATGGCGCTGTCGTGGATCTACGTGCTGCTGGGCAAGGTCACGATCGTGCAGGGCCTGTTCTTTGGGCTGAAGGCCGCGGTGCTGGTGATCGTGGTCGAGGCGGTGTTGCGGGTGGGCCGGCGGGCGCTGCGCAACAACACCCTGCGCGGCCTCGCCGCCGCGGCCTTCGTGGCGCTGTTCTTCTACGACGTGCCGTTCCCCGCGATCATCCTCGCCGCCGGCGCGATCGGCTACGCGGGCGGCAGGATGGGCTGGCCCGCGTTCCAGGGCGGCGCCGGCCACGGCGCGGCGGGCGCGCGGCCGCTCGCCGACGCGCAGTCGCTGCTGGGGGAGGAGACGCCGGTGCACGCGCGGCCCAACCTGCGCTGGTCGCTCACGATCACGGCGATCCTGCTCGTGCTGTGGCTGGCCCCGGTGGCGGCGCTCTATCTCGGCGCGGGCGGCGACAATGTCTTCACCCGAATCGCGCTGTTCTTCAGCAAGATGGCCGTCGTCTCCTTCGGCGGCGCCTACGCGGTCCTGGCCTATGTCGCCCAGCAGGCCGTCGATCAGTATCACTGGATGGAGCCGGGTCAGATGCTGGACGGGCTCGGCATGGCCGAGACCACGCCGGGTCCGCTGATCATGGTGACGCAGTTCGTGGGCTTCCTGGCGGCATGGCGCGATCCCGGGCCGATGCCCGTTCTGCTGGCGGCGACCCTGGGCGGCCTGCTCACCACCTGGGTCACCTTCGTGCCGTGCTTCCTCTGGATCTTCTTCGGCGCGCCGTTCGTGGAAGTGCTGCGCGCCAACAAGGCGTTGGCGGCGGCGCTGGGCGCGATCACGGCGGCGGTGGTGGGCGTGATCCTGAACCTCGCGGTGTGGTTCGCACTCCACGTGCTGTTTGCGCGGCTTGAGCCGGTACATTTCCTCGGTGCCTCGCTCGACGTGCCGGTGCTGGCGTCGGTCGACCTGCCGTCGCTGGCGCTGGCGGCGGCCGCGGCGGTCGCGATCTTCCGCTTCCGCATGGGCATGATCCCGGTGCTGCTGGCGTGTTCGCTGGCCGGTGTTTTCTACGCGCTGGTGCTATAGTGGGGGCATGACAGACATATCGACGACTCCCATCTCCCTGCCGGACCGGCTTTCCAACAACCCCAAGAGCCCGCACTACGACGAGGCGCTGCTGGCCAAGGGCGTCGGCATCAAGTTCGACGGCGAAGAGAAGACCAACGTCGAGGAGTATTGCATCAGCGAGGGCTGGATCCGCGTCGCCGTCGGCAAGACCGTCGACCGCAAAGGCAATCCGCTGACGATCAAGCTCAAGGGCGTAGTCGCGCCCTACCTCCAGACCAAGGCCTGAGCCATGCACAGCCACACGCTCGACGACTGGCGCCACGACCACGTTTTCCTGGGTGCCGCGCATGACCGCAACGAACGGCGCACCTGGCTGGTGGTCGGCCTCACCGCCACCATGATGGTGGTCGAGATCGTCGGCGGCTCGGTGTTCGGCTCGATGGCCCTGCTGGCCGACGGCTGGCACATGTCGACCCATGCCGGTGCGCTCGCCATCGCCGCCGTCGCCTACCGCTTCGCGCGCAACCACGCCCGCGATCCGCGTTTTGCCTTCGGCACCGGCAAGCTGGGCGATCTCGCGGGCTTCACCAGCGCCATCGTGCTCGCCCTGATCGCCATTGCGATCGGCTACGAGTCCGTCGTCCGGCTGTTTCAGCCGGTGTCGATCCACTACGACGAGGCGATCGTCATTGCCGTGGTCGGCCTGGGCGTCAATCTCGCGAGTGCGTGGCTGCTGGGCGGCGAGCATCATCACGATCATGGGCATGTTCATGACGGTCACGACGATCATGCCGATCACCACGACCATCACGACCACAATCTGCGCGCCGCTTATTGGCACGTGCTGGCCGACGCCTTCACCTCGGTGCTGGCGATCGCCGGTCTGCTGGCCGCGCGGTTCTACGGCTGGACATGGCTCGACCCGGTGATCGGCGTCGTCGGCGCGGTCGTGATCGCGCGCTGGTCGTGGGGGCTGATCCGCGACGCCGGCGCCGTGCTGCTCGACGCCGCGCCCAATCGCGCCCTCAACGAGGCAATCCGCGCTCGCCTCGAGACCGGCCACGACCGCATTGCCGATCTGCACGTCTGGCGCCTCGGACCGGGCCATCACGGCGCCATCGTGTCGCTGGTCGCCGACGATCCGGAGCCGGTGGATCACTACAAGCATCTCCTCGACGATATCGCGGGGCTGAGCCACGTCACGGTCGAGGTTCACCGCTGCACGGGCCAGCATTGACGCTCGGCCGGCGCACCGTTCTCGCCGGGGGAGGCGCCGCCATGGCAACATCCGCATCGGCTCAAAACGTGAAGGTGACGCTCGGCACGGCGACGCCGGGCGGCGGCTTCCCGGTCTATGGCGACGTCTTCATCGCCGCGGTGAAGGCGCAAGATCCCATGCTCGAGATCGTGCCGGTCAACACCAAGGGCAGCACCGAGAACGTGCCGCGGCTCGAAGCCGGCACGCTCGACATGGCGCTGGTCCAGGGCGAGGTGATGCACGAGGCGCTGGCGGGCATCAGCCGCGCGAAGGCCGATCTCCGCATCGTGACGGCGATGTATCCGACCGCCGGGATGTTCGTCGTGCGCGCCGACAGCCCGGCTGAAAGCATCGCCGATCTCAAGGGCAGGAAGATCGCCTGGGGCGCGGCGGGCTCGGGCCTGGTGATTCTCGGCCGCTACGTCATGGACGGGCTCGGCCTCGACGCGGCCAGGGATTTCGACCCGGTCTATCTCGAGCGCGCGGGCGACGGGCCGGCGATGGTGCTCGACGGCCGGGTCGCGGCCCTGTGGGGCGGTGGCGCGGGCTGGCCGGGCTTCACCGCGGTGACGTCGAGCCCGGGCGGCGGCCGCTTCATCGCGCCTGACGCCGACGAACGCGCGCGTGTGTTGGCGCGGCATGGCTTCCTGAAGACGATTACCCAGCCGGCCGGCAGCTTCCCCGGACAGAACGCACCCGTGATCTCGGTCGGATCGTGGAGCTTCGTGATGGCGCGGCCGGGCCTCGACGAGGCTGTGGCGTTCCGCGTCGCCAAGGCGCTGCATGCAGCCGAAGGGGCGCCGTCGAAGCAACTCGCCGACACCACGGCCAGGAACACCTTGGCCGCGGTCGGCGATCAAAATCTGCTGCATCCGGGGGTGCGGGCCTACTATCGACAGGCCGGATTGACTCGCAAGTCGCCGTAACCTCGCCCGCTCCCGTGCGTTCTATCCCGACAGCAACGCACAGGAGCCAATCATGGCGAACGACAAGAGCCGCATCGAGGGCGAAGGCAGCTACAGCGGCACCAAGGACTACAACGACCGCACCGAAAAATTCATCAAGGGCGGCAAGGTCGACAAGGCCGCCAAGGATGCCGTCCACGCCATCGATTCGCCCGAGGCCGCCGAACTGAAGCAGGCCGAGGAAAAGGGCAAGGCCGGCGATCCGCGCAAGATGGACAAGAAGGGCTGAGTGGCATGGCTCCTGTCGGCGTCTAAACGATTTTCGAGCGAAGCTCGAAAACGCACAGCCGACGGAGGGGTCATCCCTTAACTCCATCGATGAACGTCGCGAGCTCGACGTCCTTGGCGCTCAGGCCGCCGGCGTCGTGGGTCGACAGCGTGATCTCGACCTTGTTGTAGACGTTCGACCATTCGGGATGATGGTCGGCCTTGTCGGCGGCCAGGGCGACGCGCGTCATGAAGCCCCAGGCCTCGTTGAAGTCGGCGAACTTGAAGCTCTTGTGGATCGCGTCGCGACCCGGGACTTCCTTCCATCCTGCGAGTTTCCCCAACGCGTCGCTGCGGGCCTGGCCGGTCAATTTGGCGCTCATGATCTGTTCCTCTCACTGTGGTGCAAAGCTTGCCTCAATCGGTCGCACCGGCCTAGGGTCGGTCCAACCAACAGGAGGCTTCCCGTGAAACTTTCCCGCCGCACCGCTCTTCTCGCTGCCACGACGGCCGCCTTCGCCCGCCCGGCCTTCGCCCAGAAGAGCGCAGACACGCTGCGCATCAACTTCGTCGACGCCGTGCCCAACATCGACATGTACTTCAACAGCCAGCGCACCGGGCTGATCCTGGCGCACCAGGCGTGGGACATGCTGGTGCATCGCGATCCGACCAATTTCGACATCAAGCCGTCGCTGGCCACCGAATGGAAGTTCACCGACGCCAGCACGCTCGATCTAACCGTCCGGCAGGGCGTGAAGTTCCATGACGGCAGCGCGTTCGGGCCCGACGACGTGGTCTACACGCTGAATATGGCCGCCAATCCCGCCAGCAAGGTGGCGACGCCCTCGAACTACAGCTGGATCGACAAGGTCGAGAAGACCGGCGACTGGACCGTCCGCATCCACATGAAGCGGCCGACGCCGGCGGCGCTCGAATACCTGGCGATGGTGACGCCGATCCATCCCAAGGCCTATCGCGAGAAGGTCGGGCCGGAAGAATTCTCCAGGAAGCCGATCGGCGCCGGCCCCTACAAGATAGTGAAGAACGTGCAGGGCCAGGAAGTCATCTTCGAGCGCTTCGAGGACTATTGGGCCGGTTCGCCCAAGGGCAAGCCCGCGATCAAGACGCTGCACGTGCGCTTCGTGCCCGACCTCGCGACCGAGGTGACCAACCTCTTGGCCAAACAGGTCGACTGGATCTGGAACATCAATCCCGACCAGATGTCGCAGATCAACAAGATGCCGCACCTGCAGGCCGTGCAGCAGGAGTCGATGCGCATCGGCTACCTGTCGATCGATGCCGCCGGCCGCACGGGCAAGGACAATCCGCTGACCAAGCTCAAGGTGCGCCAGGCGATCTGGCACGCCGTCAACCGCAAGGAATTCGCCGACAGGCTGGTGCAGGGCGGCAGCCGCGTGCCGCCGGCGCCGTGCTTCCCCAGCCAGTTCGGCTGCGACGCCAACGCCGCCGTCCTGTACGACTACGATCCCAAGAAGTCCAAGGCGCTGCTCGCCGAGGCGGGCTATCCCAACGGCTTTGACATCGACTTCGTCACCTACGTCCAGCCGACGACGTGGCCCGCGGCGGTGCAGAACTACCTCGCCGCCGTGGGCATCAAGGCCAAGATCAACCAGCTCCAGGTCGCGCCCGCCATCGACAAGGCCCATCGCGGCGAGGCGCCGCTCTACATGGGCAGCTGGGGCAGCTACTCGATCAACGACGTGTCGGCCATCCTGCCGGTGATGTTCGGCAAGGGCGCGCTCGACAACTACTCGGAAGATCCCGAGGTCGAGAGACTGATCGCCGAGGGTGGCAACACCGCCGACAAGGACGTCCGCGCCAAGGCCTATTCGGCGGCGATCAAGATCGCCACGGAGAAGGCCTACTGGATGCCGATCAACACCTACGTCAACGTCTACGCCTTCTCCAAGGACCTCGAGTTCAAGACTTTCCCCGACGAACTGCCGCGCTTCTACTTCGCGAAGTGGAAGTAGGGGAGGCGAGGCACCTCGCCAGGGTGAAGGTCACCTCGGCGGCATCTTGTCGAATTTGGGTAGGGCTGGATCGAGCTGGTCCCAGGCATGGCCGCGCACGCCGTACATCACCACTTGCGGCGTGAAGCGGCCGGGATCGTCCAGGCTCGCGGCGTGCACGACGAAGATGTCGGGCATGGCTGCAAACGTCAGGGATACCGGCGACCCGCAGGGCGGGCAGAAACCGCGCGTCTTCACGTTGCCGTTTTCGGCCACGATGTCCCAATGCTTCGCGCTGCCCTCGAGCTTCACGCCGGCGCGCGGGAAGGTCAGATAGGATCCGTGCCCGGTGCCGCTCTTGCGCTGGCAGTCGCGACATTGGCAGTGGTTCATCGCCACCGGTTCGCCGGAGATTTCATAGCGGATCGCCCCGCAGGCGCATCCGCCCGTGTAGGCCGCGCTCATGTCCTGTCTCCTCCGGCGATGGCGCCGATCCTCGGGACGACCTTCTTCCAGCCGTCGCCCATGCTCTTGAGCGCTGTATCGTTCCTCGGCGTGACGAAGCCGGAGTGGACGAGGCGAAGGCGCGTTCCGTTTGCGACCTTGGCAAGGGTGAAGGCGACGACAGTGTCCAGCGGTGCGCCGTAGCCGACGTTTTCCGGGTGTCCGCCCTTCCAGGCATAGACGAGGCGTTCGTTCGCCACCGCCTCCAGCACCTGGCAATGGATGACGCCGTTCCACGCGCCCGCCGGCGTTGTCTGGAAAGTGAAGTGCTTGCCTGTCACGGGCTCGAATCCCGTCGGCGCCATCAGCCAGCGGCCGATCAGCTCGCCGGTCGTCAGCGTCTTCCAGATCGTCTCCGGCGCATGCGGGAAGACCTCGTCGACCACGATGTCTTGCGTGTCTGTTTTCAAGGCGGCCTCGGTCATGGATCGATCTCCTTCAGGACGGTTCGGAGATTGGCGAACCGCTTGCGCCAGAAGACGCCGTAGTGGCTCATCCAATCGAAGAGCGGAGCGAGCCCCTTCGGCTCGGGGCGATAGAAGACGTTGCGACCCTGCGCACGATCGGCAATCAGGCCGGCTTGCTTCAGCGAGCGCAGATGCTGCGAGACGGCCGACTGCGTCACGCCGCTGCCGCGCGTCAGCTCGACGACGCTGATCTCGTCGGCCTCGACGATCCGCTGAAACACGGCGCGCCGCGTGGGATCGGCGAGCGTGCGCATGACGGCGTCGAGGGCGGTGGCTTCGTTCATGAAGATAAATTAGTGTTCACTAATCAATTAGTCAATACTAATTTATTGTCTCCGCCGAATCATCCTGAGCACATCAGGTTGATGCTATTTCCGCATTGAAGATGCGTAATATGCAATACTAAGTCCCAAGGGAAATCTTGGACCAAGGCATGGTTACGGTCGGTAACCGCTAAATTCTCGTTATTTATACCATCACTTTTTGTTACTGGCCGCGACTCCCGCAACCCCTCACAGCACCAGCAGGCACTCCACGCCGCCGCCAGGGCGCGCCTTGAAGGGCGGCGTCTCGACCGCGCATCGTGGCTCGGCGATCGGGCAGCGCGGGTGGAAGCGGCAGCCCGGTGGAATGTTCGCGGGGTCGGGCAGCGTGTCGCCGAGGCCGACGTCGGGTACGCCGAGGCCGGGCTCCGGCGTCAGCACCGAGGCGAGCAGCGCCTTGGTGTAGGGATGCTCGGGATGGGCGAACAGCGCCTCGGTCGGTTGGCGCTCGACGAAGCGGCCGAGGTACATCACCGCCACGTCGCTGGCGACATGCTCGACGACCGCGAGATTGTGGCTGATGAAGAGATAGGTGAGGCCGAGGTCGTGCCGCAGCTCGGCGAGCAGGTTCAGGATTTGCGCCTGTACCGAGACGTCGAGCGCCGAGGTCGGCTCGTCGCACACCACGATGCGCGGCCTGAGCACCAGCGCACGCGCGATCGCCACGCGCTGGCGCTGGCCGCCCGACAGTTCGGTCGGCAGGCGCGTGCCCTGTTCCGCCGACAGGCCGACCCTCTCCAGCATCTCCGCGACCTTCCGGGCGATCTCGGCGCGGCTGAAGCTCCCCTGCGCGATCAGCGGCATGGCCACGATGTCGCGTATGCGGGCGAGGGGATTGAGCGAGGCGAACGGGTCCTGGAACACCGGCTGGATCAGCCGCGCGCGCGCCTTGCGGTCCATCGTCAGCACGCGCTGGCCCTCGACGGTGATCTCGCCGGCGCTCGGCGGCAAGAGGCCCAGGATCAGGCGGGCGAGGGTGGACTTGCCGCAGCCCGATTCGCCCACCACGCCCAGCACGCCGCCCTGCGGCACGGCGAAGGAGATGTCGTCGACGGCCACGACATGGCGGTCGTGGCCTAACAGGCCGCCCTTCACGCGGAAAGTCTTGCGCACGCCTTTGACTTCGATGGCGATGGGCGTTGTCTCGCTCATGCAGGAAGCCGGCAGAGGAATTCATGCGTCGGGCCTGCCGTATGCAGCGGCACCGTGTGGGCGCAGCTCTCGTCGGCGAAGCCGCAGCGGTCGCGGAAGGCGCAGCCGGCAAACGCCGGGCCGATGCGCGGCACCGTGCCGGGGATCGAGCCCAGCGGCTGGTCGCGCCGGATCTTGCCGGGCGCCGGCACGCAGCGCAGCAAGCCCTGGGTGTAGGGATGCTTGGGCCCGGCGAAGAGATCGGCGGTCGCGGCACTTTCCACGACCTCGCCCGCGTACATCACCGACACGCGTGTGGCGATGCGGGCCACGATGCCGAGGTCGTGGGTGATCAGCAGCAGCCCGAGACCCAGGTCGCGCTGCAAGGTGGCCAGCAGGCGCAGGATCTGGGCCTGCACCGTGACGTCGAGCGCCGTTGTCGGCTCGTCGGCGATCAGCAACTGCGGATCGCACATCAGCGCCATCGCGATCATCACCCTCTGGCGCAGGCCGCCCGAGAGCTGGTGCGGGAACTGGCCGAGCCTGAGGCCGGGCGCGGTGATGCCGACGCGGGCCAGCAGGTCGGCCGCGCGGTCGGTCGCCGCGCGCTGGTTCACATGCTTGTGCCGGCGCAATACCTCGGTCATCTGCGAGCCCACCGTGTAGGCCGGATTGAGGCTGGTCATCGGCTCCTGGAAGATCATCGCCATCTCGTTGCCGCGCAGGCGCGACATGCCTGAGTCCGAGAGGCCGAGCAGGTCGTTGCCTTTGAACGCCAGCTTCGTGGCGCGGCGGCGCGCGCCGCGGGCCAGCAGGTTCATGACCGACAGCGCCGTCACCGACTTGCCGCAGCCCGACTCGCCCACCAGGCAATGGGTCTCGCCGCGCTCGACGGTGAAGGAGGCGCCACGCACCGCTGCGGTCGGCAACTTGCGGCCGAACTCGACCTCGAGCCCCTCGATCTCGAGCAGCGCGCTCATGCGGATCTCATGGTGCCGGATCTCATGGAGAGCGCGCGCCGAACTGGTCGCGCAGGCCGTCGCCCAGCAGGTTGATGCCGAGCACCAGCACGAACAGCGCCACGCCGGGGATCATGATCACCCACGGGCTGAAGAACATGTAGTCCTTGGCCTCGGCGATCATCAGGCCCCACGACGGCAGCGGCGGCGGTACGCCCAGGCCAAGGAACGACAGCGCCGCCTCGAGCAGGATGGCGAGCGCGATCTCGAGGGTCGCCACGACCACGAGGTGGCTGGCGATATTGGGCAACACCTCGCGCGTCAGGATGCGGAAGCGCGAGCAGCCGGCGCACCAGGCGGCCGAGACGAAGTCGAGGTTGCGCACCTGCATGGTGGTCGAGCGCGCGACCACGGCGAAGCGGTCCCACAGCAGGAGGCCGAGCGTGAGGACCAGCAACGGCATCGAGCTGCCGAGCAGGCCGACCACGGCCAGCGCCACCAGCACCACCGGAATCGACAGGCGCGTGGTGATGGCGAACAGCACGGCGTCGTCGACCCGGCCGCCCATGAAGCCGCCGAGCACGCCCAAGGTGATGCCGATCAGGCCCGACACGATCGACACGGTGACGCCGATCAGCATGGAGATGCGGCAGCCGTAGATCAGGCGCGCGAGATAGTCGCGGCCGAGCTGGTCGGTGCCCAGCAGGTGCTGCGGGCTGCTGCCCTCCATCCAGAACGGCACGGCCAGCCGGTTGGGGATGTCCTGGGCAAAGGGATCGTGCGGCACCAGCACGGGCGCGAAGATCGCGCAGAAGACTGCGACACCGACGATGACGGCACCCGCCCAGGTGCCGGCACTCCTCCAGCCGCGGCGGGGCCCCGCCGTCGTCGCCGACACGCTCATCCGCCGCGCAGCCTCGGGTCGAGCACGGCATTCATCATGTCGGCCAGCATGGTGAGCGCCACATATATGACGGCCAGCACCAGCACGACCGACTGGACCACCGGGAAGTCGTTCTTCTGGATGCTCTCCCAGGCGAGGAAGCCGACGCCATGAAGGGCGAAGACCTGTTCGATCACGATCGAGCCGCCCAGCATGAAGCCGAGCTGGACGGCGGCGATCGCCACCACCGGGATGGCGGCGTTGCGCAGCGCGTGCTTCAGCAGGATCGAGGCGCGCGACAGGCCCTTGGCGCGGGCGGTGCGGATATAGTCGCTGCCCATGGCCTGGATCATGCCGGCGCGGGTGAGGCGGGTGAGGGCGGGGATCGCCGAGAAGGCGAGAACGATGCCCGGCATGATGAAGCTCCGCCACTCGTCGGCGCCGGAGATCGGCAGCCAGCCGAGCTGCAGGCCGAACACGATCATCAGGATGAGGCCGAGCCAGAACGACGGCATCGCCTGGCCGAGCAGCGCGATCACCTGGACCAGGCGGTCGAACGGGGTGTTCTCGCGCACCGCCGCCAGGATGCCGAGCGGCAGCGACACCACCAGCGCGATCACCAGGCCGGTGAAGCCGAGCGTCAGCGTGATCGGCATGCGCTCGCCGATGAGCTGCGACACGCGCGTCTTGAAGAAGTAGCTTTCACCCAGGTCGCCGGTCGCCGCGCGGCCTACCCAGTCGAAGAACTGCATGACCAGCGGCCGGTCGAGCCCGTACGCTAGGCGGACTGCGTCGATGTCGTCTTTGGTGGCGCTGGGACCGGCGATCGAGATCGCCAAGTCGCCCGACAGGCGCGTCAGGATGAAGGCAAGCGTCATCACGGTCGCCGTCACGAGCAGGGCCACGATCAGGCGGCGGGCGAGAAATTGGATCATGCGCGGTGCAACTCTAGTGCGGTTCGTCCCGAAACGCGACCATGCGAATGCCGCGCCAAATCATCGCCGCCGTCGGTATACAAACGATCGCCACAGGACCCTTGGCGAGCGCGCGCGGCTCCTATATGGGGGAGACATGCCGGTGTTCAACAATCCTCGGCGCACGCCCTGCTTCGGTGTCGCGCCTTCGCTGGAAGACATCGAGGCGATCGCCGCCGAAGCGCTGGCGACGATCCCGGAGGAGTTCCGCCGCCACGTCGGCAACGTCCGCATCCAGGTCGACGACTTTCCGTCGGACGAGATCGAGAAGACGATGGAGCTTGACTCGCCGTTCGATCTGCTCGGCCTCTATCAGGGCGTGTCGATGATGGAGCGCGGCGCGGGCCACGTCGCCAACGACATCGACCGCATCTTCCTCTACCGCCGACCGATCCTCGACTACTGGTGCGAGTCGGACGAGGATCTGCCGCACATCGTGCGCCATGTGCTGATCCACGAGATCGGCCATCACTTCGGCTTGAGCGACGACGACATGGAAGCGATCGAGGCCCGCGCCGAGGCCGAATCGCGCCGCATCCAGCCCAACGCCTGAGGTCTGGTACGCGGGCGTCAGTCGACGCGGATCGGCGCGTCCAATGCCATCTTCGCCGCGGCGATCTCCGGACCTGCATCGGCGATGCCCTGGGCGATCGCCTCGCGCTCGGCCTCGCCGAAGGCGCGGGCGTCGAAGCGCCGGCCGGGCCGCAGATGGAGCGGCGCCAGCTCCTCCAGCATCTGCCGGTCGCGGTCGGTGAGCGTGCATTCGCCCAGCATCGCCAGCCCGGTTTCGAACAGGTCGAAGCGCTCGGCCGGGCGCGGCGGGTCCCAGTCGGCTGTCGGCTCGGGCGGCAGGTCGGTGCGGAAGCGCATCAGCTCCTGCATCTCGAGGATGCGGCGCTGATTCCGCGCGTCGGGCGTCTCGAGCAGGGTGCGCGCCTGCAGGCCGCGCGCATCGTCGACGTCGTCATCGTCGTCGCTGACCCCGAGGCCGTAGCGCAGCCACACCGAGCGCGCCGGCGCACGGATCAGATCGGCCTCGTCGGGCGCCACGCCCTGCCAGGCCGGACCCGAGACGATCTGCGGGCGCGGCGTGTCGCCGTCGAGGCGATGGCCGAGGGTGGCGAAAGGGCGGCCCCGCGGATCGATCAGGGCCACGCCATAGGCCCGCTCGCCCATCGCCGGCAGGGTGAGGAACATCGGCTCGCCCGACAGGTCGAGCCACGCCGCCGCCGGCAGCACGTGGTTCTGCGGCGAGAGCTGGCGCACCAGCCGGTTGAGCTTCTGGCCGCGTTCGACGACGTCGCGGTAACGCCACGCGTAGGCCGCCTGGAGCGGCGCCAGGAAGACCGCCGCACGCCGGGCGAGAGTGCGCAGGTCGCGCTCTTGAGCACGCGCTGCGACGGGCAGCGCCAGGCCTGCCAGCAGCGTGCGCCGGCCGAGGCTCACGCCGCGCGCTCCCGCGCCGCGCGGCGGGCGAGCACGAAGGCTGCGGCCTCGCGCCATGGTTCGATGGTCCAGAACGAGCGCGCACGGCCCGACGGCGAAGCGAGCACGAAGGCGACCGCGCCCTCCAGCAGCCCGGCCTGGCGGCCATACGCCGGCGTCTTGAGACCGAGCGCCAGTGCCCCGGCGTTCTTGCTGGTGAAGGCGATCGCGGCCGGGCGGAACTTCTTCAGCTTGGCATGCAGCGACTTCGCATCCATCGCCGCCGGCGTCAGCTCGTGATCCGAACCGACTTCGGTCTTGTTGAGGTCGGTGAGGCCGATCCCGAGTGCCAGCAGCTCGGGGTAGCGCTGCGGCGCAAGACGCTCCGGTGTCAGGCCGACGGCATGCAAGGTCGGCCAGAACGAGTTGCCGGCGTTGGCGTAGTAGGCGCGTGCCCTGAATGAGGCGGGCCCGAGCGCGGTGCCGCAGAACACCAGGTCGAGACCCGGCGCCAGCAGGTCGGGAACGAGCTGCCTATTGCGGCTTGATGCCCGCGCCACGGATGACCTCGCCCCAGCGTTGGTACTCGGCCTTGATGAAGGCGTCGGCGTCGGCGACCGACAGCGTGCCGGGCTCGAAGCCGCCCTGCTTCATGCTGACGATGACGTCGGGCTCCTTCAGAGCCTTCTCGGTGCCGATGCGCAGCTTGTCCTTGACCGCCGTCGGCGTGCCGGTGGGTACCGCCCACAGCGACCACGAGGTCACGACCAGGTCGGGAAAGCCCGCCTCGACGAAGGTCGGCGTGTCGGGCGTGGCGCCCGAGCGCGCGGCACCGGTGGTGGCGATCGCCTTCAGCTTGCCGCCGCTCACCTGGCCCATCAGCGAGTCGATGTTGCCGATGCACATCGGCACGTGGCCGGCCAGCACGTCGGCCGCCGCTGCCGAGGCGCCGCGATAGCTGATGAAGACCATGTCGATGCCGGTCTTCTGCTTCAAGAGCTCCATGGTGAGCGAGGGCGAGGTGCCGACGCCCGAGGCGCCGTAGGCGAACTTGCCGGGGTTGGCCTTGGCGGCCGCGATCAGCTTCTGCGGCGTGTCGTGCGGGAAGTCGGGATGGCAGGCGAGCAGGTTGGGCTGGGTGCCGATCCAGCACGCCGTCTCGAGGTCCTTGAAGGCGTCGTAGGGCGGGCGGGCGTAGAGGTGCGGCACCAGCGCGTGGCTGCCGATGTTGCCCAGCAGCACCGAATAGCCGTCGGCCGCCGACTTGGCGACGTTGTCGGCGGCGATCGAGCCGCCGGCGCCGCTGCGGTTGTCGACCACGAAGGACTGGCCGAACTGGTCGGTGAGTTTGGTGCCGAGCCGGCGCGAGATCGCGTCCTGCGAGCCGCCGGGCGTGAACGGGCAGACGATGCGCACGCCGCGCGTCGGCCAGTCCTGTCCCTGCGCCAGCACGCGCTGTGCGAACGGCAGCACGGCCAACCCTCCGATCAACATCCGTCTGTTCATTGTCTTTGTCCTCCGACGGCAGCCTAACATTGACTCGGGGAGCGCGTCTTTTCACTTTGGGGTCCAGGTTTCGGGAGGAACAAGAATGACCAAGATCGACCCTGCGGACGAAGCGCAGCTGTTCGCAACGATCGACCGCTGGGTCGCGCGTGACGTGGCGCCGAAGGTCAAGGAATACGACCACGCCGACAAATGGCCGGCCGAGATCGTCGAGCAGATGAAGGAGCTTGGCCTGTTCGGCGCCACCGTGTCGCCCGAGTATGGCGGGCTCGGCCTGCCGGCCACGACCTACGCCCAGATCGTCATGAAGATCTCCTCGGTGTGGATGGCGATCACCGGCATCTTCAACTCGCACCTGATGCTGGCGCTCGCGGTCGAGAAGTTCGGCACCGAACCGCAGAAGCGGCACTGGCTGCCGAAGTTCGCCTCGGGCGAGATCCGCGGCGGCCTGGCGCTCACCGAGCCCAACGCCGGCACCGACCTGCAGGCGATCCGCATGACGGCTCGGCGTGACCGCGGCGACTATGTGATCAACGGCACCAAGACCTGGATCAGCAACGGCATCGAGGGTTCGTGCTTCGCCTTGCTGGTCAAGACCAACCCCGAGGCGAGCCCGCGTTACTCCGGCATGAGCCTGTTCATCGCGCCCAAGGGGCCGGGCTTCACGACCGGCCGCAAGCTCGAGAAGCTGGGTTACAAGTCGATCGACTCGGGCGAGCTGATCTTCCAGGATTATCGCATCCCGGCCGATCACCTGATCGGCGAGGTCGAGGGCCGCGGCTTCACCCAGGTGGCGGGCGGTCTCGAGCTCGGCCGCATCAACGTGGCCGCGCGCGGCGTCGGCATCGCCGAGGGCGCGCTGAGACTCGCGACCGACTATGCCCAGCTCCGCCAGACCTTCGGCAAGCCGATCATCGAGCACCAGGCGATCGCCTTGAAGATCGGCGAGATGGCCACGCGCGCCCGCGCCGCGCGCCTGCTGACGCTCGATGCCGCCCAGGCCTTCGATCGCGGCGACCGCTGCGACATGGAGGCGGGCATGGCCAAGTTCTTCGCCTCGGAGGCGGCGCTGGAGAACAGCACCGAGTCCATGCGCATCCACGGCGCCTATGGCTATTCCAAGGAATACGACATCGAGCGGCTCTATCGCGACGCGCCGCTCACCTGCATCGGCGAAGGCACCAACGAGATGCAGCGCCTCATCATCGCCCGCCAATGGGCGCGCCGGAACGCCTCGACATGAACAAGCCTCTCGAAGGTATCCGCGTTCTCACTCTCGAGCAGTTCGGCGCCGGCCCCTACGGCACCATGATGATGGCCGAGCTCGGCGCCGAGGTGATCAAGATCGAGGCGCCGGACGGCGATCCGTCGCGCCAGGTCGGGCCTCACCGGCTGGGCAAGGACGACAGCGAGTACTTCCAGGCGTGGAACCTCGGCAAGAAGAGCGTCACTATCGACATCAAGTTGGCGCCGGGCCGCGCGCAGTTCGAGACGCTGGTGAAGTCCGCCGACTGCGTGGTCAATAACATGCGCGGCACGCAGCCGGGCAAACTCGGCATCGACTACGAGAGCCTGAAGCATCTCAAGCCCTCGATCGTCTGCCTGCACATCTCCGCCTACGGGCGGTTCAACGAACGCAAGGACTGGCCGGGCTACGATTTCCTGATGCAGGCCGAGGCCGGCCTGATGGAACTGACCGGCGATCCCGCGGGCGCGCCGACGCGGGTCGGCGTGTCGCTGATCGACAGCATGAGCGGCCTTACCGGCACGGTCGGGTTGCTGGCCTGCCTGTTGCGCGCCAAGATCACGGGCAAGGGCTGCGACGTCGACACCTGCCTCTACGACGTGGCCATGCACCAGCTCACCTATCCGGGCTTCTGGTATCTCAACGAAGGCGACGTCTCGCCCAGGATGCCGCGCAGCGCACACCTCTCGCTGGCGCCGGTCCAGACCTTCCCCACGAAGGACGGCTGGATCTTCATCATGTGCATGACGCAGAAGTTCTGGCTGTCGCTGTGCGACGCCATGGGGCGCAACGATCTGCTGGCCGATCCTCGCTTTCCCGATCCCAACACGCGTGCGACGAACCGGGCCGCGCTGGACGTCGCCTTCGATCCGACCTTCCGTACCCGCACGACGGCCGAATGGCTGGCGAAGTTCAACGGCCTGCTGCCCGCCGCGCCGGTCTATCGCCTCGACCAGGCGCTCGACAGCGGCTTCGCGCGCGCCACCGGCATGGTCTCGTCGGTGCCGCATCCGGCCAAGGGCGAGTTGCGCGTGATCGCCAACCCGATCCGCATCGACGGCGAACGCCTGTCGCAATCGGCCTGCTCGGCCCTCGGCGCCGACAACGCCTCACTGTTGGACAAGAAGTCATGAAGCTCGAAGGCATCAAGGTCGTCGACCTCTCCTGGTTCCTGCCGGGGCCCTATCTCACCACCGCGCTCGCCGACCATGGCGCCCTTGTCGTCAAGGTCGAGCCGCCGGGCGAGGGCGATCCCGGCCGCCACATCCGGCCGGCCGACCAGCGCACCTCGGTGTTCTTCCGCAACATGGGGCGCGGCAAGAAAAGCGTCGTGCTCGACCTAAAGAGCGAGCAAGGCCGCGCCGATCTGTTTCGTCTCTGCAAGGAGGCCGACGTGATCGTCGAGTCGTTCCGGCCGGGCGTCGCAGCGCGCTTCGGCATTGGCTACGAGGCGGTGAAGGCGGCCAACCCCGGGGTCGTCTACTGCTCGATCAGCGCCTTCGGCCAGGACGGCGCCTATCCAGGCCGCGCCGCGCACGATCTGGCGCTCGAAGCCATGACCGGCGTGCTCAGCCTTACCCTCGGTGATGACGGAAGGCCGGCGATCCCCGGCATTCCCGTCGCCGATCTGGTGAGCGGACTGCATGGGCTCGCGGGCGTGCTGATGGCGCTGCTGCGCCGGCAGACCACGGGCAAGGGCGACTATATCGACGTGTCGATGCACGAGTCGCTGATGGCGTCGTGCGCCAACGTCGTCGGCACGGCCTTCGCCGAGAACAGGCACCCCGACGTGAAGCAGCAGCGCACGACCGGCGGCTCGGCCTTCTACCGCGTCTACGACACATCGGACGGCCGTCAGCTCGTGCTGGCAGGGCAAGAGATGAAGTTCATCAAGAACCTGCTGGGCGCGCTCGGCCGGCCGGAGATGGCGCCGCTCTGCGAATGGCCGGGCGACCACCAGAAGCCGGTGGCGGATTTCCTGGCGGCGACCTTCAGCGCCAAGCCGCTCGCACACTGGATGGATTACCTGGCGACGCTCGACATCTGCTACGGCCCGGTCAACACGCTGCCCGAGGCGATCGCCGACCCCAACCTGGCGAAGCGCGGCGCAGTGCTGACCGACGGCGATGGGCGCAAGCACTTCGCGCCGGTCGTGCGCTTCCGTGACGAACCCTCGACGCCGGTCTATCGCGAACCGCTGCTGGGCGAGCATACCGACGAGATACTGAAGGGCCGAAACCGATGAATGACCGGACCAGGAAGATCGCGGTGATCGACGGCGCGAATGCCGACGACGTATATCGCACGCTCCTCGATCGTTGGCCGGCGGACCTGCGCGTGGCCGGGGTCGTGGCGCAGGACCACGGTCTCGCCGACCGGGCGTGCAGCGCGGGCTACCTGCGCTCCCTGGGCAGCGGCGAACTGTTCCCGATCTTCGAGGACCTGGGGCCAGGCTCCGTGGAATGCCATCTCGAGGGCGCGGGCGCGCTCACGGCGGTCGAGGCGGTGCGGCGCGACATCGCCAACGGCTGCGATCTCGTGCTGCTCAGCAAGTTCGGCAAGCTGGAGGCCAACGGCGCGGGTCTGCGCGACGCATTTAGCGCGGCGATGGACGCGGGCATTCCCGTGCTGACATCGGTGTCGCCTAGGTTCCAGGAGGCGTGGGAGCGCTTCGCGCCGTCGATGTTCGTCCTGCTCCCGCCCGATCCCGACCGTGTCGAGGAATGGCGGCGGGCGGCGTCGCGGTCCGCCGCCTAGCCGCGTTTCGCTGCAACGCCGGACGTCTTGGTCGGCGCCGGTCCGTGCAGTACGATGAGTTTCGAAACGAATTCGCGGAGGTCTTCCGGTGGCTGCTCACGATCATGAACACGACCACGACCATGGCCACGACCATGGCTCGGAACTGTCCGAGATGCAGTTGCGCGTACGCGCTCTCGAAACGATCCTGACCGAGAAGGGCTACGTCGATCCGGCGGCGCTCGACGCCATCGTCGAGACCTACGAGACCAAGATCGGTCCGCGCAATGGCGCGCGCGTCGTCGCCAAGGCGTGGAGCGATCCGTCGTTCAAGCAGGCGCTGCTCGACGATGCCACCAAGGCGATCGGCACGCTGGGACATGTGAGCCGCGTCGGCGACCATCTGATCGCCGTCGAGAACACGCCGCAGCGGCACAACATGATCGTCTGCACGCTGTGCTCCTGCTACCCGTGGGAAGTGCTGGGGCTGCCGCCCACCTGGTACAAGGCGGCGCCCTACCGCTCGCGCGCGGTCAAGGACCCGCGCGGCGTCCTCGCCGACTTCGGCGTGGCACTGCCCAAGGAGACGGAAGTCCGCGTCTGGGACTCGACGGCCGAGACGCGCTTCCTCGTGCTGCCGATGCGGCCGGCGGGCACCGAGGGCTGGAGCGAAGAGCGCCTCGCCGACATCGTGACGCGCGATAGCATGATCGGCACTGGCCTGCCGACTGGCCTGCCGAAGGCCCAGCCATGAACGGCGTGCACGACATGGGTGGCATGGACGGCTTCGGTAAGGTCGAGGTCGAGGCCAACGAGCCCGCCTTCCATCATCGCTGGGAAGGCCGCGTGATGGCGATGGTGCGGGCCATGGGCGCCAACGGCGGCCTCAATATCGACATGCAGCGCTTCTCGCGCGAGTCCATTCCGCCCGCGATCTATCTCGCCGCCTCCTATTATCAAAAGTGGTTCCTCGGGCTGAAGAGCACGCTGGTCGACCGCAAGCTGGTCGGGGCGGACGAGTTCGTCGCCGGCAGGTCGCTGCGCCAGAGCCCGCCGCTGCCGCGCGGCACCTTCTCGGTGAAGGATGTGGCGCGCGTGACCACGCGCGGCAGCTTCCAGCGCGACGTCGCCAATCCGCCGGCCTTCAAGCCGGGCGACCGGGTGCGCACGAAGAACATCAATCCGCCCACGCATACACGCCTGCCGCGCTACGTGCGCGGCCATGTCGGCACCGTCGAGCGCATCAACGGCAGCCACGTGTTTCCCGATTCGGCGGCGCACGGCCGCGGCGAGAACCCGCAGTGGCTCTACACCGTGGTGTTCTCCGGCCGTGAGCTGTGGGGCGCCGAGGCCGATCCGACCGTGAAGATTTCGGTCGAGGCGTTCGAGCCCTATCTCGATCGGGCATGAGCGGCGGCGTGGCGGAGGTCGATCCGGGGGCGGCGCGGCGTGCCACCGACGAAGTGGCGAGCATCCCGCGCGACCGCGAAGGGCCGGTGTTTCGCGAGCCGTGGGAGGCGCAGGCCTTCGCCATGGCGCTGGCGTTGCACGCGCGGGGAGTGTTCACCTGGCCGGAATGGGCAGCGACCCTGGCGGCCGAGATGAAGCGGGCGCAGGCCGCCGGCGATCCCGATACCGGCGAGACCTATTACCGGCACTGGTTGAACGCGCTGGAGCGGCTGGTCGCGGAGAAGGGCGTCGCCAGCACGGCGACCCTGGCGCGCTATTACGATGCCTGGGACCATGCCGCGGACCGCACGCCGCACGGCGCGGCGATCGAGCTCAGGGCCGACGACTTCAAGTAACGCCGATCACACGTCGATGGTGAAGGCCGGGTCGAAGCGGCCGTTCTCGGCGCGGCCGTCCTTGACGTAGCCGCGCGCATTGCAGACGACCCGGGTGCGGTCGATGCGATAGTCGAAGCTGTCGTGCGTATGGCCATGCAGCCACAGCTCGGGCTGCCAGCGCTCGATCCGGCTGGTGAGGTCGGACACGAACGAGGCGTTGACCGAGGAGTCCTTGAACCGCGGGGCGATGCTCTGCGGCGTCGGCGCGAAATGTGTCACGACGACCGTCGGGCCGGCGTGCGGCCGGGCGAAGCATTCCTCGAGCCAGGCGACGGACTGGGCGAACAGGAGCTGCGACAGCGCCGGGCTGAACTTCTCTTCGAAGTCCGGTGCGACCTTAATGGCGGAGAAGTCGTACATGAACTTGAGGGCGTCGCCGAGGCCGCGGGTGCGCGCTTCCTCGGTCTCGAACAGCCGGTAGTCCGACCAAAGGGTGCATCCCAGGAAGCGGACGCCGCCGTGATGCCACTCGGAACGCTCGAGCACGCGGATGTTGGTGCCTTCGGACAATTCGACCAGTCGTGCGTAGGTCGTGGCGAGGTCGCTGCCGTAGAATTCGTGGTTTCCGGCGACGTAGATCGTCGGCCGCCTGGTTTCCCTGGCCCACTCCATGGCGCGCGCCGGCCGCCCGACGTCACCCGCGATCACCAGCACGTCGGCCGGCGTGTCGGGCAGCGGCAGGAAGCCGACGGAAAGATGGACGTCCGAGACGAGGGCGATTTTCATGTGCAGGTCCGGTGCCGCGGGGACGCGCTCAACCGAGCGTACCGACGATCTGGGCGATCGTGCCGCCTTCCTTCTCCTGGCGCAACGCGACGTAAAGCACGGCGGAGAGCGGATAGACGAAGGCGGCAGCGGCTCCCGCGAGCAACCACTGCAGTATCGATTGAAGCGTCGATCGCTCGGTGGCGATCGGCACGGCCGACAGGAGCGCCGACGCGGCACCAAACAGGAGGGCAACGACCAGCAGGCACATCACCACGGCGCCGAGCACGCGCCAGCGCCGCCCGTCGGTCAGCTCGGCGCTGCGCCGCAAGGAGTCGCCCGCGCCGGTGCCTTCGACCAGCATGGCCGGCACGGCGATGGCCCAGAGGGTCATCAGGTACAGCGCCGGCACAATGAGGAGCGCGCCCAGCGCGATGGCGAGCGACTGCACCACACAGAGCGCGAGCAGCCCCGGCAGGGCCGGGCGGTTGACCTGCCCGAGCGTGGCCTGGATGCCCAGCGGATGCTCGTCGAGCGCGTTCAGCGCGCCGCACAGGATGACGATGTAGGCCGCGACATTGCCCGCGAAGTCGACAGCATATTTCGGCAGGCCCTCGACGCCGCGCATCTCCAGCACGAACGCCGGCGCGCTGAAGAGCAGCGCGGCAATGAAGAACGCGGTGAAGTTCTCGTAGCCGATTCTGAAGGCGGTCTGCACGCTCGACCGCACGGTCCATGTCTGGGTATCGGAAAGCGACATCACCCCACCAGAGCCGCGGCCTTGGCCAACGGCACCGGCGCGTCGGACAACAGCAGGTCGGTCGCCTCCTGTTCCCAGGCGGAGTCGCCCAGCGCCAACGGATCCTGGGTGCTGAGCCGATGTTCGATCACCAGGCGCGACAGCAGCAAGCGACGCGCGTCGCCACCCTGGGCGCCCAGGGCGGCGCCTTCCCAGGCCAGCAGCGCCGCCGTCGTGGCGTGATAGAGCGCGCTGGCGGCCATGCGCGAGCGCTTCTCCTGCTTTGGATCCTGGGCCACCGCCTCGACGAAGCGCTCGACCCGGTCGAGCGTCGCGCCCAGCAGACCCTTGTATTGGCCGGGCAGGCTGCCGCTTGCCTCGACCTTGGCCTTGAGCGCGGCCGACAGGGTCTTGTGGCCGCCGGCCTTGCCGACGGCGCGCTGGACCACGTCGAGCGCGTTGATGTTGGAGGTGCCCTCCCACAGCGTGCCGATCTGCGCGTCGCGCACCAGCCGCGCCGTCACCCATTCCTCGATGTAGCCGATGCCGCCGCGCACCTCGAGGGCGGCGCTGGCGACCGGGATATTGTCGCGGCAGGCGCGGAACTTGTAGACCGGCGTCAGGATGCGCAGCAGGTTCGCGGCATCCTTGTCCCCTTTATCTGCGCGGCCCATCGTGTCGGCTGAGAAGGCGAACATCGACAGCGCCTGCTCGGTCGGCAGCATGATCTTCAGGAGCTGGCGACGCAGCAGCGGGTAGTCGGCGACGGCGCGCCCGAACGCCTTGCGGCCGCGCGCGGCGGCCAACGATTCGTTCAGGCAGCGGCGCATCATGGCCGCGGCGCGCACGCCGTGGCTGAGGCGCGACAGGTTGACCTGCTGCATCATCTGCTTGAAGCCCGCGCTGGCGTCGCCCACGAGATAGGCCGTGGCACCGTCGAGGACGATCTCGCCCGACGCCATCGAGCGCGTGCCGAGCTTGTCCTTCAGGCGCACGATCCGGTAGCTGTTGCGCGAACCGTCCTCGAGGCGGCGGGGCAGGGCGAACATGCCGAGGCCCCTGGTGCCGGGAGGCGCGCCGCGCGGGCGGGCCAGCATGACGGCGACGTCGGCATCGGCGTGGCTGCAGAACCATTTCTGGCCGTACAGCTTCCAGCGCTCGACGCCGTCGGCGCCGACGCCGATCCGCTCGGCCTCGGTCTCGATCGCGCCGACGTCGGAGCCGCCGGCCTTCTCGGTCATGAACTGCGTGCCTTTCAGCATCGTGGCCGGGTCCTGGCTGAGCAGCCGGTCGAGCAGCAGCTTCTTCAGCGGTTCGGAGGCATATCGCTTGATGATGAAGTTCGACGTGTCCGACACCGACACCGGGCACATCAGCCCGAACTCGGCCTGCACGAAGAGATAGGTGATGGCGTACTTGACCAGCGGATGGGCCGGCCCCGCCATGCCGAGCACGCCGCCGCGGTGGCTCATGGCGTGCATGCCGAAGTCCTCGAAGGCGATCTTCTCCATCTCGCGGTAGGACGGATGATAGTCGATCCAGTCCTCGTCGCGGCCGAAGCGGTCGCGCGGCTGCAGGAGCGGCGGGTGCTTGTCGGCGATCATCGCCAGCTCGTCGAGGCGGCCGCCGGCCAGCGCTCCCAGGCGGTCGAAATGCGGCGTCATCGCGCCCAGCAGGCCGGGCTCCATGTAGAGCGACATCAGGTCCCGGAACTGCCGGTCGAGGGTGTGGAAGTTCTGGCCGTGGATGTCGGGGGCGATGTGGTGCGCGCCGTGCGGTGCCTTGACCGAAGGGGCGCCCTGCGGCGCCGGGGCGAGGGCGGGTGTCATGTCGGGCATCGTTTCTTCCTCGAGCTTCCACACGGGTGCGTTTTGCACATTTTAGCGCCGTGCTAGGGTGGCAGACCATGCCCATCGGCGTTCTCTTCGTCTGCTCGGCCAACATCTGCCGCTCCCCCATGGCCAAGGGGGTTTTCCGCACCATGGTGCGCCGCGCCGGGCTGGAGCACGCCTTCACCATCGATTCGGCCGGCACCATCGAGGGCCATGACGGCGAGCCCGCGGCGCCGTTCGCTCGCGCGGCGGCAGGCCGTCGCGGCTACGATATTTCGGACCATCGCTCGCGGGCGCTGACCAACGAGGACCTCGAGCGCTTCGCCCTGCCGCTCGGCATGGACCGCACCCATCTTGCCGCCATGCGCTGGATGGCGCCGCGCACCGTCGCCGACCGGCCCCAACTCCTGCTGAAATTTGCACCGCAGATCGGCGTCCTCGAGGTCGGCGATCCCTACGGCGGACCGCCGCGCGGCTACGAGGATGCGCTCGACCTCATCGAGTCGGGCTGCAAGGGCGTGCTCGAGGCGCTCAGGCCTTTGGCGGAAAAGGCCAGCTGAGGCCGAGCTCGCCGAAGCGGTTGACGACGTTGAAGGTGAGTCGCGACACGTCGTTGTCGAAGCCGTTGTGGGGCAGGCTGCCGCAATAGGTGATCGAGCCCACCGAGAACACCGCGCCGGCCGCCGGCTTTTCGATGTAGGTCATGTCGGCGCGGATCAATTGCTCCAGCGTCTCGCCGGGAATCGTGGTGACGAAGCCCAGCCGCTCCTCGTGGACGACGACGAAGTTGCGGCGGTCGTGTCCTTCGGAGGAAGCGACGACCACGGCGTTTAACGGACTGCCCAGCCGATGGTCGAGCCGGTCGAGCTCGAAGCCCGCCGCGCCGCCGCCCGAGAAGCCGAAGCCGCCGAACAGCTCGTCCTTCACGCCGTCGAACATCCAGGCATGACGATTGTCGCGCGACGCGGACGTGCGGCGGTACGAATCGCCCACGAACGTGCCCTGGCTCGAGAAGCCGATGCCGCACAGGAGATTCGGCGGCCGGTCCGAGCGCCGCCAC
The DNA here is from genome assembly GCA_041691635.1 of Hyphomicrobiales bacterium. Lineage (GTDB taxonomy): Bacteria > Pseudomonadota > Alphaproteobacteria > Reyranellales > Reyranellaceae > Reyranella. Next base: position 57,836 of record JBEPUH010000014.1, read on the forward strand.
AGGCCGCCGTAGGCGCCGTCGAAGGCGTGATAGTACTCGCCGGGCTCGGCGGCCCAGGTGCGGATGCCGCCCTCGGTGCGCCGCACCTCGATGGCGCCGGGCACCTTCTTCGAGCGCGCGACCCGCCAGTAGAAGCCGTTGCCGCCGAGATAGACCAGCCGCCCGCCGGTCTCGGTGTAGGCCTGCAGCGCGTCGAGCGTGGCCGCCGTGTGATACTCCGGGTGCGAGCCCGTCAGCACCGTCTTGTAGGGCGCCAGCAGCTCCGGGCCTTCCTCGTCGAGGTCGTGGTCGGTGACGACGTCGAAGTCGATGCCCATGCGGTCGAGCCAGCCGGTGAGATGGGTGTCGGCAGGCAAGTGGCGCAGGCCCGATCCCGCGGCATCGTTGAACGACAGGAAGTCCGGCCGCCACGTCAGCAGCGGGCGCAGGCGCGAGGAATAGGCCACGCCCGAGCCGTCGCGGTGATGGTTGTAGGTCGACAGGCCGTAGTCCTTGTGCTCGTCGGGATTGTGCGGGAACGCCTTCCAGTCGGCGACCCTCCGGCGGAAGGCCTCGTCGAACGCGCCGCGCGAGAAGTTGGAATAGACCTGGTAGGTGAAGGTCGAGGCGAGATAGCAGACGCGCGCCGTGGGCTTGCCGCGCTCGGGCCGCACGAAGAACGGGATGACGTCGCTGTGCGCGCCGCACGACAGCGCCATGCCGTAGGCGCCGCTCTTGAGGTCGGCCGGCACGGTGAAGCTGAAGTCGTCGGCCCAGCCGCAGTCGTGCAAATCGTCGTCGTGGAAATGGATGGCGGCGTAGTGATGCGGCGCCTTGGTCCAGTCGCGCTCGCGGCCGGTCCACGCCGCGCCCTTCATGGCGCGCGTCGGCAGGTTGACCAGCCGGCCGTGCAGGGCGTTGGCGCCGCTGTCCTCTACCTCCATCGTGTCCATGCGGCGGGCGAAGTCCCAGGCGCCGACGCCGGCAATCGACGGCGCCTCGATCTTGCCGTTGAAGCAGCGATGCGCCGGCCGGTCGCGCGCCTCTTCGGCCGCGATCAGCAGCGGCCGCGCGGCGTCGAGCCGGAGGCCGGCGGCGGTGGCGGCCGTCTCGCCCTCGTCGTCGACGGCATGGTCGCGTTTCAGCGGCTGCTGGCCGACCCTGAGCGTGCCGGTCGCCGGATCGGCGCTCGCCCACACGCGATACCAGGTGCGCGCGCGCAATGGCTTGCCGGTGCTCACGGTGGCGCCACCGGTTTCAAGGGCCATGCCGTCCGGCGTCAGCACGAGGGTGAAGCCCGCGCCGCTTGCGGGATCGCACCGCGAGACCACGGCTTGCGGGCCGTCCTGCGGCAACGTCGGCCAGATCAACGCCTCGACCGACAAGGCTGCGAACGGCTTCAGGGATGCCGCTTCGATCCGCGCGTACGAGCCCGGCCAGGCGTGCTGGAGACGCGAGGCGAATCGGCCGTCGAAGCGCGTCGAGAGATCGTCGTGCCGGCGCGGCGGCGCGTCGGGATGGGGATCGCCGCGCACCAGGCGCACGAGCCTGGCGTGGAACGGGTCGGGACCGGCACTCGACACCTTGAAGGCGATGGTCTCGCCGGCGCGTACCGATATGCGGTCGGCGTATCCGATCAGGGGTGCCGTCACGTTGTGTCCTCCTGCTGCAACGATATAGTCGCCGCGGAACAGGAGCAGCACCATGGCAAAAATTGTCGGTCGTCGGTCGATTCTCGCGGGCACGCTTGCGGCGCCCCTGCTGGCGCGCCACGGCTGGGCCCAGTCGACCTACCCCAACAAGCAGCTCCGCATGGTGGTGCCCTTCGCGCCGGGCGGCACGACCGACCTGCTGGGCCGCATCGCCGCCCAGCATCTTACCGAGGCCTGGGGCCAGCAGGTGATCGTCGACAACAAGAGCGGCGCGGGCGGCAACGTCGGCGCCGAGGTTGTCGCCAAGGCGCCGGCCGACGGCTACACGCTGCTGCTCGGCACGGTCGGCACCGCCGTCACCAACCAGTATCTCTACAAGGCCATGCCGTACGACAGCGTGAAGAGCTTCGCGCCGGTCGCCCTGTTCGGCGAAGTCGCCAACGTGCTCGCGGTCAATCCCAGCATCCCGGCCAAGACGGCGCAGGAATACGTCGCCTATTGCAAACAGCAGGGCGACAACAAGGTGAGCTTCGGCTCGCCTGCGGTCGGCGGTACCGGCCATCTGGCGATGGAATATTTCCAGGCGCGCGCCGGCTTCAAGGTCGAGCACGTCGTCTATCGCGGCAGCTCGCTGGTGCTGAAGGACCTGCTGGCCGGCCACATTCCCTCGACCATGGACAACCTGCCGCCCTATCTGCCGCACATCCAGGCCGGCACGCTGAAGGCGCTGGGCGTGTCGTCGTCCAAGCGCTGGTTCGCCATGCCCGACGTGCCGACCATTGCCGAGCAGGGCTTCGCGGGCTTCGATGCCGCGCCGTGGTGGTACGTCGCCGCCCCCGCCGGCACGCCGGCCGACATCGTGGCGAAGCTGAGCGATGAGCTGGTCAAGGCCTCGAAGGCGCCGGACGTCATCAAGCGCATCCGCGACGCGGGCGCCGCCGAGCTCGGCGGCTCGTCGGAGGATCTCGCCAGGCACATGGTCGCCGAGAACGCCAAGTGGAAGAAGGTCATCGACGCGGCGGGCCTCGAGAAGCAATGACCCGCGAGGGCCTGCGCGGAAAGATCCAGACCGTCCTGGGGCCGATCGCGCCCGAGGCGCTTGGGCGCACGCTGATGCACGAGCACGTGCTGTGCGACATCCGCGCGCCCGGCACGCGCTCCGACAACGACCTCGGCCCCGAGATCACGCTCGAGAACGTCTGGCAGCTGAATTACGGTCGCGGCATCCGCCATGGCGGCCGCAAGTACATGCTCGACCTCGAGGACATCGCCACGCGCGAGGTGGCGATGATGAAGACCGACGGCGGCGACGCCATCGTCGAGCTGACCTGCGGCGGCCTCTCGCCCGATCCAGGCGGGCTGAAGAGGATCGCCCAGGGCACCGGCGTCCACCTGATCATGGGCTGCGGCTACTACGTCAACGACTACCAGGACCCGAAGAACCACGCCCGCACGGTCGACGATTTCGCCGCCGAGATGATCGGCCAGCTCCTCGACGGCGCCTGGGGTACCGACGTGCGCGCCGGCATGATCGGCGAGATCGGCTGCAGCGCGGAATGGACCGACACCGAGAAGCGCGTGATGCAGGCAGCCTTCGTCGCCGCCGCCGAGACCGGGGCGGCGATCAACGTCCATCCCGGCCGTGACCCCGACCAGCCGCAGGAAGTCGCCGACTTCGCGCGCGCGGCGGGCTTCCCGACCGGGCGCATCGTGATCAGCCACATCGACCGCACCGTGTTCGACGAGGCGCGCCTAATGCGCCTGGCCGACAGCGGCGTCACCGTCGAGTTCGACCTGTTCGGCCAGGAGTCGAGCTACTACGGCCTCTCCGACATCGACATGCCCAACGACGCCACGCGGCTGCGGCTGATTCGGGCGCTGATCGACGGCGGCCATCTCGACCGCGTCGTGATCAGCCACGACATCTGCTACCGCACGCGGCTGGCGAGCTTCGGCGGCCACGGCTACGGCCACATCTTCCGCAACGTCGTGCCGATGATGAAGAAGCGCGGCTACAGCGCGGCCGAGATCGACGCCATCCTGGTGGGCAATCCGCGCCGCCTGCTGACGTTCGTCTAGGCTTCAATTCGTCCCCTCTCCAGGGGACGCCTAAAATGTCGATGGCATAGGCACTTCTCGCGATTCGTCCCCTTTTCCGCCACCCCTCCCGCGCAACAAAATTACGCGGTGGCCGGGGGACTTCCGCAACGCGCTACGCCGGCGGGCGTTCGTCGATAGGACGGATAGGAGCCGCAGATGATCCGCAAACTCTCGTCGGGCGAATACCGCCTCTACTCGCGCAAGACTAATCCCAAGACCGACAAGCGCCGTAACCTCGGCACCTTCAAGAGCCGCGCCGCCGCCGAGAAGCACGAGCGCGTGGTGCAGTACTTCAAGCGGCACTAAAGAACGCAGTTATCATCAAAGGCGTGAGTCGCTTCGTGTAATGATGTCCCACTCAAGTTGATTCAGCCGAATGAACCCATGAATAGGATCTCGCACTTCAAAGGGCTCGAGCGAATCAGGCAAACGGCAGTCCTCGGCAAAGAAGGCTAGGTAGATTGTTCTTGATTTGTGCTCAACTCAAGACACGAAATGTGGACAGTCTTTTAGTATGGACTACAAACTGTAGAGATGTCGATTGCCTACGTAAAAAATCGGCGCGCTCAGAACGTGAGGTCGTAGGCCGCTTCCTCGGTGTAGATGCGGCCGCCGCTGCCGGAGCGGCTGGAATAGAGGGCGAAGCCGTCGGCCAGCCACGGGCCGGCGCGAAAGGTCGAGAAGCTCGCCATGAACTGCGCGATGTGATGGCCGGTCTCCGCGCCGCTGGCGAAGCGCGCGAGCGTCACGTGCGGGCGGAACTTGCGGCGCTCGACCTCGATGCCGCAGTTGCGCGCCACGATCGAGACCTTCTGGTGCAGCCAGTCGAGCCGGTCGTTCTTCTCGACCAGCGCCACCAGCGCCTTGGGTTGCTTGCCGCTGGAGAACTGCTCGACGCCGGCGATGGCGACCGGAAAGCGTGCGCTGGCGATATCCGACAGCTCCTCCGCGAGGTCGCGCATCGTGCCGCCCTGCACGTCGCCCGCGAAGCACAGGGTCACGTGGAAGTTCTCCGCCGGCACCCAGCGTGCATCGGGCACGCCGGATTGCAGGCGGATCAACTCGTCGGAGACGTCCTCAGGGACGGGAAGGGCGATGAACAGACGCGGCATGATCGTCGAGGTTCTTGGTTACGAAGGGCAGCAGGTGCTTGACCACGACCTCGACGCCTTGCGGGTTGGGATGCATCCCGTCGGCCTGGTTGAGCGTGGCGTCCTGGGCCACGCCGTCGAGGATGAAGGGATAGAGCGGCACCTGGTATTTGTCGGCGAGCCGGCTGTAAAGCCCGTCGAACGCCTTCACGTATTCCGGCCCGAGGTTGCGCGGCGCCATCATGCCGATCAGCCACACCGTCACCCTGGCCTCCTTGAGCTTGGCCAGGATCGTGTCGAGATTGCGCTCGGTGGTGGCGGGATCGATGGCGCGCAGCGCGTCGTTGGCGCCCAACTCGACCATCACGATATCGGGCTTGTCGCCCAGCATCCAGTCGACCCGGTCGACGCCGCCCGCACTGGTGTCGCCCGAGACGCCGTGGTTCAGCACCGTGACGTCCCGACCCTCGGCCTTGAGGGCGGCCTGCAGCCGCACGGGGATGGCCTGGTCGGGCTTCAGCCCATAGCCCGCGGTCAGGCTGTCGCCCAGCATGGCGATCTTGATGGGCGCGCCCTGAGCCTGGGCAGGCGACAGGCACAAAAGAACAAGCAGCAGTGAATTGACCGCGGCCGCAAAACAACCATATCCCTTGGCAAGACTCATGGTCGTGACCCAGCCTCCTATCGTCCGCCTCGCGGACGTCCATCTCGACATGGCAAGCGATGCCGGCACGGTCAATATCCTGCGTGGCGTCAGTCTCGATGTCGCGGCTGGCGAGATCGCCGCCGTGGTCGGGCCGTCCGGCGCCGGCAAGTCGAGCCTGATGATGATCGTGGGCGCGCTCGAACGCGCGACCTCCGGCCGGGTCGAGGTCGCCGGTCGCGATCTCGGGCCGCTCGACGACGACGCGCGCGCGCGCCTGCGTCGCGACAACGTCGGTATCGTCTTCCAGGGCTTCCACCTTATTCCCACGATGACCGCGCTCGAGAACGTGGCGCTGCCGCTCGAGTTCGCCGGGCGCGCCGATGCCTTCGACACCGCCCGCACCGCCCTCGAGCGCGTCGGGCTCGGTCCTCGCCTCGGTCACTATCCGGCCCAGCTCTCCGGCGGCGAGCAGCAGCGCGTCGCCGTCGCCCGCGCCTTCGTCGGCCGGCCGAAGCTCCTGCTGGCGGACGAGCCCACCGGCAACCTCGACGGGGCCACCGGCAAGCAGGTCATGGACCTGCTGTTCGACCTGGCGCGCGCCGAGGGCGCCACGCTGATCCTGATCACGCACGACATGGCGCTGGCCGGCCGCTGCGACCGGATCGTGCATGTGGCCGACGGGCTGGTGGTGAGCGACGAGCGCCCTCAGGCGCTGGCCGCGCAATGATGCGCCGTTCATGAACCTGGCACTCCGGCTGGCGCGCCGCGAGATGCGCAGCGGGCTGGGCGGCTTTCGCCTCTTCATCGCCTGCCTCGCCGTCGGCGTCGGCGCCATTGCCGCCATCCTGTCGTTCAGCCGCGCCGTCGAGGAAGGCGTGCGCGCGGACTCGCGCGAGATCCTGGGCGGCGACGTGTCGATCTCGGTGCTCTACCGTGAGGCCACGCCCGATCAGATGGCGTTCCTTAACCGGCAGGGCACGCTGACGCGCTGGGTCGACAGCCGCGCCATGGCCCATCCGGTGAAGGAGGGCGGCCACCCGACGCTGGTGCAGCTGAAGGCCGTCGAGGGCGCCTATCCGCTCTACGGCAAGATGGAGCTTCGCGGTGGCGGGTCGCTGGCCGAGGCGCTGGCCAAGCGCGACGGCGTGTGGGGCGCGGTCGTCGAGGAAGCCGCGCTCAAGCGCATGAACATCGCGCTGGGCGACTTGGTGAAAGTGGGCGAGGCCACCGTGCAGGTCCGGGCGCTGATCGCGCGCGAGCCCGACAGCGGCCTCAATGCCTTCGCCAGCCTCGGCCCGCGGCTGATGATGTCGTTCGACGCGCTCGAGGAATCGGCGCTGGTGCAGCCGGGCAGCCTGCTGAGCTGGCAATACCGCCTGCGCCTGCCGCCCGGCGCCTCGGACACCGCCGCGGTTGAGGCGATCCGCGAGCATTATCCGCGCGAGGGCTGGCGGGTGCAGAGCCTGGCCGACGCCGGTGGCGGCATCCGCTTCTGGCTCGATCGTCTCACGCAGTTCCTCGGCCTGATCGGTCTGTCCTCGTTGCTGGTGGGCGGCGTCGGCGTGGGCAACTCGGTGTCGAGCTTCCTGGCCACGCGCCAGCGCACCATTGCCACCATGAAGTGTCTGGGTGCGCCCGAGCGGCTGATCTTCACCACCTATCTGCTCCAGTTGGGCGCGCTGGCGCTGCTCGGCATCGCGATCGGCGTCGCCGTGGGCGTGGCGCTGCCCTTCGTGGCCCAGACCGCCATCGCCGATCTCCTGCCGGTGCGTGCGCGCATCGCGCTCTACCTGCGGCCGATTCTGGTCGCGGCGGGGTTCGGCGTGCTGGTGGCGCTGCTGTTTGCCCTGGTGCCGCTGATGCAGGCTCGCGTCGTGCCGGCCGCGACCCTGATGCGCGGGGCCGTGGTGCCTCAGCGGACCAGATGGTGGCGCTGGCAGAGGCTGGGCTGGCGCGACGCGGCGGTGCTCGCCGTCGTGGCCATGGCGCTCGCGGCCTTCACCGTCTTCACCGCCGTCGAGCGCCGCATCGGCGCCTGGTTCGTGCTGGGCTCGGTGGCTGCCTTCCTCGCCTTTCCGGCGCTGGCGCAAGGAGTGATGCTGGCCGCCGCGCGCGCGGGCAAGCCGCGGTTCGCCGCCTTGCGCCTGGCACTCGCCAACCTGCATCGGCCCGGCGCGCCGACGCCTGTCGTGATGCTGTCGCTCGGCCTTGGTCTCACCGTGCTGGTGGCGACGGCGCTGATCCAGGGCAACCTGCGCGACCAGATCACCAGCCGCATCCCGAAGGATGCGCCGGCGTTTTTCTTCGTCGATATCCAGTCCAACCAGATCGACGCCTTCGAGAAGGCGATCGCCGCGGTGCCTGGCGCCGACGCGCTCGACAAGGTGCCGTCGCTACGCGGCCGCATCGTCAAGATCGGCGGCACGCCGGTCGGCGAGATGATCGTGCCGTCAAACGCGCGCTGGGCGATCGACGGCGACCGCGGCGTTACTTATGCGTCGACGCCGCCGGAAGGCGCGCAGATCGTGGCTGGCCAGTGGTGGCCGCCGGACTATCGCGGGCCGCAGCTCGTGTCGTTCGACGAAGGGCTGGCCGAGGCCTTCCACATCGGCGTCGGCGACACCATCACCGTCAATGTGCTGGGTCGCGACGTCGATGCCAGGATCGCCTCGCTGCGCCGCATCGTGTGGCAGACGCTGGCGCTCAATTTCGTCTTCGTCTTCTCGCCCGGCACGCTCGATAAGGCGCCGCACACCTATCTGGCGACGGTCAAGGCCACGCCCGCGGCCGAGGACGAGATCTTCAAGGTGATCACCGACCGCTTCCCCAACGTCACCGTCGTGCGCATCCGCGACGCCATCCAGACCGCGTCCGATGTGCTGGGCAACATCGAGCTCGCCACGCGCGCCATCGGCCTGCTTAGCATCCTGGCCGGCGTCCTGGTGCTGGCCGGCGCCATGCTGGCAACCCAGCGCCGGCGCGTGCACGAGGCGGTGGTGATGAAGGTGCTGGGGGCGACACGCGCGCGCATCGCCGGCATCTTCGCCTGGGAGTTCGCGGCCCTCGGCCTCGCCACCGCGCTCGCCGCGATCGGCGTCGGCACTCTGGCGGCGTGGCTGGTGGTGCGTCGGCTCATGCACCTCGAATGGACGTTCCTGCCCGGCGTGGCGATCGCGGTGGCGCTGGGCGCCATGGCGCTCACGCTGGCTTTCGGGCTGGCAGGGACTTTGGCAGCATTAAGGCAGCGGCCACTGGCTCTGCTGCGCAACGAATAGAGCGATTTTTGCAGTGACGGCGGGGATTTTACGGTACGCTTATCTCTATTGATTCAGTCGGTCTGTCTGCCCACATTGGTAAGCGAAGGGGCTCGCGAACGAGGTCCCTCAGGAGGCTCAGCTCAAATGGTGAACCAGAACTTCAACACCTTCAATCGCGCCGCCACGACCGACCAGGCATTCGACGCCGGTCTGCGTGCCCACATGGTGCGCGTCTACAACTATATGGCTTCGGGCCTCGCACTCTCGGGCATCGTGGCCTATGCGCTCATGGCCGTTCCCGGCCTGTCGGAGATCTTCTTCCAGATGGGCGTAACGCGCAGCGGCACCATCGTGCCCGTCGGCCCCAACCTGCTGGGCTGGATCGCCATCCTGGCACCGCTCGGCCTGCTGTTGCTCGTCAGCTTCCGCGCCGCGAAGATGAGCGTCACCGGCGTCCAGGCGGTCTACTGGGCGGTCACCGCGCTGATGGGCATCAGCCTGTCGCTGATCCTGTCGCACTACACCGGCGCCTCGGTCGCGCGCACCTTCTTCGTGACGGCGGCGTCGTTCGGCGCGCTCAGCCTCTACGGCTACACGACCAAGCGCGACCTCTCGGCGTTCGGCAAGTTCCTGTTCATGGGCCTGATCGGCATCGTGCTGGCTAGCTTGGTGAACCTGTTCTTCCCGTCCGGCACGATGAGCTTCATCATCTCGGTCGCCGGCGTCCTGATCTTCTCGGGCCTGATCGCCTACGACACCCAGAAGATCAAGGAGCAGTATGCCGAGGCTTGGGGCCGCGACGTAGCCGAGAAGGCCGCGATCTTCGGCGCGCTCAGCCTCTACCTGGACTTCGTGAACCTGTTCCAGTTTCTGCTCAGCTTCATGGGCCAGAGCCGCAACTGATAAAGTCGAGCGAACAAAACAGCAAACGCCCGGGCGGCAGCGCCCGGGCGTTTTGCTATGTATGTCGTCCGATGAAGCCGCCCCGATGATCGCCCGCCTGCGTTCCTTCTTTGCCGCCGCCGACGCCCTGCCGCTGCTGGCGGCGACGGTGCTGGCGCTGATCCTCGCCAACTCGCCCCTGGCCTCCGCGGTCCAGGACGTGCTGCACGCCGTGGTCGGCGGCAGCATCGCCGGCCTCGACCTTACCAAGACGGTCGAGCACTGGATCAACGACGGGCTGATGGTGATCTTCTTCCTGTTGGTCGGCATGGAGATCAAGCGCGAGGTCGTGAGCGGCGAGTTCTCCGAGCCTTCGAAGGTCGCGTTGCCCATCGCGGGCGCGCTGGGCGGCATCGTCCTGCCGGCGTTGATCTACGTCGGCTTCGTCTGGGGCGACCCGGTGGCGCTGCGCGGTTGGGCGATCCCGTCGGCGACCGACATCGCCTTTGCTGCCGCTGTGCTGTCGGTGCTGGGCGCGCGCGTGCCGCTCGGGCTGAGGCTTTTCCTGCTCACGCTCGCCATCGTCGACGACCTCGTGGCCATCCTGATCATCGCCGTGTTCTACACCAGCGAGTTGTCGACGCTGTCGCTGGTGCTGGCCGGTGGCTGCATTGCCGCGTTGCTGGCGCTGAACCTTGCGGGCGTGCGTCGCTTTCCGATCTACCTGGTGCTGGGCGTGGCGCTGTGGCTCTGCGTGCTGAAATCGGGCGTACACGCGACCCTGGCCGGCGTGGCGCTGGCCTTCCTGCTGCCGCTCAAGGGTGGTGGCGAAGCCGAGGGGGGCCGCGCCTTCCTGAAGCTCGAGTATGCGCTCAAGCCCTGGGTGTCGTTCCTCGTCCTGCCGGTGTTCGCCTTCGCCAACTCCGGTCTCGTCCTGACGGGCATCACGCCGGCGATGGCCACCCATCCGGTGACGCTCGGCATCGTGGCCGGGCTCTTCGTCGGCAAGCAACTCGGCGTCTTCGCAGCGGCATGGGTGTTGATCCGCCTGGGCTACGCGCGCCTGCCCAGCGGCGCCACCTGGGGCCAGCTCTACGGCGTCAGCATCTGCGCCGGCATCGGTTTCACCATGAGTCTGTTCATCGACACGCTGGCCTTCAGCTCGAACGCCGACCTCGACGCCCGGGTGCGGCTGGGCGTGCTGGTCGCGTCGGCGCTGTCGGCGGCGGTGGGCTATGTCGTTTTGCGCCTGACGTCGCGGGTTGCCCGGTAAAAGTCCGCCTTACGACCTGTTTGTTCCGTCCGGCAGCAAAAAATTTCGCGCAAGAGGCATGGGCGGCGCGCAGCGAGCCAAGATTGCGCCGTGCCGCCGCCGGCCTATAATTCGCGCCCATGCGGCGGACCTCCTATGAGCAGATGAATTGTTCGATCGCCTCGGCGCTCGATATCGTCGGCGAACCGTGGACCCTGCTCATCGTGCGCGACGCCTTCTACGGCGTGCGCCGCTTCGACGATTTCCAGGAGAACCTCGGCATCGCGCGCAACGTGCTGACAGCGCGGTTGAAGAAGCTCGTCGAGGCCGGCGTGTTCCGCAAGACCGCCTATCGCCAGCGCCCGCTGCGCCACGAATACCGGCTGACCGAGAAGGGCGCCGCCCTGTTCACCGTCATCGTCGGCCTCAAGCAGTGGGGCGATCGCTTCGGCGTGGCCTCGCGCAACGGCCGGCCGATGGACCTGGTCGACCGCAACGACGGCCATCCGCTCGAGCCGGTGCTGATCGACGGCACCACGGGCCAGAAACTCGAACTCACCAACGTACGCGCCGTCGCGGGGCTAGGCGCCGAGCAGGGCACGCGCGATTTCTTCAACCGCCTCGCGCTCGGCCGTCCCTCGACGCGCGAGAGCTGACGGCGCTCAGCTGTCTTCCGGTTCGATCTCGCGTGGGCCGAGGCGCCGGGCGTTGAGCTCTCTGGCGGCGCGTTCCTCGGCGTCCTTGTCGGCGAGCTTGCGGGCGCGCGTGCGGCCGAAGCGGCGACGGTTGGCGTCGGCCTCGCTCTCGCGTTCGCGGCGCGCTCTGTCCTTGCGCGCCTTCTTCAGGTTGACGATGTCGGCCATGTGACTCTCGTCTTTTCTCTATGCCGCGTCGCCGCTCGATGCGCTAGAGCGCATTCCGTCCGGCTGTAACCGGCCGGACGGAATGCGCCCTGTGAAACCACGATCTCCGGTGTGCGCATTTCCGACCGGATGGAACCCGCGAGCGGTTCCATCCGGTCGGAAATCGCTCTAGTGTTCGATCGAGACGATCATCCGGGAGGAGAGCATGAGCCCGTCCACGCGCAAGAAGCTCCTGATCGGCGGCGGCGGCTTTCTTGGCGTGCTGATCGTGGCTCTCCTGATCGGTCCGTCGTTCTACGACCTGAACAAGAAGAAGCCCGAGATCATCGCCATGGCGAAGAAGGCGACCGGCCGCGACCTGCTGATCGACGGACCGGTGTCGCTGTCGCTGCTGCCGGTGCCAAGCGTCAGCGTGTCGGGCGTGAAGTTCTTCAACGTGCCGGGGTCCAAGAACCCCAACATGGTCGAGGTCAAGTCGATTACCGTGAAGCCGTCGCTGCTGGCGCTGATGGTCGGCGACATCGAGGTGAGCGAGGTCACGCTCGTCGAGCCCAAGATCGTCCTCGAGATCAACGCCGAGGGCAAGCCGAACTGGGAATTTGCGCCGTCGGTCGAGGACGCCAAGCCCGCCGCGGCCAAGCCCAGCTCGCCCAAGCCGTTGTCGCTCGGCGCCCTGGTGATCGAGAACGGAACGCTGTTGTTCAGCGACTCCAAGGCCGGCATCTCGATGGTGGCCGACAAGGCCAATTTCACCGCGTCGGTCGGCTCGCTCGATGGGCCGTACACGCTGGCCGGAAACGCCACCCTCAACGGCGCACCGCTCAAGCTCGACGTGTCGGTCGGCGCCAAGGGCACCGACGGCTACGCCACCAGCCTGTCGCTCGAGGCCAACGGCAAGCTGGGCTTCAAGGGCACGCTGAGCGAGCTCGGCCCCAAGGCGCGGCTGGGCGGCGTCGCCACGGTGTCGGCCGACTCGCTCACCGCCTTCGTGGCCACCCTGGCGGGCCTCGCCGGCCAGCCGGCGCCCGCCCTGCCGCCGCTGCTTGCCGGCAAGTTCAGTTTCGACGGCAGCATCGACGCTTCGCAGACGGCGTTCGCCGCCCGGGACTTCAAGATGGCGCTGGCCGACAGCACCAGTTCGGGCGCGCTCTCGGTCACCCTGAAGCCCGCCCTCGTCGTCGATGCCAAGGTCGTGACGCCCAGGCTCGACCTCGACAAGGTCCTTGCGGGCCTGGCACCGGCCAAGGCGCCGGCGGCGGAGAAAGCCGCGCCGTCCGTTGTCACGCCGGCTCGCCCGTCCGCTGCTGCGTCCTCGGGGACCAAGAGCACCAGCCTGCTCGACGGCATCACCGCCAAGGTGTCGTTCGATATCGGCGAGGTGGTCTACAACAAGGCGTCGGTGCGCAACGTCGCGATCGAACTGGATGCCCGCAGCGGCATCGTCGCCGTGCCGCGGCTCAGCGCGACCTTGCCGGGCGACATGGTGCTGCAGGCGAAGTCGTCGCTGTCGGGCGATCCGTCGCGGCCGACGGTGAGCGGCGACTTCAGCCTGGTCGGGCCGCACCTGCGCGATACGCTGAAGTGGCTCGACGTCGACGTCTCGTCGCTGCCGGCCAGCAAGCTGACGAAGCTCAGCCTCAAGGGCCGCATGGCCTCGACCAGCGGTAACGTCCAGGTGACCGACGCGGCCTTCGAGCTCGACGATCTCAAGGGCACCGGCGGCATGGTAGCGACGTTCAGCGTGCCGTTTTCGCTGGCGACCCACCTCGAGATCGACATGCTCGACCTCGATTCCTTCATGGCCAAGCCCGCGCCGGGCAAAAAGGCCGCCGCTGCACCGTCGGCGCCGTCCGCTGCGCCCGCCAGGGCCGACGTCGCCCTTCCGATCTTCGGGCTGAAGGTCAAGATCGCCAAGGCGATCTACAACGAGGAGACGATCGGCGGCATCGACGTCGACCTGGCACTGCAGGGCAGCACCCTCAAGCTCAACCAGTTCGACATTTCCAATCTCGGCGGCGCGCGGCTTGCCGTGCGCGGCGCCGTCACCGACTTCGCCGCACCGACCCGCCGTCCCGACGTCGCCTTCAATTTCGACGCGCCGGACATCGACAAGGTGCTGAAGATCGCCGGCGGCACGTCGACCGGCCTCGGCAAGGTCACCGCGAGCGGCGGGGTGGCCGGAACGGCGGAGCAGTTCGCGCTGCGCGACATGACGGTCGCCGCGGGAGCGGATACGGTGAAGGTGAACGGTGCGGTTTCGGCGCCGGGCGCGGTGAACGGCACACCGACCTCGGTGGGCTACAAGGGCAGCCTCTCGGTCAACGGCCAGACGGTCGACGGTACGGTCGAGGTCAAGGTCGCCGAACGGCCGATGATCACGGCAGACTTGAAATCAACCTCGCTCGATCTCGACAGGCTCCAGTCGCGGAGCGCAGCACCGGCTCGGCCGGCGCCGCCGCCGCGCGGACAGGCGGCCCCGGCCGCGGCGGCGGGCAAGCCGATCGACGTGTCGGGTCTGCGCGGCTTCGACGCCTCGGTGAAGTTCGTCGCCGGAACGCTCATCAGCGCGCCCTTGCGCATCGGCAACGCCGACCTCGCGGTCACCCTCAAGGGGGGCGTGATCACCCTCGATCACTTCAAGGGTGCGCTCTACGGCGGTACGCTGGCGCTGTCGGGCACCGTCGACGGCAGCAAGCCCGCGCTCGCGATCGACCTCAAGGGCGACGCCAGCAACATCTCCGTAGGCGAGCTGCTGCGCGGCATGCACGGCAGCAACCAGTTCGGCAGCGCGGTCAAGGTCACGATCGACGGCCAGCTGAGCGCAACCGGCATCTCGGTGAAGGGCGCCGGCTCGACCTCCGAACAGATCAAGAGCTCGCTGGGCGGGGGCGCGCAGATCGGCGGCCACGTCCTGGTCGGCGCCGACAAGGCGCTGACGGCGATCGGCACCGCGGCGACAGGCGTGGTAGGCGGCGTGATCGACAACACGCTGGGCTCCGCGCTCGGCGCCGTCGGCCAGAAGGGCGGCGTCGGCGTCGGCAACCTCCTCAACGCGATCTCGCTGGTGCTCAACCGCTTCGTCAACCATGACAGCCCGGTGTCGGGCCGGGTCGACATCGCGGGCGGCGTGCTGACCGACAAGGGGTTGGCCGTCCAGGGCAACAGGGCAACGGCCAACATCACGACGCGCACCAATCTCGCGGCCTCGTCCACCGATACCACGATCAACTTCACGATCGCCGAGGACGGCTCGGCGCCTTACCTGATCACCAGCGTGCGCGGCCCGACCTCGAACCTGAGCTACAACGTCAGCCGCGGCACGGCCAAGGATCCGCCCGGCATGGTGAACACGCTGACCAACGCCATCCCGGGAATGGGCGGTGGCGGCGGGGGTGGCCAGCAGGCGCCCTCGATCATCCCGAAAATTCCCATTCCCAACATCTTCGGCCGCTAGAGGTATCCACGTGCTCGATCGTCTGATGACCGTGCTCAAGGCCCGGTTTGGGGCAGCACCTGCCCTCAAGGAAGCGCACCTCAACGGAAATATAAGTCGCGTCGACGTCCTGGCCGACATGGCCGACCGGCGCGTGATGCGGCGCTACACCGACCAGCCGATCGATCCGGCGCTGCTCGATACGCTGTGCGCCGTGGCGCTCTCGGCGCCGTCGAAGTCGGACCTGCAGCAGGCCGACATCGTGATCGTCTCGGGCAAGGCCGAGCGCGAGAAACTCGAGGCGCTGCTGCCTGACAACCCCTGGGTCAAGGCCGCGCCGGGGCTCCTGGTGTTCTGCGGCAACAACCGGCGCCACCGGCTGCTCTTCGAATGGCGCGGCCGGCCGTTCGTGAACGACTACCTCGACCCGTTCTTCAACGCCGCCGTCGATGCCGGGATCGTGCTCGGGACCTTCGTGGCCGCCGCCGACCGGGTGGGCCTCGGGACCTGCCCGATCAGCGCCATCCGCAACCACGCCCGCGAAGTCTCCGATATCCTGGGCCTGCCCGACCATGTTTTTCCCGTCGCCGGGTTGGGCGTCGGCTGGCCGTCCTTCGCCGGGGTCATGACCCCGCGGCTCGGCCTCGATGTCTCAATTCATCATGGCCGCTATGACGAGACCGGGCTGCGGGACAAGATCGCCGCCTACGACCGCCGGCGGGAGGCGGTCCAGCCCTACAAGACCCAGCGATACACCGACAGGTTCGGGACCAGCCCCGAGTACGGTTGGTCGGAGGACAAGGCCCGGCAATATTCGGTGCCGGAGCGCGCCGATTTCGGCGCTTTCGTGCGCGCCAAGGGCTTCAAGCTCGACTGATATTCCCGCGCAGCGCCTCCAGCACATGGACGCGCAAGGCGCTGGAGAGATTGCCGGGGCCGCCTTTCCTGTGGTCGACCTCGGCCACCAGGGCGCCGAGCGACAGGCCGCGGCGCCGGGCGAGCGCCGACAGCTCCTCCCAGAACGCATCTTCCAGGGTGATGCTGGTGCGGTGGCCGTCGATGGTGACCGAACGTTTACGCATTTCTGCCTCTTCTCGACTGTGACAGCGGCAAGACGCCCCCTCAAGCCGCCTTGCCGACGTCATGCCCCATGCGTATATACGCCGCCACTTAACCCCCTCCCGGAAGACATATGGACATCCGCAACGTCGCGATCATCGCGCACGTCGACCATGGCAAGACCACTCTCGTCGATTGCCTGCTGAAGCAGAGCGGCACGTTCCGCGAAAACCAGCAGGTCGCCGAGCGCGCCATGGATTCGAACGACCTCGAGCGCGAGCGCGGGATCACGATCCTGGCCAAGGCGACCTCGGTCGTCTGGAAAAACACGCGCCTCAACATCGTCGACACGCCGGGCCACGCCGACTTCGGCGGCGAGGTCGAGCGCATCCTGTCGATGGTCGATGGCGTGGTGCTGCTGGTCGATGCCGCCGAAGGGCCGCTGCCGCAGACCAAGTTCGTGCTCGGCAAGGCGCTGCGCCTTGGCCTGAAGCCGATCGTGCTGATCAACAAGGTCGACCGTTCCGACGCCCGCGCGCACGAAGTGCACGACGAGGTGTTCGATCTCTTCTCGGCCCTCGAAGCCACCGACGAGCAGCTCGACTTCCCGACGCTCTTTGCCTCGGCCCGCCAGGGTTGGGCCGCGACCTCGCTCGAGGCCGAGCACAAGGACATGGAGCCGCTGTTCGACCTGGTGCTGAAACACGTGCCGCCGCCGACCATCGAGGCCGATCCTGCCTTCCGCATGCTAGTGACGACGCTCGAGGCCGACAACTTCCTGGGCCGCATCCTCACCGGCCGTATCCTGTCGGGCTCGGTCAAGCCCAACACGATGATAAAGGCGCTGGGCCGCGACGGCACGGAGCTCGAGCAGACCCGCATCACGCGGGTGCTGGCGTTCCGCGGCCTCGAGCGCGTGGCACTCGAGTCGGCCGAGGCCGGCGACATCGTGGCCGTTGCCGGCATGAAGGTCGCCACTGTGGCCGACACGATCGGCGACCTCACGCTCGTCGAGCCGGTCTCCTCGCAGCCGGTCGATCCGCCGACGCTCGCCATGACCTTCTCGGTCAACGATTCGCCGCTCGCCGGCACCGAAGGCGACAAGGTCACGACGCGCATGATCCGCGCGCGCCTGATGCGCGAAGGCGAGGGCAACGTCGCCATCCGCGTCACCGACACCGAGAACGCAGATTCCTACGAAGTCGCCGGCCGCGGCGAATTGCAGCTGGGCGTGCTGATCGAGACCATGCGCCGCGAGGGCTTCGAGCTCGCCGTCGGCCGTCCGCGCGTGCTTTTCAAGACCGATGCGGCCACCGGCCAGCGCCAGGAGCCGATCGAGGAAGTCGTGATCGACGTCGACGACGCCTATACCGGCGCCGTGGTCGAGCAGATCTCGATGCGCAAGGGCGAGCTGCAGGACATGCGTCCGTCGGGCGCCGGCAAGACTCGTCTGGTGTTCTACGCACCGTCGCGCGGCCTGATTGGCTATCACGGCGAGTTCCTGACCGACACGCGCGGCACCGGCGTGATGAACCGTATCTTCCACGAATACGGCGCCTATCGTGGCCCGATCGCCGGCCGCCGCAATGGCGCGCTGATCGCCAATGCCCCTGGCAATGCGGTGATGTACGCGATGTGGAACCTCGAGGAACGCGGCCCGATGTTCATCGATCCGGGCGTACCGGTCTATATGGGCATGATCATCGGCGAGCACAGCCGCGGCAACGACCTCGAAGTGAACGTGCTGAAAGGCAAGCAGCTCACCAACATCCGCGCCGCCGGCAAGGATGAGGCCGTTCGCCTGACGCCGCCGCGCAAGATGAGCCTCGAACAGGCGATCGCCTATATCGAGGAAGACGAGCTGGTCGAGATCACGCCGAAGTCGATTCGGCTGCGCAAGCGCTTCCTCAACAACGAGGACCGCAAACGCGCGAAGAAGCAGTCCGCCCAGGCGGCCGAGTAACGAAGTAACAAGGGAAGACACTTGAAGAACCAAGGCCTTACGTTCGCCGACCGGCTCGAGACAGCCGCCAAGGCCAAGCAAGCGCTCCTCGACAAGGCGCGCCAGAAGGATCCCACGAACGATCCCGAATTCGCCGCCCGCCAGGCCGCCCGCATCGAGGCGGCCCGGCTGCGCGAGGAGCGCGAGACCGAGCGCCGCAACGCCAAGGCCGCTGAGCAGGCCCGGGTAAAAGCCGAACGCGAGACCGAGGCCGCGCGCAAGGCCGCCGAAGCCGAGGCCGAAGCCGAGCGCATCCGGCAGGGCAAGCGCCCGGTGTCCAAGCCCGCGCTGTCGGCCGAGGAGCAGAAGGCGCTGCGCGACGCCCGCTATGCCGCCCGCAAGGCGCGCAAGAAGTAGCTCTCTGGGGAGGCTACCGCAGCCTAGAGGCTGCCTGTCAGCGTCGCGCGCTGGCTGATCTCGATGTGATTGCCGTCGGGATCGCAGACGAAGGCATAGCGTACCGTGTCGCCCAGCACGCGCGGGTCGCCGCCCGAGGTACCGCCGCGGGCCAGGATGCCGGCGTATTCGCCGAGGCAATCCCAGATCTGCACCGTCATGTAGCGATAGCCCGGCCCGCGCCACGATCCGCGCCACTGGGCGCCGGGATGCTCGATCTTGCCGCGGCCGGCCACGACGACGAGCGAGTCGCCGCAGCGATAGCGGCCGGCACCCGCGCGTTCGAACTGCATCGCGTGGGTCCAGAAGCGGTCGTGGGCGGCGGGATCGTTGACCGTAAGCAGGATGGCGATGCCGGTGACGCCGCCGGCGCCCGCCGGCACCAGCGTGACCTTGTTGCCGTCGGGATCGGCCAGAGCCTGTGGTGCGGCAAGCCCGTCGCGCGCGATCTCGAGGCCCATGATGCCGGAGGGCGGCACGCCGGGCAGGGGGTCGCGTGAGTGGTTCATTTTCAGGATCGAACCGTTCATGTGATGGCGGTGCTGCTGCACGCCGCCGCCCACCTTGCCCATGTGGTCGTAAGGCAGGCCGACCGTCTGCTGCCAGAAGGCGAGCTGCTCGTCGCGTTTGGTCGAGAACAGGCCGACGTCGAGATGCTGTTTGGCGAGTTTCATGGCGCGAAGTGTGTCCCGGGCGGTGGAAAAGTCGTTTCGGCGTTCCTGAATCTATCTCAGGACTCCGTGGGAGGGCATTGATTCAGCGCAGCGAATTGCGATTCCGATGCCGGCTCACTCCGGAAACAAACCATACAATGTGCGCCAAGACTCCGACTTTATTGGCTTTTAGAACAGTCGCGGGTGAAGGGGCCACGCGGATGGGGATCCGCCGGCCAAAAATGTGGGAAGGGTTTTCCAATGACGATACGCGCCATCATTGGCACGGTCGCCGTGCTTGCGGGCTTCGCGGTCCTCGAGCATTCGGTCGACGCCAGCACCGGCCAGGCCGGTTCGTGCAAGGCAACGCAGGCTTACGTGCAGCTCCATCCGGGCGATCGGATCGTGGTGCGCGCGCAGCCCACGCCGGAAGCCGCCGTCGTCGGCGTGATCGCTGCGGGTGACAAGAGCGTCGGTCCCACGGCCGCGGTCGTGACGATGAACGCCAGCCAGAGCGGCTGGGCGCGTATCGCGCTCGACACTGCCCGCGACTACACCGCGCTCGATACCGCGACGCCGCACTCGTACGGCTGGATCCCGGCCGACCAGCTCGGGGTCGACAGCCGCGTCGATGGCACGATCACGATGTACAGCCGGCCGAGCCTGATCGGCGTGGTCACCGGCAAGATCGAGCGGGAGGACATGAAATTCCGCGTGCTCGGCTGCCGCGGCGATCTCCTTCAGGTGATCAATGCCAGCCGGGGCAACACCTGGATCGACAAATGGTGCTCCAAGGCCGAGGGCTGCCGCGGCTAGGCACACAAGTTTTGGGAGGCGGCGTTCCGTTCATCTGGGGATTTGAACGGCACGGCGTGGGACAGCAGCAGACCTCGAAGGGCAACCTTCGAGGTCTCTCCTTTTTCAGATCTTGAGATCCGAGAAGAAGTCGTTGCCCTTGTCGTCGGTGATGATGAAGGCGGGGAAGTTCTCGACCTGGATGCGCCAGATCGCTTCCATGCCGAGCTCGGGATATTCCAACACCTCGACCTTCTTGATCACATCCTGCGCCAGGATCGCCGCCGGGCCGCCGATCGAGCCGAGATAGAGGCCCTTGTGCTTCTTGCAGGCGTCGACGACCTGTTTGGAGCGGTTGCCCTTGGCCAGCATCACCATCGAGCCGCCGTTGGCCTGGAAGAGATCGACGTAGCTATCCATGCGGCCAGCCGTCGTTGGGCCGAACGAACCCGAGGCCATGCCGTCCGGCGTCTTGGCCGGGCCGGCGTAATAGACCGGGAATTCTTTGAAGTAGTCGGGCAGGCCCTGGCCCGCGTCGAGTCGCTCCTTGAGCTTGGCGTGCGCCGAGTCGCGCGCCACGATCAAGGTGCCGGTGAGGTTCACGCGGGTCTTCACGGGATGCTTGGTCAGCACCGACAGCGTGTGCGCCATGCCTTTATTGAGGTCGACCGAAACGACGGAGCCCGAGAGCTGCGCGGGTTCGACGTCGGGCAGGAACTGCGCGGGGTTGGTCTCGAGTTTTTCCAGGAAGATGCCGTCCCTAGTGATCTTGCCCAGCGCCTGGCGGTCGGCCGAGCAGCTCACGCCGATGCCGATCGGCACCGAGGCGCCGTGGCGGGCGATGCGGATCACGCGCACGTCGTGGCAGAAATACTTGCCGCCGAACTGCGCGCCGATGCCCATCTGGCGCGTCAGCTCCAGCACTTTCTTCTCCATCTCGCGGTCGCGGATGGCCACGCCCTTGTTGTTGCCCTCGCTAGGAAGGTCGTCGAGGTAGCGCGTCGAGGCGAGCTTCACCGTCTTGAGGTTCATCTCTGCCGACGTGCCGCCGATCACGATGGCCAGGTGATAGGGCGGGCAGGCTGCGGTGCCCAGGGTGCGGATCTGGGTGTCGAGGAATTTCAGGAGCGCTGCCTCGTTCAGCACCGCTGGCGTCTGCTGGTGCAGGTAGCTCTTGTTGGCCGATCCGCCGCCCTTGGCGATGAACAGGAATTTGTAGGCGTCGCCGTCGGTCGCGTAGATGTCGACCTGGGCCGGCAAATTCGTGCCGGTCTGCACTTCCGTGAACATGGAGAGCGGCGAGACCTGCGAGTAGCGCAGGTTGGTCTCGGTGTAGGTCTTGTAGACGCCCTCGGCGATCGCGGCCTCGTCGCCGCCGCCGGTCCAGACCTGCTGGCCCTTCTTGCCCATGACGATCGCGGTGCCGGTGTCCTGGCACATCGGCAGCACGCCACCGGCCGAGATGTTGGCGTTCTTCAAGAGCTCGAGCGCCACGTACTTGTCGTTGGGCGAGGCCTCGCCATCGTCGAGGATGGCTTTCAGTTGCGCCAGATGCCCCGGCCGCAGCAGGTGGGAGATGTCGTGGAAGGCCGCCGCCGTCAGCAGGGTCAGCGCCTTGGGATCGACGGTCAGCACGTCGCGGCCGTTGAACTTGGTGACGCTCACATAGTCGGAGCTGAGCTTGCGGTACGGCGTCGTGTCCGGGCCGTGGGGGAACATTTCCTGGAACTGGAACTCGGGCATGGCAACTCCTCGCGGGAAGCGCCGTAAAACCGCAAAAAGCGGCCCCCGTCTACTTCTTTCGGAAGCTGTCGAGCTTGACGATCTTGGAGGCTGCATCCTCGGGCTTGGCCTCGGGATCGGCGGCCGCCGCCGCGGCATCGCCCTTCGGCCTGGGCTCGGGCGCCGGCAGCGGCGTGGGCGCCGTAGCGACGGAGTCGGACTTCTCAGCCCCGCCGGTCTTGTCCTTGCGATCGAACTGCAGGCCGAAGCGTACCGACGGATCGACGAAGGCCGACAGCGCCATGAACGGTACCTTGATGCGCTCCTGCTGCTTGTTGAAGCTCACCGTCACCTCGAAGAACTCGTCGGTGATGATGAGGTCCCAGTACTGGTGCTGGAGCACGACCGTCATCTCTTCCGGATACTTGGCCCGCAGGTATTCGGGCAGCTCGACGCCCGGGTCGGTGCTGCGGAAGGAGATGTAGAAATGGTGCGATCCCGGCAGACCTTTCTCGGCGACTTGCACGAGCACGCGGCGCACGACGCTGCGCAGCGCATCGTCGACGAGAGCGTCGTAGTGAAAGCGGTCGTTCATGTGCCTGTCGGGAACTTTCGCCGAGCATCGGCTCGGGTTTGAGGAGAGTCAACGATGGCAATGCAGCGTTTCCTCGTTGAGGAAACGCTTTAGCTCGCAAATCGCGCGAAGGAAAGTGGGGGGCTTCTGTTGCCCGGTGCCCCCCGGACCGCGCTTACGTCCGCTGTTTAGGCGGCAGCAGCGAGTGTAACGGTGTTATCGTTAGCACTTGTGTGTGGTCCGTTGCGGCGGAACCATACCGGGCAAAAACCGCGCCTTTACCACGCCCGTCGATCCTGGTTCGCCCCCACAAGCCCCGTCCGCGAACGGTTGGGGTGAATGGTGGAGGCGCCGGGTACTGCCCCCGGGTCCGAAACGCTTATGCCACGCGGTGTTTATCGCCATAGTCGGTTGCCCGACGCGACCAATATAGGCGCATCGGATGCCTTTTTGAAGGCATGTCGTCAGGCGTGATATTTCCCCATGGTGGCGGCAACCTTCGGACCATAGAGTCCGCCGCAACCAAGGAAAGCGACAGATGCCCCTCTCGACCGACCAGCAGGCTGAAATCGAACAGTCGCGCGGCGACGCCCAGCCGACATACCGGGCGATCGCCCCCGCGCTGGAAGAAATCCTCTACAAGGCGCTGCCGGTGCTCGACCACGGCTTCGTCCGGGTCATCGATTACATGGGCGACGACGCCGCCGTCGTGCAGGCTGCCCGCGTGAGCTACGGCCGCGGCACCAAGAAGGTGAGCGAGGACCGCGGCCTCATCAACTATCTGATGCGCCACCGCCACACGACGCCGTTCGAGATGTGCGAGATCAAGTACCACGTGAAGCTGCCGATCTTCGTGGCGCGCCAGTGGATCCGCCACCGCACCGCCAACGTGAACGAATATTCCGCGCGCTACTCGATCCTCGACAACGAATTCTACGTGCCCAAGCCCGAGCATCTGGCGGCGCAGAGCAAGGCCAACCGCCAAGGCCGCGACGCGGTATTGGCGGGCAAGGAAGCCGAGAGGGTGTTCGACATCCTCCGCAAGGATTCCGAGCTGGTCTACGAGCACTACATGGAGATGCTGAACGAGGGCGAGGCGGGCCAGCCGCTCGACCCCGAGCGCTCGGGCCTGGCGCGCGAGCTCGCCCGCATGAACCTGTCGCTCGCCTTCTATACCCAGTGGTACTGGAAGACGAACCTCCACAATCTGATGCATTTCCTGTCGCTGCGCGCCGACGCGCACGCCCAGCACGAGATTCGCGTCTATGCCGACGTGATGATCGACACGCTGAAGCGCTGGACGCCGATCTGCCACGACGCCTTCATGGAATACCGCATGGGTGGCGCGCATTTGTCGAAGACCGGCCTGGCGGCGCTGAAGCGCATGATCCAAGGCGAGAAGGTCGACCAAAAGTCGAGTGGCCTCAATCCGCGCGAATGGCGCGAATTGATGAATTCGCTGGGCATCGACTAGGGCAATGGCGCGCGACACCGTTCGCGATGCTGTTCGGGACCCGGGCAAGCTGCGTCTCCTGAAGGAGCGGCCGCGCGACGATGCGGCGATCGAGGAGATGACGGCCGCGGCCTTCGGGCCCGACCGCTTCCACAAGACCGTCTACCGCCTGCGCGAGGACGTGGCGCCGCTCAAGGAGCTTTGCTTCGTCTGCATCGACCGCAAGAACCGCCTGGTGGCCTCGATCCGCAACTGGCCGATCCTGATCAACGAGAAGTGGCCGGCGGTGATGCTGGGCCCGCTGTCGATCTCGCCCGAGCTGCGCGGCCTGGGTTACGGCAAGGCGCTGATGTGGCACGCGATGGCGCAATCGCGCCTGCAGGGCCACAGCCGCATCATCCTGGTGGGCGATCCGGAGTACTACAACCAGTTCGGCTTTCGCCGCGACCTCTGCCTCAACCTGCAGCTTCCCGGCTGGGTCGAGGACCGCCGCTTCCTGGCGCTCGAGCTGGTCGCCGGCTCGATGATCGGCGTGCACGGCATGATCGGGAAGCCGAAGGCGAAGCGCAAAAAGCGCTAGCCCCGATCCTTATCCATTTTGCACGGTGCGATCGGGCGCTTTTCGCGCGTGAGCGCGAAAACGCCGACTCGCGGCTCAGAAGGCGCTGCCGCCCGCCAGCGCATGTGAATGCGCTAGCTGACCACGATCTTCGGTGCGGGCCGCCCGCCGCGTTTGGGGGCGGAGAGCTGCTTCCAGACTCGGCCGGCGATGTTCTTGTAGGCCTTGGCGTGGGCGCTGTCGGGCTGGGAGACCACGATGGGATGGCCGCTGTCCGACGTCGTGCGGATGTCGAGGTGGAGCGGAATTTCACCCAGGAACGGCACGCCCAATTTGTCGGCTTCCGCGTGCGCGCCGCCGTGGCCGAAGATCTCCGAGCGCTCGCCGCACTTGGGGCAAAGGAAATAGCTCATGTTCTCGACGATGCCGAGCACCGGCACCGCGACCTTGCGGAACATGGCCAGCCCCTTGCGCGCGTCGATCAGGGCGATGTCCTGCGGCGTCGACACGATCACCGCGCCGCTCAGCGCCACCCTTTGGGCCAAGGTGAGCTGGGCGTCGCCGGTGCCCGGCGGCATGTCGACCACCAGCACGTCCAGCTCGCCCCACTGCACGTCGCGCAGCATCTGCTCCAGCGCGCTCGACACCATCGGGCCGCGCCAGATCATCGGCGTGTCCTCGGCCACGATGTAGCCGATCGACATGGTGCGCAGCCCGTAGCGCTCGATCGGCTTCAGCATCTTGCCGTCGATGGATTCGGGTTTTTCCTTCACCCCCAGCATGCGCGGCATCGAGGGGC
The DNA here is from genome assembly GCA_041691635.1 of Hyphomicrobiales bacterium. Taxonomy (GTDB): domain Bacteria; phylum Pseudomonadota; class Alphaproteobacteria; order Reyranellales; family Reyranellaceae; genus Reyranella. The sequence goes on from JBEPUH010000014.1 coordinate 83,003, forward strand.
CGTAGATGTCGGCGTCGAGGAGACCCGTGCTGATGCCGTTGGCGGCCAGGCCCAACGCCAGGTTCACCGCCGTCGTCGATTTGCCGACGCCGCCCTTGCCCGAGGCCACGGCGATGATGTGCTTCACGCCCGGAACGTCGATGCGGCCGCCGCCGCCGGTGGTCTTGGTACCCGGCGCGGCGCCGTGGCTGTGGCCGGTACCGCGCGCGGCCGGCGGCGGGGGCGCCGGAGGGGCGGCCCGCTCGGCGGTCATCACCGCGGTGGCCGAAAGCACGTCCGGCATGGCCCGCACGGCCTGTTCGCAGGCCTGGCGCAGGGGCTCCAGGGCCGTTCCGCGGGCCGGATCGACGTCGAGGGTGATGGCGACATGGCCGCCCCGGGTGGCGATGCCGCTCACCATGCCGGCGGCCACCACATCCTTGCCGGTCGTGGGGTCTGTGACCGTTTCGAGAACGCGGCGGACGGCCGATTCGCTGATTTCTGCCACGTTGGTCACTCCCGCCCGGCGCCAACCAAATGTCGCCGCTTGATTGAAGATAGGGCTGCCGTCACATATATGCAGCGCGGACTTAAAGCAAAGTCCTGCGGGCCCGAGGTGATGGATGGCGTGGAATAACAATAGCGGCGGCCCGTGGGGCAGCGGCGGCGGCAATAGTGGCGGCAACGGCGGCGGCAACGGCGGTGGTCCGTGGAGTGGCGGCGGCGGTGGAGGCGGCAATCGCGGCGGGGGCGGCGGGCCGTTCGGCCGGCGTCCGCCCGACATGGACGATGTCATCCGCAAGGGCCAGGAGCGGCTCAAGAACCTCATTCCCGGCGGCCTGGGCTCGATCAAGGGCATCGTGCTGGTCGTCCTGGCCGCGGTCGTGATCTGGCTGCTCACCGGCTTCTTCCGCGTGCAGCCCAACCAGCAGGCCGTCCAGCTCATCTTCGGCAAGCCGTTCGGCCTGCCGGCCGAGCAGGGCCTGCACTACAACCTGCCCGGCCCGATCGGCAATGTCGTGGTCGTGAACGTGCAGGATCTGCGCCGCACCGTCATCGGCTCGCACAACGGCGGTACCGGCGGCTTCGTCCGCGGCGGCCGCGCCACCTCGACCGAGAACCTGATGCTGACCGGCGACGAGAACATCGTCGACATCGAGTTCGCCGTGCTGTGGCAGGTCAAGGACGTCTTCAACTACGCCTTCGCCGTGCGCAACGGCGAGGAGACCGTGCGTTCTGCCGCCGAGGCGGCGATGCGCGAAGTGATTGGCCAGGCCACCCTGCAATATGCCCTCGGCGACGGCCGCACCAAGGTCGAGCAGGACACCAAGGACCTGCTGCAGAAGATACTCGACGAATACGGCCTCGGCGTGCGCGTCACCCAGGTCCAGCTCCAAAGGGTCGATCCGCCGCAGGACGTCATCGGAGCCTTCCGCGACGTTCAGGCCGCGCGTGCCGACAAGGAGCGCAACGTCAACGAGGCCAACACCTATCGCAACCAGGTCCTGCCGCGGGCCAAGGGCGAGGCGGCGTCGATCGTCCAGCGCGGCGAGGCCTACAAGGCCCAGACCGTGGCCCGCGCCAAGGGCGATACCCAGCGCTTCGACCAGGTCTACGACCAGTACGCCAAGGCCAAGGACATCACCGCCGAGCGCCTTTACATCGAGACCATGGAGGACGTGCTGCGCAACGCCAGCAAGGTCATGATCGACAAGAACGGCGGACCGGGTGTCGTGCCCTACCTGCCGCTGCCCGAGCTGAAGCCGGGCGTGCGGACGGCGCCACCGCCGCCGCCCGCGCCGACCGTCTCGACCCCGACGGGAGGCACGCGATGAGCAACCGTTCGATCGCGGCCCTGGTTGGCCTCGCCATCCTGGCCTTCCTGCTGTCGCAGACTCTCTACACTGTCGATCCGACCAAGCAGGTCCTGGTCCGCCAGTTCGGCGCCCTGGTCGGCGATCCCAAGACCGAGCCCGGGCTCTACGCCAAGATTCCGCTGGTCCAGGATGTGATCAAAATCGACCGCCGGCTGCTCGACTACGAAGCCGCCGAGTTCGAGATCATCGCCGGCGACCAGAAGCGCCTGGTGGTCGACGCCTTCGCCCGCTTCCGCATTGTCAATGCGCGGCAGTTCGTCGAGACCGTGCCGGGCGGCGAGCCTACCCTGCAGGGCATTCTCGACTCGCTGATCAACTCGGAGATCCGCGGTGTGCTGAGCGGCGTGCCGCTGCACGCGGTGCTGACCGAGCAGCGCGCCGGGCTGATGGACGACATCACCAAGCGGGTGAATGCCAAGACCAAGGACCTCGGCGTCCAGGTTGTCGACGTCCGCATCAAGCGCGCCGACCTGCCGCAGGCCAACTCCCAATCGGTCTACAACCGCATGAAGACCGACCGCGAGCGCGAGGCCGGCCAGCTCCGCGCCGAGGGCGACGAGGAGAACCAGCGCATCAAGGCCACGGCTGACCGCGAAGTGGCGGTCATCAAGGCTGACGCCGGCCTCACCGCCCAGATCACCATGGGCGCGGCCGACGGTGAGGCGACCAAGGTCTATGCCGACGCCTTCAGCCGCGACAAGGATTTCTATGCCTTCTGGCGCAGCCTGGAGGCCTACAAGCAGGCCTTCGGGTCGGGGGGCTCGACCATGGTGCTGAGCCCTGACAGCGACTTCTTCCGTTACTTCTCCGGGCCGCCGGGCAGCGCGCCGGCCAAGAAATAACCCGACCGAAAAGAGGAGAACCGGTGGCTGTGGCGTTCCTGCCACGCCGCCGGTTCTTTTTTGCCCCGACCCCGGAAAAGCTGAAACAACCGGTCACATAACGGCCTCTTTATTTGCGCCACAATCGGGCCGCATGTAGACAGTGTGTAGTACACACGGCGCCGGCCGAACCCACTCACCATGGCCTCGAGCGCCGTTGGAGGTCGCCGTGGTTTTCGGGGAATTTTCCGGATTTTCGAAGAGGGTCGCCTACGCGGTTTTGAGCAAAACCGCTTTAGCGGCCGTGACCGCTTTCGGCCTGGCCCTGGTCCAGCCCGTCGTTGTGGCGCCCGCCCAGGCGCGCGATGCGCCGGAGAGCTTCGCCGACCTGGTCGACAAGCTGATGCCCAGCGTCGTCAACATCACGACGACCCAGAACCTGCCGCAGCAGGGCTCGCGCCTGCGCGACATGCCCCAACTCCCGCCGGGCTCGCCCTTCGAGGAGCTGTTCAAGGACTTCTTCGACAAGAAGAACGGCGAGCAGCAGCAGCGCCGCGGCACCTCGCTGGGCTCGGGCTTCATCATCGACGGCGAGGGCTACGTCGTCACCAATAACCACGTCATCCAGGGCGCCGAAGACATCACCGTCATCCTGCGCGACGACACCCAGCTCAAGGCCAAGCTGGTCGGCGCCGACAGCCGCGTCGACATCGCCGTGCTGAAAGTCGAGCCGCCGGGCAAGAAGCCGCTGCCGGCCGCCAAGTTCGGCGATTCCGACAAGGTGCGGGTCGGCGACTGGGTGGTGGCGATCGGCAATCCGTTCGGCCTCGGCCATTCGGTGACCGCCGGCATCATCTCCGCGCGCGGCCGTTCGCTGAACGACGCGCTCGACGACTACCTGCAGACCGACGCCGCCATCAACAAGGGCAACTCGGGCGGCCCGCTGTTCAACACCGACGGCGAGGTGATCGGCGTCAACACCGCGATCTATTCGCCGTCCGGCACCAATGCGGGCCTGGCCTTCTCGATCCCGTCCAACCTCGTGAAGCAGGCGGCCGACCAGTTGCGCGAGTTCGGCCGCATCCGCCGCGGCTGGATCGGCGTCAGCTACCAGAGCGTGACCGACGACATCGCCGACAGCTTCAGCCTCGACCGCGCGCGCGGCGTGTTGGTGGCCAATGTCGTGGCCGACGGGCCGGCCGCCAAGGCGGGCCTCAAGCGCAACGACATCATCATCTCCTTCGCCGGCCAGGACGTGCCGGATCTGCGCCGCTTCCCGCGCATCGTCGCCAACGCCCGCGTCGGCAACACCGTCGACATCGTGGTGTGGCGCGGCGGCAAGGAGACGCCGCTCAAGCTCAAGATCGGCGAGCAGGAGGAGGCCGAGAAGCAGAACGTCTCGGCCCAGGGCAGCGCTCCCAAGAAGCCCGCCGACCAGGACCTCGCGGTCACCTCGACGATCGAGCAGCTCGGCCTCACGTTGCAGAAGATCACCGATCAGCTGCGCGAGAAGTACGGCCTGTCCGACAGCGTCAAGGGCGTCGTCGTCACCAAGGTGGCCGCCGACAGCCCGGCCGCCGAGAAGCAGCTCCAGGCAGGCGACCTCATCCTCGAGGTCGACCAGAAGCCGGTCACGACCCCGCAGGAAGTGACCGAGATCGTGGCCAAGCTGCAGGCGCAGAAGAAGCGCTCGGTCCTGCTGTTCGTCGAACGCCAGGGAGATCCCCGGTTCGCCGCCCTCAGGCTCACCAAGTAGTCTTCGCGTCGCGCGCACTCTGTCGTCCTGAGCGACGCGAAGGACCTGACGTCGCGCTGCGCTCGGTCTTGATGAGAAGTCCGAATCTGGTCGTTCAGTGAGGTCCTTCGCTTCGCTCAGGACGACAGGAGATTCAAGCGGGCCAGCTTTTTAGGGGTGATAACGACCAAGATTGGTGGTTCGGGCCGACGCGCCTAGACTCGCGGGATGTCGTTCCATCATGAAGGCGCCCCGCTAGATTCTCGCTATTTTAGCGCTTACCGCACGGTAACGAGTGCCCGCCCCGACGCACTTTGTCATCTCGAGCGCGCTGCGCTCGGGATGACGGCGGGTGGGCGTAGAATCTCCGTCCGCTTTATATTTCCTTTATTAAAAGCGTCACTTTTCGTAACTGCGCGTTCAGCCGACCTTCACGACCAGCTTGCCGAAGTTCTCGCCCTTCAGCAGGCCGATGAACGCCGCCGGCGCCTTGCCAAGGCCGTCGATCACCGTCTCGCGGCTCTTGAGCTTGCCCGCATTCACGAGCGCGCCGACCTCGTTCACGAAGTCGGGCAGCATCGCTGCCTGGTCCGAGACGATGAAGCCCTGGAGGGTGAGCCGGCGCTGCACGATGGTGAACATCTTGGGTGGGCCGGCGAGCGGCTCCTTGTCCTGGTACTCGGAGATGGCGCCGCAGAAGGCGACCCGGCCGAAGTTGTTCATGCGCTCGAACACGGCATGGAAGATCGCGCCGCCGACGTTCTCGAAGTCGCCGTCGATGCCCTTGGGGCAGAGCTTGTCGAGCACCGCGCCGTAGTCGCGCTCGCTGCGGTGGTTGAAGCAGGCATCGTAGCCCGCCTCGCGCACCGCCCACTGGCACTTCTGCTCGTCGCCGGCGCAGCCCACGACCCGCGCACCGGCGAGCCTGGCGAGCTGGCCCGCCACCTGGCCGACCGCGCCGGTCGCGGCCGACACGAACACGGTCTCGCCGTCCCTGGGCTTGCAGATGTGCTTGATGCCGTACCACGCGGTGAAGGCCGGCATGCCGAGCACGCCGAGATGGGCTTGCAGCGGCGCCAGCGCCGGGTCGATCTTGCGCAGGCCCTTGCCGTCGTGGACCGTGTGCGTGGCCCAGTTGAGCAGGCCCATGACGGTGTCGCCCTTGGCATAGCGCGGGTTGCGCGACTCCAGCACCTCGCCGACCGAGCCGCCGGTCAGCGGCTTGTCGATCTCGAACGGCGGCACGTAGGAGCGCAGCTCGCTCATGCGCGGCCGCATGTAGGGGTCGAGCGACAGGAAGCGCGAGCCGATCAGCAGCTCGCCGTCGGCCAGCGCCGGCAATTTCACAGTCACCTCGCGAAAACAGTCGGCGGTGACGTCGCCCACCGGGCGCTTGGCGAGGACGATCTGGGTGGTGTCGGTCATGGCGGATTACCCTTCGATGAAGTCGCTGCGGCGATAGCCCTGCAGGTAGAGCAGCGACGTGAGGTCGCCGTGGTAGACGCGCGCCGCCACTTGGGCCGCCACGACCGGTTTGGCATGAAAGGCGACGCCGAGGCCAGCGGCCTGCAGCATCGGCAGGTCGTTGGCGCCGTCGCCCACGCAGACGGCGTCGCCCAGGCCAAGGCCGCGTTCGTCGCACAGCCGCTTCAGCGCCGCGAGCTTGGCTTGCTTCCCCAGGATCGGCAGCGCCACCGTGCCGGCCAGCGACGTGCCGGCAAGATCCAGCGTGTTGGCGGCGTCGAAGTCGAAGCCGAGCTTGTCGCGCACCATCCTGGTGAAATAGGTGAAGCCGCCCGACACCAGCGCGCAAGTGGCGCCATGCTTCTTCATGGTGGCGACCAGGGTGGCGCCGCCCGGCATGTAGGCGATGCGCTTGGCGGCTTCGTCGAGCGTCGACACCGGCAGGTCCTTCAGCAGCGCGACGCGGGCCTCGAGGGCGGCCTCGAAGTCGATCTCGCCGTTCATGGCGCGCGCGGTGATGCCGGCGATCTTTTCGCGCAGGCCGAGGAAGTCGGCCAGCTCGTCGAGCATCTCGTTCTCGATCATCGTCGATTCCATGTCGGCCACGAGCAGCTTCTTGCGGCGGCCCTCGGCCGGCACAGTGACAGCGTCGATACCGGTCATGCCAAGGTTCATCGGCCGACCGTCAAACGGCACGTCGCAGGCGACCCCGGGCGCCAGCCAATCGGGCATGCCCACCGTGGCGCCGGTGCCGCGCAGGACGTCGACGATCGCCCGCACCGTGCCGGGATCGAGCGCCGGGCGGGCCGGGTTGGAAAGAAGGACCAGAATGTTTTTCACGTCCCGGCTCTAGCGGCGGGGCCACTTATTTGCAAACTGCCGCCTCGCGCATGACCCAGCCCACCGTCCTCGTCGTCACCGGCCCGACCGCCTCCGGCAAGTCGGCGCTGGCGCTCGCCTTCGCGCAGTTGCGCGATGGCTGCGTGATCAATGCCGACGCCATGCAGACCTACGACGCCTTCCCGATGCTGACGGCCCAGCCGACGGCGGAGGAGCGGGCGCGGGTGCCGCATGCGCTCTACGGCGTACTGCCGCTCACCGAAAACTTGTCCGCCGGGCGCTGGAGTGCGATGGCCTCGGCCGAGATCGAGCGCTGCCTGGCGGCGGGGCGCCTGCCGATCCTGTGCGGCGGGTCGGGCCTCTATATCCGGACTTTGATGCAGGGCCTCTCGCCCGTGCCCGAGGTGCCGGCGGAGATCCGCGAGCGCGGCAACGCGCAGTGGCAGTCGATGGGCGCCGAGGCGTTCCGCGCGCGGCTGGCCGAGCGCGATCCCGAGATCGTGTCCGTCCTGAAGCCCGCCGATCGCCAGCGTCACGTCCGCGCCTGGGAAGTGCTCGAGGCCACCGGCAAGCCGCTCAGCGTCTGGCAGAAGGAGGAGGGCACGCCGGCGCCGTGGCGCTTCGTGACCGTGCTGCTGGCCCCCGAGCGTCCATGGCTGCGCGCCCGCATCGAATTGCGCTTCGACCAGATGCTGGCGCAGGGCGTGCTGGCTGAAGCGCGCGCGGTGTTCGACGCCCGGCCCGATCCCGGCTGGCTCGGGCTCAAGGCCCATGGCGCGCCGGAGTTTTTCCGGCACTTCCGGGGCGAGTTGTCGGTCGACCACGCGCGTCGAATCGCCATCGATCACACCCGCCAGTATGCCAAACGCCAGATGACGTGGTTTCGTCATCAGCTGACACCAGATCTTGTGTTTAACCCGACTGCCAACCCAGATTTGGGCACGCCCGAGAAATTATTGGACAAAATTGGGGTCTGAAACTTTACTTTTCGTGCTGATTTGGGTTGACCTGTCCACAACCCCGCCTTTATGTTCCGCGCCGCCGCAAACCTCGTTTTGCGGCGTCTTTGTCCTGAGGAGACCGTTGTGAAGAAGCCTGAGGAGTCCGCCACGACCGGCGCCGATCTGTTGGTGAAAGCCCTGATCGACGAGGACGTCGAGGTCGTCTTCGGCTACCCCGGCGGCGCCGTCCTCCCGATCTACGACTCGCTGTTCAAGCAGAACAAGCTGCGCCACATCCTGGTGCGCCATGAGCAGGCCGCCGTGCATGCCGCCGAAGGCTATGCGCGCTCGACCGGCAAGGTCGGCGTCGTGCTGGTGACCTCGGGTCCGGGCGCCACCAATGCCGTAACCGGCCTCACCGACGCCCTCATGGATTCGATCCCGATCGTGTGCCTCACCGGCCAGGTGCCGACCCACCTGATCGGCAACGATGCCTTTCAGGAGGCCGACACGACCGGCATCACGCGGCCGTGCACCAAGCACAATTACCTGGTGAAGGACGTGGCCATCCTGGCGCGCACCGTGCACGAGGGCTTCTATGTGGCCCGCTCGGGGCGTCCCGGTCCGGTGGTGATCGACCTGCCGAAGGACGTGCTGATGAACAAGCACGACTACACCCCGCCCAACATGCCGGTGCAGCACAAGAGCTACCGGCCGCAGACCAAGCCCGACGCGAAGAAGATCGAGCAGGCGTTCGAGTTGATCGCCAACGCCAAGAAACCGGTCTTCTACACCGGCGGCGGCGTGATCAATTCGGGCGCCAAGGCCTCGAAGCTGCTCGCGCAGTTCGTGCACATGACCGGCTATCCGATCACCAACACGTTGATGGGCCTCGGTACCTTCCCGGCGTCGGACAAGCAGTTCCTCGGCATGCTGGGCATGCACGGCACCTACGAGGCGAACCTCGCAATGTATCATTGCGACGTGCTGATCAACATCGGCGCGCGCTTCGACGACCGCATCACCGGCAAGCTCTCCGAGTTCTCGCCGCACTCCAAGAAGATCCACATCGACATCGACGGCAGCTCGCTCAACAAGAACGTGCGGGTCGACCTGCCGATCGTGGGCGATGCCGGCGAGGCGCTGGAAGGGCTGATCAGGCTGTGGAAGGCCAAGCAGCCCAAGACCGACCAGAAGGCGCTCAAGGCCTGGTGGGCCGAGATCGAGCAGTGGCGCGGCCGCGACTGCCTTGCCTACAAGCAGGGCAAGGAGATCATCAAGCCGCAGTACGCGCTCGAGCGGCTGTATCACTTCATCAAGAACAAGGACCACTACATCACGACCGAAGTGGGCCAGCACCAGATGTGGGCGGCGCAGTTCCTGAAGTTCGAGCAGCCCAACCGCTGGATGACCTCGGGCGGCCTCGGCACCATGGGCTACGGCCTGCCGGCGGCGATCGGCGTGCAGATCGCGCACCCCGAGGCGCTGGTGATCGACGTGGCGGGCGAAGCCTCGATCATGATGAACATCCAGGAGCTCTCGACCGCGGCGCAGTATCGCCTGCCGGTGAAGATCTTCATCCTCAACAACCAGTACATGGGCATGGTCCGCCAGTGGCAGGAACTGCTGCACGGCGGTCGCTATTCGGAGAGCTATTCGGAGGCGCTGCCGGACTTCGTGAAGCTGGCCGATGCGTTTGGCGCCACGGGTCTCCGATGTCACGAGCCGTCGAAGCTCGACGACGTCATCAAGGAGATGATCGCCATCAAGGGGCCGGTCATCGTCGACGTTGCCGTCGACAAGGCCGAGAACTGCTTCCCCATGATCCCGTCGGGCGCCGCGCACAACGAAATGCTGCTGGGCCCCGCCGACCACGCCGCGCGGCCGGTGTCCGAGGAAGGCATGGTGCTGGTGTGAGCCCGGTCGAGACGGCTTCGAGCCATACCATCGCCGTTCTGGTCGACAACGAGCCCGGCATCCTGGCGCGGGTGGTCGGCCTGTTTTCCGGCCGCGGCTACAACATCGAGAGCCTCACGGTGGCGCAGACCGACGTGAAGGAAAACCTCTCGCGCATCACCATCGTGACGACGGGCACACCCATGGTGGTCGAGCAGATCAAGGCCCAGCTCGACCGGCTGGTGCCGGTCCACAAGGTGCACGACCTCACCATGGACGGCCCGCACATCGAGCGCGAGCTGGCGCTGGTCAAGGTCAAGGGCATCGGCGAGAAGCGGGTCGAGGCGCTGCGCCTGGCCGACGTGTTCCGGGCCAAGGTGATCGACGCCAAGACCGATTCGTTCGTCTTCGAGGTGACCGGCACGTCCGACAAGGTCCGCACCTTCGTCGAGCTGATGGGCTCGCTCGGCCTCGTCGACGTCGGCCGCACCGGCACTGTCGCCATGACGCGCGGCGGCGCGGCGTTCTAAGCAGAGTTTTCAAAGGGAGCAGGAAGATGCGTGTCTATTACGATCGTGATGCCGACGTGAACCTGATCAAGGGCAAGAAGCTCCTGGTCGTCGGCTACGGCAGCCAGGGTCATGCCCATGCCATGAACCTCCGCGACTCGGGCGTTAAGGACGTGCGCATTGCGCTCAAGCCCGGCTCGGCCACGATCAAGAAGGCCGAAGGCGCAGGCTTCGCGGTGATGAGCCCGGCCGACGGCGCCAAGTGGGCCGACATCGTGATGATGCTGACGCCCGACGAGCTGCAGTCGGACATCTACAACGCCGACCTGGCGCCCAACATGAAGCAGGGCGCGGCGCTGGCGTTCGCGCACGGCCTCAACGTGCACTTCAACCTCCTGAGCCCGCGCGCCGATCTCGACGTGTTCATGATCGCGCCGAAGGGCCCCGGTCATACCGTGCGCTCGGAGTATCTGCGGGGCGGCGGCGTGCCCTGTCTGGTGGCGGTGGCGCAGAATTCCTCGGGCAATGCGCTCGAAATCGGCCTCAGCTACTCCTCGGCGATCGGCGGCGGGCGCGCCGGCACGATCGAGACCTCGTTCAAGGAAGAGTGCGAGACCGACCTGTTCGGTGAGCAGGTCGTGCTGTGCGGCGGCCTCGTCGAGCTGATCAAGGCCGGCTTCGAGACCCTGGTCGAGGCGGGCTACGCGCCGGAGATGGCGTACTTCGAGTGCCTGCACGAGGTGAAGCTGATCGTCGACCTGATCTATGAGGGCGGCATCGCCAACATGAACTACTCGATCTCCAACACGGCGGAGTACGGGGAATACATGTCGGGCCCGCGCATCGTGACGGCCGAGACCAAGGCCGAGATGAAGCGCGTGCTGGCCGACATCCAGTCGGGCCGCTTCGCGCGCGACTGGATGCTGGAGAACAAGGTCAACCAGGCCTCGTTCAAGTCCATGCGCAAGAAGATGGCCGATCACCCGATCGAGGAGATCGGCGCCAAGCTCCGCGACATGATGCCGTGGATCAAGGAAAAGGCCCTGGTCGACAAGGCCAAAAACTAAATCCGGTAACCTCCGCCGGCAGCGTCGAGCATCGTGCCGGTGATGAAGGAGGCTTCCTCAGACAGGAGCCAGAGGGCGGCGTCGGCGATCTCCCGGGATTGACCGACGCGCCGCATCGGGATCGACGATTCGATGCCTTTCTTGAAGTCGGCGTCCTTGAGACGGCCTTCGGTCATTTCGGTCAATACCATGCCGGGTCTGAGCGAGTTCACGCGGATGCCTTCGTCGGCGACCTCGCGGGCGAAACCCTTGGTGAAGGAGTCGACGGCGCCCTTGGTCGCAGCGTACGCCGACGAACCCAGTCGACCGCCGAGGGTCGCTGCCATCGACGACACGTTCACGATCGCGCCGCCTTTGCCGCCATGCCGGGTCGACATGCGCTTGGCGGCCTCGCGGCAGCACAGCATCAGGCCGGTGACGTTGGTGGCGAACAGGTTGGCCAGCGCCGCGGCGTCATAGGAGTCGACCCGCATCTGCTTGCTGATGCCGGCGCTGTTCAGCAGATGGGTGAGCGGCCCCAATGCCTTGGTCGTCTCCTCGAACATCCTGACGATGTCGGCTTCGACGGCCATGTCGGCCTTGATGGCGATCGCCTTGGCGGCGGCTGTCTTGCCTTGGGCGGCCTGGACGTCGGCCACGACCTTCTTCGCCTCGGCGTCGCGTGTGCGATAGTTGATGGCAACGCTGTAGCCGCGGGCTGCCGCGCGTCGCGCCGTCTCCGCGCCGATACCCGAGGCACCGCCGGTGATGAGAAGAACCTTGGTCATCCTTTGATCGCTCCTCCGGTCAAGCCGCTGACCAGATATCGCCGCACGACGAACGAGAAGACAAGCACCGGCAGCATGATCATGGTGCCGCCAGCCGCGATGCGACCCCACTCCCAGCCTTCGTAATTCATGAAGTTCACCACGGCGACCGGTGCGGTCATGGCCTCGGTGCGGGTCAGGATCAGGGCGAAGAAGAAATCGTTCCAGGCGAACAGGAAGCACAGGATCGCGGTCGCCGCGAGTCCCGGCCCGGAGAGCGGCAGGATGATGCGGGTGAAGCCCTGCCACATGGTGGCGCCGTCGATCCAGGCGGCCTCTTCCAATGCGCGCGGCAGTTGGTCGTAGAACGGCCGCATCATCCAGATCACCAGCGACAGGTTGAAGGTGAGGTAGATGACGATGAGGCCGGTCAACGTGTCGAGCAGCTCGAGGTAGCGGTAAACCAGGAAGTAGGGGATGGTGAAGGCGATCGGCGGCGCCATGCGGCTGGCCAGGATCCACAGCGTGATCGTGGCGCCGCTCCTGGTCTGCCAGCGCGACAGCGCGTAGGCCGCCGGCACGCCGATCAGCAGCGACAGCACCGTCGACACCACGCTCACGATCAGGCTGTTGGCGAACGAGCCGCGGAAGTCGGTGGTCCACAGCGCGGCGTAGTTGTCGAGCGTCGGGGGAAAGAACAGCCGCGGCGGCCAGTGGAAGATCTCGGCGTTGGTCTTGAACGACATGACCAGCAGCCACAGGAACGGCGACAGGGCGAGCAACGCCAGCACGATCGCGAGCGCCTGCATCAGGAAGCGGTCGGATTTCCTAGTCGACACGAACACCCCACCCCACGGCGCGGATGATGATCCAGCTCAGCACGACGGTGGCCGCCAGCAACACCACGGTGATGGCGCTGGAGAAGCCGAGATAGGAAAAGTTGAACGCCTGCAGGAACGAATAGTAGTTGGTCACCTCCGTCAGGCTGCCGGGGCCGCCGTCGGTCAGGATGTAGATCAGCGGGAAGGCCTTGATCGAATCGATCAACCGAAAGAGACCGGCGACCAGCAGCACGCCCTGGATGAAGGGCAGCGTGACGTGCCGCGTCAGCTGCCACGGCGAGGCGCCGTCGACCTTGGCGGCGTCGAGCAGTTCCTGCGGCAGCATCTGCAGTGCCGCCAGCACCATCAGCATGGTGAAGGGGAACCACTCCCAGGTGTCGGCGATGACGATCGAGGTCAGCGCCCAGTCGGGATTGGTGATCAGCGCCGGCACGTTCCAGCCGATCGTCCGGAAGATGCCGTGCATGGGGCTGATGTCGGGCGTGTAGATCACCTTCCAGATGATGGCGACGACGATCGGCGGCAGCACCATCGGGATCAGGAACACCGTGCGCAGTGCCTCGAGCAGCCGCGACTTGACGTTGAGCAGCAGTGCCAGGCCGACGCCGATCAGCAGTTGCAGCGACACCGTCCAGAAGGACAGCTTGATCTGCACCCACACCGAATTGGCCAGCCGCTCGTCGACCACGAGCTGGCGGTAGCTGACCAGCGGATGGGAGAAATCCCACGCCGTCTCGGGCCGCGTGAGATTGAGCGGCGTGAAGCTGGTCGCCAACAGGTAGAGCGACGGCAGCAGGGTGATAATCGCTAGCACCGCGAGCGACGGTGCGACGCAGAATGCGAAGAAGCGACGCTGCGCCAGCGCGAAGCCGGCGGCCTGGCCAGCGGGCCGGCTAGAGGTCAACCTTGATCCCGGCCTTCTGCAGGTCCTGGACCGCCTCGGCCTGCGCCTGCTTCATCGCCTCGGGCGCGGCCTGCTGCTTGGTGGCGATCTTCTCGATCGCCTTGTTGATCTTGTCGCCGACCTGCGGATAGACCGGCACGGTGCGGTACTTCATGTAGCCGGTCTTGCCGCCGAGCTGCAGTACCTCGAGGAACAGCGCCGCCACGTCCTGTCCGTTCAGGGTCAGCACTTGCTTGAACTCGGGGCTCTTGATTACCGACATGCGACAGACGCTGGGATAGCCGTGGTCCTTGACGACCATGGCGACCGTCTCCTTCGACAGCGCCCACTTGATGAACTCCCACGCCGCCTCCTTCTTCTTCGAGCCGGTGGGAATGCCGAGGCCGTGGCTGTTCGAGCCGGGGAAGTTGCCCTTGGGGCCCGCCGGCATCAGGCCGTAGCGCACGGTCTTCTGCACCGTGCTCTCGGCGTGCTTGGCCAGCGGCACCATCCAGGTGATCGCCTGGGTGCGGATGTTGGCGCGGCCCGACATCTGCGAGCGCATCGACTGGTCGTCGGAATAGGACAGCAGCCCGTCCGGCCCGTACTTCATCAGCAGGTTGGCGTACCATTCCGCCGACGCCGCGGCCTCGGGCGTGGCGAGCGTCGGCGTGAGGTTGTCCGGCGGCGCCTTGAAGACCGCGCCGCCCGATCCCATCAGATAGGGGATCCAGTTCCAGTGGTGCAGCTTGTCGGCGGTGAAGGCCGCGACATTGTCCTTGTTGTGCACCGCGTCGCAGACCTTGATCAGCTCGTCGAAGGTAGTCGGCAGCTTGAGGCCGGCCTTGTCGATCAGGTCGGCGCGGCTCGCACCCAGGATCATGGCGCCGGCCTCCCAGGTGAAGCCGAAGGTCTGGCCCTTGCCGTTCTTCATCGCCGACTGCGGGCCGCCCGCGAAGTCCTCGGGCTCCCATTCGGCCGGCGTGTACTTGCGGTCCGTGGTGAAGGTGTCGAGGTTGGTGAACCAGCCGGCGCCGATCCAGCGGCCGGAGTAGATGAAGGTGACGTTGCATACGTCGACTGCCGAGCCCTTGGTCGACAGCTCGAGGTCGGTGCGCTGGTTGTAGACGGGGAAGGCCTGCATGGTGAAGTTCACCTTGATGCCGGTCTTCTCCGTGAACTGCGGGAAGTAGTCCTTGAGGTAGGTGAAGTAGGTGGTCTGGAAGCACGAGGCGTTGATGGTCGTGCCGGCGTAGGGCTTGCCGCCCTGCGCCTGCACCGCGGGGGCGGCCAATGTCGCGAAGGGCGCGCCCAGCGCGCCGCCCAGAATCGTACGACGACGGAGATCGGTCATATGCACTTCCTCCCAGTTGCCGCCGCTTTGGGCTTGGCACGGTAATATGTCTGACATATCGTCCGGCGACTCCTCGCGCCTGTCAACGTCGATCGCCCGAGGGCGCGGAGAAGGTTCGCATCGTGAACACAACCAGCGGCGGCAGACGGCGAAAAAAGAAACAAGCGTCGGTCGCGGTCGACGGCGCCGGCCGCATCGCCGAGGAGATCGGCTCGGCCATCGTCGCCGGCGTCTACAAGCCCGACGAGCTCGTCCCCGGCGAGATCGAACTGTGCCGCCGATACGGTGCCAGCCGGTCGGTCGTGCGCGAGGCGTTCAAACTCCTGTCGGCGAAGGGCCTGATCGCCTCGCGCCGGCGGACGGGAACGCGGGCGCGCCCGCGCGAAGCCTGGAACACGCTCGATGCCGATGTGCTGGCGTGGCGCCTCAAGAGCGGCAAGGCCGAGCCGAAATTCGTCTTCGATGTCCTGCATGCCCGCGCCGTGGTCGAGCCTGCGGCGGCGGCAATGGCGGCGCGCAGCCATACGCGCGCGACCCTCGCGGCGATCGAGGAGGCGTTTGCCGAGATGGAGCGCACGGCGCACGACGCTGCGCTCTACGCCGATCCCGATATCCGCTTCCACAAGGCCGTGCTGGCGGCGACGGGCAACGACGTGATGATCGCTTTCGGAGCCCTGACCGAGGCGGCGCTCGGCATGTTCGTACGCATCGCGTCGCGCCATCCCGGTGCGCCGGGCGCGTCGCTGCCGCTGCATCGCTCGGTCTTTGCCGCGATCCGCCGGCGCGACGCCGAGGGCGCCCATGCCGCGATGATGGCCCTGCTCGAGCGGACGTCGCGCAACGTCGAGCGCAACGTCGCCCGCAGCGGCGGCGCGGCCTCGCGCAAGAAGCCGCGCGGGCGTCGGATTGTTGTGGATACCCGGCGGGCGTTGCTGTGAAATCCGCTCCTGTCCGGAGGAAAGAATGAAAGCAGCCGTCCTGTTCGCGCCCAACACGCCCCTGCAAGTCGTCGACTGCGAGCTCGACCCGCCCAAGGCCCACGAGGTGCGCGTGAAGATGCGCGCGTCGGGAGTGTGCCAAAGCGACTGGCACGTCATGAACGGCGACTGGCCCTCGCCGATGCCGGTCGTGCCGGGCCACGAGGCGGCCGGCGAGATCCTCGAATGCGGTCCCGGCGTCACCACAGTGAAGCCGGGCGACCACGTGATCTTCTCCTTCCGGCCGCACTGCGGGCGCTGCCGCTACTGCACGCAGGGTCGCACGGTGCTGTGCATCGGCCGCGCCGCGGTGCCGCCGGGCTCGCTGTACGACGGCACCTTGCGCATCAAGCACAAGGGCCAGGGCATCAACCAGATGGCGCGCATCGGCACCTTCGCCGAGGAGGTCGTCGTGCCGGAGGAGATGGTCGTGCCGATCCGCAAGGACATGCCGTGGCCACAGGCGGCCCTGGTCGGCTGCTGCGTGGCCACCGGTGTCGGTGCCGTGACGCGCCACGCCAAGATCGAGGCCGGCTCGACGGTACTGGTGATCGGCTGCGGCGGCGTCGGCCTCAATGCCGTGCAGGGCGCGGTGCTGTCGGGCGCGCGCATCATCGTCGCCGCCGACGTCCTCGACAACAAGCTCGAGATGGCCAGGACCTTCGGCGCCACGCACACGATCAACACCACCAAGGACAGCGACCCGGTGAACAAGGTGAAGGAGATCACCGGCCTCGGCGTCGACTATTCGTTCGACGCAGTGTCGATCGGCGCCACGCAGGCGCTGGCCTTCGATGCGCTTGCGCCGGGCGGCCATGCCGTTGCCGTCGGCATATCGGCCGCGACCGCCAGGGCCACCTACTCGCCGATGATGATGGTCTTCGCCGAGAAGACGGTGAGCGGCACGTTCTACGGCTCGGTGCGGCCCAACGTCGACTTCCCGATCCTGGTCGATCACTACATGAACCGGCAGCTCAACATCGACGGCCTGATCAGCCGCACCTACAGGCTCGCGGAGATCAACGAGGGCTTCAAGCGCATGATGGCGGGCGAGGTCGCGCGCGGCGTGGTGGTGTTCGATTGAGGAAGATCGGCGACGCGTCGTTCTTCCGCATCGTCGACCGCCTGCTCGGCCCCGGCACGGGCCGCACGCCCGCCGCCCACTGGTCGATCGACGGCGTGGAGTGGCGGCGCGAGCGCCACAGCTACTCGGGCGCCAGCCACGGCTTCACCATCGAGGTCACCACTGGCACCTGCGCGACCGGCGTTCGGTCGGGCCGGCCGGGCTGGGCCCTGCGCGTGGTCAAGGAGTACTGGCGCGACGGCCGGGGTCAGAGCACGAGGGACCTGCAATGGGCCCACGTCGAGGCCGGGAGCCGCGCCGACATCCTCGACTGGCTCAAGCGCCAGGAGCGCGCGTTTGAATAGCCTTGCGGGACCCCTCCGGGCGGTCTAAACCCCAACCAATCCGGCGCTGCGCCTCGGCACGGCTCCGTAAGCGTATTTTACCCGCAATTACAGAGACTTAACAGAATGCTGTCGCGCCTCATCGGGCTATTCTCGGCGGATATGGGCATCGACCTGGGGACCGCGAACACCCTGGTCTATGTGAAGGGACGCGGCATCGTCCTGAACGAGCCCAGCGTCGTGGCGCTGACCACCCAAAGTGGCAAGCGCCAGGTCCTCGCGGTCGGCGAAGAAGCCAAGATGATGCTGGGTCGTACCCCGGGCAACATCCAGGCGATCCGCCCGCTGCGCGACGGCGTCATCGCCGACTTCGAAGTGGCCGAGGCGATGATCAAGCACTTCATCTCGAAGGTGCACAATCGCCGCTCCTTCGCCCATCCGCAGATCGTGGTCTGCGTGCCCTCCGGCTCCACCGCCGTCGAGCGCCGCGCCATCCAGGAGTCGGCCGAGAGCGCCGGCGCCCGCAAGGTCTGGCTGATCGAGGAGCCGATGGCCGCCGCGATCGGCGCCGGCCTGCCGGTCACCGAGCCGACCGGCTCGATGGTGGTCGATATCGGCGGCGGCACGACGGAAGTCGCGGTCCTGTCGCTGGGCGGCATCGTCTATCCGCGCTCCGTGAGGGTCGGCGGCGACAAGATGGACGAGGCGATCATCGCCTACATCCGCCGCAACCATAACCTCCTGGTCGGCGAGAGTTCGGCCGAGCGCATCAAGAAGACCATCGCCTCGGCCTGCGCGCCCGAAGACGGCGAGGGCCGGACCATGGAGATCAAGGGTCGCGACCTGATGAACGGGGTCCCGAAGGAACTGATCATCACCGAGCGCCAGATCGCCGAGAGCCTGCAGGAGCCGGTGAGCGCCATCGTCGAGGCCGTGAAGGTGGCGCTAGAGAACACCGCTCCCGAACTGGCCGCCGACATCGTCGACAAGGGCATCGTGCTCACGGGCGGCGGCGCCATGCTCACCAACATGGACACCGTGCTGCGCCAGTCGACCGGCTTGCCGGTCTCGGTGGCCGAGGATCCGCTGCTCTGCGTCGCCCTGGGAACCGGGCACGCCGTGGAGAACATCGTTCAACTGCGCGGCGTCTTGTCCTCAATGTACTAAGGGCCGGATATTTGGCGCCCTAGGGGACCCCTCAGCACCTGCTTGGAGTAGAATGGGCAGGAAATGGCGATTCGGGACGATTTCGAGGTAGTCACAAGCCAGGTACGTGTGGTTCTGCAGCGCTTTGCGCTGGGGCTGCTGGTCGTCGGCGCCTTCGCGGCCATGCTGATCGGCAAGGCCGACACCGTGCTGGTCGAGAACGCCCGCGTGCTGGCGCTCGACTTGGCGAGCCCGGCCCTCGAGACCATCGCGCGCCCCGTCGCCTATGCCAATCGCGTCATCGCCGACCTCAAGGAATTCGCTTCGCTGCGCGAGGAGAACGCCCGCTTGCGCGAGGAGAACAGCCGGCTGCTGGCCTGGCAGACCGCCGCGCGCCGGCTTGAGAACGAGAACGACCGGCTGCGCGAGCTGTCACAGTTCCGCGAGGGGCCGGAGGCCTCCTTCATCACCGCCCGCATCGTCGGCGACAGCGTCAGCGCCTATGTGCGCGGCGCGCTGCTCAACGTCGGGCGCCGGGCGGGCGCGGCCACCGGCCAGGCCGTCGTCACGGGCGAGGGGCTGGCCGGCCGCGTCGCCGAAGTGGGCGACAACAGCGCGCGGGTCCTGTTCGTCACCGACGTCAACTCCCGCCTGCCGGTGCTGGTCGAGCGCACGCGCGAGCGCGCCATCCTGGCCGGCGACAACTCTCCGCTGCTGCGCCTCAACCTCCTGCAGGGCGTCGCGGGCGTCCAGCGCGGCGATCGCATCGTGACCTCGGGCGACGGCGGCAGCTTTCCCGTCGGCATACCGATCGGCGAGGTCGTGCAGAGCAGCGAGGGGCATATCCGCATCCGGCCCTTCACCGACTTCTCGCGCCTGGAATTCGTGAGGGTCGTGAACTACGGCGTCACCGGCCTGGTCACAGCCAGCCCGCAGGCGCCGCCGGCCGCCCCGGCCGGGCAGAAGGTCCGCTGACGTGAGGACCGACGGCTCGCTCGCCATGCTCGACAGGCTGGGTCGCGTGGCGCTGCCCGGCACGGTGCTGCTCTATTTCGTGGTGCTGACCTTGGCGCCGCTGCGCGTGCCGTACCTGTCCGACACGCTGCCGCTGCTGCCGGCGCTGGTGGTCTTCCAGTATAGCCTCGCCACGCCGGAGCGCCTGCCAGGCATGTTCCTGCTGGCTGCGGGCGTGCTGCTCGACCTGCTGCTGGGCGGCCCCGGCGCGCCGGTGGGCGTGAGCGCGCTGGGCTTTGTGCTGATCCGCGCCTCGGTCATGGCCAATCGCCGCTACCTGGTCGGCGTGCCGTTCCTGTTCCAGTGGGTCGGCTTCTGCCTGCTGGCCTGGGGCTACGTCATCGTCGTCTGGCTGATGACGGCGCTGTTCACCTGGACGGCCATCGATCCGACGCCCGCCATGCTGCAGTATGCCGTGGTGATCGTGATCTACCCGCTGCTCGGACCGTTGCTCGCGCGCGTGCGGCCGCGCGATCCGCTCAACGTGCCGGAGCTGTCGCGCGGCACGGCGCGACCGGGCGAGACAACGTCGTGATCCGTTTCCGCAAGGGCGACAACGAACGCTCAGGCCTGTTCACCCGGCGCGCGCTGCTGCTCGGCGGCGCCCAGGCGGTGCTGCTGTCGACGCTGGCCGGCCGACTCTACCAGCTCCAGGTGCTCGACACCCAGCGCTTCGCCACGCTGGCCGACGAGAACCGCATCAACCTCCGCCTGCTGCCACCGGCGCGCGGCCTGATCTTCGACCGCACCGGCCAGCCGCTCGCCGTCAACCGCAACAACTATCGCGCCATGGTGAGCGCCGACCGCGGCCGCGGCGCCGAGGTGCTGATCGACCGGCTCGACCAGATCTTCAGCCTCGGCGACGCCGAGAAGGGCCGCCTGCTGCGCGAGCTGCGCCGCAGCCGCAACGCCCAGCCCTCGGTGGTGCGCGAGAACCTGAATTGGGAGGAAGTGGCGCGGCTCGAGTTCAACGCGCCCGACCTGCCGGGCGTCTTCATCGACCTCGGCCAGACGCGCGACTATCCCGAGGGCGAGTTGATGAGCCACATCATCGGCTACACCGGCCGCGTCTCCGACGAGGACCTCAACGGCCGCGACGATCCGGTGCTTCAGCTCGCCACCATGCGCTTCGGCAAGAAGGGCGTGGAGCGCTCGCTCGAGGACGACCTGCGCGGCCGCGCCGGCGCGCTCCAGGTCGAGGTCAATTCGGTCGGTCGCGTCGTGCGCGAACTCGACCGCACCGAGGGCCAGCCCGGTGCCAACGCGCTGCTGACCATCGATCTCGATTTGCAGCGCTTCGCCGCCACCAAGCTCAAGCAGCAGCAGGAGCAGGTCGGCGCCGAGCACCAGAGCGGCGCGGTGGTCGTGCTCGACGTGATCACCGGCGACGTGCTGACGATGGTTTCGCAGCCCGGCTTCGATCCCAACATGTTCGCCCGCGGCATCACCCAGAGCGAATGGCGCGACCTGCTCGACAACCCCGAGCGGCCGCTCAACAACAAGGCGATCGGCGGCGTCTATCCGCCAGGCTCGACCTACAAGATCGTGACCGCGCTGGCGGCCCTCGACTCCAAGGCCATCGATCCGTGGACGGTGCTGCCGTGCAACGGCTTCATCGAACTGGGCGACATCAAGTTCCATTGCTGGCTGAAGGGCGGCCACGGCGGGCTGAACGTGCTGGGCGCGATCACCGGCTCGTGCGACTGCTTCTTCTACGAGGCCGCGCGCCGCGCCGGCGTGGATCGCATCAGCGAGATGGCCGGTCGCCTGGGCTTCGGCAAGGTGAGCGAGCTCGGCCTGCCCGGCGAATCGGCGGGCATCCAGCCGTCGCGCCAGTGGAAGCAGGAGAAGTACAGCAAGCCCTGGCAGCAGGGCGACACATTCAACCTCGGCATCGGCCAGGGCTACATGAATGCCACGCCCCTCCAGCTCGCGATCATGACGGCGCGGGTCGCCAGCGGCGGCTACGAGATCCAGCCCAACATCCTGTTGGCCAAGGCCTCGCCGCGCGAGGAGCTGACGCCACCGCCGGTGCGGACCAAGTCGTCGGCGGCCAGCCTGCGCATCGATCCCAAGCACCTGGCGATCGTGCGCCAGGGCATGGCCGACGTGGTCAACTCGGGCGCCGGCACGGCCAATGCGCTGCGCTTCGATCCGACCACCAACCGGCCGCTCGAGCCGGCGCTGCAGTTCGCCGGCAAGACCGGCACCGCGCAGGTCAAGCGCATCACCGAGCACGAACGCGCGATGGGCATCACCCAGGAGCAGCTGCCGTGGCACCTTCGCCACCACGGGCTCTTCGTCTGCTTCGGCCCGATCGAGACCCCGCGCTATGCCTGCGCCGTGGTCATCGAGCACGGCATGGCAGGCTTCAACGCCGGCAAGATCGGCAAGGACGTGCTGGTCGAGACCATGCGGCGCGACCCGTCGCGCCACATGGAGCGCTTCAAGAAGATGGCGTCGCGATGACCTCGACTTCGCTCGGCACGCCGGTGTCGCCGTCCTTCTCGGAGCGCATCTGGCGTATCAACTGGGGGCTCGTGCTGGTGCTGAGCGCGATCGCGGGCATCGGCGTGGTGGCGCTCTATTCGGCGGCCGGCGGGCGCTACGACCCGTGGGCGGCGCGCCATGCCATCCGCTACGGCGCGGCGCTCGGCCTGCTGCTGATCGTGGCGCTGGTCCACCCCAAGGTCTGGCTGTGGCTCGCCTGGCCGATCTACATCGTGGCGATGCTGCTGCTGGTCGCCGTCGACGTCATCGGCAAGACCGGCATGGGTGCCCAGCGCTGGCTGATCCTGGGGTCGATGCAGATTCAGCCCTCGGAAATCGCCAAGGTCGCCGTGATCCTGGTGCTGGCGCGCTACTATCACGGCCTCAGCCGCGAGCAGGCGTCGCGCTTCCTCTACACCGTGCCGCCGCTGCTCGCGATCCTGGCGCCGGTCGGCCTGGTGATGGTCCAGCCCGATCTCGGCACGGCGTTGATGGTGCTGCTGGGCGGCGCGGCGCTGCTGTTCGTGGCGGGCGTGCGGCTGTGGATGTTCCTCGCCGCCGGGATCAGCGCGGTCGCCTGCTTGCCGATCGCCTGGTCGTTCATGCACGAATACCAGCGCAAGCGAGTGCTGACGTTCCTCGACCCCGACCGCGATCCGCTGGGGGCCGGCTACCACATCACCCAGTCAAAGATCGCCATCGGCTCGGGGGGCCTGCTTGGCAAGGGTTTCCTGCAGGGCACGCAATCCTCGCTCAACTTCCTGCCCGAGAAGCAGACCGACTTCATCTTCACCACCTTCGTCGAGGAATGGGGCATGATCGGCGCCTGCGTGCTGCTGGCGCTGTTCGCCCTCATCCTGGTCTGGGGCTTCTCGATTGCGCTGCGCAGCCAGCATCATTTCGGCCGGCTGGTGGCGCTCGGCGTCACGGCGATGATGTTCCTCTATGTCTTCATCAACACCGCCATGGTGATGGGCCTGCTGCCGGTCGTCGGCGTGCCCCTGCCGCTGGTCAGCAACGGCGGCACCGCCATGGTCTCGGTGATGTTCGCCTGCGGGCTGCTGATCGGGGTAAACGTCTACCGCGACGCCCAGTTGCCGCGCGCCGGTCGCTGATTTCCGCCCGATCGGCCGCACTTCCTGCCGGGAAAATTGCCGATTCTGGGCTATCGACAAGGTCGGGGCTCCTTGCTACACCCCGCGCCTCACTGAGGATTGGGCGCTTAGCTCAGTTGGTAGAGCAGCTGACTCTTAATCAGCGGGTCGTAGGTTCGA
>JBEPUH010000015.1:0-104329 GCA_041691635.1 Hyphomicrobiales bacterium
CACGACCGGGAGGTCGAGACCCTTTGGCAAGCCGGGAACCGTCAGGGTCGAAAAACCCTGCATCGCAGTTACGCGCGATGTTTTGGTACGCCCCGTTCGCCGTGGGAGCCGCGCTTATATGGGCCGACCTTTGGGGTGTCAAACCTAAAATGCCGATTTTCTGACAGACCGCTAAAGCGCTGAAAAATCGGGTCAAACCTATTGTATTGTTGTGTCCGAATCGGCTTTCAGGCATCAATATATAGCGATTCTGCCGTTGGGGACGAAATGAGCGCAACGGCGCCACCCACGAGCTGAGGTTCGGACATACCGGACCCGGATAGGACAATGGTCATGACGGATTCCCCTCCTCCGTCGGACCGGTCGTACGCCTCTCCCGGCAGCCCCAAGGGGCTGGTTTTGGCGTTGTTCCGGCCCGCCCTCTTTGCTTGTGCCGCGATCGGCCTCACGATCGGCCTTCTGCTGGTCCTGCCGCATGGCCGCCCGATGGTTGCGACGGCCCCCTCGCCACAATCCCCTGCCCTCGCCGCCGCCGAGGCGGTCACCTTGTCCGACCCGGATCCCGCGCCGCAGGTCACCGCGCGCGACTTCCATGGTTTCCAGATGAAGCCCGGCGAGACCAAGGCCGACGGCCAGCAGCAGGCCGAGGTCGAGCCGCCAGCGAGCGACCGCTACGAACTCACCCTGCGCCTGGAGAAGGGCGACACGATCGAGAAGATGCTGGCCGACATCGACGTGGCGGAGGTCGACCGCAAGCAGATCGACGAGAAGCTGCAGGCGATCCTGAAGAGGCGGAAGATCGCCGTCGGCGAGACGATCATCCTGCAGATGCAGACGATGCCCGAGCAGCCCGACGCGCCGCGGGTGCTGGCGCTGTCGGTGCGACCGCAGCCCGAGCACGAGTACATCATCACGCGCAAGGACGACGGCAGCTACGCCGGCGAGGAGAAGGTCTACAAGGTCAATCCACGCATCGTGCGCGTCGCCGGCACACGCCATGGCTCACTGCAGCAGAGCGGTGTCGCCGCGGGCGCACCATCGACGGCGATGGTCGAGTTCATCCGCGCGCTGTCCTACGAGGTCGACTTCCAGCGCGAATTGAAAGAAGGCATGAAGTTCACGGTGCTACTCGAGCAGCTCGTGACCAGCGACGGCAAGGTCACGCATCCTGGCCGCCTTCTCGCCGGCGAGCTCTACCTCACCAAGCACGTCGTCACCATCATCCGCTATCGCCCGCAGGGCGGCGCCGACGGCTTCTGGAGCCCGCAGGGCGAGAGCGTCGTGCGGTCGTTCCTGAAGACCCCGATGGACGCCAGCCACGTCACCTCGGGCTTCGGCATGCGCGAGCATCCGATCCTGGGCTACAGCGCCATGCACACCGGCGTCGACTTCGGCGCGCCGATGGGCACGCCGATCCTCGCAGCCGGCAACGGCAAGGTCATGATGGCGGGCTTCAACGGCGGCTACGGCCTCTACGTGAAGCTCCAGCACACCGCCGACATCGGCACCGGCTACGGGCACATGTCGCGGCTCGGTCCGGGCATCAAGCCCAGCGTGTCGGTGCGCCAGGGCCAGGTCATCGGCTTCGTCGGCGCCACGGGCATGGCGACCGGACCGCACCTGCACTACGAGTTCTATCGCGGCGGCCATCCGGTCAATCCGCTGGCGCAGAAGTTCGCGATGCGCGCCTCCCTCGGCGGCAAGGATCTGGCGACCTTCAAGGGGCTCGCGCAGCGCTACCTGGCGCAGATCAAGAACGCGCCGCAGGTCATCGACCTCACCAAGAAGGCCGCCGGCAAATCGGCTGCGGCGTCGACCGACACGACGCTACCGCAGATTGCCAGCGGCCGCTGATTCAGCACCGGCGGTTTTCGCGGTTTTAAACGGTGTTTGGCGACGCTGTCGCCAAGTCCTTGATTCGTCTGCAAGTCTTCGACGAAAAACCGCGGCTAAACGGTAGGAAACCGCCGATGAATCCGGTCGTCGAATCGCGCAGTCGGATGTCGGGACGAGCAAGCATCCCACCACTATAGGCGCGTCGATACGAAACACCCAACTTGGTCGTTATCACCAACTTAAGCTTGAATTTACTGGCTCTTCCGGCAGTCGTAGCCAGCAGAAAAGGCCGCCCTCGCGGGCGGCCCCTGGTGATTTTCCGGCAGAGGTTGCTCAGTCGGCGGCTTCGCTCAGCACGCGCTGGCCGCCCACCGTGAGTTCGCCGTTGTCGACGCCGACCTCGACCGTGTCGCCCTCGGCGATCTTGCCTTCGAGCAACTGCGTGGCCAGCGGATTCTGCAAGCTGCGCTGGATCACCCGCTTCAGCGGCCGGGCGCCGTAGACCGGATCGTAGCCGCGGTTGGCCAGCCACTGCGTGGCCTTGCCATCGAAGTTGAGCTTGATCTTGCGATCGCCGAGCAGCTTCAGAAGCTTCTGGAGTTGGACCTCCACGATGTCCGTCATGTTCGCGCGGCTCAACCGGCTGAACAGCAGGATCTCGTCGAGACGGTTCAGAAACTCCGGCCGGAAGGCGTGGCGGACATCTTCCATGACCTGCTCCCGCACGGTCTCGGTCGATTCGCCGTCCTTCAGCGCCGCCAGGTGGGCGCTGCCGAGATTCGACGTCAGCACGATCAGCGTGTTCTTGAAGTCGACCGTGCGGCCCTGGCCGTCGGTCAGGCGACCGTCGTCCAGCACCTGCAGCAACACGTTAAACACGTCGGGGTGCGCCTTCTCGACCTCGTCGAACAGGATCACCTGGTAGGGACGCCGGCGCACCGCTTCGGTGAGCACGCCGCCCTCGTCGTAGCCGACATAGCCCGGCGGCGCACCGATCAGGCGGCTGACGGCATGCTTCTCCATGAACTCGCTCATGTCGATGCGCACCATCGCCTGGTCGTTGTCGAACAGGAATTCGGCGATCGCCTTGGTGAGCTCGGTCTTGCCGACGCCGGTCGGTCCCAGGAACAGGAACGAGCCGATCGGCCGGTTCGGATCCTGCAGGCCCGCCCGCGCGCGCCGCACGGCATTGGCCACGGCATGCACCGCCGCGTCCTGGCCGACCACGCGCTTACCGACCTGCTCTTCCATGCGGAGCAGCTTGGAGCGCTCGCCTTCCAGCATCTTGTCGACCGGCACGCCGGTCCAGCGCGACACGACGGCCGCGATGTCCTCGGGCATGACTTCTTCCTTCACGCCCTTGCCGTTGCCGGCAACGTCGTGCGCCTCGGCCTCCTTGAGCTTCTTCTCGAGGTCGGGGATCACGCCATAGGCCAGTTCGCCGGCGCGCCCGAGCTCGCCCTTGCGCTGGGCGACGTCGAGTTCGGAGCGCGCCTTGTCGAGTTGCTCCTTGACCTTCTGCGAATCGGCCAGCTTTTCCTTGGCCGAGGTCCATTGCGCGGTCAGCGCCGCCGACTTCTGGTCGAGCTCCGAGAGCTCCTTTTCCAGGCGCTCGAGGCGGTCGCGGGAGGCCTGGTCGGTCTCCTTCTTCAACGCTTCCTTCTCGATCCTGAGCTGCATGATGCGCCGGTCGAGCTCGTCGAGCGCCTCGGGCTTGCTGTCGACCTGCATACGGATGCGGCTCGCGGCCTCGTCCATCAAGTCGATAGCCTTGTCCGGCAGGAAGCGGTCGGCGATGTAGCGGTTGGACAGTGTCGCGGCCGCCACGATCGAGGAGTCGGCGATGCGCACGCCGTGATGCAGCTCGTACTTCTCCTTGAGGCCGCGCAGGATCGAGATCGTATCCTCGACCGTGGGCTCGGCCACGAAGACGGGCTGGAAGCGCCGCGCGAGGGCCGCGTCCTTCTCGATGTGCTTGCGATACTCGTCGAGCGTCGTGGCGCCCACGCAATGCAGCTCGCCGCGCGCCAGCGCGGGCTTCAGCATGTTGGACGCATCCATGGCACCGTCGGCCTTGCCGGCACCGATCAGCGTGTGCAGCTCGTCGATGAAGACGATGATCCCGCCCTCGGCCGCCGAGATCTCCGACAGGACGGACTTCAATCGCTCCTCGAACTCGCCACGGAACTTGGCGCCGGCGACCATCGAACTGAGGTCGAGTGACATCAGTTTCTTGTTCTTGAGCGACTCGGGCACGTCATTGTTGACGATACGAAGGGCCAGTCCCTCGGCGATAGCGGTCTTGCCGACGCCCGGCTCACCGATCAGCACGGGATTGTTCTTGGTGCGGCGGCTCAGCACCTGGATGGTGCGGCGGATTTCCTCGTCACGGCCGATCACCGGGTCGAGCTTGCCGTCGCGCGCCGCCTGCGTGAGATCGCGGGCGTATTTCTTCAGCGCATCGTAGCCGCTTTCGGCCGAGGCCGAATCGGCCGTGCGGCCCTTGCGCAACTCGGCAATCGCCTTCTCGAGCGCCTGCGGCTTCACGTTGCCCTTGGCCAGCGCTTCGGCGGCTTCTGTACCCTTGGCCAGCGTCAGCGCCATCAGCATGCGCTCGACCGTGACGAACGAGTCGCCCGCCTTCTCGGCGATCGATTCGGCCTGGTCGAAAATGCGCGCCGTCTCGGGCGCCATGTAGATCTGCCCGGCGCCCTGGCCTTCGACCTTGGGCTGCTTGGCGAGGCCGGCCTCCACGGCGCGGTACACGGCGCGCGAGTCGCCGCCGGCCGAGCCGATCAGGTTGGCCGCGAGGCCCTCGGGATCGTCGAGCAGGACTTTCAGGACGTGGTCGGGAACGAGGCGCTGGTGTCCTTCGCGCAGGGCCAGCATCTGGGCACTCTGCAGAAAACCGCGCATGCGCTCGGTGTATTTCTCTTGGTTCATTGCTCGACCCTTTCTTTTCACGCCCCCACGACGGCAGGCGAAAAGGCGGACCCCTATCCGGGCATCCTCCGATCGATATGGGGAGAAAGCCGCCCGCTGCAAGACCCAACGGCGGGTATGGCTTTGAGGTTTCGACGCTTTAGGCTAAGACCCCGGTGGGGGCGCAAAAACCAATAAACACGGGGAATTTTTCATGTCCGAACACGGCCAGATCGACGGCTCGAACAAGCGTATCGCGGTCCTGATCGCGATCCTGGCGGCCTTCCTCGCCATCGCCGAAACCGGCGCCAAGAGCGCCCAGACCGAGGTGCTGACCGAGCACGTCGAGGCCACGAACATGTGGACCTTCTTCCAGGCCAAAACGATGCGCCAGACCCTGGTCCGCACCGCCGCCGAGGAGATGGAGGCGCAGTACAAGGACGCCGGCACGACGCCGCCGGCGGTCAAGGCGCAAATCGACAAGTGGAAGGAGACGGCGGCGCGCTACGACAGCGAGCCGTCGACCAACGAGGGCCGCAAGGAGCTGATGACCCGCGCCAAGGCCTATGAGGACAAGCGCGAAAAGGCGCGCTCGTCCTACCATCTGTTCGAATACGGATCGGCGGCGTTCCAGCTCGCCATCGTGCTGGCGTCGGCTGCGGCCGTGACGTCGGTTATGGTGCTGGCGTTCGTGGCCGGCGGCCTGGGCCTTGCCGGCATGGCACTGGCAGGATTCGGCTTCTTCGCCCCGCACATGCTGCACCTGTAGTCCCTAGTCCCGGGGGCTTCTGGTCCGAAGACCGGCCCCCGGCGGGATATCAGCTGCGGCGGCCCGACGAGGGCCGGAATTCCGGAACTTCCGGCTGGTCTTCCGCGGCGGGATCCTGGTTCGACGGCGCACTGCGGCCGCTCTGCAGGAACGCCACACCGCCCAGCCCGGGCTCGCTTTCGGCAGCGCGCGGCTCAGAGCGGTTGTTCTGCTGCGGGCGATCGCCCTGATGTTGACGGTCACCTTGCTGGCGCTCGCCTTGCTGCGGGCGTTCGCCCTGATGTTGACGCTCGCCTTGCTGGCGCTCGCCCTGCTGCTGGCGCTCACCTTGCTGCGGGCGCTCGCCCTGGTCGTAGCTGCCGCCGCTCTCGTCGCCGTTGCTCTGACCACTGGTCTGACCATTGGCATTGTTGGACTGCTGCGGGTTGGACTGACCGTCCTGCTGCTGCGGGTTCTGCTGGCCTTCTTCGCCGCCTTCGCCCCAGCCCTGATTGTTGCGAGGGACAAAGCCACCCATGGTCTGGATCACCCGGTAATAATGATCGGCGTACTGCAGATAGGCCTCGGCCTGGATGCGATCGCCCATGGCTGCCGCCTCCCGCGCCAGCGATTGGTACTTGTCGAACACCTGGTGCGCGTTGCCGCGTACCCGGATGTCGGGACCACTGCTGTCGAAGAGCTGATTCCGGTTGGGCGGCCGGTTCGGATTGTTGTTGTGATGCTGCTTGTGCTGATTCTGGTTGCTGCTGCTGCTGCCGCCATTGCGGCCGCCGCGCGAACGCTGACGATTGTTTGGTCTCATTAACCTAGGGCCAGTTAAATGCTGGACGGGTGTTGTTTTTTAGCGACCCTCTGCCTTCACAGGCTCCGTCACAGCTCAATTTAAGAGGGATGAATGCCCGTCGGACGGGCGCCGGCCCCCCAAGGGCCTGACAGGAACGTAGTCTCAATCGTGCCGGATTGCCAACCATTTAATGTGTCACCGGTAGCACGCGGTCGATGCCGCCCAAATCCCTGAACGGGGTGCCGGGCCGCAATCCGGCAGCAGAGAAAATCCTTGCAATTTCAAGGGCTTGCCCTTCTCCACCCTCGACGAGCACATGGCCGTCCGCGGCGACCAATGCGGGGCCGGCGGCGGCGATCAGGCGGTAGGCGGCCAGGCCGTCCGGGCCGCCGTCGAGCGCCAGGCGCGGCTCGAAGCGCGTGACCTCAGGCATTAGCCCGTCGATTGCCGCGGCCTCGATGTAGGGCGGATTGGCGACGACGAGATCGAACGGGCCGCCGAGCGGTGCAATCCATCCCGGTGTGCGCCAATCGCCTTGCAGCAACGTCGTGCGAGCGGCGACGCCCAGCGCCTGGGCATTAGCGTGCGCGACGGCGAGCGCCTGGGCCGATGCGTCGAGGCCGACGCCGGTTGCGTTGCCGAATTCCTTCAGCAGCGTGAGCAGCAGGCAGCCCGAGCCGAGGCCGAGGTCGAGGATGCGCCAGGCGCGCGCGCGATCAGGCATCAGCGCGAGGGCGGCCTCGATCACCGTCTCGCTGTCGGGCCGCGGCACCAGCACCGCAGGCGTCACCTTGAACGGCAGGCCCCAGAACTCACGCTCGCCCAGGATATAGGCCATCGGCTCGCGCTTGATCCGCCGCGCCGTCAGCGTGCGCAGCGCCTCGCCGATCGCCGGCGGCGCGGGATCGCGGCCGCGCGCGATCATTTCCTCGGTGCGCAGGCCGGTGGCGTGGGAGAGCAGAAGACGCGCCTCGAAGCGGGCGTTGTCGATGCCGGCAGCTGTCAGGGATACGGCCGCGTCGCGCAGCAGCGCATCGTAGGTGCGGCTCAGGCTGCGAGCTCCGACAGGCGCGAGGCCTCGTCCTCGGCGATCAGCGCATCGACGATCTGGTCGAGCGCGCGGCCCTCCAAGATCTCGTCGAGATTGTAGAGCGTGAGATTGATGCGGTGATCGGTGACCCGGCTTTGCGGAAAATTGTAGGTGCGGATGCGCTCGCTGCGGTCGCCGCTGCCGACCTGGCCCTTGCGGTCGGCGGAGCGCAGGTCGTCGAGACGCTGGCGCTCGGCGTCGTAGAGCCGCGCACGCAGGATCTTCATCGCCTTGGCGCGGTTCTTGTGCTGACTCTTCTCGTCCTGCTGGCTCACCACCACGCCGGTCGGGATGTGGGTGATGCGCACCGCCGAATCGGTGGTGTTGACCGACTGCCCACCCGGGCCCGACGAGCGGAAAACGTCGATGCGCAGGTCCTTTTCGTCGATCTTGATGTCGACATCCTCGGCTTCCGGCAGCACCGCCACGGTCGCTGCCGAGGTGTGGATACGGCCCGATCCCTCGGTCGCCGGCACCCTCTGCACGCGATGGACGCCCGATTCGAACTTCAGCCGCGCGAACACGTTGCGGCCGGTGACGGTGGCGATCGCCTCGCGGTAGCCGCCGATGCCGGTGTCGGAGAGCTCCATGATCTCGAACTTCCACTTATGCTCGGCGGCATAGCGCTGGTACATGCGGAACAGATCGGCGGCGAACAGGGCGGCCTCATCGCCGCCGGTGCCGGCGCGGATTTCGAGGATCGCGTTCTTCTCGTCAGCCGCGTCCTTGGGCAGCAGCATCTTCTTCACGATCTGCTCGAGTACCGGGATCTGCTTCTTGAGCGCTTCGGCCTCTTCCTCGGCCATCGTCTTCATGTCGGGATCGGCCGCCATCGCCTCGGTGTCCTTGAGGTCGCGCTCGGCTTTCTGCCAGGCGTTCACCGCCTCGACCAGCGGCCCCAGCTCGGCGTATTCCTTCGATGCCGCCACGAACTTCTGCGACTCGAGCGTGCCCGCCGACAGGGCCGCCTGCAGCTCGGCATGCCGTGTCACGATCTGGTTGAGCTTGAGCAGCAACGACATGGTCAGCCCTTCAACGCCGCTACCAGCTGGTCGATGGCGATTTCGCGCTGCTCGCCGCTGTCGAGATCCTTGAGCTGGGCCACGCCCTTGGCCAGTTCGTCGTCGCCAATGATGAGGACTGCGCGCGCGCCCAGCTTGTTGGCGCGCTGCATGCGCCGCTTCATGTTGCCGCGATATTCCTGGTCGACGGCGATGCCGTGCTTGCGCAACTCGCGCGCGATGCCCAGCGCCTTGATCTCGGCAGCAGGACCCAACGGCGCGATCGCCACCGGCCGCGGCAGCGCGGCAGGCTCGTTGCACAGCATCATCAGCCGCTCGATGCCGCCTGCCCAGCCGATGCCGGCCGTCGGCGGCCCGCCCAGCTCGGCGATCAGCCCGTCATAGCGGCCACCGCCCAACACAGTGCCCTGCGCGCCGATGTGCGCGGTGACGAACTCGAACGCGGTGTGGGTATAGTAGTCGAGGCCGCGCACCAGGGTCGGATCGACCTCGAACGGCACGCCGGCCGCCGCAAGGCCGTCCTGCACCGACTTGAAGAAATCCTTGCTGGCCTGGTTCAAATGGTCGGCGAAGCTCGGCGCACCGGCATTGATCGCCTTGTCGCCCTCGTCCTTGCTGTCGAGGATGCGCAGCGGGTTGCGCTGCAGGCGGTCGCGCGAATCCTCCGACAGCTTCGCGGCATGCCCGGAATAGTAATCGACCAGCACCTTGCGATAGACGGTGCGGCTCTCGGGGTCACCCAGCGAGTTCAGCTTCAGCACGCAGCGGTCGAGGATGCCCAGGCGCTCGAGGATATCGGCGGCGACCGAGATCACCTCGATGTCGGCGCCGGGCTCGGGCGCGCCCAGCACCTCGAGGTCGATCTGGTGGAACTGGCGCTGGCGGCCCTTCTGCGGCCGCTCGTAACGGAACATCGGGCCGGCGGCGAAGACCTTGAGCGGCAGATGCTGGGTCAGCTCGCCGTTCGACACGAAGGCGCGGCAGATGCCGGCGGTGTACTCCGGCCGCAAGGTCAGCGATTCATCGCCGCGATCCTTGAACGTGTACATCTCCTTGGAGACCACGTCGGTCGTCTCGCCGATGCCGCGGGCGAACAGCTCGGTGAACTCGAAGATCGGCGTCGCCATCTCGCGATAGCCATAGAGACGCGCCACGCCGCGCGCAGTGTCGATGACATGCGCGAAGCGCCGGTACTCGTCCGGTAAAATGTCGTGCGTTCCCCGCACGGGTTGCATCTTGCTCAACGGAGATGTCCTTGAACGCCGCTACTCGGCAGCGGCTTTGAGTTTGTTGGCCTCGATCTCGGCGGCCTTCTTCTCGATCATTTCGACGAGATGATCGACGACGCTGGCGTCCTTCAGCCGATGGTGCGGCACGCCGGCGACATAGACCTGGTGCGTGTCGTTGCCACCGCCGGTAAGACCGATGTCGGTCTCGCGCGCCTCGCCCGGGCCGTTCACGACGCAGCCAATCACCGACACCGTCATCGGCGTGATGATGTGCGCCACGCGCTTCTCCAGCGCCTCGACGGTGCGGATCACGTCGTACTGCTGGCGCGCGCAGGACGGGCAGGAAATGATGTTCACGCCGCGGTGCCGGAGGTTCAACGCCTTCAGCATCTCGAAGCCGACCCTGACCTCTTCCTCGGGCTCGGCCGAGAGCGAGACGCGGATCGTGTCGCCGATGCCGGCCCACAGGAGCGAGCCCATGCCGATCGAAGACTTCACCGTGCCGGTGCGCGTGCCGCCGGCCTCGGTGACACCGACATGCAGCGGGTAGTCGCAGGCGTCGGCGAGCTGCTGGTAGGCGGCGACCGCGAGGAAGACGTCGGACGCCTTCACGCTGATCTTGAAGTCGTGGAAGTCGTGATCCTGCAGGATGCGCGCATGGTCGAGCGCGCTCTCGACCATCGCCTCCGGGCACGGCTCGCCGTATTTCTCCAGCAGGTCCTTCTCGAGCGATCCGGCGTTGACGCCGATGCGCATGGAGACGCCATGGTCCTTGGCGGCCTTCACGACCTCGCGCACGCGCTCGGCGCTGCCGATGTTGCCGGGATTGATGCGCAGGCACGCGGCGCCCGCGTCGGCCGCCTCGATGGCGCGTTTATAGTGGAAATGGATGTCGGCCACGATCGGCACCTTCGAGGCCTTGACGATCGTATGCAGCGCCCTGGTCGAGTCCTCGTCCGGGCAGGACACGCGGATGATGTCGACGCCCACTTCCTCGCAGCGCCGGATCTGGGCGATCGTGGCCTCGGCGTCGGCGGTCAGCGTGTTGGTCATGGTCTGCACGGTGATCGGCGCGCCGCCGCCCACCGGCACGGACCCAACCATGACCCGCCGCGATTTGCGGCGCACGATGTCGCGATAAGGTCGGATGCTCATGCAGCCAATGTAGCGGCGCTGGGCCGGCTTATCCAGCCGCCGGAAACGTGTTGTGGTGGATCGGCGCGTCTACGACGCGGGGGAGATCAGCGCGTCTACGACGCGGGGGAGATCAGCGCGTCTACGACGCGGGGGAGATCAGCGCGCGTCGATGACGCGGTAGGAGATTCCCGCCGGCACGACGTAGCTTTCGCCGGCACGGACGTAGGTTTGGGCCAGCACGTCGCCATTGGGTGAGCGCAGCTCGACCCAGCTGTTGGAACGCACGATCACTGCGGTATCCATCTTGGTCGGGGTCTGCCCGGCCGTGACGTCGGGCGCGGACGGCGGAGCGGCCGGCGGCGCCGTCGCTTCCTGGACCTCGGCGCGCGGCACGTCGACGATCGCAGGCTGCGCGGCCTGGGCCTGGCCGATCGAGGGAACCGACATGACGACCGGTGGCGGCGCGGGCACGGTGACGATCACCGGCGGCGCCGGCGCGATCGCAGCGTCCTGGCGCGTCGGGGTCGCGCCAACCGGAGGCGTCACGCGCTTCTCCTGTGACGGTACGGTGACGGGAACGGCAACCTGGGTCACTTCGCTGGTCGAGGGCTTGGTCTGCGTCGGCTGCGGTGCCGGACGCGACGCCAGCAGGCGATCGGGAACCGGCGGCACTTTCTCGCTGACCACGGTCTGCTGGCGCGGCAGGTAACGCCACACGCCGTAGCCGGCGCCGATCACGAGCAGCACGGTGAGAACGGCGAGGCCGATCGGTGCGCGCTTGTCGACGACCGGAAAATTGGCCGGCAGCGCGACGGGACGCTTGATCGGCACGGCGCCGGAAAGCTGGTAGGCCGTCAGGACCTTCTCAGGCTCGAGCCCGACATGCACCGCATAGGCGCGCAGGAACGCCGGGATGTAGGCCGCGCCCGGCAGCAGGTCGAAGCGGCCGGTTTCGAGAGCTTCGATGTAGGTCTTGCGGATGCGCAGGCTCGACTCGACGTCGACGACGCTCAGTCCGCGGGCCTCGCGCTGGTCGCGCAGCAGACGGCCGACGGCGCGACCAGAAGTGGTCTCGCGTTCCATCGTTCGCCAATCGACCTGATCCGGCATTGATAGTGTCCCCTCGCGGCCAACTTCTACCAGAGGCCTTTTGAGAGGGCAAAAGCGATTCGCAATTTGATGCTAAATTTCGATGGCGTGGTCGGCGGCGAAGAGGCGCAGCGTCTCGCGCAGGGGACGGTCGGGCTGCGCCAGCGCAGAGCGAAGGAAGCTGGTCGCTTCGTCGAGATCGAGAGAACGGATCATGGCCTTTACCGGTCCGATCGAGCCCGGCGACATCGACAGCGAACGCACGCCGAGCCCCAGCAGGGCCAGCGCCTCGACCGGACGGCCGGCCATCTCGCCGCACACGGATAGGTCGACGCCGGCCGGCCGGACCTTGTCGACCACAAAATGTAGAAGTCTCAGCAAGGCGGGCGACAAGCTGTCGTAGCGTCCTGCCAAGCGGCTGTTGCCGCGATCGGCGGCGAAGAGGAACTGCAGCAGGTCGTTTGTACCGATTGAAACAAAATCGACATGAGGTAACAGGCTGTCGAGCTGCCAGGCCAGGGCCGGCACCTCGAACATAACGCCAACGCGAAGACGCTCCGGCACCGCCTGCCCCCGGCGCCGCGCCCGCTCCAGTTCGAGGTCGAGGAGCTTGCGGGCGCCCAGAAGCTCGCCGACCTCGGCGATCATCGGGAACATGACCGACAGGGCCCGGCCGTTGGCCCCCTGAATCAGGGCCCGGAGCTGGCCGCGCAGCATCGCCGGCCGGTCCAGGCCGATACGGATCGCCCGCCAGCCCATCGCCGGATTGTCGTCGCCGAGCGAGCCGACATAGGGCAACACCTTGTCGCCGCCGACGTCGAGCGTCCGGAAGATGACCGACCGGCCATCGGCGATGTCGAGCACGCGACTGTAGAGCCAGGCCTGGGTGTCGACGTCGGGGAATTCCGACCGCACCATGAAGGGAATCTCGGTGCGGTAGAGACCGATGCCGTCGGCGCCGGTGTCGTCGAGATGCTGAACGTCGATCAGCAGGCCGGCATTCATGTTGAGCGAGATGCGCGCCTGGTCGCGCGTCGCCGGCGGCAGGTCGCGCAGGGCGGCGTACTTGCGCCGGCGCTCGGCGCGCGCGTCGATCGCCTCGTGGATCGTCTGGATGACGTCCTCGGCCGGACGCACCATCACCTGCGCGTTGTCGCCGTCGACGATGATCGAATCGCCCGGCTCGATGCGCGACAGCACGTCGGGTGCGCGGCCGACGACGGGGATGTCGAGCGCGCGCGCCACGATGGCGACATGACTCAGGGCCGAGCCTTCCTCGAGCACGAGGCCGCGCAAGCGGCTGCGCTCGTAGTCGAGCAGCTCGGCCGGTCCCATGTCGCGCGCGATGACGATCATGTCGTCGGGTTGCGCGCTCGAGTCGGCGACCGCCCGTCCGGTGAGGCGCAGCAGAAGGCGATTGGTCAGGTCCTGCAAGTCGGAGAGCCGCTCGCGGATGTAGGGATCGGTCGACTGGCCCATGCGCGCGCGCACGTCGTCGAACGCGCGCTGCACACCGGCCTCGGCGGTGAGGCCCGACGTGATCGCTTCGCGCACTCTTTCACGCCAGCCGCGGTCGTCGACGAACATGCGGAAGGTCTCGAGGATCTCGCGCTGCTCGCCCGACTGCATGTCGTCGGCCTCGAGCAGGCGGTCGACGTCCTGGCGCACGCCGGCGAGCGCCTCCTGGAAACGCACCTGCTCCTGGCCGACGTCCTCGGCAACGACACGCTGGATCATGATCCGCGGCTCGTGCAGCACGGCGTGGCCGATGGCGACGCCGGGCGTGAGCTGTACGCCGTCGATGCGCAGCGGCAGCAGCCCGAGGCCGTCGACCTGCTGGACCTCGTTGGGACTGACGAAGTGGCCGGCCGCCGCCATCTCCGCCAGCACCATGGCGATGGTCTGCAGCGTCTCGATTTCTTCCTCGTCGTACAGACGGCGCGTGCGGTTCTGCACCACCAGGACGCCCAGTACCCTGCCGGCGCGCAGGATCGGCACGCCGGCCAGCGAGTGATAGATTTCCTCACCCGTCTCCGGGCGGTAGGCGTAGTGCGGATGGCTCTGCGCATCGTCAAGCGCCAGCGGCCGGCCGTGGGCGGCGATGTCGCCAACGAGGCCCTCGCCGACCCGCAGGCGGGTGCGGTGCACGGCCGAGGGGTTGAGTCCCTGGGTGGCGAACAGCTCGAGCACCTCGCCCGCGCGCAGGAGGTAGATCGAGCACACTTCGGCGACCATTTCGTTGGCCACCATGCGCACGACTTCACCCAGCGTTTCCTCGACGGAACCGGCACGCGCCATCGTGTCCCGGAGCCGCTTGAGGAGCATTCGCGGTCCGGCCGGAGGAGTTGATCTCTCCATGGTCAGACCGCTGGATGCTTGAGTCGAATGACGACGAAGCTACGGTCTATGGCGCAGGCGCAGGCTCGCCACGCCGACATCGGGCGGGCGTGTTTGGCGCAATCGTGGACAGCCTGCGGGTGCATGGCCCGCTTATAGCAAGACCCGCGCCGAACTGCCTACCGGCTTATTAACTTGGATGCAGCATGAGGGAACCTCATGCTGCATCCAGCTCATAGGCCGTGTGCAGCGCCCGGACGGCGAGCTCGGTGTACTCGTCGGCGACGAGCACGCTCACCTTGATTTCCGAGGTCGAGATCACCTGGATGTTTATCCCCTTTGCCGCAAGGGTCTCGAACATTTTCAGCGCGACGCCGGCGTGGCTGCGCATGCCGACGCCGATGACCGAGATCTTGGCGACCTTTGTGTCGGCCTTGATCTCGGCGAACTTGAGGTCGGCCCTGGCCTTCTCGAGGCGCTCGACGGCGCGCGCGAGGTCGGCGCGTGGCACGGTGAAGGTGATGTCGGTCGAGCTGCCGTCGAGCGAGACGTTCTGCACGATCATGTCGACGTTGATGTTGGTGTCGGCGAGCGGCCCGAAGATCGCGGCGGCGACGCCGGGACGGTCGGCAACGCGCGTCACGGTGATCTTGGCCTCGTCCTTGGAGAAGGCGATGCCGCTCACGACCGACTTTTCGAGTCCTTGGGACATGATCTCTTCCTCGTCGACAACAAGCGTTCCGGGCAGGTCGCTGCCAAGGGCTGCGTCGAACGACGACAGCACCTGCACGCGCACATGATGGTTCATCGCCAGCTCGACCGAGCGCGTCTGCAGGACCTTCGAGCCCTGCGAGGCCATCTCGAGCATCTCCTCGTAGGTCACGCGGTCGATCTTGCGCGCCTTCTCGACGATCCGCGGATCGGTCGTATAGACGCCGTCGACGTCGGTGTAGATGTCGCAGCGGTCGGCTTTGAGCGCGGCCGCCAGCGCCACTGCCGACGTATCGGATCCGCCGCGGCCCAGCGTAGTGATACGTCCTTCGGGCGACACGCCCTGGAAGCCCGGCACGATCGGCACCTCGCCGGTCGCCATGCTCGCGGCCATCGCCGTCGTGTCGATCTCGAGGATGCGCGCCTTGGCGTGGGCGTTGTCGGTCTTGACCGGCATCTGCCACGCAGTCCACGAGCGCGACTTCACGCCCTCCTGCTGGAGCGCCATGGCGAGCAGCCCGATCGTCACCTGCTCGCCGGTCGCGACGACGACGTCGTACTCCCGCGGATCGTGTAGCGGGGCGATCTCGTTGACCCACTTCACGAGCTGGTTGGTGGCGCCCGACATGGCCGAGACCACGACCGCGACCTGATTGCCACGCAGGGTCTCCGCCTTCACCTTGCGGGCGACGTTCTTGATGCGGTCGGTATCGCCGACCGAGGTACCGCCGAACTTGAGAACGATGCGCGCCATGGACCTGCTCGAAAGCGGGGTATAGACACCGGGGGCACCATTGGGGTCAAGGGCAGGCATGGCCGAAACCGCGCAAACCACCGTCGATCCGGCCGAGATCGAGCGCTTCTCGCGCATCGCCGAGGAGTGGTGGGACCCGGCCGGCAAGTTCGCCCCCCTCCACCGGCTGAACCCGGTGCGGATAGGTTTTCTGCGCGACCGGGCGGCCGCCCACTGGCGACGGGACGCCCTCGGAGGCAGCCCGCTCCGGGGGCTCGACCTGCTCGATATCGGCTGCGGGGGCGGGCTGCTGTGCGAGCCGATGGCCCGGCTGGGCGCCCGGGTGATCGGCATCGACGCTGCCGAACGCAACATCGCCACCGCCGCCCGGCATGCCGAGGGCCAGGGCCTGGCCATCGACTACCGGGCGACCACCGCCGAGGCGCTGGCCCAGGACGGCCGGCGGTATGACATCGTGCTGGCGCTCGAGATCGTCGAGCACGTGGCCGACGTCGAGCTCTTCCTCGCCACCTGCGGCGGGCTGGTGAAGCCGGGCGGGCTGCTGTTCCTGTCGACGCTCAACCGCACTGCCAAGGCGTGGGCGCTGGCCATCGCCGGCGCCGAGTACGTGCTGCGATGGCTGCCGCGCGGTACCCACGACTGGAAGAAGTTCCTGAAACCCTCGGAGGCCGTGCGCGGCCTGCGCGGCGGCGGCATCGAGGCACAGGAGATCGTCGGCATCGTCTACAGTCCGCTCAGCCGGCAATGGTCGCTCAGCAAGAGCGACCTCGACGTCAACTACATGCTGTACGGCACCAAGGCCGCCTGAGAGGCTTCGCGTGTCGCCCGTTCTCAAAGCTGCGTTCTGGATGGCCGGTTGGCTCGCCTGCATGGTCGTCATGGCGGTGGCCGGCCGCGAGGCGACGCACGAGTTGCACGTGTTCCAGGTCATGGAGCTGCGCTCGCTGATCGGCCTGGTGATGCTCTACCCTGTGATCCACGCCAACGGCGGCTTGCGTGCGCTCGGCACCCGGCACCCGTGGCGCCATCTCGGTCGCAACATCGCGCACTATGGCGCGCAGTTCGGCTGGTTCATGGCGCTGACGATGATCCCACTGGCCCAGGTCATCTCCATCGAGTTCACCATGCCGATCTGGACGGCGATCTTCGCCGTCATCTTCCTCGGCGAACGCATGGGACTATGGAAGAACCTCGCGATTCTGCTCGGCCTTGTGGGCGTCGCCGTCATCGTGCGGCCGTTCGACGGCTCGATCAATGCGGGCCAACTGATCGCGCTGGCCGCCGCCGTGGGCTTCGCCACCTCGGTCATCATGGTGAAGGCGCTCACCCGCACCGACCGCGTCGTCGTCATCCTGTTCTGGATGATGATTATCCAGTCGACGATGGGGGCGCTGCCGGCGCTCTACGAATGGCGTGCGCCGTCGACCTACGTCTGGATGTGGATCGGAGTGATCGCCTTCTGCGGCACCTACTCCCACTACTGCATGACGCACGCGCTGCTCTACGCCGATGCC
This sequence comes from Hyphomicrobiales bacterium, assembly GCA_041691635.1. Taxonomy (GTDB): domain Bacteria; phylum Pseudomonadota; class Alphaproteobacteria; order Reyranellales; family Reyranellaceae; genus Reyranella. The sequence goes on from JBEPUH010000015.1 coordinate 17,195, forward strand.
ACCGTCGTCGTGCCGATGGATTTCCTGCGGGTGCCGCTCGCCGCGCTGACCGGCTGGCTGGTCTACAGCGAGAAGGTCGATGCCTATGTGGCGGCCGGCGCGGCACTCATCCTCGCGGGCAACCTGCTCAACCTGAAGAGCGCCAAGACCTAAGGACGAATCGTCCCCTCTGGGAGGGGACGCCTTCGATGCCCATAGCATAAGGCTTTTAGGAGATTCGTCCCCTTTTTCGCCACATCCCTCGCGCAACAATATTACGCGACCGTGACTTCCTGCGACAAGCGGGCCTTAGTTCCCGCGCGGAACCCACGGCAGGCGGCCGAACTCGATGCCTTCCTCGGACAGCGCCTCGGCTTCCCTGTCCGTGGTCTGGCCGTAGATGCCGCGCTTGTTGCTCTCGCCATAGTGGATCTTGCGGGCTTCCTCGGCGAACTTGTCGCCGACAGGCTCGCAGTTCTTCTCGACCTCGGAGCGCACCTTGATCAGTGCCTCGCGCAATTCCTTCGGCATCTTGCGGGCAAGGGCTGCCATCTGCTGCTGTTCGGGCGACGGCGTGGCGGGTGCAGAGGGGGCGGGTGCCGCCGCTTCGACCGGCGCCGCGGCCTTGGCCTTGTTGCCCTTCGTGCCGAGCCGGGGAGACATGATCGCGCGCGTCACCCGCGCGTCGCCGCACACGGCGCAGCCGATCAGGGATTTCTTCTCCTGACGCTCGTAGGTCTTGCTATCCTTGAACCAGCTGTCGAACTCGTGGCCCTTGGCGCAGCGCAGTCGGTATAAAATCATGAAACGACGAACTGTTTCCGGCTGTTGGCACTCCGGGAATGGGAGTGCCAAGATGATGGGGTGTGACCGTGGTTGATGCAAGAGGGGGGATCCCGTCTCCCTGGATCGTCCAATGGGCGGGGCTCATGCCGGCCGATGCGGCCGTCCTCGACCTCGCGACCGGCAACGGCCGCAACGCACTCTACTTTGCCGCGCGCGGCCATCGCGTGACCGCCGTCGACATCGACATCGGCCGACTGCCGGAGACCGCGAACGTCGAACGCCTGCAGGCCGATCTCGAGAACGGCAGCCCCTGGCCGCTCGGCGGACGGACGTTCGGCGGCGTGATCGTCACCAAGTACCTGCATCGGCCGCTGATGCCCGACCTGCTGGGCGCCGTCGAACCGGGCGGCGTGCTGCTCTACGAGACCTTCATGGACGGCAACCAACGCTTCGTACGACCGAGCCGGCCCGAGCATCTGCTGAAAGACGGCGAGCTGCTCGACCTGGTGCGCGGGAAATTCACGGTGGTCGCCTACGAGGCCTGCCCGATCGGCGAGCCCGCGACGGCCATGATGCAGCGGATCGCGGCGCGTAAATTGTCATCCTGAGCGGAGCGAAGGATCCTTCGGCTTCGCCTCAGGATGACAGCTTCGCTGTCATTCCGCGGCCTTCGCGACCGCCGGCTTGTGCAGCACCGGCGCGGCATATTTCCGGTCGTGCTGGAGCGACGGCACCATCTGGCGTGCCTCGGCCACCTTGGCGAGATCGACGTCGGCCACGACGAAGCCCGCCTTCTCGCCCCCGGCATCGGCCAGCACCTCGCCCCACGGCGCCACCACCACGGAGTGGCCGTAGGTCTTGCGGGTCGTGCCCTTGTGCGAACCGACCTGCGCCGGCGCGAAGACGTAGCAGCCGGTCTCGATCGCCCGCGCCTTCATCAGCGTGTGCCAGTGCGCCTTGCCGGTCGGCACGGTGAAGGACGACGGGATGGAAAGCATCGACGCGCCGGCGTGCGCGAGGTCGCGATAGAGGTACGGGAAGCGCAGGTCGTAGCAGATGGTCATGCCGAGCACGCCCCACGGCGTCTCGGCCAGCACCGCCTTCTCGCCCGGCTTGAAGGTCGAGGACTCGCGATAGCTCTCGCCGCCGGCGAGCTGGACGTCGAACATGTGGATCTTGTCGTAGCTCGCCACGATGCCGCCTGATGAATCGATCAGGTACGAGCGGTTGCGGATTTGCTCTTCACCCGGCACGCGCACATGGATCGAGCCCAGCAGGAACCACGCACCGGTCTCACGTGCCGAGGCGCGGCAAGCCGCGAGCATGCCGTGCGTCTCTTCGGTCTGCGCCTTCTCCAGAGTCTCGCCGCGGTTGGCGCCGATCAGGCCGGTGTTCTCCGGCGTCATGATGAAGTCGGCGCCGGCATCGCGCGCGAGCTTGGCTTGCGCGCGGATGAAGACCATGTTCTCGGCCATGTCGTTGCTGACGCTGGGCTGGATCAAGCCCGCTTTGAACCTATCAGCCTTGAAAGCGGTGCTCATGTGCAGGCTCCTCAGCCGGGCTGCGCGAGAAGGGGGTCGAGCTTGCCTTGCTGCTCGAGGGCCGCCAGTTCGTCGGAGCCGCCGATGTGTTGGCCGTTGATGAAGATTTGCGGCACGGTCGTGCGGTTCGAGCGCGTGCGCATCTCGGCCCGCCGGGTCTCGTCTTCCATCACGTCCATCTCCTCGAACGCCGCCCCCTTCTTCTCGAGCAAGGCACGGGCACGGGCGCAGTAGCCGCACCACTGGGTCGTGTACATTTCGATCCTGGCCATCGGAGACTCCTCGATGGCGACTATAACGCTGCCCGGACGACCCGCGCCAGCGTCAGCACGTCGACATGAGCGGCGCCGGCCCGCTGCAGGGCCCAGGCGCAGGCCTCGACGGTCGCGCCGGTGGTGAGCACGTCGTCGACCAGCAGGACCGTCCTCCCCTTGAGCGTCGCCCGCCAGCGCGGATGCACCTCGAAGGCATGGCGTACGTTGCGGCGGCGCTCCCGGGCCTTCAGGCCAGCCTGCGAACCGGTCCAGCGCGCCCGCTGCAACAGGTCGGGCGCCAGCCGCACCTTGCCGTCGCGCGCGACTGTGCGCGCGAGCAGAACCGCCTGATTGTAGCGGCGGGTGAACAGCCGTCGCCAGTGCAGCGGCACCGGCGCCACAAGATCGGCAGCGACGACCAGCTCGGCGCCCGCACGCGCCATCCATGCGCCGCAACCCCGCGCCATGTCGGTGCGGTCGCCATGCTTCAGCGGCAGCACGAGGCGGCGGCTGCGGTCGTCGTAAATCAGCGCCGCGCGGGCCTGGCGAAAGCGCGGCGGCTGGGTCAGGCAGTCGACGCAGAGCGCACCGGCGTTCATGTCGCGGGCGAAGGGAACGCCGCAGCAATGGCACTGCGGCGGCGCGATGAAGGAGAAGCGCTGCCAGCAGTCGGGGCAGAGCGCGCCCGACGTCGCCACGATCTCGCCGCAGCCCAGACAGAGCGGCGGCAGGATGGCGTCGAGCAGACGTTGCCCGGCACGTCTCAGGGGTGGGATCATCTCCACGATCGCCGATCAAGCTTGGCAAATGCGCCGTTTGCAGGGCGGCGTCCCCTACCCGGCGCGGCGCTTTAGCCCTACATACAGGGCGTGACGGTGCCCGACCCCCTTCTGGTTTTCGACCGCGGCGTGCTGCGCGCCCGTCGCGAGCGTGCCGCGCGCGACTGGGATCGCCGTGCCTTCCTGAAGCGCGAGATCGCGAGCCGGCTGGTCGAACGCCTGGCCGACGTGCGCCGCCGCTTTCCGCTGGCGCTCGACCTCGGCTGCCATGGCGACGAAGTGGCTGATGCGCTGGCCGGCTCGAGCGCCGTCGGCCATTTGATCCGCGCCGATCTCGGGTTCGGCTTCGCCCGGCATGCCCACGGACCGGCCGTGGTGGCCGACGAGGAGGCCCTGCCGTTCGCCGCCGGGCGCTTCGACCTGGTGCTGAGCGCGATGGACCTGCACTGGGTGAACGACCTGCCCGGCACGCTGATCCAGATCGGCCGCATCCTGCGACCCGACGGGCTCTTCCTCGGCGCCATGCTGGGCGGCGCCACCCTGTGGCAGTTGCGCCAGGCCCTGGCCGCGGCCGAGAGCGAGATCGAAGGCGGCCTCAGCCCGCGCGTCTCGCCGTTCGCCGACCTGCGCGATGCTGCGGGCCTGCTGCAGCGCGCCGGCTTTGCCCTTCCTGTGGCCGACGGCGAGACCATCGAGGTCGAGTACGACAACGCGCTGTCGCTGATGCGCGAGCTCGGCGCCATGGGCGAAGGCAACCTCGTCGTCGAGCGCCGCCGCGGCCTGGCGCGACGCGCCACCTTCGTGCGCGCCGCCGAGATCTACGCCGAGCGCTTCGCCCTGCCGTCGGGCCGGATCGCGGCGAGCTTCGAGGTTCTGTTCCTGCACGGCTGGGCGCCGGATGCCTCGCAACCCAAACCCCTCAAGCCGGGCGCGGCTACGCACCGCCTGGCCGATGCCCTCGGCGGCATCGAACGCAGTGCGGGCGAAAAGGCAGGACGAAATTGAGCGCACCGGTCGTCAAGCTGTCATTCGGCGACGTGCTGTCGGAGAGCTTTCGCATCTTCTTCGGCAACATCTCCACCTTTTTCCATCTCGTGACGATTCCATGGATCCTCTCGCTGGCGCTACGCATTGCCGGCGCCGCGATCGACGACGAATCGCTGCCGACAATCCTGGCCGAGAAGGCACTCGATGTCGTGCCCACCGTCATGTTCATGGTCGCCTGGATGCGCTTCGTGCTGGTCGGGCCGCACAAGGCGGGCCGCCTGCCCGGGCTCGGCTGGTCGGCGCGCGAGACGGCGTTCCTGATCCATCTGCTGAAGGTGGGCGGCATCGCCTTCCTGCTGCTCGGCGGCTTCGTGCTGGCAGTCGGCTCGATCAATCCCGCTCTACTGGGCGTCGATGTGCCGCTCGATCCCGACATGGCCCGCCGCGAGGCGCTGGCCGCGCCGTTCGGCACCGGCTTCATGATCTCCGCCCTGCTCGCCTTGCGCGTGAGCTTCGGCCTCGCCGCGACCGCCGTCGACATCCCGTTCGCGCCGCGCCAGTCCTGGGCCTTCAGCCGCGGCAACGGCTGGACGATCGTCGGCGTACTTTTCATCGTCTTCTTCGCCAGCGCCGTCGCCACGATGATGGCGGCCCTCGTGCCGCTCGGCCTCGCCCGCGGCCTCGGCGCCTACAATGCGGCGGCCGTCGTCGCCTGGACCGCGGCGATCCTGGTCTCCTACGCCGGCGCCGGGGTCGCGGCGACCGCGCAGGCCGTCATCTTCCGGCGGCTGACGGGCTGGCGCGACGGCGCGCCATTGCCTCTAGAGAAGATCGCGTAGCAGGCCGGCCAGGGGCAGGTCGGCGGGCGGCATCGGATAGCGCGACAGCTCGTTCGGCTCGACCCACTTCAGGGTCTGGCCCTCGCGCGGCTGCGGCGTGCCGACCCATTTGCGGCAGGCGAAGACCGGCATCAGCAGGTGGAACTTGTCGTAGCCGTGGCTGGCGAAGGCGATCGGCGCCAGGCAGCTCGTCGCGGTCTCGATGCCGAGCTCCTCGTGCAGCTCGCGCACCAGCGCCTGCTCGGGCGTCTCGCCGGGATCGACCTTGCCGCCGGGGAATTCCCACAAGCCCGCCATCGACTTGCCGGCGGGTCGTTGCGCGATCAGCACGCGGCCGTCGACGTCGACCAGCGCCACGGCGGCGACCAGCACCATCGGCCGATCGCCGAGCGGCGGCGGGCCGCCCGGGCAGTCGTCGACGAGGCCGTCCGCGCTCAAGCGCGCCGCCTCAAGAACGGTAGCTGCCGTTGATGTCGATGTAGCCGTGCGTCAGGTCGCAGGTCCAGACGGTGGCGCGGCCGCGGCCGATGCCGAGATCGATGTCGATCACGATGTCGGTGCCCTTGATGTGGCGGGCGACCGGCGCCTCGTCGTAGTTCGGCACGACCTGGCCCTGGTCGGTGATCTTCACGCCGCCGATCGCGATCTTGAGCTTGTCGCGGTCGGCGCGCTCGCCCGACTTGCCAACCGCCATGACGATGCGGCCCCAGTTGGCGTCCTCGCCGGCGATCGCGGTCTTGACCAGCGGCGAATTGGCGACCGCCAGGCCGATCTTGCGCGCCGCGCCGTTGGAAGAAGCACCGCCCACGTTGATGGTCACGAACTTGGTGGCGCCCTCGCCGTCGCGGGCGAGCATCTGCGCCAGGTCGATCAGCAACTCGTCGAGCGCGCGCTTGAAGTCGGCCAGGACGGGGTCGTCGGCTTCCTCGATCGGCGCGTGGCGTGCAGCACCGGTCGCGACCAGCAGCAGAGTGTCGCTGGTCGAGGTGTCGCCGTCGACGGTGACGCAGTTCAACGACTTGTCGGCGCCATCGGCCAGCAGCTTCTGCAGCACGCCACCCGGGATCTTGGCGTCGGTGAAGACGAAGCCCAGCATGGTCGCCATGTCGGGCGCGATCATGCCTGAGCCCTTGAGGAAGCCGTTCAGGGTGACCGTCTTCTCGCCGATCTTGGCCTGGCGGGTGGACAGCTTGGGGAACGTGTCGGTCGTCATGATCGACGCGGCGGCGGCGGCCCAGCCGTCCTCGCGCGCGCCCTTGATCAGGGCGGGGACGACGGCGGCGATCTTCTCCCAGTCGAGCGGCTGGCCGATCACGCCGGTCGAGGCCATGAACACCTCATTGCGCGGGCAGCCCAGCGCCTGGGCCACGGCGCGCGTGCTCTCCTCGACGGCCTTGTCGCCCAGCTTGCCGGTGAAGGCGTTGGCGTTGCCGGCGTTGACGATGATGGCGCGCACCTTGCCGCGCGTCAGGTTCTTGCGGCACCAGTCGACGGGGGCCGAGCAGGTCTTGGACCGGGTCAACACGCCGGCAACGGTGGCACCGGCCGGCAACAACACCAGCATGACGTCGTCGCGGTCCTTGTAACGTCCGCCCGATTGCGCGGCGGCGAGCTTCACGCCGGCAATGCGCGGCAGTGTCGGCGTCGTCTTGGGCGCGAGCGGCGATACGGCGTGGGTAGCGGACATGGGTCTCCCCTTGCGGCCGCCCGGCTCATCCCGGCGGCCGAAGCGCGGAGACTACACCAGAAAGGCCGGAAAACGTGAGGTTTACTTGACGGGTGACGGGGCAGGCGCCGGGGCAGCAGACGGGGCGGCCGGCTTGGCCGGCGCCGCGGGCTTGGCTGCCGCGGGATCGGGCTTGGAGCCGTCGATGTTGAATTTGTCGATCTTGGCGGCGGCCCGGAGATGGTCGAGCAGGCCGGTGACGGTCTCGCGGGCGAGTTCCTCGCGCAGCTGGTCCTGCATCTCCTCGAAGGCCGGCGGCGGCGCCTGCCGCCGATCCTCCAGCTTGATGACGTGGTAGCCGAACTGGGTCTTGATCGGCGTCTCACTGAGCTCGCCCTTCTTCAGGGCGAAGGCGGCATCGGCGAACTCCTTCACCATGTCGGTCTTCTTGAACCAGCCGAGATCGCCGCCCTCGGCACCCGAGGCCTTGTCGGTCGACTTCTCCTTGGCGAGCTTGTCGAACGCCGCGCCCTTCTTGAGGTCGGCGATGATCGCCTTGGCCTCGTCCTCGGTGGCGACGAGGATGTGGCGCGCGTGCACCTCTTCCTCGGCCGGCATCGACTTCAGGCGCTCCTCGTAGCGCTGCTGCAGCTTTTCCGCCGTGACCTTCTTGGCGATCTCGCGCTGCAGCCAGAAATCCTGGATGACCTGCTCTTCGACGAAGGCCATGCGCTTCTTGAACGCCGGATCGTCGGACACCTTGTTCTTGCGGCCGTCCTGGACCACGAGCTTGCTGTCGATGATGCGGTCGAGCAGGGCCGGAAAGACGGCCTGCATCGGCATGTTGCGATACTGTTGCGGTAGCGCCTGCTGGGCGACCTCGAGTTCCGACAGATGGATCGCCTGGCCATTGATGGTGGCCACGACCGGATCCTTGAACACCGCCGGCGGCGTGGCCGGGGCGGGCGCCGGCAAGGTGGCCTTCGGCATGCCGGGCTTGGCGGCCGGCGGCTGCTGGGCCATCGCCGGCAGGGCGAGCGCGGCGGCTGCGGAGCACAGGACAAGGACGCGCAGGACGCGCAAACAACGGCTCATGAGGGGCTCCGGGAACAGGATTCGACAGACGACGGCGTGGCCTTCCGTTTACACAGGGCTGCTTGCCTCAAGCAAGCACCACCGCCGCGACGATGTGCTGATGACGGCGAATTGAGGCGCTTTTCCGGAAACGCCGGGACGGCTCGTGCGTTACGGCCGCGCATGCGTTGACTCTATGGTATGCGCTCTCTATCTCTCCACGGGACGGGCGGGCGGCGTGCCCGCCCTAAGTCGTTAGAATATCGAGGTTTTCATGCTCGGAGCGCTCGCCCGAAGCCTGTTCGGGTCGGCCAATGACCGCGTCGTCAAAGGCTTCGACCGGCAAGTGGCAAAGATCAACGCGCTCGAGCCGGAGTTCGCCAAGCTCTCCGACGACGCGCTGCGCGGCAAGACCGCGACGTTCCGCGATCGCCTCGCCAAGGGCGAGACGCTCGACGACCTGCTGCCGGAGGCCTTCGCCACGGTGCGCGAAGGCGCCAAGCGCACGCTCGGCCAGCGCCACTTCGACGTTCAGATGAAGGGCGGCATGGTCCTGCATTCCGGCAAGATCGCCGAGATGAAGACCGGCGAAGGCAAGACCCTGGTCGCCACGCTGGCGGTCTACCTCAACGCCCTCGAGGGCAAAGGCGTGCATGTCGTGACGGTGAACGACTATCTCGCCAAGCGCGACGCCGAGTGGATGGGCCGGGTCTACACGTTCCTCGGCCTCTCGGTCGGCATCATCGTGCACGACCTCACCGACGAGCAGCGCAAGGAGGCCTATGCCTCCGACGTGACCTACGGCACCAACAACGAGATCGGCTTCGACTACCTGCGCGACAACATGAAGTACCGGCTGGACGCGATGGTCCAGCGGCCGTTCAACTTTGCCATTGTCGACGAAGTCGATTCGATCCTGATCGACGAGGCGCGCACGCCGCTGATCATCTCCGGCCCGGCCGAGGATTCCTCGGAGCTCTACCGCCGCGTCGACGTGGTGATCCCGCGCCTCTCGCCCGAGCACTACGAGAAGGACGAGAAGACGCGCACCGTGGTCTTCACCGAGATCGGCGTCGAGGCAGTCGAGGACATCCTGCGCCAGGACGGGCTGCTGCCCGAGGGCCAGAGCCTCTATGGGCCGACCCAGGTCACGGTGCTGCACCACGTGACCCAGGCGTTGCGCGCGCACATCAACTTCACGCGCGACGTCGACTACATCGTCAAGGACGGCCAGGTCGTCATCATCGACGAGTTCACCGGCCGCATGATGGCCGGCCGGCGCTATTCCGAAGGCCTGCACCAGGCGCTCGAGGCCAAGGAGAAGGTCGAGATCCAGCGCGAGAACCAGACGCTGGCGTCGATCACCTTCCAGAACCTGTTCCGCATGTACCCCAAGCTCTCGGGCATGACCGGCACGGCGATGACCGAGGCCTCCGAGTTCGGCGAGATCTATCGCCTCGAGGTCGTCGAGATGCCGACCAATGTACCGGTGGCCCGCCTCGACGCCGACGATGAAATTTACCGAACGCTGGCCGACAAGACGCGCGCCATCGTCAAATTGATCGGCGAGTGCCGCGCCAGGAACCAGCCGATGCTGGTCGGCACGGTGACGATCGAGAAGTCGGAGTCTCTGTCGGAGGCGCTCAAGAAAGCCGGCATCCCGCACAACGTGCTGAACGCGCGCTTCCACGAGCAAGAGGCCCAGATCGTGGCCCAGGCCGGCCGGCCGGGCGCCATCACCATCGCCACCAACATGGCCGGCCGCGGCACCGACATCCAGCTCGGCGGCAACGTCGACATGCTGGTTCAGCAGAGTGTGCCCGAGATCAACGCCAGGTTCACCGGCGACTCCGACGAAGTCCGCGCCGAGCGCAAGGCCGAGATCGACCGCATCGAGGCCGAGATCCGCGCCGGCGTCGAGCGCGACCGCGAGATCGTGCGCAAGGCCGGCGGCCTCTATGTCGTCGGCACCGAACGCCATGAGAGCCGCCGCATCGACAACCAGCTGCGCGGCCGCTCGGGCCGCCAGGGCGACCCGGGTGCGTCGAAGTTCTTCCTGTCGCTGGAAGACGACCTGATGCGCATCTTCGGCAACAACAAGGTGCTCGACTGGGTCCAGAAGAAGGGCATGGCCGACGACGAGGCGCTGACCCATCGCTGGCTCAACAAGGCGCTGCAGACCGCCCAGGGCAAGGTCGAGGCCCGCAACTTCGAGATCCGCAAGAACCTGCTGCGCTTCGACGACGTCATGAACAGCCAACGCAAGGAGATCTACCGCGAGCGCGTCGAGTTGATGTCGACCGAGGACGTCTCGGAGACCGTGGCCGGCATGCGCCGCGACGTCGTCGACACGCTGGTGAAACGCACGATTCCCGAGGCTGCCTACGCCGAGCAGTGGAAGACGGCGGAACTCAAGGCCGACATCCTGCGCATCTTCGGGCTCGACCTGCCGGTCGACGTGTGGGCCAAGGAAGAAGGTATCGCCGAGGAGCAGATCACGACGCGCCTCACCGACTCCACGGATCGCCTGTTCGCCCAGAAGGCGGCGCAGTACGGGCCCGAGGTCTGGCGTCAGGTTGAGAAGAGCGTGCTGATGCAGATCTTCGACCAGAACTGGAAGGATCATCTGCTCCACCTCGACCATCTGCGCCAGGGCATCGGCCTGCGCGCCTATGGCCAGAAGGATCCGCTGAACGAATACAAGCGCGAGGCCTTCAACCTGTTCAGTGACCTGCTGACCGGCCTGCGCGAATCGGTCGTCAACATCCTGGCGACGGTCCAGCTGCGCATGGATGCACCGCCTCCGCCGCCACAGCCCGCGCAGATGCAGGAGATCCACGAGGATCCGGCGCTGGCCGCGCAGATGGCCGACGATCCGGCGTTCGACCCGGCCGACCCAGACGGCGGCGGCGTGGCCACGCTGACGCGCCCGCACGTCACTCCACGGGTCGATCCCAACAACCCGGCGACCTGGGGCAAGGTCGCGCGCAATGCGGCCTGCCCGTGCGGCTCAGGCAAGAAATTCAAGCACTGCCACGGACGGGTCTAGAGCGTCGTCGCGAATGACTCGATCCGCGCTTCCCTGAAGGCCGGCCGAGCCTGGATCTTCTGCCACCAGGCGAAGACCTTCGGGTGCTTCTTCTCCGACACTTCGTCGGGGACGATCTCCTCGTCCATGCGCTTGAGGAACGGCACGACGGCGATGTCGGCCAGCGAGTAGCGGTCGCCGACCAGCCACGCGTGCTGCACCAGGCTCGCCTCGATCTTGTCGAGCATCGCCGTCAGCTTGCGCCGCGCCTCGTTCTCTTCCTCCGCCGTGTAGGGCTGGCGGGCAGCGCGCAGCCAGGCCTGCTGGCGCTCCTTGCTCGGGATCTTCTTCAGCGCCTCGGCAAGCTCGGCGTCGGTCCACTTCGACGCCACCTTGGCGATGCTGTGCTTCCAGTTGAAGATGATGAGGTTGCCGATGCGCTCGTCGGCATAACGGATCCAGTTGCGCATCTCGGCGCGGCCATAGGCGTCGGCCGGCCGTAGCGGCGGCTCGGGATAGGTCTCATCGAGGTACTCGCAGATCGTGCCGCTCTCGTAGAGCGAACGGCCGTCGGGCAGCACCAGCAGCGGGATCACGCCGTTGGGATTGAGCTTCAGATATTCCGGGCTGTGGTGCTCCATCTTCGTGAGATCGACCAGCACGCTCTCGAACTTCAGTCCCTTCTCGGCCAGGCACAGCCGGACCCGCCGCGAGGCGCTCGAGCGCCAGCCATGGTGCAACACGAACATCCGTCTTCCTCCCCGATCGGAGCGATACTAGCAGCGATCTAGTCGTCGAGATGGAAGCGGACGCGCACAGTTCGCGTGGCGGGCGCGCCGGGCGGAGGCAGGGTCGCGCCCTGCAGCATGGCGAGCGCGGCGCGGTCGATGTCGGCGAAGCCGCTGCCCTTGGCCAGCGCCACCGCGCTCACGTGGCCGTCGGTCTCGACGGTGAAGCGGATCAGCACCTCGCCCTCCTCGCCGCGTTTGCGCGCCTCGGGCGGGTAGGTCTTGTGGGCCGCGAGCCAGGCGGCGAGCTGCACGTTCCAGCCCGGCACGATGCTGGGCGCAGCCGTGGCGGGAGGCGCGCCGGCCACCGGCGCGGGCGGCGGCGGCTCGTGCGCCGGCACCGGCGGTGACGGACGCGGCGCGGCGATGACGGGAGGCCGTATCGGCGACGGCGGGCGCTTCGGTGCCTGAGGCGGAGGCGGCACCTTGAAGTCGGGCACCGCGACCTGCTCCTCGGGCGGCGGCGGCGCGTAATCCGGCACGGGTTCGGGCGGTGGCGGAGGTGGCTCCTCCGCAGGCTTGGCCTCGGGTGTCGCCGCGGTCTGCGGCGACGCGGGCGGGATGAACACGGTGATCGCGGCGGGATCCTCGGCGGCGGGCGCGTGGCGGCCGAACCCCAGCACCGCGATCGCCAGCGCCGTGATGTGCAGCACGATCGATCCCACGACCGCGCCGCCCAGGGTCCAGCGCGGCGCGTGCCCGAAGAGCGCGGCCCGATCCGCTTGACCGCGTGAAATGATATATTGTAACGTCACCGCCAGAGCACTTTACCGGGGGTGGACGATGGGGAGCAAGAGCAGGTCGGCGGTCGTTCTGGGGACCGCGCTCGCCGTTGCTCTGCCCGCCAGCGCCCAGACCCCGGCCGCCCCCGACGACAACGCCGTCATCGACCTCGACGTCACCGCCAAGCGCCTCGACGCGGCGCGCTCGACCATCCAGCCCAGCCTCGGCGCCACCAAGTACGAGTTTGGTCGCAACGCGATCGACGCTCTGCCCCAGGGCGAGCAGGCGCCGCTCAACCAGGTGCTGATGCGCGCGCCGGGCGTGGCCCAGGACAGCTTCGGCCAGATCCACGTGCGCGGCGACCATGCCAACCTGCAGTACCGGCTCGACGGCGTGCAGCTGCCGGAGTCGCTGTCGCTGTTCAGCCAGTCGCTGTCCACGCAGTTCGCCAACAAGCTCTCCCTGATCACCGGCGCGCTGCCGGCGCAGTACGGTTTCCACCAGGCCGGCGTCGTCGACATCACCCTGAAGTCCGGCACCACCGATCCCGGCGCGGAGGCGTCGATGACGCTGGGCTCGCGCGACTATCGGCAGCCCTCCCTCACCTACGGCGGCCGCTCCGGCTCGATCGACTATTTCCTGACCGGGCAGTTCCTGCACTCCGGCGTCGGCATCGAAAATCCGACGTCGTCCGACACGCCGATCCACGACGACACCGACCAGTGGCATGCGCTGGGCAAGCTCACCGGCATCGTCGACGAGAACACGCGCCTGTCGTTTATCGGCGGCGGCGCCCAGGCGCACTTCCAGATTCCCAACAATCCCGGCCAGGCCGCGAACTTCACCGTCAACGGCAACTCGATCCTCAACAGCGGCGCGCTCGACCAGCGCCAGTGGGAGAACACGTATTTCGGCATCGTCTCGCTGCAGAAGCACTACGGCGCCGGCGACTTCCAGCTCTCGGCCTTCACCAACTATTCCAACCTCGCCTACAAGCCCGACCCGTTCGGCGACCTGATGTTCAACGGTATCGCGCCGTGGTCGGACCGCGCCAGCCTGACCACCGGCGTACAGGGCGACGGCAGCTGGCAGGCCACCGGCGCGCACACGATCCGCGCCGGCTTCCTGGCCCAGCGCGAGCACGCCACCAGCCTGACCAATGCCCAGGTCCTGCCCGTCGACGGCGCTGGCAGCCCGACCAGCGACCAGCCGATCGGCATCGTCAACGGCGCCGACCAGATCGGCTGGCTCTACGGCGTCTACCTGCAGGACGAATGGAAAGTGACGCCCACGGTGACGCTGAACTACGGCGCGCGCTTCGACGCCGTCGACGGCGGCACCCAGGAGAACCAGTTGAGCCCGCGCGCCAACATCGTCTGGCAGCCCAACAAGATCCTGACCGCGCACGCGGGCTACGCGCGCTACTTCACGCCGCCGCCGCTCGCCCAGGTGAACAACAGCGCCATCGCCTCGACGCTCGGCACGACCGCGGCGCCGGCAGTACTGCAGAACGACACGGTGAAGGCCGAGCGCGCCGACTACTTCGACGCCGGCTTCAGCCTGAAGCCGCTGTCCGGCCTGACCCTGGGCTTCGACGCCTACTACAAGCTCGCCCAGAACCTGCTCGACGAGGGCCAGTTCGGCGCGCCGATCGTGCTCAGCTCCTTCAACTACGCCAACGCCCAGGTGAAGGGCATCGAGCTCAGCGGCAGCTACGACGAGGGCCCGTGGTCGCTCTACGCCAACGCCGCCTGGTCGGAAGCCAAGGGCACCAACATCAACTCCGCGCAGTTCAATTTCCAGACCAACGAGCTGGCCTACATTGCTCAGAACACCATCTACCTCGACCACAACCAGAGCTGGACCGGCTCGACCGGCGCCTCCTACACCTTCAACCGCACGTCGGACTGGGCGACGCGGGTCTCGGGCGACGTCATCGTCGGCAGCGGATTGCGCGCCACCGTGACCACGCCCAACGACACGGCGTTGCCGACCTATGCCACCGTGAACCTGTCGCTGAACCAGAAGATCCCGATCAAGGGCACGCGCGGCACGCAGATCCGCCTCGACGCCATCAACCTGTTCGACCACAGCTACGAGCTGCGCGACGGCACCGGCGTCGGCGTCGGCGCCCCCCAGTTCGGTCAGCGCCGCACCATCCTGGTGACCTTGAGCCAGAAATTCTGACCCGGATTCCGTGCTAGACGTATCCCCATGGATACGTTCGAACTGCCTCATGTCGTGCCGCTCGAGGGCGGCTCCAATTTCCGCGATCTCGGCGGCTACGCTGCCGCCGACGGCCGCACCGTGCGGCGCGGCGCGGTGTATCGCTCCGCCCATCTCGGCACGCTCACCAATGCCGACCGCGCGGCACTCGCCAGGCTGAAGGTGCGCACGGTCGTCGACCTGCGCGGCGTCAACGAGGCGGCCGAGACGCCGCATCTCGTCGACGGCGTCGGCTGCCGCATCGTCGGCGCCCATATCGAGCCCGGCGTCGGCGAGAAGATCCGCGGCGCCGTGGCCGACGGCAGCGCCAACCCGCACGTCATGATGGGGTTCCTGACCGACCACTATCGCGACTATCCGCGGCGCTGCGCGCCGGGCTTCCGCACCCTCTTCGCCACGCTCAGCGACGGCAGCCACCGCCCGCTGGTGTTCCACTGCACCGCCGGCAAGGACCGCACGGGCTTCGCCTCGGCCCTGCTGCTCACCCTGCTGGGCGTGCCGTGGGAGACGGTGATGGACGATTATCTCCGCACCAACGACCTGTGGATCGGCCACATCGGCCGCTACCCCGAGCTCGACATCGACACGCGCGCCGCCATCGTCGAGGCGCGCACGCCCTACCTCGAGGCCGCGTTCGACGTGGTGCGCAGCGACTTCGGCAGCCCCGAGGCGTTCGCCGACAAGGCGCTCGGCCTCGATGCCAGGCTGCGCGCGCGGATGCAGTCGGACCTGCTGGAGGGTTGATGGCGCGCCACGACACGCCCGAGCCGTTCAAGGTCGACATCCCCGAACGCGCGCTGATCGACCTCGACGAGCGCCTGCGTCGCTGGAAGCCGCCGGTCGCGATCGCCGACAAGGGCAGCTGGGCCTCCGGCACCGATCCCGATTTCCTGGCCGAGCTCGTCGATTACTGGCGCCATGGCTACGACTGGCAGCGCTGCCAGGAGGCGATCAACCGCTGGCCCAACTACCTGGTCGACATCGGCCCGCAGCGGCTGCATTTCATCCGCGAACCGGGCACCGAGGTCGAGAACGCGCCGCGCCCGCTGCCGCTGGTGATCACGCACGGCTGGCCGGGCTCGATCGTCGAGTTCCTCGACGTGATCGACCTGCTGGCGCATCCCGAGGATCACGGCGGCGATCCGCTCGATGCCTTCGACGTGATCGCGCCGTCGCTGCCGGGCTACGGCTTCTCCGGTCCGCCGATCCGCGACGACGGCACCACCGGCCCGATCGGCCCGCGCGCCATCGCCGGCCTCTGGCACAGGCTGGTGACCGAGACGCTCAACTACGACCGGCCCTACGGCGTGCAGGGCGGCGACTGGGGCGCCGTCGTCTCGTCGTGGCTCGCCTTCGATCACCCCAAGAAGGACGAGGCGGGGGTGATGGGCCTGCATCTCAACATGATGGGCCTCAGGCCCGGCATCGATCTCAAGACCACGCCGCTCAGTGCCGACGAGAAGGCGTGGCTCGCCGAGATGGGCCCCGCGCTCGACGACAAGGTCGCCTACCAGCGCATCCAGGCGACGCGGCCGCAGACCTTGGGCGTCGCCCTCGCCGATTCGCCGGTCGGCCTCGCCGCGTGGATCGCGGAAAAATTCCAGGCGTGGAGCGACTGCAAGGGCGATCCGCACAGCCGCTTCTCGATGGACCTGCTGCTCGACAACATCATGGTCTACTGGCTGACCGGCACGGCGGGCACCGCGACCTGGCTCTATCGCGGCGTCACCGAGCAGAAGCCGCGCGCCCTGCCCCCCGGCGCGCGCGTCGAGGTGCCGACCGGCTTCGCCGCCTTCCCCGCCGACCTCGCCCCCGCGCCACCCAGGGAATGGATCGAGCGCGTCTACAATCTCCGTCGCCACACGGCGATGCCGAGCGGCGGCCACTTCGCCGCCCTCGAGGAGCCGGCACGGCTGGTCGAGGACATCCGCGCCTTCTTCCGCCCCCTGCGCTTCGGCGCGGCAAACGACTAAATCGTCCCCTCTTTGAGGGGACGCCTTTGATGCCGATGGCATAAGCCTTTTAGGCGATTCGTCCCCTTTTCCGCCACACCCCCCGCGCAATAAAATTACCGAGCCCGGCGCTGAGGCGCGTCGCGTCCTTGCCGCCGGGTCCAATGCCCATAAAGTGGCGGCCCCTGGGGGCATCGTGGTGACGGATAATCGAGTTCTGATCGTGGGCGCGGGACCGGTCGGCCTGGTGCTGGCCTATCGGCTCGGGGCGGCGGGGATTGCCGTCACGGTGATCGAGGCGCTGCCCGACCTAGCCGAAGATCTGCGGGCCTCGACCTTCCACCCGCCGACGCTCGAAATGCTCGACGAGATCGGCGTCGCCCAGCGCATGATCGACACCGGCATCGTCGCGGCGACCTTCCAATATCGCGATCGGCGCGACGGCAGCATCATCGGCGAGTTCGATTTCGGCATGCTGCGCGACGACACGCGCTTTCCGTTCCGCGTCCAGTGCGAGCAGTTCAAGGTCGCGCGCTACATATACGAACGCCTGCAGACGCTGCCGAATGTCTCGGTGCGCTTCTCGGCCCGCGCGACGGCGGTGCGCCAGGATGCCGACGGTGTCACCCTGTCGATCGAGACGCCGACCGGCGCGGAGGAGCTCACCGCGCGCTATCTGCTGGGCGCGGACGGCGCCAACTCGGCGGTGCGCACCGCCGTCGGCATCACGCTCGAGGGGTTCACCTGGCCGGAGCGCTTCCTGGTGCTCAGCACGCCGTTCGATTTCGCTGCCGCGATCGACCGGCTCGCGCCGGTGTCCTACTACGCCGACCCCGACGAATGGTGCTTTTGCCTGCGCGTGCCCGGCCTTTGGCGGGTCATGTTCCCCGTCAAGACCGAGACGAGCGAGGACTCACTCGCCAGTCCCGAATTGGCCGAGCAGCTGCTGCAGGGCTTCTTCGCCCGCGACGGCCGCTACGACGTGCGGCATCGCACGCTCTATCGCGTGCATCAGCGCATCGCCGAGGACTATCGTGCCGGTCGCGTGATGCTGGCGGGCGACGCCGCGCACCTCAACAATCCGCTGGGGGGCATGGGACTGAACAGCGGCATCCACGATGCCGTCAATCTGGCCGATACGCTGACGGCGGTCTGGCGCGGCGCCGATGCCGCTCTGCTCGACCGCTACACGCGCCAACGCCGTCCGATCGCGGTCAATCATGTCGACGCCCAGAGCCGGCGCAACAAGGCCTTCCTGGAGGAGCGCGACCCCGCCGTCCGCCGCCAGCGCCTGGACGAGATCCGCCACATCGCCGACGATCCGCGATCGGCCTATCTCTACGTCCGGCAGACCGCGATGATCGACAGTCTGCGCCAGGCCGCCGCGCTCGTCTAAGTCGGCGCCTGGACCGACTTCACGAAGGCGGCGAGTTCGGCATTGAAGCGCGGCGCATCCTCGCAGAACGGCGAGTGGCCGCAGTCGTCGTACCAGGAGATACGCGCGTGTGGGATGGCGGCGGCGGTCGCCTCGGCGGCGGGCGGCAGCACGAGTGCATCCTTGCGGCCCTGCGTGATCAGCACCGGCACCCTCACCTTCTTCATCGCCGCCACCGTCTCGGCCGGATCGGTCGACCAGCCGCCGATCGCCTGACGCGCATGGGCCGGCAGCAGCATGTTGTAGGCCAGCGCCAGCCGGAAATCGGCTTCGCTCGGCTTGATGGCGTAGCAGGCGTCGAGAAAGGCGATCGTCGTCTCGAGTTGCTCACCCAGCGAGGCGCCAGCGGCGTGTCGCGACACGGCGGCGCCGCGGTGCTCGGGATTCTCGATCACCAGCGAGCCCACGAAGTTGATACCGGCCAACCGCGCGTCGCCGAAATTCATCAGATATTGCCGCAGGATGCGGCCGCCCATCGACCAGCCGGCGACAACAGGACGCTTCAGCCTGGCATGGTCGAGGATAGCGGCGATGTCCCTGGCCCAGACCTCACGGCCCTGATAGGCGCCGGGGTCGTTTGGTTTGTCCGATGCACCGTGCCCGCGAAAATCGAAGGCGACGATGCGAAAATCCCGGGCCAGCGCGCTTCGCACCTGGGGCTGGAAGCAGAGATGGCATTGGGCAAAGCCGTGGATCAGCAGCAGCTCCGGTCCCGACGGATTTCCCCACTCGTACACCGCCAGCCGCACGCCGTCGGGGGCGACCGCAAAGCTCGACGTCCTGGGCGACGACAGATTTCTCACTTCAGATTTCCCCCATCGTCGCGGTCGCTTGTGCCGCGATCGTGCCCTGCGGCGTCACCGTCCACAGCTCGGCGCCTTTGCCGTCCGCCGTCGGCCGGCCGATCACGTCGAATGGCGCGGTGTCGAACAGCGGAGCGCGGGCGCGCACGGTCAGCGACTTGATCTTCCGCCCCGGCATCGAGTCGCGCAGCAGGTCGAAGATGCACTGCTGGGCGAACGGCCCGTGCACCACCAGGCCCGGATAGCCCTCGGTGCCGATGCAGTAGGTGCGGTCGTAGTGGATGCGGTGCGGGTTGAAGGTGAGTGCCGAGTAACGGAACAGCATCACCGGATCGGCCTTGATCGTGCGCCGCCACGGCACGTCGGCGGGGGCCGCGTCGCGCACCGGCACGCCGCTCTGGGCACCGGCCTTCACCTCCTCGCGGAACACGGTGCTGGCGACCTCGACGACGGCCAGCCCGCGCGGCGTGAAGATGCGCCGAGTCTGCGCCGTCACGATCAGCGCGCCGGTGCTGCCGGAGCGCAACTGCACATCGGTGAACTCGGTCTCGCGCCGCAGGGCGTCTCCCACGCGGATGTCGTCCTCGAAGGTGAAGGCCGAGCCCGCGTACATGCGGCGCGGAAACGGCATTTGCGGCAGCACGTCGCTCTCCAGCGGCAAGCCGTCCTCGGCCAGCGCCGCCGGCCGCGCGTAATTGTGCAGGTAGGCCAGATGCCAGCCCGGCGCGATCGGCTCGCCGGGCGCCGGCACCCTGTCCTTGCGGTCGAAGGTCGCGATCATGCCTTTGAGCGGCGCTTGCGTCGCCACGTCATGGTCTTCGACCTTGCGGCCGAGCTGCTTGCGGAGCGATTCGATGTCGACGGTCATGTGTCCTGTGCCTTGAGGGGACCGCGGTCCGTATGAAGACGATGAAGCTCTACTCTGCCGCGACGGTCATGCCCATCTGCTCGCAGGTCGGCGCCACATCGGACACCGTCGCGCGGCGCATGTCGCGCTTGTAGCGCTGGTCGTCGAATTCGAGGCCGCGATGCATGGTGCAGCGGTCGTCCCACATCACCAGATCCTTCGCCCGCCAACGGTGGGTGTAGACGAACCGGCGCTGGGTGGCGTGGTCGACCAGCTCCTGGATCAGCCGCTCGGCCTCGGGCCGAGCCATGCCGCGGATCGCCCCGGCGTGACTGGCGACATAGAGGCTCATGCGGCCGGAGTCCTGCAGCCGGCGCACCAGCACCTGCGGCACCGGTGCGAAGGCCTTTTGCTCATCCTCGTTGAAGTCGCTGAAGCCCAGCTTGGCGCGCGAGGTCATCAGCGAATGCTCGGCCACGAGGCCGGCGATCTTCTGCTTGGTGGCGTCGGGCAGCGCATCGTAAGCGGCGCGCATGTCGGCAAACTCGGTATGGCCGCCGATCGGCGGGATCGAGCGGGCATGCAGCAGCGAGCAATAGGCCGGCAGGCGCTTGAACGAGGAGTCGGTGTGCCACAGGCGATTGCCGAGGTTGTAGAGCCGCGCACGGTTGTCGGTCTGCTGGATCTTGTCCCCGGCATCGAGGTTGCTGACGTCGGCCAGGTTGGGGTTGAGGCGCAGCGTGTGGTCCTTGCGCAACGCGAACACGCTGGTCTCGAGCGGCCCAAAGTGGCGCGCGAAGTCGAGATGGCTTTCGTCGGTGAAGTTCTGGTCGGGGAAGACCAGCACGGCATATTTCGTGAAGGCGGCGCGGATGGCGGCCAGGTCTTCCGCGCCAAGCGGCTTGCCGAGGTCGACATCGCCCACTTCCGCGGCGAAGTCCGGCGTGGTGGGCTGGACGGTGACGGTCATGTTTCCTCCCGATCCCGTGTACACGCGTGTCTTGGCGTGATTGGACCACCGAACCGGCCCGGCTGTAAACATGGCCCGGCCGTCCGACGACAGGAGAAGTCCATGATGCGGTTTTTCGGCGTCCTCGCGGCACTCCTGCTCGGCGCTTCGGCTGTCCCCGGCGCCACCCATGCCGCCGACCGCGCCGATCTCGGCAGCGACGGCTTCTGGAGCGAATGGTCCGACGCCACCTTCGCGCGCGCCGCTTCGGAAAAGAAGTTCGTGATCGTCTCGCTGCAGAGCTGGTGGTGCCCGTGGTGCCACGCCATGAACAAGGAGACCTGGGCCAACCCGGATGTGCGCGCGGCGCTGACGGATCATTTCATCCCGGTCTACGTCGACCAGGACAGCCGGCCCGACATCTCGCAGCGCTACGACCGCTGGGGCTGGCCGGCGACGGTCATCTTCGGACCCGACGGCACGGAGATCGTGAAGCTGCGCGGCTTCTATTCGCCCAAGTTCCTGATCCCGGTGCTCGCCGAGACCGTCAAGGATCCCTCGCCGGTCGACTACGGCAAGCTGGGCGGGCCCGAGCGCGAGCGCACGCTGGCGACCGGCCTCACCGAGGCCCAGCGCACCGAGATCCTGGGCTTCCTCGACAAGGCCTACGACCGCGCCAACGGCGGCTGGAGCAAGAGCAAGCTGGTCGACGGCCCGACGCTCGGCTGGTTCCTCGACCGCGCCAAGCAGGGCGACAAGGAAGCCGAGGCGCGGATCAAGCGCACGCTGACGGCGATGATCGCCCTCATCGACACCAAGAGCGGCGGCATCAGCCAGGTCAGCCTCAAGCCCGACTGGTCGAAGCCCTCGATGGAATTCGCCATGTTCGCCCAGCAGGCCGCCCTCACCGCCTACGCGCGCGCCGCCGTGCAGTTCGACGACCCATCCTATCGCGCGGCCGCCGACCGGCTCTATGGCTTCCTGAAGAACACGCTGGCGGGCCCCGGCGGCGGCTTCTACGCCTCGATGGGCATGGCCGAGGGCACGCCGGGCGTCGACAAGCGCCAGTATGCGCGCGAGACGGGCCAGGCGATCCAGGGCGTCGCGGCCTATTACGACGCCACCGGCGACAAGGCGGCGCTGGCGCTGGCCACCACCGCCGCCGACTGGGCGTTGCGCGAGCGCGGAATGCCCAACGGCGGCTTCCGTCATGCCGCCCTGGACAAGGGCGGGCCCTATCTCGCCGACAGCGTCGAGATGGGCCAGGCGCTGCTGGCGCTGCATCGCTCGACGGGCGACGCGAAATGGCTGAAGGCCGCCACCGCCACCGCCGGGTTCATCGCCGCCACCTTCATCGATCCCAGGACCGGCGGCTTCTTCGCCTCGGCCTCGCCCGATGCGAAGAACCTTCCGAAACCCATCAAGCAGCGCGAGGACAATGTCACCGCCGTGCGCTTCTTCTCGCTGCTGGCGTCCTACACCGGCGACACGCACGACCGCGAGATCGCCGAAGCCGGCATGGGCTACCTCGCGTCGCCCGCGATCCTCGACGCCTTCGGCTTCCTGCCCGACGTGCTGCTGGCCGAGGAGGAGCTGCAGAACGAGCCGGTGCACGTGACCGTCGTCGGCGCCAAGGACGACCCGCGCAGTGCCGCGCTCTATGCCGGCGCGCTCAAGTATCCGCTGGCTTTCAAGCGCGCCGAATGGTGGGACCAGCGCGAGGGGCCCCTCACCAACGCCGACGTCGATTATCCCGACTATCCCGACGGCCCGGCCGCCTTCGCCTGCACGCGCAACTTCTGCTCGCTGCCGGTGACCGACGCCTCGGCCATCCCCGCCCAGATCGACCGGTTGCAGAGGGCGATCAAGTAAAAGATCAAAGATCCTTCGCTACGCTCAGGATGACAACGATGCTGCGGCGCACAGTGTGCGCTACCCAAAAATTGTCATCCCGAGCGCGGCGAGGGATCTTTCCGCTATAGTGGGAGAATGATCGAGAAGCAGGAAGTCCAGGAAATCTTCCCGACGCCGCTGTGGGTCGTCGACCTGAAGGCGGCCGAGGCGGCACCGTTCAACGCCAAGCTCAAGGCCGAGATCGAGAAAATCATCTCGCCGCGGCCCAAGGTGCCGGCGGGCAGCAACTGGCAGACGCCGCAGGACCTGCACACCAGGCCCACCTTCGCCGATTTCGTGAAGCTGATCGAGGTGGCGGCGCGCGGTGTCGCCCGCTTCCTGCAGGTCGACCAGTATCCGATGTCGATCACCGGCTGCTGGGCCAACATCAATCCGCCGGGCGCCTATCACCCGACGCACCATCATCCCAACAACTACCTGAGCGGCGTCTACTACGTCGCCGTGCCGCCGACCGGCTCGGTCATCCTGTTCCAGGATCCGCGCGCCCAGGCCTCGATGATCATGCCCAAGCCGCGCGAATTCACGCGCCTCACCGCCAACAGCGCCGACGCGCAGAGCAAGGAAGGCCGTCTGCTGATCTTCCCGGCCTGGCTCAAGCACTCGGTGCCGGCCAACGACGGCCAGAGCGAACGCATCAGCATCTCGTTCAACCTGATGTTCAACAATTTCACAGAACAGATGGCGGCGCCCCTGTGGAGTCCGACCGCTGGAAAGGACAAGTGATGGCCGCGCTGAAGGACCGTTACGGCAACGAGATCGGCACCAACTCCAGCGCCGCGCGCGACGCCTATCTGGCGGGCGTCGACAGCCTGATGTCCGCCACGCCCGGCATGGACGGCCACTTCCAGAAATCGGTCGAGGCCGACGACGGCTTTGCGCTCGGTCACATCGCACTGGCGCGCTCCAAGCAGCTGCTGGGCCGTGGCCACGAGGCCAAGGCGCCACTGACGCGCGCGCTCGAATTCGCGCCCGGCACCAGCCCGCGCGAAAAAAGCCAGATCGCGATCTTCGAGAAAATCCTGACCGGCCAGGCGCCGGCGGCGCTCGAGGCGATCCACGAGCACATGAAGCAGTGGCCGCGCGACGCCATGGCGCTGGCACCGGCGACCAGCGTGTTCGGCCTGATCGGCTTCTCCGGGAAAGTCGGCCGCGAGGTCGATCAGCTCGCCATGATCGCGCCGTTCGAGAAGCACTATGGCGACGACTGGTGGTACCGCACCCAGCTCGCTTTCGCCCAGATCGAGGTCGGGCAACTCGACGCGGCCCTGCCCAACATCGACAACGCGCTCAAGGCCTATCCCAAGAGCGCGCACGGCGCCCATATCCGCGGCCATCTGTTCTACGAGCTGGGCGAGCGCGAAGCGGGCCTGGCCTTCCTCGCGGACTGGATGAAGGATTATCCGCGCGAAGGCCTGATGCACGTCCACAACAGCTGGCATCTGGCGCTGTGGTCGATGGAGACCGGCCGGCACGAGCAGGCCTGGCGCATTTACGACACGGCACTGCGGCCCAGTGCCGCCTGGGGGCCGCAGGTCAACGTCGCCACCGACGGCCCCGCCTTCCTGCTGCGCGCCGAGATGGCGGGGCAGGCGCGCAAGCCCGAGCTGTGGCAGGAGCTGGGCGACTACGCCACCAAGTGGTTCGCCAGACCCGGGCTCAGCTTCGTCGACATGCACACCGTGCTGGCCTACGCCATGGCGGGCGACGAGACCAAGCTGGCGACGTTCATGGACAATCCGCGCGGTACGGCCGGCGACATGGTACCGGCGATGGCCCGCGGCTTCGACGCCTATGCGAAATCCGACTGGAAGCGCGCCGAGGCCGAACTCGAGCCGTTGCTCGATACGCACGAGCGCCTGGGCGGCAGCCGCGCCCAGCGCGACCTGCTCGAATACACGGTCGCGGCGGCGAAGCTGCACGGCCGAAGCCCGGCCGCGGCGCGCGAAATGATGACCAAGCGCCGGCCGCAGAACGGCCGGACCGGCGGCTTCCCGCTGGCCGGGCTTTAGGGTGGAACGAGGCCGAATTCCCCGGCGAGCAGTTCGTAGGAGCGTTTGCGCTTCTCGAAGTCGAAGGCGATCGTCACCAGCATGATCTCGTCGACCTTGTAGCGGGCGGCGTGGTCCTCGATGCCGGCGCGCACGGTGCTCGGCGAGCCGGTGACGCCGCGGCGGCGCATCGCGGCCATGAACGCGCGCACCTTGGGATCCTTCTCGGCCTCCAGCGCCTCCTCGACCGGCGGGAACGGGCCGGGCTCGCCCTGGGTGCGCAGCCGCATCGCCCACAGCTCGCGGCTCTTGGACAGCAGGTCGGCCTCTTCGTCGGTCTCCGCGCACATCACGCCCATCGCCATCATCGGCACCGGCCTGGCGTGCAGCGCCGAGGGCTTGAAGTGGTCGATGTAGGCGCGCGTCACGCCATCGCCGCCGTCGGGATTGATGAAGTGCGCAAAGCAGAACGGCAGGCCGAAGTGGGCGGCCAGCGCGGCACTGTCATCACTCGAGCCGAGCAGCCAGACGTCGGGCGCCGAGGCGCCGACCGGCTGGGCGGTGACGCCGTGGCCGGCGTGCTTGTCGGGCAGCGCGTCGTGCAGCCAGGCCACGAGGTCGCGCACCTGGTAGGGATAGTTCGCCACGTCGGCCCAGTTGGGCTTGCCGTCGGCCAGCACCTGCATGGTGCGGTGGTCGCTGCCCGGCGCGCGGCCGATGCCGACATCGATGCGGCCAGGGAACAGCGTCTCCAGCATGCGGAAGTTCTCGGCGACCTTGAACGGACTGTAGTGCGGCAGCATCACGCCGCCCGAGCCGATCTTCATGTGGTGCGTCAAGCCGGCGACGCGCGCGATCAATACCTCCGGCGTCGAGCCCGCCAGCGCCTGGCTGCTATGATGCTCCGCCAGCCAGTAGCGGTGATAGCCGAGGCGGTCGCAGAGCTGCGCCAGCTCGAGTGTCTGGGCGATTGCTTGCGCTGGCGTGCCGCCCTTGGCGATCGGCGACTGGTCGAGGACGCTGAGCTTGAGGGTCATTCCCCTCCCCACAAGAATGGGGAGAAAATCAAAGCCCCTTCTTGCCCATGGCGAGGAACTTGTCCTGCCGGCGCCGGCGCAGGGCGTCGGGCTCGAGCTGCGAGAGTTCGTCGAACGCAGCGCCCACGATCTTGCCGACCGCATCGATCGCCTCGTCGGGCGCGCGATGGGCACCGCCCACCGGTTCGGGGATGACCTCGTCGATCACCTCGAGCTTCTTGAGGTCTGCCGCCGTCACCTTCATGGCCTCGGCGGCGTCCTCGGCGTTGGCGTTGTTGCGCCACAGGATCGAGGCGCAGCCTTCCGGCGTGATCACCGAGTAGACGGAATTCTCCAGCATGTAGACACGGTCGGCCGAGGCGATGGCCAGCGCGCCACCCGAGCCGCCCTCGCCGATGATGACGCTGACCAGCGGCACGCCGATGGCAAGACACGTATCGATCGACCGGGCGACGGCCTCGGCCTGGCCGCGCGCCTCGGCATCGAGGCCGGGATAGGCGCCGGGCGTGTCGACCAGCGTGAGCACGGGAAGGCCGAAGCGGTCGGCTAGCTTCATCAGCCGCTGCGCCTTGCGATAGCCCTCGGGCCGCGCCATGCCGAAATTGTGTTTGAGGCGCGATTCGGTGTCGTCGCCCTTTTCCTGGCCGATGACCACGACGCTGCGGCCACCCAACCGGCCGAGGCCACCCAGGACGGCGGCGTCCTCGCCGAACACGCGGTCGCCGGCCAGCGGCGTGTATTCGGTGATCAGCCGGTCGATGTAGCGCTGGGCGTGCGGGCGCTCGCCGTGGCGCGCAACCTGGACGCGCTGCCATGGCGTCAGCTTGGCGTAGGTCGCACGGACCTGCTTGTCGACCTTGGCCTGCAGCCGCATCACTTCCTCGGCGATGTCGATATCGCCGGAGTTGGGCAGGTGCCTGAGCTCGGAAATCTTGCTTTCCAGCTCCGCGATCGGCTTCTCGAATTCGAGATACGTCGTCATTGCGATCAGGTGTCGCCCGAGGTGGGATTCCTGTCAACTGGCCGCCGTGGCGCCCGCCGGCGCCGGGCCAGCGGGTGCTTGTCCTGCACCAGCGCCCGCAACTTCTCGTCCAGCACGTGGGTATAGATCTGGGTCGTGGCGATATCGGCGTGCCCGAGCATGAGCTGGACGCTGCGCAGGTCGGCACCGCCCGCGAGCAGGTGGCTGGCGAAGGCGTGGCGCAGCACGTGCGGCGAGACGCGCGCGGGGTCGATGCCCGACTTCAGCGCCGACTCCTTCAGGAGCTGTGCGAAGCGCTGGCGCGTCAGGTGGCCCTCCCGGCCGCGCGAGGGAAACAGGAAGCGCGACTTCTCGCCCTCAGGCAGCATCCCGGCGCGCACGTGCAGCCAGCCCGCGATCGCCACCCGCGCCGGGTCCGACAGCGGCACCAGCCGCTCCTTGTCGCCCTTGCCGCGCACCACCAGCACCGCGGGATCGCGCTCGACCGCGATCAGCGGGAGCGTCACCAGCTCCGACACGCGCAGGCCGGCGCCGTAGAGAATCTCGAGCAGGGTGGCCATGCGGCCGCCGGCGCCCTGACCCTGCGTCGCCGCGATCAGGGTGTCGACCTCGTCGCGCGACAGCACCTTGGGCAGCGGCCGGCCGAGCTTGGGAGAATCGAGCGCGCTCGCCGGGTCGTCCTCGCGCAGGCGCTCGGCCAGCAGGAAGCGGAAGAACTGGCGCATCACCGACAGCCGGCGCGCCACGGTGCGCGGCGTCATGCCGACATAGTCGAGCGACTTCAGGTAGGCACGCAGCCCCTCGGCGTCGGCGTTGAGCGGCCCCTGCTTGCGCCGCGCGAGGAAGGACAGGGCGCCGTCGAGATCGGCGCCGTAGGCCGCCAGCGTGTTCTTCGAGGCGCCGCGCTCGGCCTGGAGCATTTCGAGGAAGCTCTCGACCTCGCGCGGGCGCGGGCGGGGCGGCTGCTTCTTCACAGCCCGTGGGCGATCGCGGCCTCGATCGCGAACAGGCGCGCGGCCGATCCTTCGCCGACCTCGCGCAGTGCCGCGACGATGGCGGCGGCGGCGGCGGGATGGAGATCGCCAAGCGGCGTGTCGCCGAGTGCCACCGATGCCAGCAGAGACGCCTCGGCGCGGCGATGCGCGGCGGCGGCGGCCTGCAGCGCCTGCAGCGTGGCCGCCGGCGGCGACACGAGGCGCACGCCGCCCGGCGGCGCCTCGGGCAGGGTCGTGGCGCCCTTCGGCATGTCGACGCCGGTCGCGCGGAAGAGCTGCAGCAGCATGTAACCGCGCAACGGCGCGGCCTTCGGATCGTCCTGGCGGATGACCTCGTACCAGCGGTTGACGTCCTGCGGCGCGAGGTGGGTCGGGTTGTCGATGCCCGCGATCACGACCAGCGGCATCAGGCGGTCGAGCGCCATCATGGCGCGGGCGTTGTTGTAGGCAGCATTGAGCGCCAGCCTGGTCCAGGCCAGTGCCAGCTGCTTGTCGCCCAGCAGCAGGAAGCCACGCATCGCCTCCTGCGCCACGTTGGCGTACTCGGGCTTGGCCGGCAGGTTGAGCAGGCCGATGGCCGTCGCGCGCGCCACCGTCGGGAACAGCGCGCTGCCGCGCGCCTCGGCATAGACAGCGGCGATCGAGCTCATGATCTCCTGCGCGTTCGAGGCGTTGCGCACCGCGGCCACGAGCTGGGCGCGCTTGGCCATCGCCGGCGGCAGCACGGCGCCTTCCTTGACGGCCTGCAGGTAGAGGTCGCCGAGCCGCGTCGATTCGATGATGGCCAGCGCCTCGCCGCGCTCGGCGATGTCGATGCGCGCGGCGAGCGGCAGCGTGCGGTGGCCGACCAGCGCGCGGATCATCGGCGGCTGGGTCGATTGCAGCGCCGATGCCGGCGGCGGCACGTGCGCGAGATCGAGCATCACCATCGCCGGTCCGTCGAGCGGGCTGAGCGGCGCGGCGCTGGGCGGCAGGCTGCCGGCGGCGACGCGCGCCAGCGTGGCGAGGCCGCCGTCGTTGCCCTTGAGCTGCGCCGCCGCCTCCATCGCTCCGGCATTGTCTCCGGCAGCGACCTTGCAGGCGATCTCGGCGCGCGCGGCGAAGGGCTGCGGCAGGGAATTGTGCTGCACGACGTTGCAGGCGCCGGCGCGTTCGCCCGCCATCATCAGCGCATTGGCGGTGGTCGCGCCGACCCACGGGTCGCTGTAGCCGTCGACCGAGCGCACCAGCTCGTTCAGACTCTCGCCTTCGCCCATCGCGGCCAGGCGATCGACCTTGCGGGAGAACAGGCTGGGCGCGCCGCTGTTGTCGGCGGCGGGCAGCGCGAGCTCGCTCACCATCACCTTGAATTGCAGGTCGCGCAGCGCGCGGCTGTGCGGCGCGGCGGGCAGCGCCGAGACCAGGCGCTTGGCGGTGCCGAGCGACGTGCCGCTCCAGGCGTCCGGCGCCATGCCGCCGGTCTTGACCGTCAGGAAGCCGCTCGGCTGGTTGTCGAACAGGGCGGTCTGCGCCAGGGCAGACGTGGCCAGGACAGACGTGGTCAGGGCAGCGACCAGCGCGACCGCGGCGCCGGCGAGGCGAAGGCAGCCCCTCATCCCTTGGTAACCGGGACTTCGAAGTGCCTCACCGGCGGGCTCGGCTCGACCACGGCGAGCACGGCCAGGCCGCCGATCAGCACGGCGGCGAGCACGAACACGACCACCGGCCCGAGCTTGAGCGTGGGCACGCGGAAATGGCTGCGGGAACGGAACATGGGCACGGCGCGGGCAAACTACCCGTCCGCCGCTCGGGCGGCAATTGCCGGTCGCTTGAAACCGCGGGCGGAATAAGCGACATCCATGGTCTCAATCCTGCCATGAACACCTCCCCACCTTTTCCCCTGCCGCGGACCGTGGCCCTGGTCGGCCTGATGGGCGCCGGCAAGAGCGCGATCGGCCGCCGCCTGGCCATCAAGCTCGCGCTGCCGTTCGTCGATGCCGACGACGAGATCGAGCGCGCGGCCGGCTGCACCATCTCGGAATTCTTCGAACGCTTCGGCGAGACCGAGTTCCGCAACGGCGAGCGCCGCGTCATCTCGCGCCTGCTCGACGGGCCGCCGCACGTGCTGTCGACCGGCGGCGGCGCCTACATCGACGCCGAGACGCGCGCGTTGATGCGCGAGAAGGCGCTGACCGTGTGGCTACGCGCCGACCTCGACGTGCTGTTCGACCGGGTGAAGCGCCGTGCACACCGTCCGTTGCTGCGCCAGGGCGACCCGCGCGAGATCCTGGGCCGCCTGATGGAGCAGCGCTATCCGATCTACGCCGAGGCCGACCTCACCGTCGAATCGACGGCGCAGCCGGCCGACCGCACGACCGAGCAGGTGATCGAGGCGCTGCAGCGCCACCTCTCGCCCGAGCCGGCGACGGCGCCGAGTGCTGCACCGACAGGAGCCGCGGCATGAGCGCGCCTGGCATCGTCAAGGTCGACCTCACCGGCCGCGCCTACGACATCGCCATCGGTCCCCGCCTGATCGACCGCGTGGGCGAGCTCTCGGCCAAGCTGCTGAAGGCGCCGCGCGTCATCGTCGTGACCGACGAGACGGTTCGGCGGCTCTACAACGACCGGGTCGTCGCCTCCTTCCGCAAGGCCAGCGTCGCGGTGGCGACGACGATCGGCGTGCCCGCGGGCGAGGGCAGCAAGGAATTCTCGGTCTTCGCCGACCTGATGAACCGGCTGCTCGACCAGCAGCCCGACCGCAAGACGACGCTGGTTGCCCTTGGCGGCGGCGTCGTCGGCGACCTCACGGGCTTGGCGGCATCGGTGCTGCTGCGTGGCGTCGACTTCATCCAGGTGCCGACCACCTTGCTGGCGCAGGTCGACTCCTCGGTCGGCGGCAAGACCGGCATCAATACGCCGCACGGCAAGAACCTGGTCGGCACGTTCTACCAGCCGCGCCTCGTCGTCGCCGACACCGATGTGCTCGACACGCTGCCCCGGCGCGAGTTGCTGGCGGGCTACGCCGAAGTGGCGAAGTACGGGCTGATCGACGATCCGGCCTTCTGGGACTGGTGCGAGACCAACGGCGCGGCAGTGCTGGACGGCGACGCCGCCAAGCGCACCCACGCCATCGAGCAGAGTTGCGCGGCCAAGGCGCGCATCGTGGCGGCCGACGAGCGCGAGACCACCGACCTGCGTGCCTTGCTCAATCTCGGCCATACGTTCGGCCATGCGCTCGAGGCCGAGACCGGCTTCGGCCCCGACCTGCTGCACGGCGAGGCCGTCGGCGCGGGCATGGCGATGGCCTTCGACCTGTCGGCCGAACTCGGCCTCTGCCCCAAGGCCGACGCCGAGCGTGTGCGCCGGCACCTCGCGGCGGTCGGCCTGCCGGTGCGCCTGCGCTCGATCGGCGGCGACAACCGCCGGACCTGGGACGCCAACCGCCTGATCGGGCACATGCGCGGCGACAAGAAGGCCGAGGCCGGTCGCCTCACCTTCGTCCTCGCCCGCGGCATCGGCCAGGCATTCGTGACGCGCGACGTCGACGAGCGCGCGCTGGCCGGCCTGCTCGACCGCGCCATCGCCGCCTAGGATTCAATGGACGCCGAAATCAACCTTCACCTGCCGATCGAAATCGCCGCTCCGGCCGTCGTGCTGTGCCTGGCGCTGGGGGCGTACATGTCGGCGGCGGAGACCGCGATCACCGGTGCGTCGGCGCCGCGCATGCACCGGCTGGAGCAGCAGGGCAACAAGCGCGCCGCCCTGGTCAACCAGCTGCTCGACCGCAAGGACGAGGCGGTGAGCGCAGTCCTGCTCGGCAACAGCGTCGTGAACATCCTCTCCGCGTCGCTCACCACCGCAGTCCTGACCTCGCTGTTCGGCGCCGCGGGCGTCGTCTACGCCACGATTGCCGTGGGCCTTCTGGTCGTCGTGTTCGCCGAGGTGATGCCCAAGACCTGGGCGCTGCTGCGCGCCGATCGCGTGGCGCTGATCCTCGCGCCCTCGATCCAGTTCACCTTGTTCGTGCTGGGCCCGGTCGCCCGCGCGGTCGGCTGGATCAGCCGCGTCTTCCTGCGTCTGCTCGGCGTACGCGCGCACACGGCGGGTGCGGAAGAACATGCCGAGCTGTTGCGCGGCGCGATCGACATGCATGGCGACGACAAAACCGACGAGGATGCGCCGGCCGAGAAGGCGATGCTGCGCAATGTGCTCGATCTCGGCCACCGCACGGTGGGCGATGTCATGACCCATCGAGCCAACGTCGCGCTGATCGACGCCGACGACGCCACGGACGCGATCGTGACGCAGATGCTGGCCGCGCCCTACACGCGCATCCCGCTCTATCGCGGCCAGCCCGACAATGTCGTGGGCGTGGTGCACGCCAAGGATCTGTTCCGCGCGGTCAAGGCCGCCGGCGGGCCGGAGACGGTGAAGATCGCCGAGGTCATGACCTCGCCGTGGTTCATCCCGGAATCGACGATCCTGTTCGACCAGCTCGAGGCGTTTCGCGCACGACACGAGCATTTCGCCATCGTGGTCGACGAGTACGGCGCGTTGCGCGGCATCATCACCCTCGAAGACATCATCGAGGAGGTCGTGGGCGACATCGAGGACGAGCACGATGCCGTCAAGCGCGGCGTGGTCGTGCGCGACGACGGCAGCATGGTTTGTCAGGGCACGCTGCCGGTGCGCGACCTCAACCGCGCCTATGGCTGGGGCCTGCCCGAGGACGTGGCGACCACGATCGCCGGGCTGGTGCTGCACGAGGCGCGGCGCATCCCGGAAGTGGGCCAGGTCTATGCATTTTACGGATTCCGCTTCGAAATTCTGAAGCGCGAAGGCACCCGCATCGCCGAGTTGCGTATCGTGCCGCCGGCCGCCATACAGGCCGCATAACCAGCCTTTGTCCCTGATTTCACGAGAGGATCGACCATGCCGCTATCGCCGCCAGTCGGGCGACAGCAATTGCACACGCGCCGCGTCACCTGCCAGGGCTTCTTCCGCGAGGACGGGCTGTGGGACATCGAGGGCCACATCACCGACGAGAAGAGCTACGAGCATGCCAACGAATGGCGTGGGCCGCTCAAGGCCGGCGACTTCGTGCACGACATGTGGATCAGGCTGACGATCGACCACAAGTTCACCATCGTCGACGTCGAGGCGGTGACCGACAAGTCGCCCTACAGCATGTGCGGCGACATCGCGCCGAACTTCAGGAAGCTGATCGGCCTCAGGATCGGCGGCGGCTTCAACCGCGCCGTGCGCGAGCGCGTCGGTGGCACCCACGGCTGCACGCACATCGTCGAGCTGCTGGGACCGGTCGCGACGACGGCGTTCCAGACCGTGGCGTCCAAGAAGGCGCAGGACCTCAACAAGGCGCATCGCGCCAGGAGCGGCACCCTGCCACCGCCGTCACCGGACGATGCCGCCAGGCCGCGCCGCAAGCCCTACATGCTCGACAGCTGCCATACCTGGGCGTCCGACAGCGAAGTCACGAAGCGCTGGGTGCCGGACTTCTATACAGGCCCCGACGCCGAGGCCGTGCGTGCCGCCGTCAAGGGCAGGAAGATCGAGATGGAGGGCTAGGTCTTCGCCTTGTCCTCGGCCGGTGTCAGCGTGGTGATCGCCAGCGCGTGCAGGCCGGCGTCGAGCTCGGCCTTCAAGGTTTCGTAGACCATGCGCTGGCGCGCCACGCGGTTGTGGCCCTCGAAGGCCACCGACACGATCTCGACCCGGAAGTGCGATTCGCCGCCCTCGCGATGGCCGGCGTGCCCGCGATGGCGCGAGGACTCGTCCTCGACGCTGAGGCGCTGGGGCGCGAAGCGCTGTCGGAGCTTGTTGTCAATCGCCGCCGCCACCGCGCCCATCATTTGCCTCTCTTGCCCAGCCAATCGCTTGAACACATATTAGACGAATGCCTCGGCGGCGAGCGAAACCTCTGGCGGAGATGAACGGACCCAGGGCCTTCCAGAAGGTCTGCGAGGCGCCGGGATGCCGCCTGCATGGCGAGTATCGCGCGCCGCTCGCGCGCGACCGGCTGAACGATTACCGCTGGTTCTGCCTCGAGCACGTCCGCGAATACAACAAGAAGTGGGACTATTTCGCCGGTCTCGACGCCGATGCGATCGAGCAGCACATCCGTGCCGACACGACATGGCGCCGGCCGGTGTGGCCGCTCGGCGCCCGCCGCAGCGGCGGACCGCACGTCCACGATCCCCTGGGCCTCAGCGACGATGCCGGGCTGGGCGAGCGGCCGGCGCCCAAGATGGATGGCGGCGAGCAACTGACTCCCGCCGAGCGCGAGGCGCTGGGCGTCCTTGAACTTTCATGGCCGCTGACCCGGGCGGACGTGAAATCCCGTTATAAGGAACTGGTCAAACTGCACCACCCGGACGCCAATGGGGGGGCCCGCGAGGCGGAGGAAAAACTGAAGGAAATCAACGTCGCCTATTCCACCCTGCGAGCCTCGGAGAACCTTCCGGCAGTGTGATTAGCTCTGCTCGGGTCTGCCCGGGCAATTGGCCGCTTGCAGCCCACAATTTGGCCTGCGACTATCGTTTTAGCCTGCAATTTGGCGGGCTTTGTTATGTGGGATACGTGTGATGGCTTCTTCAGCGACCGCGGCCCGGCCGACCGTTACGGGCATACCGGATATCAAGGTTTCCGCTCGCCAACTCTTCGGCATCGACACCGACATGGAAGTGCCGGCCTTCAGCACGGCCACCGAGCACGTACCGCCGGTCGACGACGCCTACCTGTTCGACCACGACACCACGATGGCCATTCTCGCAGGCTTCGCGCACAACCGCCGGGTCATGGTCCAAGGCTATCACGGCACCGGCAAGTCGACCCACATCGAGCAGGTTGCAGCGCGCCTCAACTGGCCCTGCCTGCGCATCAACCTCGACAGCCATATCTCCCGTATCGACCTGATCGGCAAGGACGCGATCGTCCTGAAGGACGGCAAGCAGATCACCGAGTTCCGCGAAGGCATCCTGCCGTGGGCGCTGCAGAACCCGACTGCGCTGGTGTTCGACGAATACGACGCCGGCCGCGCCGACGTCATGTTCGTGATCCAGCGCGTGCTCGAGGTCGACGGCAAGCTCACGCTCCTCGACCAGAACAAGGTGATCCATCCGCACCCGTCCTTCCGCCTGTTCTCGACCGCCAACACGGTTGGCCTCGGCGACACGACCGGCCTCTATCACGGCACGCAGCAGATCAACCAGGGTCAGATGGACCGCTGGTCGATCGTGACGACGCTCAACTACCTGCCGCACGACCAGGAAGTGAACATCGTCGCCGCCAAGGCGCCACAATACAACAGCGACGAAGGCCGCAAGATCATCTCCGCCATGGTGGCGCTGGCCGATCTCACCCGCGCCGGCTTCATCGCCGGCGACATCTCGACCGTGATGTCGCCGCGTACGGTGATCACTTGGGCCGAGAACGCCCGCATCTTCGGGGGCGACCTGGGCTTTGCCTTCCGTCTCACCTTCCTCAACAAGTGCGACGAGGTCGAGCGTTCGACCCTGGCCGAGTACTACCAGCGCTGCTTCGGCAAGGAATTGCCGGCGTCCAGCGGCAAGGGCGGCAAGCTGCACTAGGGAGAAGGCCTTCATGGCCGCCAAGGACTCCACTCCCCTCGAGGAGTTTCGTCGCGTCACCGCCACCACCATGCGGGCGGTGTCGCGCAAGGAAGTAAACGTCGCTTTCGTGCCCGACGGCGGATCGCTGCTGGGAACCGAGGCGCGCATCACCGTGCCGGCGCGCGACCTGCCGTTCGAGGACGTGAGCCGCGTCCGCGGCGAGGCCGACTCGATGGCGCTGAAGATGCGCCACCACGACCGCAAGATGCACCTGCGCCGCGTGCCGCGCGGCGAGACCGCGCGGGCGATCTTCGAGGCCGTCGAACAGGTCCGCGTCGAGTCGCTGGGCGCCCGCAAGATGGCCGGCGTCGCCGACAATCTCTCCGCTCTCTACCGCCAGCGCTCCGACCAGCGCGGCCATGCCCGCATCAAGTCCAAGGACGATGCGCCGATCGCCGACGTCATTGGCCTGATCGCGCGCGAGCAGCTTTTGGGCGCGGCCCCGCCGGAGTCGGCCAAGGCGATGGTCGACATGTGGCGCGCCGACATCGAGTCGGCCGCCGGCCGCGACTTCCAGAAGCTGCGCGAGTCGCTGGGCAACCAGGACGCCTTCGCGCGCGCCGCGCGCCAGCTGATCCGCGACCTCAAGCTCGGCGACGAGACGGCCGACCTGCAGGACGACGATCCCGAGGATTCGCAGGACCAGGAGAACGCCGACGGCCAGTCGAACGAGACCGGCGACGACCAGAGCGATTCGAGCGAGACCCAGGGCTACGGCGCCCAGGGCGAGGAGACCGAGGACGCCTCGGATCAGGAGGACGCCTCAGAGACTTCCGCCGACCAGGCCCAGACTGAGATGCAGATGGGCTCGGGCGACGAGGAGGAGCCGGGCCGCGCCGAGCGTCCGTGGCTGCCTCCGGGGGCGCTGAGCAACGAGCCGGCCGGCCAGCAGTATCACGCCTATACCGTCAAGCACGACGAGGTCGTCGAGGCCGACATGCTGTGCGACGCCGAGGAACTCGGCCGTCTGCGCAACCATCTCGACCAGCAGCTCGCCCACCTGCAGGGCGTCATCGGCAAGCTCGCCAACCGCCTGCAGCGCCGCCTGATGGCACAGCAGAACCGGTCCTGGGACTTCGACCTCGACGAGGGCACGCTCGATGCGGCGCGCCTGACGCGCATCATCACCAACCCGATGCATGCTTTGTCGTTCAAGAAAGAGAAAGACACCAACTTCCGCGACACCGTGGTGTCGTTGCTGATCGACAATTCGGGCTCGATGCGCGGCCGGCCGATCACGGTGGCGGCGATGAGCGCCGACATCCTGGCGCGCACGCTTGAGCGCTGCGGCGTCAAGGTCGAGATCCTGGGCTTCACCACGCGCGCCTGGAAGGGCGGCCAGAGCCGCGAGCAGTGGCTCGCCGCCGGCAAGCCCGCCAACCCGGGCCGCCTCAACGACCTGCGCCACATCATCTACAAGCCGGCCGATGCACCGTGGCGCCGCGCCCGCAAGAACCTCGGCCTGATGCTGCGCGAGGGCATCCTCAAGGAGAACATCGACGGCGAGGCCTTGTTGTGGGCGCACAGCCGCCTGCTGGCGCGAACGGAAGAACGCAAGATCATGATGGTGATCTCCGACGGCGCGCCGGTCGACGATTCGACCCTGTCGGTCAATCCGGGCAACTACCTTGAGCGCCATCTGCGCGACGTCATCGAGTGGATCGAGACGCGCTCGCCGATCGAGCTGGTCGCCATCGGCATCGGCCACGACGTCACGCGCTACTACCGCCGCGCCGTCACCATCGTCGATGCCGACCAGCTGGGCGGCACGATGATGGAGCAGCTCGCCTCGCTGTTCGACGAGGAGGAGCAGAAGGAACTGCGCGCCGCCCGCGACGGCAAGCGCGGCAAGACCGGCGCCAAGCCCGCCGGCAAGTCGGGCGGCAAGCGCACGGCCTGATCGCATCGTCTCTGCATCCGCCGCCGTGCTAAGGCTGGTGCATCATGCGCTTCACCCTCCGATCCTTCCTCCTGACCCTGGTGCTGACCGCGGCGGCCTGCGTCGGCGCGCCGCCGGCCACGCCCGTCGGGGCCGAGCCGCTGCCGCTCGAGATCCGCTCCACGGCGATGCCGCTCAAGATCGACGAGCCGTCGGCCACGCGCATCGGCAAGCTGATCTGGCGCGGCGGCATCTCGATGCTGGGCAATTCACGCAACTTCGGCGGCTGGTCGGACCTCGTGGTGTCGCCGGACAATCGCACGCTGACCTCGATCTCCGACGTCGGCAGCTGGTTCACGGCCACCATCGAGCGCGACGACAAGGGCAACCTCAAGGGCCTCGCCAACGGGCGGATCGGCCCGCTGCGCGACCTCTCCGGCAAGCCGCTGGTCGACAAGTCGTGGGCCGACGCCGAGGGCATGGCGCTGATGGCCGACGGGTCGTGGCTGGTCTCCTTCGAGGGCCATCACCGGATCTGGCATTACCCCACGCTCGACAGCGTGCCACGGGCGATCAACGTCCCCGGCAACTTCGACCGTCAGCCCAACAACGGCGGCGTCGAGACGATGACCGTGCTGCCCGACGGCAGGATCGTGGCGATCAGCGAGGAATACACGATCCGGCCCCACATGGCGGTCGGCTGGATCGGCGTGCCGGTCGGCCCCGACCGCTACGTCTGGGATATGTTCGAATACGCCAAGATCGCCGACTTCAACCCGACGGCGATCCGCCTGATGCCCGACGGATCGTTCGTCGTCCTCGAGCGGGCGTTCGATTTCGTGCGCGGCGTGCGGGTGCGGGTCATGCGCTTTCCCGGATCGGCGCTGAAGGTCGACGCGACGATCGAGCCCGAAGAGCTGGCGCGGCTGGCCTCGCCCTATGCGGTCGACAATCTGGAAGGCGTGGCCGCGACCATCGGGTCGCGCGGCGAGACCCTGCTGTGGCTGATCTCGGACGACAACTTCAACCCGCTGCAGCGCAACCTGCTGCTGCTGTTCGAGCTGGCAAAGTAAAGGCGGGGCGCGCCTCTGAAGGCGCTTTAAGCCGCCTTTTGAGGGGCCTTAGGCCGCCTTTTTGTCCTTCTTCGCCTTGGCCAGTTCGACGCGCTTCTTCAGCACGGTCATTTCCGGCGTCAGTTTGCTCTTGTTGGTGCCCAGCAGGTAGGCGTCGATGCCGCCGTTGTGCTCGATGGTCTTGATGCCGCGCGGGGTGAGCCGCAGGCGGATCGAATGGCCCAGCACGTCCGACAGAACCGACGTGACCTGGAGGTTCGACATGAACCGGCGCTTGGTCTTGTTGTTGGCGTGGCTGACATTGTTGCCGTACTGGACGGACTTGCCCGAAATGGCGCAACGACGGGGCATGGCACTTCCGCTGAAAAAATGATCCCGCCGGAGGGGCGGGAAGGCCGGCTTTTTAGGGTTCCGGGGGCCCTACGTCAAGCAAACCAGTCCGCGGTTACGCGAACCAGTCTACGACCCGCTCGCTGATATCCTCGACCTGGTCCTCCGGAATCACCCGTCCCCGGGCCGAAATCCCCGCCTGGTGGACGGTTTCGGGGTCGCCGGACACCAGGGGGTGCCACCAGTAGAGATCCTGCTTGAGGTGGACCAGCCGGTATCCACAGGTCTTGGGGAGCCAGTCCATCTTGGCCACTACCTTAGGGGTCAGCTGGATGCAGTCCGGCACGATTTTCTTGCGATTCTTGTAGTCACGGCAGCGCGCGGTCTTGGGATCGAGCAGCTTGCAGCAGGTGTCGGTCTGGGCGAGCTCGCCGGTGCCCTCGTATTCCAGCTTGTTGACGCAGCACATGCCGCAGCCGTCGCACAGCGATTCCCACTCCTGCTGGGTCATCTGGGCTAGCGTCTTGCGCTTCCAGAACGGCTCCTGCTGGGCGGCGGCGGCGCGGCGGGCGCGGCGGACGATGGATTTAGCGACCATGGAAGACTTCTAGCATACGCCGGGCCGCCGCGGCCGGCGTCGACTTGCCGCTCTCGACCTCGCACTCCAGGCCGCCCACCAGGCGCCTGACCTCGGGATGCTTGCGCAGCTCGGCCAGCAGGCTCTCGCCGACCTCGCTCCACATCCAGGCGCGGGCCTGCTCGCCGCGGCGGCGCGCCACGCCCTTCTCGCCCACCGCCGCGAGGAAGCGGCCGACGACGTCCCAGACCTCGATCACGCCCTCGCCGGCGATCGCCGAGGCGGTCGCCACTTCCGGCGTCCATCCCACGGTCGGCGAGCGCAACATGCGCAACGCGTGCTGGTAGTCGGCCGCCGAGCGCCGCGCCGTCGCCTTCAAGTCGCCGTCGGCCTTGTTGACCACGATCAGGTCGGCGAGCTCGATCACGCCGCGCTTGATGCCCTGCAGGTCGTCGCCGCCCCCCGGCAGCAGCAGCACGACGAACATGTCGACCATGTCGGCGACCGCCGTCTCGGACTGGCCGACGCCCACGGTCTCGACGATCACCGTGTCGAAGCCCGCCGCCTCCGCGAGCAGCATCGCCTCGCGCGTGCGCCGCGCCACGCCACCCAGGGTGGCGCCCGCGGGCGAGGGCCGGATGAAGGCGCGCTCGTTGCGCGACAGTTCTTCCATGCGCGTCTTGTCGCCCAGGATCGAGCCGCCGCCGCGCTTGGACGAGGGATCGATCGCCAGCACCGCGAGCGTGCGGCCCTTGTCGATCAGGCCGAGGCCAAAGCGTTCGATGAAGGTCGACTTGCCGACGCCCGGCACGCCGGTGATGCCGAGCCGCACCGAGCGGCCGGTGTGCGGCAGAATCTCGACGAGCAGCGCGTCGGCGCGCTCGCGATGGTCGCCGCGCGTCGATTCGATCAGGGTGATGGCGCGCGCGAGCGCACGTCGGTCGCCCGCCAGCAACGGCTTGAGCAGGGGGTCGCTCATCGTCATCAGATTTATCAGCCGCGCCGCCGCATTGCCAGCAAAGCGCCCACACCGGCCGCCAGGTAGAAGGCCGCGATCGACAGGCCAAAGCCCGGCCGGCCCACCAAATCGAGCGCGGTGCCGGCGATCGGCGGCCCGATCATGCCGCCCGCGGTGTAGATGCTGGTGAGGGCTGCGTTGGCGCGGGCGATGTCGCCGCCCTGGAAGCGCTTGCCGAGCAGCGCCAGGCCGACGCTGTAGATGGCGAAGGAGATGCCGCCCCACACCAGCAGCAGGCCGAGGACGGCGTGTCCCCGGGCGTCCATCAGGGGCAGGCACGCCGTCAACGCCGCACTCGCCAGCGCGCAGCCCGCCATCACGAGGCGCCGGTCGAAATGGTCGGCCAGCCAGCCGATCGGCCATTGCAGCGCGATGTTGCCGATCACGAAGGCCGACAGCCACAGCACGCCGGTCTCGACCGGCACGCCCGAGGTGAGCGCATAGATCGGCAGGAAGGCGAACGCCGCCTGCTCGCCCAGGCCGCTGGCCAATGCGCCCAGCAGCAGCGCCGGCACCAGCAGCACGATGCGGCCGAAGCCGCCGTCGTGCGTGGGCGCGATCGCCGGCGCGCTGTTCCAACTCGGCAGCAGCGGCAGCGCCACCAGCAGCGCCAGCGCGGCACAGGCAAGGAACGGCCGCGGTCCGTAGACGCCCACCACCTGCAGCGCCAGCGGGCCCATCGCCATGCCGGCCGCCATGAGGGCGGCATAGATCGCCACCGCCCTTCCGCGGCGGTGCTCGTCGACCACGAGGTTGATCCAGATCTCGCTCACCACCCACGGCACGCCGCCCACCATGCCGAGCAGGAAGGAGAGCACGAACCACAGCGGCAGGCTCTCGGTGTAGGCGAAGGCGACCGCCAGCACAGCACTCGCCACCAGCGACGCGCAGACCAGCTTCACCGCGCCGAGGCGCGCCGCCACGGCTGGGATGCGATGGGCCGTGGCAATCATGCCGACGCCCCACGCCGCCTCGACGAGGCCGATGGTGATGTTGTCGATGCCGTGGTGCTGGAGCGCCAGCGGCACCAGCGGCATCGCCGCACCCGCCTGCACGCCGTAACCCAGGCAGGACAGATAGACCGGCAGCAGTCGTGCGGCGGGCTTCGTCGTCATGGCGTGGCGCGCCGGCCCCAGGCCACCGCGGCGGCAACGCCGGCGGCGGCATAGAAGAAGGCGAGCGTGCCGCCGAAGCCCACGCCGCCTACCAGGTCCATCGCCTTGCCGGCGATCGGCCGGCCGATCAGGCCGCCCAGGGTGTAGAAGATGGTGAAGGCGGCATTGGCGCGGGCGATGTCGCCGCCGTGGAAGCGCTGGCCGAGCACCGCCAGGCCCACGGTGTAGATGCCGAACGAGATGCCGCCCCACAGCACCAGCACGCCCAGGATCGGGCCGGCGCGCGGATCGAGTAGCGGCGTCAGGCCGGCCAGCACGGCGCTGGCAAAGGCACAGACCGCCAGCACGGCGCGCCGGTCGAGATGGTCGGCCATCCAGCCGATCGGCCACTGCAGGACGAGGTTGCCGATCACGAAGGCCGACAGCCACAGCACACCGGTCTCGGCCGACACGCCCGAGCCCACGGCGAAGACCGGCAGGAAGCTGAAGGCGCCCTGCTCGCCCAGGCCACTGGCCAGGGCTGCCAGCAGGGCGACCGGCGCCAGCGCCATCACTCGCGCGAAGCCGCCGCTCTTGGTCGGCCGGATCGGCGGCGCCATCCGCCAGTTGGGCAGCAGCGGCAGGATGACCAGAACGCCCAGTGCCGCATTGACCAGGAACGGCAGCGAGCCGTAGACGCCGACGACCTGCAGCACCAGCGGCCCGACGGCGAGGCCGAGCGCCACCAAGGTCGAATAGACCGCGACGGCCCGGCCGCGACGGCTCTCGTCGCTCACGAGGTTGATCCAGATCTCGCTCACCACCCACGGCACGCCGCCCACGACCCCGGAAAGCACGCTGAGGCAAAACCACAGCGCCACGTCCGAGGTATAGGCGAAGGCCACCGAGACCAAGGCGTTGAGCACGACGCAGATCGCGATCAGCCGTACCACGCCCACCCGCGCCGCGACCGCCGGGATGCGGTGCGCAGTGGCGATCATGCCGATGCCCCAGGCAGCACTCACGATACCGATGACGAAATTGTCGACGCCGCGATGCTCGAGCGCCAGCGGCACCAGCGGCATGCCGGTGCCGGCCTGCAGGCCGAAGGCGAAGCAGGCGACGTAGACCGGGAGCAATGGCCGCCACAGGGCGGCGGCCACCGCCTTATTCGGCGACACGCAAATGGCCTTCGGCGCGGAAGGATGGCGGTTCGGTGGCCTCGCTCTTGCGCTCGGCCTCGGCGGCGGCTTCCTGCTGGCGCCGCCACATGTCGGCGTAGAGGCCGTCCTGGGCCAGCAGCTCGCCATGCCGGCCGCGCTCGGCGACGCGGCCGCGATCGAGCACGATGATCTCGTCGGAGTTGATGATGGTCGACAGCCGATGGGCGATCACCACGGTGGTGCGGCCGCGGCTGACTTCCTCGAGCGAGCGCTGGATCTCCTGCTCGGTGCGCGTGTCGAGGGCGCTGGTCGCCTCGTCGAACAGCAGGATGCGCGGGTTCTTGAGGATGGTGCGCGCGATCGCCACCCTCTGCTTCTCGCCACCCGACAGCTTCAGCCCGCGCTCGCCCACGGTGGCGTCGTAGCCGTCGGGCAGCGCCATGATGAAGTCGTGGATGCGGGCGAGTTTCGCGGCCTGCTCGACTTCGGCGCGCGTGCAGTCGGGGCGGCCGTAGCAGATGTTGTAGTAGATCGTGTCGTTGAACAGCACGGTATCCTGCGGCACCACGCCGATGGCGGCGCGCAGGCTCGACTGCGTGACCTCGCGGATGTCCTGACCGTCGATGCGCACGCTGCCGCCGGCGACGTCGTAGAAGCGGAACAGGATGCGCGACACCGTCGACTTGCCGGCGCCGCTCGAGCCCACGATCGCCACCGTGTTGCCCGGCGCCACACGGAAGCTCACGTCGTGCAGGATCGGCCGCGCAACGTCGTAGTGGAAGTCGACGTGATCGAACACGATCTCGCCGCCCGACACCGCGAGCGCCGGCGCGGCCGGCCGGTCGGAGACCTCGGCCGGCACGTCGAGCAGGCCGAACATCTTCTCCATGCTGACCAGTGCCGCGCGGATTTCGCGATAGGCGAAGCCCAGCATGTTGAGCGGCGCATAGAGCTGCAGCAGGAAGGCGTTGACCGCGACGAAGTCGCCCACGGTCATGGTGTGCGCGGCCACGCCATCGCCCGCCATCACCATGATGACGGCGAGGCCGACGGCGATGATCGAGCCCTGGCCGATGTTGAGCAGCGACAGGGTGCGGCTCGAGCGAATTGCCGCCACCTCGTAGCGCCGGCGGCCGACGTCGTAGCGCCTGGCCTCGTGCGCCTCGTTGCCGAAGTACTTCACCGTCTCGTAGTTGATCAGGCTGTCGATCGCCTTGGCGTTGGCCTCGGTGTCGGCGTCGTTCATGTGGCGCACGAACTTGATGCGCCACTCCGAGAGCGTGATGGTGAAGACGATATAGCCCGCGATCACGCCCAGGGTCACGGTGGTGAAGCGCCAGTCGTAGAGGTGCCACAGGATGGCGCCGACCATGACGATCTCGAGCAGCGTCGGCAGGATGTTGAACGTCGTGAAGCGGATCAGGAACTCCATGCCCTGCGTGCCGCGCTCGATGACGCGGCTCAGCCCGCCGGTCTGGCGTTCGAGATGGAAGCGCAGACTGAGTGCATGGAGATGGCCGAACACGTCGAGGGCGAGGTTGCGGATCGCCCGCTGCGCGACCGGCGCGAAGACGGCGTCGCGGACTTCGCCGAACGCCTGGGCCGCCACGCGGGCCACGCCATAGGCCAGGATGAGCGCCACCGGCACGATCATGAACTCGGCCGGCGGCGTGCCGAGCGCATCGACCACGCGCTTGTAAAGCAGCGGCACATAGACGTTGGCCACCTTGGCCAACACCAGCAGGGCAAGCGCAATCACGACGCGGGTGCGCAGGCCCCACTCGTTCTT
This sequence comes from Hyphomicrobiales bacterium, assembly GCA_041691635.1. GTDB lineage: Bacteria > Pseudomonadota > Alphaproteobacteria > Reyranellales > Reyranellaceae > Reyranella. The sequence goes on from JBEPUH010000015.1 coordinate 61,318, forward strand.
TGGCCACAAATGCCGGCCCAGAATGGCAAGCACGGCCAGCGACCGTCCGGAGTCGATGGTGAGTGGGCTATCGGTAGGGGGAGGCGACATGTCGGGAGGCCGTTTCAGGCTCGTAAGTGTTGTGGCGTGGGGGGCACCGGCCTTCTATCGTGACCGCGGAGCCTAAGGTAGCCCCTGTGGAGAGCCATTTCATGAGTTTTCGTAGGGCCTTGCTGATGTTTGCCGCGTGCGCGACGGCCGCGGCTCTGCCGGGGGCAGCGGCGCGGGCGGATGGCGGCCGCCAGATCGACGGCAGCTACGAGATCACCTTCGCGGGCTTCGCGGGCTTTCGCATCGACTTCACCGCGCGCTTCGACGGCAACAGCTACGACGTCGAGAGCCACACCTACAAGACGGGCATGCTGAAGGCCATCACCCTGCACTACGAGGGCCGCAACCGCGCCTGGGGCAGCTTCGGCCCGCAAGGCGCCCAGCCGCGCGCCGGCTCGCTGTCGATCGTCGTCGAGCGCGCGCCGCGCACCTGGCTGGCGCAGTACGGCGCGGGCGGCACGCTGCACGAGACGAACGATCCGCCGTGGAAGCCGCAACCCAAGGACACAATCCCCGACGACAAGAAGGTGGGCTCGCTCGATCCGCTCAGCGCCGCCCTCGCCGTCGGCATGAAGGGCGACGCTGCGTGCGACCAGGTGGCACCGTCGAACGACGGCAAGCGACGCATCGACGTCGTACTGAAGAAAGTCAGGACCGAGACACCCGAGCAGGCGGGCGTGCCCGAGGCCAAGGGCGACCTGCTGGTCTGCGAGCTCTATTCCAAGCGCATCGCCGGCGAGTTCTACGACGCGCCGGAGGAAGCCGAGAGCCAGCGCGAGCACCCGATGGTGCTGTGGCTCGCCCGCATCGACGACATGCCGTTCCGCTATCCCACCAAGCTCGAGGCGCGCACCGGCTTCGGCACCATTCGCGGCAAGCTGCTGTCGCTCACCGAGCGCCCGCTCACCGCCGAAGAAAAAGTGGCGATGCGGCGCTGACCTGCCGGCGACGGTTTTCACGGTTTTCACGGTTTTTAAACCGCAGAAAAACCCGCGACACGGCCAAGTCCTTGATTCGATTGAAAACCCGCCCGAGATAAACCGTGAAAAACCGTCGATAAACCGTTCGCGTGCGGCGCGTTGCGGCGGAACGGCTTTGCAACGCATGGGCCGGTGGAAGGCCGAGCGACTTCATCATGAAGGTACTCGGCAGTCTCGCAACGGCTCTGGCCTGCCTTTTGGGCAGGTTCATCGTCGCGTTCCTGGCCCGCATGTATATCCGGGCATTGACAGGTGTCGTCTCCCGTTGCCACCTCGATGAGGTCATTGCCTGTAGCTTCGCCGTCCTCGGTTCGCCGGTCCTGCTGCTGAGGCCTCTGCAGCCAGCCAAAGAAGATCTTCGCAAATCGCTTCCAGGGATTTTGGTCGCCGCAACCGTCGTGACCGCGGTGTGGACTACAATCGCTCTTATGCGTCAGCGTCATGGACAGCAGAGTCGATAGGCGGACTACGCGCGCACTGTTTGGAAGAATGAAAACACCCATGAAAAGCTCCTTGTCGAGCCATCATAGGCGCGTCCGTCCGGAACACCCATCTTGGTCGTTATCGACGCTATATCGCTGGCTCGCCTGGAACGGATGCGTTCGTTAAGCAGCGCGTTGGTGGCTCTGCTGGCGGAGAATCGAGAGGATTTCGGCCGCCGCCGCCGGGATGTTGGTGCCCGGGCCGTAGATCGCGGCCACGCCCACCTTCTTCAGGAAGTCGTAGTCTTGCGCCGGGATCACGCCGCCCACCACGACCATCACTTCGGAGCCGCCCTGCTTGGCCAGCTCCTCGATGAGCTGCGGCACCAGCGTCTTGTGGCCGGCGGCCTGGCTCGACACGCCGATCACGTGTACGTCGTTCTCGATCGCCGCACGCGCGGCTTCCTGCGGCGTCTGGAACAACGGGCCGATGTCGACGTCGAAGCCGAGGTCGGCGAAGGCGGTGGCGATCACCTTGGCGCCGCGGTCGTGGCCGTCCTGGCCCATCTTCACCACCATCAGGCGTGGCCGGCGGCCTTCTTCCTCGGCGAAGCTCGCGATGTCGGCGCGAATGCGCTCGAGCCCCGCGTCGCCCTCCCACTCGCCGACGTAGACGCCGGAGATCGAGCGGATGGTCGCCTGGTAGCGGCCGTAAACGCCTTCCAGTGCCGAGGAGATCTCGCCCACGGTCGCACGCGCGCGTGTGGCCTCGATGGAGAGTGCCAGCAGGTTGCCGGTGCCGTTGCGGGCGGCCTCGCCCAGCGCCTTGAGGGCTGCCACGCACCTGGCCTCGTCGCGGGTCGCACGGATCTTGTTGAGGCGCGCGACCTGGGACTCGCGTACGGCATCGTTGTCGACGTTGCGGATGTCGATCGCGTCTTCTTCCTTGAGCTGGAACTTGTTGACGCCGACCACGATCTCCTCGCCGCGGTCGATGCGCGCCTGCTTGCGGGCCGCCGCCTCCTCGATGCGCATCTTGGGCATACCGGCCTCGACCGCCTTGGTCATGCCACCCAGTGCCTCGACCTCGGCGATCAGCTTGCGCGCCTCGGCGATCAGGCTGGCCGTCAGCGACTCGACATAATAAGAGCCCGCCAGCGGATCGACCACCTTGGTGACGCCGGTCTCGTGCTGGAGGATGAGCTGGGTATTGCGTGCGACGCGGGCCGACTGCACCGTCGGCAGCGCGATCGCCTCGTCGAACGAGTTGGTGTGCAGCGACTGCGTGCCGCCCAGCACCGCCGCCAGTGCCTCGTAGGCGGTACGGATGATGTTGTTGAACGGGTCCTTCTCGGTCAGCGACACGCCCGAGGTCTGGCAGTGCGTGCGCAGCGACAGCGAGTCGGCCTTCTTGGGCTCGAATGGCTTCACCAGCTCGGCCCACAGGAAGCGCGCGGCGCGCAGCTTGGCGGCCTCCATGAAGAAATTCATGCCGATGCAGAAGAAGAACGACAGGCGCGGCGCGAAGGCGTCGATATCGAGTCCCTTGGCCCTGGCTGCGCGCACATACTCCAGGCCGTCGGCCAGGGTGAACGCCAGCTCCTGGACCAGGGTCGAGCCGGCTTCCTGCATGTGATAGCCGGAGATCGAGATGGAGTTGAACTTCGGCATGTACTTGGCCGTGTGCTCGATGATGTCGGCCACGATCCGCATCGAAGGTCCGGGTGGATAGATGTAGGTGTTGCGGACCATGAACTCCTTGAGGATGTCGTTCTGGATCGTGCCGCCTAATTTGTCCTGCGGGACTCCTTGTTCCTCGGCCGCCACGATGTAGCCCGCCAGCACCGGCAACACCGCGCCGTTCATGGTCATCGACACGGTCATCTTGTCGAGCGGGATGCCGTCGAACAGGATCTTCATGTCCTCGACCGAGTCGATCGCCACGCCCGCCTTGCCGACGTCACCGACGACACGCGGATGATCGGAGTCGTAACCGCGATGGGTGGCGAGATCGAACGCCACCGACAGGCCCATCTGGCCCGCCGCGAGATTGGCTCTATAAAACTTGTTGGAGTCTTCGGCCGTCGAGAAGCCCGCGTACTGGCGCACGGTCCATGGCCGGCCGGCGTACATGGTGGCCTTGGGGCCCCGCGTGAACGGCGGAAAGCCCGGCAGCGAGCCCGTGGTCTCGAGGTTCTCGAGGTCGGCCGCAGTGTAGATCGGCTTCACCACGATGCCTTCGGCGGTGGTCCAGTCGAGCGACGCCAGGGGCTTTTCGCGCAGCTCCTTGGCGGCGAGCTTTTCCCAGTCGTCCAGGGTCTTCTTCGGAAAGTCAGCCATGCCAAATAAGTAACGCAAACCACCCCGGTTGCCCATCCCGCCCGCCGCCCGGTCCACACGGCAAAACGCCGGCTTTTTGCCCCGGGAAGGGCCAGATGCGGCGGATATAGAGTCGGACGGATTCATGTATTGGACATCCCGCCACACCTTGCCGTAGCTAAAAACCCCCATGATCGACACCCTTCCCGAGGCGACGACGCCACCCGGCACGCTGGAACTGTTCCGCGGCTTCCTGATCCTTGGACTGACGGGCTTCGGCGGCGTGCTGCCGCTGGCGCGCCACATGGTGGTCGATCGGCGGCGCTGGCTGACGGGGGCTGAGTTCACCGAACTGCTCGGCCTGTGCCAGTTCCTGCCGGGCGGCAACATCATCAACCTCTCGGTGGCGATCGGCCTGCGCTTCCGCGGCGTCGCCGGCGCCACCGCCGCCCTCGTCGGGCTGATCGCGGCGCCCATCGTCGTCGTGCTGGGGCTCGGCATGATCTACGCCCGCTACCGCACCGAACCGCACGTCGTGCACATGTTCGCCGGCCTCGCCGCCGCCGCGGCCGGCCAACTCGTGTCGATGGCGGTGAAGCTCGCCCTGCCGCTGCAGCGCAAGCCGGTGTCGACCGCCATCGCCATCGTCGTCTTCAGCGCGATCGTGGGCTTCCACCTGCCGCTGGTGCCGACCATGCTGGTCATGGCGCCGATCAGCATCTTCACCCTGCTGAAAGTGCGCGCGTGAACGACACGCTGGTCTCCCTCGCCGTCATCTTCGTGCAGCTCTCGCTGATCGCCTTCGGTGGCGGCAACACCACGCTGCCCGAGATGCATCGCCAGGTCGTCGACGTGCACCACTGGATGACCAGCGCCGACTTCGCCGCCCTCTATGCGCTGGCCCAGGCCGCGCCCGGTCCCAACATGATGGTCGTGCCGCTGATCGGCTGGAACGTCGCCGGCGCAGCCGGGATGCTGGTGACGACCCTGGCGGTGTTCGGTCCGTCGTCGATCCTGACGATCGTGGTGCTGCGCCTGTGGCACGGCTTCCGCAACCCCGCGTGGCGGCAGGCGATCCAGGCCGGCCTGGTACCGATCTCGGTCGGCCTGGTGGCGGCCAGCGCCACCATCATCACCCGCACCGTCGACCACACCTGGCTCTTTGCCGCGATCACCGCGGCCAGTGCGCTGATCGCCATCCGCACGCGGGTCCATCCGTTGTGGCTGCTGGCCGCGGGTGCCGCGATCGGCTGGACCGGCTTGGGCCAGTAGCGTGCTCGTCGCGCATTCCGGATCATGGTTCGCGGGCCTTGCCCGGCCCCGGCGCTTTGCGCACAGTCCGCGGCTGGAATCGGAGGAAACCATGAAGATCTCCCGTCGCGGCGCCGTCGCCGGCCTGGCCGCGCTGCCGCTTCTCCAGGGTGCCGCGCGCGCCCAATCCGCGAGCTTTCCCAGCCATTCCGTGACCTTGATCGTGCCGTTCCCGGCGGGCGGCCCGGCCGACATCTTCGGCCGCTATCTGGCCCAGGGCATGTCGGCGGATCTCCATCAGTCGGTCGTCGTCGAAAACAAGAGCGGTGTCGCCGGCGTCACCGGCATGGATTTCGTCGCCAAGTCGCTCGACGCCCACACCATCGGCCTGATGAGCGCCTCGGCCGGCGCCATCATGCAGAGCCTGATGCCGCGCATGCCGTACCGGCCCGGCATCGACCTCGTGCCCGTCATCCTGGTGGTGCGCATCCAGGAAGTGCTGGTGGTCAACGCCAAGCTCGGCGTCTCGACCTTCAAGGAGCTGATCGCCAAGCTGAAGGCGGAGCCCGGCAAGTACTCCTACGGCAGCGCCGGCACCGGCGGCATCACTCATCTGGCTACCGAGCTGTTCAAGCACGAGACCGGCACCGACATCCTGCACGTGCCCTATCGCGGCGCGGCGCCCGCGACCAACGACCTGATCGCCAACACCGTGCAGATGGCGCTGCTCGACATACCGGTGCTGCTGCCGCACATCCGCTCGGGCGCGGTCAAGGCGCTGGCGATCACCTCCGACACGCGGGCCAAGCTGCTGCCCGACGTGCCGACGATGCGCGAGCTGGGCTATCCCCGGGTCAACTCCGACAACTGGTACGGACTCGGCGCGCCGGGCTCGGCCTCGTTCAAGGACCGCCAGCGCATCCACGACTCCGCCGTGGCGGCGCTGAAGTCGAAGGAGCTGATCGACGCCTACAGCGCCGTCGGCGGCATCGTGGCCGGCGGCTCGGTCGAGGAATTTGCCAACTTCCAGCGTGAGGAAGTGACCAAGTGGGCCGCGGTCATCAAGGCCGCGAACGTGACGCTGGAATAGGCGGCGATGGCGATCGAACGCGGCCTGGCGCGGACCTTCGCCGGCCACATTCACTGGCGGGCCTGCGGCCCTGCATCGGCAAAGGCGCCGGCGGTGATGATCAGCCACATCAACCAGCAGAGCTCGGCGCTGATGATCGAGCTGTTGCAGGCGCTCGCGCCGGATTTTCGCGCCGTGGCGATCGACTATCCGAGCCACGGCCATTCCGATCGCTTCGACGGCCAGCCGACGATCGAGGACTACGCGCGCTGCGTCGTCGAGGTGATGGATGCGCTGGGCATCGAGCGCGCCGCCGCGATGGGCGAGGCCGTCGGCGCCGGCGTCTCCTATGCGCTGGGCGCCAATTGGCCGGACCGCATCGACAAGGTCGTGGCGATCAACACGCCCTATTTCGAGAAGGGCGGCAGCGACATCGCCGACATCGCCAAGGTGCGGCCGAGCGATGCCTCCGGTTTCCCCGCGCCGCGCAGCCTGGAATTCATGCGCACCCACGATCCCGACCATGCGCCGGCCCGGCCGACGCAGTCATGGATGGACCGCATCAACACCGCCCAGCTCGAGATCGGCCGCGACCGCTGGCAGGCGGTGCAGGCCTACGAGGGCTTCGATCTCTTCGGCACGATGCAGCGTCTGGCCTGCCCGGTTCTGATGCTCTACGGCGAGCATTTCGTGTACGGCCGTCATCGCCACATGCTGCACACCAAGTGCCCGCACGCCACGCTCGACATCATCCCCGGCGGGCGCTTTTGCATGACGTGGGAACGTACCGCCGAGATCGCCGCCCATGCCCGCACCTTTCTGCTGTGATGGATCTCGCGGCCCGCCTGTCGCGCTTTCGGCGCCCGGGGTTGGCGCATCTGCCGACGCCGCTCGAGCCGATGAAACGGCTCACCGCCCATCTCGGCGGCCCGCGCCTGTGGGTGAAGCGCGAAGATTGCATCGGCGTCGAGGGCCTCGCAGGCCACGCGGGGCCGGCCTATGGCGTGCCGCATGCGGCAACCGTCGAAGCGATCGAGATCGGCGCACGCCTGGAGACCCCGGTGCTCGATCCGGTCTATTCGGGCAAGGGTCTTACCGGCCTTATCGCCTTGATCCGCGCCGGCAGATGGACGGAAGATCAGGATGTCGTGTTCGTCCACACCGGCGGTGCCCCTGCCCTGTTCGCCTATCGCCACCTTTTCCAGGAATAGAGACATGCTCGATTCAGAAGCCCGCCTGCTGCTCGACCTGATGGACAAGGCGGTCGAGGAAGGACGCCCCAAGCTCAACGCCCTGCCGCACGCCGTGGGCCGCAAGGCGGTCGACAAGATGTCGGAGGACAGCGAGGCGGCACCGCCCGACGTGGCCTCGGTCGACGACGGCGGCTTCGCGGGGCCAGGCGGCGAGATCCACTTCCGCCGCTACCGTCCGCTCGGCTCGACGCCGGGACCGTTGCCGACGCTGATCTACTATCACGGCGGCGGCTTCGTGATCGGCAACATCGAGACCCACGATTCGACCTGCCGGCGGCTCGCCAACAAGAGCCGCTGCCAGGTGATCTCGATCGACTACCGCCTGGCGCCCGAGCATCCCTTTCCGGCACCGATCGACGACGGCATCGCAGCCTACCGCCACATCCGCGACAACGCCGCCTCCTTCGAGGCCGATCCCAAGCACATCGCCGTCGGCGGCGACTCGGCGGGCGGCGCGATGGCCGCCGTGGTTTGCCAGAGCGCGCGCCGCGCCGGTGAGACGATGCCGGCGTTCCAGATGCTGATCTATCCCGCCACCGACTCGAGCCGCGAGAGCGCCTCACGCAAGCAGTTCGCCGAGGGCTATTTCCTCAGCAAGGAGCTGATCGACTGGTTCTGGAACGCCTATGCGCCGCCCGGCACCGACCTGGCCGACCTGCGCCTGTCGCCGTTGCTGGAGAAGGACTTCGCGGGCCTGCCGCCGGCTTTCGTGCTGACCGCGGGCTTCGATCCGCTGCGCGACGAGGGCCGCGCCTATGCCGACCGGCTGATCGACGCCGGCGTGAAGACGACCTACGTCAACTATCCCGGCACGATCCACGGCTTCTTCTCGCTCAGCCGTTTCCTGACCCAGGGCCTCAAGGCCAACGACGAGGCCGCCGCGGTGATGGCGGCCTACTTCGGGACCTGAACGTGGGCGCTAGGGCAGGATACGGGTGAAGCCGACGGGCCGGTCGAAGCCCTTCAGCAGCACGTCCTCCTCGCGCACGTCGAGGCCCGCGAGCAGGGGTTTGACCGCCGGATCGTCGGCGACGGCGCACGACAGAACGATGTCGTCGCCCTGGCTCTGGCCCTGCAGGCGGGCGGCCATGTTCACGGTCGAGCCGAAATAGTCGAGCCGCTCGTTGAGGCTCACCATGATGCTGCTGCCGCAGTGGACGCCCAATTTGATCGACAGGTCGCGGTGGTTCTCGTGCTCGTGGTTGAATTCGACGATGCGATGCTGCATGGCGATGGCCGCCCGCACCGCGTCGGCGGGATCGCCGAACGAGGCCATGACCGCGTCGCCGATCGTCTTGACCACGGCGCCGTCGTGGTCGCGCACGATGGCGGCGAGGAAGGCGAAGTGGTCGCGCACGATGTTATAGGCCATCGAATCGCCGACCCGCTCGTAGAGCGCCGTCGATCCGCGCAGGTCGGAGAACAGCAGCGCCACTTGGCCGACCGCGGCCTCGTCGCCCGGCCTGAGCGTCGCCTCGGAGAACATGTCGCGAAACGCCTGCAGCGAGATCACCTCCGGCGCGGTGAGCGCGTCGCGCGTCCAGGTGCGGTCCTCGATCAGCGCAGCGACTTCCATTGTGGCGTCGTTCGTGAACTCGATGCGGCCGGGCGCGCCCTGCCGCAGCGCCTCGACGCCCGACGCCAGCACGCGCACGCCGGGGAAGGCGCCGCCGCTGTGGTCGACCTCGACCGCGGCGCCGGGATGGAGCGTACGCAGGCGATACTGGCCCGGCGGCAGGTCGATGACGACCGAGCGGCGCTCGCCCGGCTTCAACAGGACCTGGACCGGTGCGTGCGGCGTCGACATCGGCCCGCTCAGGCAATAGCCGCCCTCGAGCAGCGGCCGCACCGTCGGCGCCGGCGAGAACGACAGCTCGACGTTGCGCTCGAAGTCGCGGTCGTAATCGATGTTGCAGGACTCGCAGTGCGCGCCGCGCGGCAACTCGCTCAGCGCCATGGCTGTGAGCTTGGGCCCGCGGCAGTTGGTGCACAGCAGGTCCCACTTCATGGTGAGCAGGCCCGCCTTCACCGAGGCGAGGCAGGCCTCGATCGCCGGCCGCTGCTTCACGCCGAATTGGCGCGCCAGCAGCTTGGGCTTCAGATGCAGGAGGTCGGACGCCATGCCATTCATGACGTAGTCGGCGATCGGCGCGCCCAGCCCGTTTCCGTAGGTGCTGCGGTCGACCTGTTCGGCGGCCGCGATCGCGCGCGCCCTGCCGCCCTCGGGCAGTTGCGGCGGCGGCAGGTCGAACATGGTAGGCCGGTCGCCCTTGATGAACTCGACGGCGCTCAGCACGCGCTTCTCGATCGCCGCCCCGGCCTGGCGCGCGAGCTTCGTGCCGAACAGGCGGCCGACCAGGGTCCGCGGCTCCCACTCCAGCGTATAGGTCACCTTGCTGCCATCGCCTTCGGGCACGATGTCGAACACCGGCCCGAAGGTCCTGAACGGGCCCTTGCTGAAGACGCGGCCCTGGCGAAAGTGACGGCCGTGGATCCACTCGTAGGGCTTCTCCTCCCACTCGAGGGTGAAGCCGGCGACCTTGCCCTTGCCCCGACGCAGCACCGTGCCGTCGGGCTGCGGCGTCTCCACGAGCGCATAGGGCGGCAGGCCCATCGCCTCGTTGAAGCGGTTGGTGTCGGCCAGCACCGGCCACAGCCGTTCAGGCGCGAGGTCGAAATACCAGGTCCAGGTCTGCTGCATGATGTCATTGATACTGTAGCGACCCGGGCCGCGGATGTATCGCGGCCCATCACGGCTCGGTGAGCGCGCGGCTACTTCCTGGTCAGGACGTCGGGCACCTTGTAGAGCGGGAAACCGTTGTAGGGCCTGGACTTGTCGTGGTCCGGCACCTCGTAGAAGTTCGACTTGCCGTTGTTGTGCAGCCCGCCGTCGACGCGCAACGCAATGCCGGTGACGTAGGCCGCCGCCTCGCTCAGCAGGTAGACGATGGCGCCGGCGATCTCCGATTCGGTGCCGTGGCGTTTCATCGGAATGCGGCCCTTCACGTTGCGCAGCACGTCGTGGGCGCGCTCGGGATAGCGGTCGAGGCCCGACGAGGCGATGAAGCCCGGGATCACCGAGTTGATGCGGACGCCCGCATGCGCCCACTCGATCGAGGCGGTATAGGTGAAGTTCACCTGGCCGGCGCGGGCGGCGCCGTTGTGGCCCATGCCCGGCATGCCGAGTTCCCAGTCGGCGCCGACGTTGACGATCGCGCCGCCGTTGTTCTCCATCCAGCGCAGGTAGACTTCCTTCGACACCAGGAAGGTCGCCGTCATGTTGTTGGCGACGACGGCGTTCCAGCCGTTCAACGAGATGTCCTTGAGCTGGGCGGGAAACTGTCCGCCGGCATTGTTCACCAGCCCGTCGATCCGGCCGCCCCACTTTAGCGCGCCGTCGATCGCGGCCTTGACCTGGGCTTCGTCACGCAGGTCGGCGGCGAAGGTGAAGGTGTCCTTGTCGCCGAGCTCTTCCTTCACGCGGTCGAGCTTGTCCTGTGTGCGCCCGACGAGCGCCAGCCGCGCGCCGAGGGACTTGAGCTCGTGCGCGGTGCAGCGACCGAGACCCGAGCCGCCGCCGGTGACGACGATGGTCTGGCCATCGAACAGGCCGGGACGGAAAACCGAACGGTAGGCCATGGCTATTCGATCTTGATGTTGGCGGCCTTCACGACCTCGGCCCACTTCTCGCGCTCGGCCTCCATGAAGGCCGCCAGCTCGGCCGGTGTGGAGCCGATCGTGTCGGCGCCCAGGTCGGCGAACTTCGCCTTGATCGCGGGATCGCGCATGATCCTGGCGAGTTCCGCCGACAGGCGGTCGACCAGCGGCTGTGGCATACCGGCGGGCGCCAGGATGCCGTTCCACTCCGAGATCACGCAGCCGGTCACGCCGGCCTCCGCCATGGTCGGCACGTCGGGCGCGGCCGGCGAGCGTGCCGCGCTGGTCACGGCGAGCGCGCGCACGTGGCCGGCGCGCGCCTGCGGCAGGGCCGCACTCATGTTGCCGAAATAGAACGGGATATGGCCGGCCGCGACGTCGCCGATCGCCAGGCCGCCGCCCTTGTAGGGCACGTGGCCGATGTCGGTGCCGGTGCGCAGCTTGAACAGCTCGGCGGCGAGATGCTGGGCGCTCCCGGCGCCCGACGAGGCGTAGAACAGCGAGCCCGGCTTGGCCTTGGCCAGCGCCACCAGGTCGGCCACCGTCCTGGCCGCGTGGCCCGGCGTGATCACCAGCAGCTCCGGCACCGAGACCAAGAGCGACACCGGGGTGAAATCGTCCGGCGTCTTGAACGGCATCTTGGGCTGGATCAGCGGATTGACCGCGTGGGCAAAGGCGCCGAGCAGAAGCGTGGCACCATCGGGCGTGGCTTTGGCCACGACCTCGTCGCCGATCATGCCGGCCGCGCCCGGCTTGTTCTCGACGACGACGGTGGCGCCCAGCGCTTCCTGCAGAGGATTCTGGATGAAGCGCGCCGTCGTGTCGGCGCCGCCGCCCGGCGGATAGGGCACGACGATGCGGATCTGCTTGGGAAAGCCCTGGGCGCGTGCGCCGCCGGCCAGCGGTCCGGCAAGGAGGGCAGCACTGGTGCCCAGCATCAGGGTGCGGCGTGTCGACTTCATGGGGTTCCTTCGTGATGGCGCATCATGACGCGGCTGAGATGGCGCTGCAGCGCGCGGATCAGCGCGAAGCCGATCTGCAGGGGAATGCCGAAGGCGGCGACGCCGACGGCAAACAGCACCAGCCGATCGCCGAGCGAGGGCAGCTGCTCGGCCTGGCGCAGGAGCACCGCGATGCCCTCGTTGACGCCGATCGCGGCGCCGGCGCCCGACGACATGACCAGCACGAAGAAGGCGCGCGTGACGTTGGGCAGGAAGAGGAGCGCGCCGAGCGGCGAGCCGGCGCGCAGCTGCAGGATGGCGGCAACGCCCGCGTCGGCGATATAGGCCGCCGAATAGGGCACCAGCGACAGCGCCACCGCCATCATGCCGCCTGGCGCCAGCGGCACGCCGAGCAGGTTCGCATCGCGCGGGATGGCGTTCAGCAGGAAGAACATCACCACGAAGGTCGGTGCCGCGCGCATCAGGCCGATGGCCGACGCCGCGGCCACGCCGGCCGCGCCGCCGCCCACCCGCGCCCACGCCAGCACCAGGCCGAGCGCCAGCCCGATCGCCAGGGCCACCGCGGCGATCTCGAAATTGACCGCCATGCCGGCCAGGAACTGCGGCAGGAAGTCGGCGTCGATCTGGTGGAGGAACCCGCTCATGCGACGGCGTGGCTGCGTTCGAGGCGCAGCCGCAGGCGGTCGCACAGCCAGACCACGGCCATCACCACCAGGATGTAGAAGATCAGCAGCAGCCAGTAGGTCGTGATGCGGCCGCTCGAGAACGAGGTGATGTCGGTCAGCGCCGTCAGCAGTTCCGGCGCGCCGATGAAGCTGGCGGTCGGCGTGCCCTTGGCGGCGTTGACCAGGAACGCCACGATCTGCGAGCCGGAGCGGCCCAGCGCGCGGCTGAACAGGGCCCCATCGCCCAGGCCCCGCGTGGCCGGTTCGGCGCGCAAGGTCGCCATCGCCTCGCCGATCGCCTGGCCGGCGTTGCCGCCGTTGGTGAGCCCCAGTGCCACGATCGCAGCACCTATCGCCGTCGCCGCCGAGGCCGGAAACAGCGCATGCGACAGCGCCGAGGCGATCACCAGGGTGAGCACGATCGGCGAGGACTGCAGCACGATCGTGAGCGCGCGTGCCGGACCGTGCAGCAGCCACGAACGCGAGCCTTGTGCTGCCCCCAGCAGAAGGGCGAGGACCAGCGTCGCCGACAGGGCGCCGGCGATCAGCAGCAGCGAGGTCGCCACGCCGGTCTTGAACAGCGACCACGCCGGCATCGTCTTCAGCATCGGCAGCACGAGGTCGACGCCGAGATGCGTCTTGACCCACGATTCGAAGACCGCGACGGGCCGCGCGAAGGCGGTCGGCTCGAGCTCGGTGTCGAGCGCCGGCAGGATGCAGGCGCCGTTGCTCGCGCCGGAGGCATTGTTGCAGTCGGGGCGGTTCCAAACCGCCTGCTCCTTCTCGAGGAAGGCGGTGGCGATCTTGTGCTTGCGGGCAAAGCCCAGGAACACGCCGTCGCGGTGGAAGATCTGGCTCGTCAGATCGAGCGCGCGCGCCAGCCGGTCGCTGCCGGTGCGCGCGACGGCCATGCCCCACGGCACCTGGGCGAAGCCGAACTTCGGCGCGTAGGCCGCGGCGAAGGCAGGATCGGCGAAGTAGGCGGCGAAGAAGCTGTCGTCCTGGGCCGCGAGCGTGCAGGTCTCGCTGCGCAGATGGTCGGGCAGGATGCCGGCCTCGTCGAACAGCATCAGGCGCGCACCGTGCGCCACCAGATCGGCGTTCGAGCCGTTGCCGACCGTGGCGCAAATCGTGCGCTCGCGCACATCGGCCCAGCCCGCCACCTTGAGCGCGCGCGGCCCGACCAGGATTGTTTCCGACTGATAGTAATGCGGCCGGATGAAACGCACTTGGCCGTCGCGCTGGGTGTTGTGGCCCATGGTCGCGATCGTGAGGTCGATGCGGTCCTCGGCGACCAAGACGATGCGGTTGGCGGCGTTCACGCGGGTGAAGTCGGGCTCGACCCCGAGCTTGGCTGCGACGGCCTGCGACACGTCGACCTCGAAGCCCTGGCGCGTGCCGTTCTCGTGCGTGGCGAACAGCGGATAGTAGTCGCGCACGCCGATGCGAATCTTGCCGCCGCACAGGATGCGGACCAGCCGGTCGGCCGCGGGCTGGGCACCCGTCGATTGCGCACAGGCCGCGCGCGCCTCGTCGAGCACGCGGCTCAACTCGGCATCGGGCGAGGTGTCCTGGGCGCGCGCCGGAAAAGCCGCAGCGAGCGCGCAAGCGAGCAGGCAGGCGATCCGCCGGAACCTCATGTCAGGTCAACGCCCCGGGTGCGCCGATCTCGACGATGTGCATATCGGCGAAGGTATAGGGGCCGTAGCGGTGGATCGACCGGCCCTCCTCACGCCGCAGGACGCTCTCGGTCATGTGCTCGAGCTTGTCGTCGGTCACGTAGACCAGGGTCGTGGAGGCGATGCGAAGCTCGAGTCCCCCGCACGCCGCCATCGCCCGCGAGCGCTCGACATCGACGAAGGCGTTGTGCGCGATCACCGCCCGCCCACCCGGCGCCAGGTGGCGCGGCAGGCCTTCGATGAACGGATCGAGCAGGCGGCGCCCGTCGGAACCGCCGTCGCTCCAGCTCGGCAGGCGGCCGGAGATGTCGGGATCAACCATCGGGAAGTGCGGCAGGTTGGCGGTGACCAGGCCGAAGCGGCGGCCGGCCACCGGCTGCCACATGTCGCCGCAAAGGACCTGCGAGGTGGCGCCGTAGCCCAGCGTTCCGAGCAGCGCGACGCCGAGCGTCACGGCCTTTTCCTCAATGTCGACGCCGCACAGCGAGGCGGCACCGAGGCCGCCCAGGGTCGCCAGCACCACGCCGCTGCCCGAGCCGACCTCGAGCGCGTCGACACCGCGCACCCATGTCGCGCGCGCGCGCAGCCCCTGGATGAGCATCGCGGTGTATTCGCTGGGACGCAGCGCCGGAACGGGGACGTGCTCGACCTTCATGCCGCATCCAGCCGGCGGATCAGCTCGGCAGCCACCGGGTCCTGCGGGAACGCCCGGGCGAGCTCGCGGTAGAGTTCGAGCGCGCGCGCCGTGTCGCCGGCCGTCGCCGCGTCGTAGGCCGCCTTGGTCATGCGGGCGAGTTCGGTGGCTTCGGGCGCCGGTTCGATCTCGGGATCGTCGCCGACGACGCCCAGCAGCTCGTAGATCGGAATCTTGCCGCGCCGGCCCTTGACCGCGACGTCCTCGATCGGCCGCACACACAGCCGCTCGCCGGCCTCGCGGAAGACGCCATGGCTGACGCAGACGTGGGTGCCGTATTCCTTGTTGATTGTCTCCAGGCGCGAGGCGATGTTCACGCCGTCGCCCATCACCGTGTAGCTCATGCGCTCGTGGCTGCCGATGTTGCCGACCATCACCGCGTCACAATGGATGCCGATGCGGATATTGAACGGCCGCTGCCCCTCGGCCTGCCAACGCGCGTTGAGCGCCTTCATCTCGCGCCGGATGGTGAGCGCGGCCACGCAGGCCCGCCAGGCATGGTCCTCGAGCAGCGCCGGTGCGCCCCAGAACGCCATGACGCCGTCGCCCATGAACTTGTCGATCGTGCCGTGCTGGTCGTTGACCGCCTTGATGACGATCTCGAGGTAGGCCGAGACCCGCAGCAGGATCTCCTGCGACGGCATTTCTTCGGCGATCGACGCGAACGACTCGATGTCGCAGAAGAACACCGTCAGGAAGCGGCTGTGGCCGCCGAGCGTCAGCTTCCGGTCGCTGTCGAGCAGCTGCTTGACCAGGCCGACCGGGACGAACGAGGAGAACGACTGCACGGCGTTGTCGAGCGTGTCGATCGCGCGCGACAGCGTGTTGATCTCGCGCACTGGCGACGACACGGCCGGCAGCCTGTGGGCGACGCCGAGGTCCTGGATCATGTCGACGTTGCGCGCCAGCCGCTCAAGCGGCCGGGAGATGACGCTGCTCAGGAAGTAGATGATGGCGATCTGCAGCGCGACGGCGATCAGGCCGAACAGCAGCAGGCGGTCGTTGTTGCGCCGGGACGCGCCGGTGAAGTCGTCGACCGGCGTGATGATGAAGATCTGCCAGCGCTTGCCGAACTCGGCCGGCAGGGTCGACAGGCTGGCGACGTACTCGCGATCGGCATGGCTGAAGGAATAGAAGAGCTTGCTGCCTTCCTCGCGGCGCGGCCGGGCGGCGTAGGCGGCGGCGGGCAGGGCGCTGTCGAGCGAAGAGATGTGGCGCAGCTCGAGCGTGCCGTTGTTGTTGGCGTAACTGCGCGACAGGTCCGACGCCGCCAGCACGCTGCCGCGGCCGTCGAGGATGTAGCTCAGCGTGCGCGGGCTGATCTTGCGTTCGGCGAGATACTGGCCAAGGCCGTCGAGGGTGATGTCGATCGCGGCCACGCCCAGGAGCTTGCCGTCGGCATAGAACGGCTGGGCGACGGTGAAGCCGACCAGTCCGAGGGCTGCGAAGATGTCGGGATCGGTGACGTGCAGCTTGCCCTCGGCGACCGTCCAGCGATACCAGCCGCGCGTGCGCGGATCGTAGGCCGTTGGCTCGTCGAGCATGCCGAGCCGCTTGCCGTCCTTGTCGTAGAAGACATAGCGGTCGAGCAGCGGCCCCACCTGCTTAGGATCGATGACGCGCGAGGCGAAGACCGAGCCCGGCGGCGGGAAATCGTTGCCGATTCTGACGGTCGAGTCGATGCGGCGGGCCTGGCGGAACGAGCCGTCCGCCAGGCCGACATAGGCGCTGACGAGCTTGTCGCTGTGCGGCAGCATGCTCTGGAAGTAGGGAAGCACGCGGTCGTTGGCATAGAAGTCGGGCAGTTCGTTGCCAAGCGTCGCCGCCGAGCGGATCAGCGAACGGATCGGGTTGATGTCGGCCTCGATATTGCCGATCGCGTCGATCCTGAAGCGCTCGATCAGGCCTTGGGCGTCCTCGCGCGCGATCCGGTCGTTCGACAGGTAGGTGACGGCGATGATCACCACGAAGACCGGCACCGTCAGCACGACGAAGGCCGTCAGGATGCTGGGCCTCAGTCGCAAATTGTTCTTGAAGATCGTTGTCATGCGACGGCCGCCGTGAAAGCGCCATGGTACAGCACCGTCGATTCACCGTCCATGCATCGAAACACGCCCGGCCTAGAGCGGCGGCCGTCGCCCATGCCAGTCGGTCGCCTGCTGGAAGGCATGTCCTGCGGCCAGGATCGCGGCCTCGTCGAAGGCGCGGCCGACGATCTGGAATCCTGTCGGCACGCCGTCCGCGGTCATGCCGCCCGGCAAGGTGAGCGTGGGATGCCCGGAGAGATCGAACGGCGCGGTGTAGCGCAATCGGCCGGCCACCGATTCGGGGTCGCGCCCCGCCGCGGCCAGCGTCTCGAGCGACCACGCCGCGCGCGCCATCACCGGCATCAGCAGGAGGTCGACGGAGGCCAGCAGCGTGGCGAGTTCCCCGGTCAGCGTCGCACGCCGCGCCTGCAGGCGGGCGAAGTCGACGGCCGAAAGCGTGCGACCCATGTCGATCAGCGCCGCCAACACCGGCCCGTACTCGGCGGCGCGCGCTGGATACGTGGCCTCGTGCGCCAGCGCCGTCTCGACCGCGCAGAGCGGCACCCAGTCGCGCGAGCCCTGCCGGAAGCTGGACGGCAGCATGACGTCGACCATCTGCGCACCGGCCGCGCGCAGGACGGTGGCCGCGCCGTCGAGCGCGCGACGCGAATCGCCGTCGAGATCGTCCATGTCGGTGGCGAGCCCGATGCGCTTGCCACGCACGCCCGCGCCGATCGCGCCGGCATAGTCGGGAACCGGCAGTGGCACCGCCGTTGGATCGTCCGGGTCGGCGCCGGCAATGACACCGAGCATGATCGCCGCATCGAGCGCGCTGCGCGCCATCGGCCCGACATGGTCGAGCGAGTCGGCGAGCGGGAAGACGCCGGTGCGGCTCACCCGGCCCCAGGTCGGCTTCAGGCCGGACAGACCGTTCATGGTCGAGGGAAAGCGGATCGAGCCGCCGGTGTCGGAGCCAAGCGAGGCAAAGCACAATCCCGCCGCCGTCGCCGCACCCGAGCCCGACGAGGATGAGCCCGTCCAGTAGGTCGCGTTCCACGGGTTGAGCGGCGCGGGAATGCTGGGGTGATGGGCGCCAAACGCGCCCTCCGTCATCTGCAGCTTGCCGAGGATCACCGCACCGGCCGCCTTCAGGCGCGCCACGACGGTCGCGTCCCTGGCCGGCACGTTGGTGCGATGGATCGCCATGCCGGCCGCCGTCGGCACGCCTTCGGTGTTGCACAGGTCCTTCACCGCGATCGGTACGCCGTGCAGGACGCCGCGCGACCTGCCCGCGGCGGTTTCCGCGTCGCGGGCGCGGGCGTCGGCGAGCGCGCGCTCGGCGGTCACCGTGGCATAGGCCTTGAGCTTGGGATCGATCTTGCCGATGCGGTCGAGCAGCGCCGTCGTCGCCTCGATGGATGAGAGCTTGCGCGCCTTCAGCCGCCGCGCGACCTCGTCGAGCGATAGATAGTGCAGTTCCGACGACATGGTCTCTCTCCCCCCGGACGCGCCTTGGCAAAGAGAGTGCACAAATGAAAACGGCGGCGCCAGTGGCGCCGCCGTTTCGTTTTACCCAACTCAGGGGTGTTTATCAGCCTTCCGCCTTGAGATTGACGGCAGCCGAGCGGCCACGTTCGGTGGCGATCTCATAGCTGATCTTCTGGCCTTCGTTCAGGCCGTTCATCCCGGAGCGCTCGACGGCGCTGATGTGCACGAACACGTCCTTGCCGCCATCGTTCGGCTGGATGAAGCCGAAGCCCTTGGTGGCATTGAACCACTTAACGGTACCGGTAGCCATTTAGTCTCTCCCTGGCAGTTTCAGCGAGCTACAAAACACGCGCGCGCGGCGCGCCGGGCGCTCGTTGCTGCGGTCCGCGACAACTGAGGAATTTGGAAATTGGCGCGTGGGGTAGTCCGCTGTGGGCTGGGCCGCCAAGGCAAGGCCAAGTTCGCGAGTCGTAGGGCCGCATTATGACGTTCTAACGTCGCCTGGTCGGGATTGGTTGCCGGACGAACGCCAATACCCGCACCCGCGATCCGTCACATTGTTGCGCCGATCTTCCACGGCTCGAATTCGTCGTCGCCGATGCCCAGGACCTCGGATTTCGTCTTGTGGCCCGAAGCTGTCTTCACGATCAGTTCAAATATCCGTTTGCCGTTCTCCTCGATCGACTCCTCGCCGTCGACGATGGTGCCGCAGTTGATGTCCATGTCGTCGGTCATGCGCCGATAAAGCGAGCTGTTCGTCGCAAGCTTGAGAGAGGGTGTCGGTTTACAACCGAACACACTGCCGCGTCCCGTGGTGAAGCACAGGACATTGGCGCCGCCGGCGACCTGCCCGGTGGCGGACACCGGGTCGTAGCCCGGCGAGTCCATGTAGACGAAACCCTTGGCCGTGATCGGCTGGGCATACTCGTAGACGTCGACCAGGTTGGTCGTGCCGCCCTTGGCCACCGCACCCAGCGACTTCTCGAGGATGGTCGTGAGGCCGCCTGCCTTGTTGCCGGGCGAGGGATTGTTGTTCATCTCGCCGCCGGTGCGCGCGCAGTGGTCTTCCCACCACTTGATGCGCTTGACGATCTTCTCGCCGACCTCGCGGCTGGCGGCGCGGCGCGTCAGCAGATGCTCCGCGCCGTAGATCTCCGGCGTCTCCGACAGCACCGCCGTGCCGCCGTTCTTCACCAGCAGGTCGACCGCCGCGCCCAGTGCCGGGTTGGCCGAGATGCCCGAATAGCCATCCGAGCCGCCGCACTGCAGGGCAAGGATGAGCTCGCTCGCCGGGATCGGTTCGCGCTTGACGTTGTTGGCCTCGGGCAGCAGCTCCTGCAAAAAGCCGACGGCGCGCATCACCGTCTTCGACACGCCGCCTTCGTCCTGGATCGCCATCGGGATCAGCTTCGGGCCTTCCTTGAGGCCCTCGGCGTCCATCAGGCCGGAGATCTGGTTGGTCTCGCAGCCGAGGCCCAGCACCACGACCGCCGCCATGTTGGGATGGCGCGTGTAGCCCGCGAGCGTGCGGCGCAAGACGTCCATCTCGAGGCCGGACGCAGCCATGCCGCAGCCGCCGCCGTGCGTCAGCGGCACCACGCCGTCGATGTTGGGATACTGCGCCAGCAGCGGCTCGATGCGCTTGGCGATCATGCGGCTGGTGGCGGCCGAGCAATTCACGGTCGTCACGATGCCGAGGTAGTTGCGCGTCGCACTCCGCCCGTCGGCGCGGCGGTAGCCCATGAAGGTGGCGGGCGTCTGGGCATAGTCGGTCGCATGGGCGTCGGCGCAGAAGGCGTAGTCGCGCTCGAAGTCGCCCATGACGCAATTGTGCGTGTGGATGTGCGTGCCGGGCATCATGTCGTCGGTCGCAAAGCCGATGATCTGGTTGTACTTGCGCAGCGGCTCACCCTTCTTCACCGCGCGCGTCAGGATTTTGTGACCGGGCGGCACGCGCGTGGCGGCCGAGACATCGCCCTCCACCCTCGTGTTCGGCAGGATATCCATGCGGGCCACGACGACGTTGTCGTTGGGGTGCAGGCGGATGGCGATCGGTGCGGGCATGGAACTCTCCTTAAGCCGCGCGCTTGGCGCGGATGGCGTCTATGGCGGCGAAGATCTTTCGGCATTCGGCTTCGCCCAGAGAGCGCAGCGGCGCGCGCATGCGGCTCCAGGCGAGAGGATCGTTACGGCGATGGCCGACCAGTGCCTTCACCGCGGCGGTCACGGCGAACGGCAGCACGACCTCGATCATGGCGGCGACGCGCGGCTCCTCGACCCCGTTCACCGGCGCCTGCATCAGGTCGGGCGCGATGTTGGCCAGGCCGCAGATCGTGCCCGAGGCGCCGAGGTTCATGCCCTTGGCGAGCAGGCGTTCATCGCCGATCAGGATGTGCAGGTCGGCGGGGTGCTTGAGCAGCGCCTGCGTGTTCTCCCAATTGCCCGACGAATCCTTCACACCCTTGACCTGACCGGGGAACGCCTTCTTCAGGCGATCGATCAGGTCGATCGACAGGCCGACCAAAGTGACCTGCGGGATGTGATAGAGAATGACGTTGCTGGCCTTGGGGCCGAGCCCTGTCAGCACGGCGGCGAACCAGTCGAACAGGCCCTCGTCGCCCGGGTTCTTGAAATAGAACGGCGGCGCCAGCAGGAAGCTCGGGCAGCCCAGCATCAGGCCGGCGCGGCCCTGGGCGATCGCGTCCTCGACCGAGGATGCCGCGATGCCGACGATCAGCTGCTTCCGGGGATCGACGCCAGCGCCCACGAGGGCGCCCAGCGCGCGATTGCGTTCGTTGAGGCCGAGGGTCGCGCCCTCGCCCGTCGTGCCGAAGACCGTGAGGCTGTTGCAGCCGTCGGCCAGCGACTGGAGTCCGTGCGCCACCAGGCGCGGCAGATCGATCTGGCGATCCTCGGCGAACGGCGTGGCGAGGGCGACGGAGAGACCGAAGCGGTCGGCGCGAAGCGGCACTTGTTTGTTCCTTCCCGGTGACTTCGGCCGGGAGGATAGCAAAAAGAAAGCGGGGCGCCGATACGCCCCGCTCTCTATCTTTGCGTTGGAAAGGAAAGCAGGGCCGTTGAGGCGCCCCACTCCCTTAAACCACCATCCGCCTAGCGACGGTTCGGGTTGTTCGGATGGTTGTCGTAGCGGTTGGGCACGCCGTCGCCGTCACGATCCCAACCGCTGGCGTGGTAGCGCCAACGCTCGTGACCGTTGTCGACGTAGCGCTCCCAACGGTCGGGAACGTAGCGGTAGCCGGCACGCGCCGGCATCCAGACGCCGGCATTCCAGACGTGGTGGTGACCGTCCCAGCGCCAATGACCCGGCGCCCAGACGTAGCCGGTGCGCGGCGCCGGCACGACTTCGTAGCGCAGCGGCGGCGGCGGCGTGCCGATCGAGACGTTCAGATCGACCTCGGCGGCCGCCGGCGTGAAGATCGCCGGCGCCACCAAGGCCGGTGTGGCGATCGTCGCGGCTGCAAGAGCCATGAACAGGGATCGCTTCAACATAGGTACCTCCTTGCGCGGCCTGCGGGCCACTGTGCAGGGAAATACGCTTCAGACCCCTTGAGCGTGCCTTGCCGTTTCAAGGAATTCGGGACACGTCTTCGCCCTCTTTTGGCCACAACGAAAACGGGGCGCCCAAGGCGCCCCGCTTCTACTTCTGAAAGTTCAGCGACTAGCGGTGCCCCTTGTCGGGACCACGACCATTGTCCGGATGACCGTCGTGATTGTGGTCGTTGTCGTGGCGCGGGCCGTCATTGTCCCAATGGCCGGCCTGACGCTGCCACTGGTCGCGATCGCCTTCACGATGCGAGTCCCAGCGGTCGGCGACCCAATGTTGGCCAGGACGCTGTGTCATCCAGCGGCCGGGAGCCCAGACGTGACGGTTGTTCTCGACCTGCCAATAGCCGGGCGCCCAGGCGTAACCGGGCCGCGGGGCCGGCACGGTCTCATAGCGAGGCGCGGGCGGCGGACCGAGGTTGATGTTGACGGCGATCTGGGCAGAGGCCGGGGAGAACGCCGCGGGCGCGACGATCGCGCTCGGGAGCGCGGTGGCGGCGAGCAACGTGAGAAGCGAGCGAGTAATCATTGTGCCTCCTGAACGGCACGGACCAACTGTCAACGCCTGCAGAGTCTACGCATTCGCGGGCCCTTTCGTTCCCGTCTCAATAAAGGTACTTCGGCCTTTATCGCGCGACGAGCAGGACGATCACCCCGCCGACGCTGACGACGATCCCGCTGAAGCCGACGACATGCAGCTTCTCGCCGCGCAGGAAGAAGAAGCTCAGCATCACGGCGATCAGCGGGAAGATCGCCACCAGCGGCGCCACCACCGCGATCGAGCCCAGCCCCAGCGCGGCATATAGAAGAAACGTCGCCGCACCGTTGAACAGGCCGACGCCGGTGAACCAGAACACGCCCCACCGGTCGGCCGGCCCCTCGCGCCAGGCGCGGCGGCCGACAAGGATCAGGATCACGGCGGTCGACAGCGTGTAGCCGATCGCCGTCGCCGCCATCGGCTCGTGCCACAGCGCCAGCCCGGTCTTGATCGCGGGCTGGATGGCGCCGCGGATCATGGCGGCCCCGAGCGGCAACAGCAGCACCCAGACCGACCACTGGCGGCCGCCGACGCCGCCGCGCAGCGCCAGCAGCGCCACGCCCGCCATGACCAGCGCAAGCCCCGCCGTCTGGCCCCAACCCAGCCGCTCGTCGAGGAAGAGCACGGCACCCAGCACGGCGAAGAGCGGCGTGACGTTGCCCACGGCGCCGGCCACCGCCGGCCCCAGCCGCTCGTTCGAGCGCACCGACAGGATCGACACCACGACCGGATAGACGATCCCGACACCGGCGAAGATCAGCACCGCCCTAGTTTGGACGGTGGCCGGGTCGACAAAAAATATGGCCAGTATCCACGCGATGATCGCCGATCCGCCGATACTGTAGAGCGGTGAGCGCCACGATGGCATGGTCCGCAGCCCGTACTGGGTGAGGATCAGGGCGACCGCAAAACAGACCGCGGCGGCCAATGCCAAATAAGCTGCCGCGCCCATGGGAATCTGCTATTTCCGCCGGCTTCCGCCAGACGAGGACAAGATGGACACGCTCACCTACTGGAACGGCACATGGCACGAGGGCAACCCCGCGATCCTGGGGCCGCGCGACCACGCCTTCTGGCTCGGCTCGATGGTATTCGACGGCGGCCGCGCTTTCGAGGGCTGCGGTCCCGACCTCGATCTCCATGCGGAACGTGTCTGCCGCTCGGCCTCCGCGCTCGGCCTGAAGCCGACCAAGACGCCGAACGAGATCCTGAAGCTGATGCACGAGAGTGTGCGCCGCTTCGGCCCCAAGGCCGACCTCTATGTGCGCCCGATGTTCTGGGCGACCAAGGGCGGCGCCGGCCCGATCTCGGTCGATCCCGAGTCGACCAACTTCCTGCTCTGCACCTACCTCTCGCCGATGCGCGCCGGCACGCCGCTGTCGCTCGGCCTGTGCCGCTCGATCCGCCGGCCGACGCCCGAGAGCGCGCCGACCAACGCCAAGGCCTCCTGCCTCTATCCCAATTCCTCGCGCGGCGTCGCCGAGATGCTCGAGCGCGGCTTCAACAACGGCGTCGTGCTCGACGCGGTCGGCAACGTGGCCGAGACCTGCAGCTCCAACCTCTTCCTCGCCAGGAACGGCAAGGTGGCGACGCCGATCCCCAACGGCACGTTCCTGGCCGGCATCACGCGCGACCGCACGGTCCGGCTGCTGCGCAACGCCGGCATCACGGTCGAGGAGCGCACGGTGCGTCCGTCGGAACTCGACGACGCCGACGAAATCTTCACCACCGGCAATGCCGGCAAGGTCCAGCCGGTCAGCAAGTACGAGAGCCGCGACTTGCAGCCCGGTCCGATCGCCCGCCAGGCGCACGAGCTCTACATGGCGTACGCCCGCACGCAGCGGGTGATCTGAGGCCGCAACGTGCGCGGCGGCCGGGCGTTGGCATCCTGAAATGCGCATCCAGGTCGTCCACTGCCACCCGCTTACCAGCAGCTACAACCACGCGCTGTTCGGCGCGATCGTCGAGACGCTGCAAGCCAACGGCCACGAAGTCGTCGCCACCGACCTCTATCGCGAAGGCTTCGCCCCGGCGATGACCGGGCACGAGCGCGAGACCTACATGCAGGAAGCCTACGACCACAGGGCGGTCGCGGGCTATGTCGACACGCTGAAGACGGTCGAGGGGTTGGTCCTCTGCTTCCCGCACTGGTGGTTCGCCATGCCGGCGATGCTGAAGGGCTGGGTCGACCGCGTGTGGGGGCCGGGCATCGCCTTCGACTACGACCGCAAGGACAACCATCTGACGCCGGCCCTGCACAACATCCGGCTGTTCGTCGTGGTGACGACCTACGGTTCGCCGTGGTGGGTGGTCGCACTGTTCGCTGGCAACGCCGGGCGCAAGGTGCTGATGCGCGGCCTGAAGCCGATGTGCGCCAAGGGCGCGAAGTCGTTGTACCTCGCGCACTACGACATGGATCATTCGACGCAGGCCTCGCGCGCCGCCTTCCTCGGGAAGGTGCGCGCGCGGATGGCACGGCTGCACTAATCCGCCGCCGCTCCTGGCCCGTATCCAGGGCATGGACCGATCCCTCCTCGAAAAGCGCGCGCTGCAGTGCACTGTGGCCTTTGCCGCGACCCTGCCGGTCGTCGCGGGCGCCTGGGACGTCGTCAACGGACTGCATGGGGCCGGCGCCTGGGCCCTCAACCACGAGCGCTATCTCTCGGGCCTGCTGCTGGCGATCGGCCTCGGATTCTGGAGCGCCGTGCCCGGCATCGAAGACAAAACCGCCCGCGTGCGGCTGCTGACCTTCGTCGTCGTGATCGGCGGACTGTGCCGCTTGCTGGGCGTTCTGCTCGGCGATCCGGTCTCGCACTCGGTCGCGGCGGCGCTGGTCATGGAGCTCGCGGTCACGCCGTCGCTGTGCCTCTGGCAGTCGCGCATGCAACGGCCGGCGATTCGCAGCGCGACCATCGCCACTTTCCGGCCCCAATTCGACTCGTAAACGGCCTTACAGGGCCTGCATCCTCAGGTTCCCGAGACAGCCCAAAGGGACCGACCCATGCGTAAATATATCGTTCTTGCCGCCATTCTCCTGACCGCCACCGCCTGCGGCGACACCTGGGGACAGCGCGCAGTGACCGGCGGCGGCATTGGCGCGGCCTCGGGTGCGGTGCTGGGCGCGGTGACGGGCTTCAACCCTCTGCTGGGCGCGGTGGTCGGTGGCGCGGGTGGCGCAGCCGTCGGCGCGGCGACGACGCCGCGGCACTAGCCGTTAGCCAAAACCTCGAGTCTGGCTCGCGTCCCACGAGGCGACGAGCCGGGCAGCGCTGGAGCGGCCTACCTCATGCGGACCTGGGCATGCTCGCCGATCGACGGCGGCGTGCCGGTCATGGCCGCCTTGGCCATCTCGAAGATCTTGGTCGCCTTGTTGGTCTTCACGTCCCAGTACTCGGCGTGATTGACCGTGACGGCGACCATCGCCAGATCGGGATCGTTCGCGCCGCCCGGGAACCAGGCCTGGGTCATGGGGCTCGACAGCGCTTTTTGCTTCGCCGGGTCGTTCACCAGCCGCGCCGTGCCCGAGACCGAGACGTAGGCGTCGTGGCCGGGGTCGCTGTAGGAGATGTTGACCTCCGAGACGTTCTCGATGTCGAGCACCGGCTCGCCGCTGCGCGACATGAAGAACCACAACACACCGCCCTGCTCGTCGCGATCGAGCGTCGTCATCGGGCGCGAATGGAGATGGCCGTTGCCGTGATGCGCGGTGAACATGCCGTACTTCATGTCCTTGATCAGCTCCCAGAGCTTGGCCGTCGTGTCGGTCGGCATGGCGTGCCTCCTTGTGTGGGGTTCACAGGAGCAACGATCCGCGCGCTGCCGCAGTTGCGCGCGATTACCAGGTCTCCTTCCACGGGCGCAGGTCCATTTCGAAGGTCCAGGCGCTGCGCGGCTGGCGATGGAGCTGCCAGTAGGCCTCGGCGATGTGGTCGGGATCGAGGATGGCGTCGGGGCCGGCATTGTAGCGCTCGGGAAAGTTCGACTTGATCCATTCGGTGTCGATCGCGCCGTCGATCACGACGTGGGCGACATGGATGTTCTGCGGCATCAGCTCGCGCCCCATCGACTGCGCCAGCGCCCGCACGGCGTGCTTGCCGCCGGCGAAGGCCGAGAAGCCGCGCCCTCCGCGGATGCTGGCGGTGGCGCCGGTGAACAGCATCGTGCCCTTTTCGCGCGGCACCATCGCCTTCGCGGCCTCGCGCGCCGTCAGGAAGCCCGCGAAGGCGGTCATCTCCCAGACCTTGCGATAGACCCGAGAGGTGGTGTCGCGGATGTCGAAGCGGACGTTGCCGCCGATGTTGAAGACGAAGACCTCGACCTCGCCGATGTCGGCCTCGATCTTGCGGAACAGTTCGACGACCTGTTCCTCGTCGCGGGCGTCGGAGCCGAAGGGATGGACCTTGCCGCCGTCGGCCCTGATCCTGTCGGCCAGCGGCGTCAGCTTGTCGGCGCTGCGTCGCGTCACCACGGCGGTGTAGCCCTCCCGCGCGAAGCGGCGGGCGATCGCACCGCCCGTCGCATCTCCCGCGCCGATCACGACGCAGACTTTGTCCTTGGCCATTCGAGCGTCTCCTTTCGGTCAGTGTGTGGCCCGAAAGGAGTTCGCTCAAAGGAGATTAAGTCATGACTACCCGAGCGTGCCGCAGTTCGGCCGTGGTCGAGCCCTTTCCGTCCGGACGCCAGCCCGGCGCACCGAAGAGATAGTGCCAGACCTCCGACGGCGAGCGCGCCGATCCGAGGTCCTTTGCCAGGCCGATCCACGGCTCGGCGTTGATGCGGACCGGATTGTAGGTCGTGACCCGGTGGACCAGGCCATACTCGCACGGCACGTCGGCGCGTTCCTCGACATAGGTGCCGAACAGGCGGTCGAACACGATCAGCACGCCGCCGAAGTTGGCATCGAGATACTCCGGGTTGCGGGCATGGTGCACGCGGTGGGCCGACGGCGTGTTCAGCACGTATTCCAGCACGCCGAGCTTGGAGATCCAGTCGGCATGGATCCAGAACTGGTAGAGCAGGTTGAGCGCCAGCGCCGCGAGCACGGTGGTCGGCTCGAAGCCCAGGAACGACAACGGCGTGAAGAAGATGGTGGCGCCCGTCAGCTTGCCGAACCAACCCAGGCGATAGGCGGCCGCCAGATTGAACTGGTTGGGCGAATGATGGACCGCGTGCGTGTTCCAGAACCAGCGCACGGTGTGGCTGGTGCGGTGATACCAATAATAGAAGAACTCGAGCCCGACGAAGAGCAGCAGCACCGAGGCCACACTGTCGATGGGCAGCGTGAACAGGCGATGCTGGTAGGCCAGCACGAAGACCGGCGTCGCCAGGCTGTACGGCACCAGCGCCAGCAAGCGGCGCATGGCGAGGTCGGCGACCGACGTGCCCCAAGCCTTCCAGTCGTAGCCCTCCCGGCGCGTGCGCGCGAGCCACAGGCCTTCGACCACGGCGGCGCCCAACACCAGCGGCAGGAGGATCATGTAAAGCGTGCCGAGAGTTTCCATGGCGATGCTCCTATGCGTTCGACGCCTTTCAATATATGAGTATCACTCAGGTTTCATACTCGCCTTTGGGAAAGCCGGTCTGCCATGGCCAGAACCAGACAACCTATTAATATTAAAAGACGAATTCCGTATCAGGCGCGCGCCGCCGAGACCGTGGCGGCGATTCTCGAAGGCGCGGCTCAGGTTCTGGAGGCGGGCGGATTGGCCGCCTTCACGACCAACGCCGTGGCCGAGCGCGCGGGCGTCAGCATCGGCACGCTCTATCAATACTTCGCCGACAAGAACGCACTGCTGCGCACCATCGCGGAGCGCGAGATGGGCGCGACGCTCGCCGCCATGGCGAAGGCGCTGCGCGGCGAGCCCGACGCCACGGCCGAAGGCCGCGAGCGTGCGATGGTCCGGGCGATCGTCAACGCCTTCCACGGCCGTCAGCGCGCGCGCAAGGCCGTGGTGCAGGCGGTGCTGGCCCAAGGCATGACTGTCGAGATGCTTGCGCCGATCGCGGCGTTCATCGCGCAGTCGGGCGCCGACCCACATCGTGGTCTCGCCCGCTTGAGCCCCGAGCAGGTCTTCGTGCTGTCGCGGGCGCTGATGGGCACAATCCGCGCCGCCGTGCTGGAGGAGCAGCCGTTCTTCAAGAGCCAGGCCTTCGAGGACGAGCTGGTGCGGCTGGTGCAGTCCTATCTCGCCGCCGTCACCGCCGACTGAATTGCCTTCCACACCCGCTCGGGACTCGCCGGCATGTCGATGTGCGTGACACCGAACTCGGCCAGCGCGTCGACCACGGCGTTCACGATCACGCCCAGCGCCGGGGTGATGCCGCCCTCGCCGCCGCCGCGAAAGCCGAGCGAATGGTTGGTCGAAGGCACTTCGCTGAGCGCCGTGACGAACATCGGGAAGTCGTGGGCGCGCGGCATGGCGTAGTCCAGGAACGAACCCGACAGGAGCTGCCCGTCGTCGTAGACCATACGCTCCATCAGCGCCTGGCCCGCACCCTGGACGATGCCGCCGTGGGTCTGGCCGTGCAGGATCAACGGATTCACCGCGCGCCCGACGTCGTCGATCGTGGTGTAGCGGTCGATGCGCACGACGCCGGTCTCGACGTCGATCTCGACCTCGCAGACATGCCAGCCGTAGGGATAGGAGCCGACCCGGCTGTCGACGTTGCCGGCGTCGGCGATCGCGCCGTGCGCGGCGGCAAGCTCGAACAGGCTGGCGCTCCTGTCGGTGCCTGTCACGGTGAAGCGGCCGTTCGCGAAGGCGATGTCCGCCTCGCTCGCCTCGAGATGACGCGACGCGAGCTTCAGCCCCTTGGCAATGATCCCCTGCGAGGCCTTGTGGATCGTCGTGCCGGCCTGACGCATCGAGCGGCCGGAATGCGAGCCGCCGCCGATGCTGAGGCGATCGGTGTCGCTGGTGTCGATGCGTACCGAGGCCGCCGGTACGCCCAGCCATTCGGCGGCGAGTTGGGCGAAGCTGGTCGCGTGGCCCTGGCCCGCGGAGAGCGTGCCGATCACGATCTCGACGCTATGGTCGGGCAGCACCGTCACCTCGGCACGCTCGTAGGGCGCGCCGCTTTGCGATTCGACATAGCCGCCGAGGCCGAGGCCGCGCCGCAGACCGCGCGACCGCGACGCCTCACGACGCGCCTCGTAGCCGGTCCAGTCGGCGAGCTTCAGGATTTCCTCGAACGTACCGAGATAGTCGCCGCTGTCGTAGACGACGCCGAAGGCGTTGCGGTGCGGCGTCGTCCTGATGAGGTTACGCCGGCGCAGCTCGACCCGGTCGAAACCGTGCGCGCGGGCGGCCATGTCGATCAGCCGCTCGATCACGAACATGGTCTCGGGCCGGCCGGCACTGCGATAGGGCGCGGTGCTGGCGGTATTGCTCAGCACGCCGCGCGCCCGCGCCGCCGCCGGCATCTCGTACAGGCTGGTCATGAGCTGCGTGCCCTTGGTGAGCGGCACGAAGGACGCGGTATAGGCGCCGAGATCGCTGGTGCTGGTCGCGTGCAGGCCGACGAAGCGGCCGTCGGCCGACAGCGCCAGCTCCGATTCGATGCGGAAGTCGCGCGCGGCGTAGTCACTGGCGAAGGCCTCCTGGCGCTCGCAGGTCCACTTCACCGCACGGCCGGTCTTCTTCGACGCCCACGCCACCAGCGCGAACTCGGGATAGAAGGAATTGCGGGTACCGAAGTTGCCGCCGACATCCTTGGCGATCACCCTCACCTTCTCGGGCGCGATGCCGAGGATGATCGCGATCTCCTTCTTGGGCCGCACGATGGCGCCGCCGCCGGCATGCACCGTGTAGCGCTCCGTCGCGGGATCGTAGTGGCCGAGCGCAGCGCGCGGCTCCATCGGCACGCCGGCGATCCTCTGGATATCGGTCTCGAGCCGCACGACATGCTCCGCCCCGGCGAAGGCCGCACGCGTCGCCGGCGGATTGCCGACCCTGGCATCGACGGCGATGTCGCCGATCGGCGGCAAGGTCTCGTAGGCGACATCGATCGCCTCGGCGGCGTCCTTGGCGAGCTCCACTGTCTCAGCCACGACGAAGGCCACTGCCTCGCCGACGAAGCGCACCGTGTCGATCGCCAGAATCGGCGGCTGCTCGACGAGATGCGGCGAACCGTCGAGATTGTCGAGCCGGATGTCGGGCGGGCTCTGGGCCTGCGGGATGTGCGGGATCGGCTTCAACCCTTCGGCCGCGACGTCGGCGCCGGTGAGGATCAGCAGCACGCCCGGCATCGCCCGCGCGGCCGCAGTGTCGATCGACACGATGCGGGCATGTGGATGCGGCGAGCGCAGCACGAAGGCGCGGGCCTGGTCTTTGTGGGTGAAGTCGTCGCTGTAGCTTCCCTGGCCCCGCAGCAGGCGGGCATCTTCCAGCCGTGGCAGCGCGACGCCGATGCCGTCACCCTTCATCGGCGAGAATCTGGCATCGGTTAGACCGCGCCCGGCAGCTGCACGCCGAGCAGCACGCCGAACTCGCGCGCGATGTCGCAGCTGATGCGGGCGTGGACCTTGCCCTGCTTGTCGAAGAAGCGGCCCGACGGGCCGACGGGGAACGGTCCCTCGTGCCAGATGTCGGGGTGGATGTAGATGCCGTGGCCGCCGTCGGACCAGAAGGCGACGAAATCCTCGGGCTTCACGTCGTCGCCCGGCGGCGCCACCGGCACCACGAACGGGCGGCCGTCGAGCGGCCAGAACAGCTGGCCGCCGTCGGGATGGTAGTTGCAATGCCACAGCAGCACGCGGCCGGGCGTCGGCGCCGCGCCTTGGCCCACCAGGTCGGGCGGGTCGCGGAAGCCCAGCACATAGTGGCCGCCGACCGCCTCGTTGTGGCCGATCAACTCGTTGCCCTGCCATTCGCAGGCGAAGGTGCCCTCGGTCGTACCGCCCTCGTTGCCGGTATGGGGATCGAGCTTGCGCCAGCCGCGCGCCGGCCAGGTCGCGATCTCGACCTTGTGGGTCTTGGGATCGCGCACGATCTCGCCGAAGCCCTTTAGGGACTGGCGGGTCGCGCGGACGAGGGGCACGTCGAAGACACGCGTGCCGGGCTGGATCTCGGGACTGGGAACGTCCGTCACGCGGCCTTCCCGAGATCCTCGCCAGCCAGCGCCCGCTCGATCAGCCGCACGACATTGTCGCGGCCGTAGAGCTTGATGAAGGCGCCCATGCGCGGACCCTGCTCGCTGCCGAGCAGCACTTCATAGAGAGTCTTGAACCACTGGCGCAGCTCTTCCTTGGCGAAGTGGCGCTTGCCGGCCTCGTAGACCTCGTTCTGGATGAACTCCGCGCTCTCGCTCTCGGGGATCTTGCGCAGGACGTCGGCGAGGTCCTGCAGCGCGGCACGTTCCTTGTCGGACGGCAGGCGGAACTTCTTCGAGGCCTTCACGAAGTCCTGGTAGTAGGCGACCGCTCCGCTCAACAGCCGGTCGAGGTAGGGCGAGGATTCCGGCGTCGCGCCCGGCACGTAGCGGCGCAGGTACTGCCACAGCACGTCCTTATCCTCGGTGTTGGCGACGCCGGCGAGGTTCAGCAGCATCGCGAACGAGACGCCGCCGGTGTTGTTCTCTGGCGCGGTGCCGTTGTGGATGTGCCACGCCGGATTCTCGACGGACTTCGCCTGCTCCTCCGCCGGCAGCTTCTCGACCAGCGACAGATACTCGTCGACAGCACGCGGGATCACGTCGAAGTGCAGGCGCTTTGCGCGCCGCGGCTGCTGGTGCATGTAGAGCGACAACGACTCAGGGCTGGCGTAGCGCAGCCACTCCTCGACCGACAGGCCGTTGCCCTTGGACTTGGAGATCTTCTTGCCTTCCTCGTCGAGGAAGAGCTCGTAGTTGAAGCCCTCCGGTGGCCTGGCGCCCAGGATCTTCACGATCTTGGCGCTGAGCTCGGCCGAGGGGATGAGGTCCTTGCCGTACATCTCGTAGTCGACGTCGAGCGCGAACCAGCGGCCGGCCCAGTCGGCCTTCCACTGCAGCTTGACGTTGCCGCCGGTCACCGGCGTCTCGACCGTCGAGCCGTCCTCGTCGCGATAGACGATCGTGCCGGCCTGGGCGTCGACCTTGACCATCGGCACCTGCAGCACGCGGCCCGACTTGGGCGAAATCGGCAGGAAGATCGAATAGGTCGCGCGCCGCTCCGGGCCGAGCGTCGGCAGCATGACGGCCTGGACCTCGTCGTAATGGCGCAGCATGGCCAGCAGCATGGCGTCGAACTTGCCCGACTTGTAATACTCGGTCGCCGACTGGAACTCGTAGTCGAAGCCGAACGAATCGAGGAAGGCGCGCAGTCGCGCATTGTTGGCGGCGCCGAACGAGGGGTACTCGTTGCTGAACGGATCGGGCACCGCCGTCAGCGGCTTGCCGAGATGCGAAGCCAGCATCTCCTTGTTCGGCACGTTGTCCGGCACCTTGCGCAGGCCATCCATGTCGTCGGAGAAGCAGAACAGCCTGGTCGGCACGTCGCTGAGGCGCTGAAACGCCTGGCGCACCATCGTCGTGCGCACGACCTCGCCGAAGGTGCCGATGTGGGGCAGGCCGGACGGGCCGTAGCCGGTCTCGAACAGCACGTATCCCTTCTCCGGGCCTTTCGCCGGCGCAGCAACGCCGATCCGCGCGACGAGCTTGCGGGCTTCTTCAAACGGCCACGCGCGCGCGGCCTCGGCTGTGGTGCGATCGATCTGTGCCATGGAGGCTGCGAAAGTAGGTGCGACGGGCATTTGCGTCAATCTCGGTGGAGGGCCAAAGTGCGCGCCCGCAATGAACAAATCCCCTCTTCTGTTGGCCCTCGGCGGCCTGCTGGCAACCGCCTCGGCGATCGGCATCGGCCGCTTCGTCTACACGCCGATCCTGCCGCCGATGGTCGAGGCGCTGCACCTGACCAAGAGCCAGGCCGGCCTGATCGCCTCGGTGAACTTCCTGGGCTACCTCGCCGGCGCACTGCTGGCGGCGGTGCGCCTGCCCGGCTCGCAGCGCCAATGGCTGCTGGTGGCGTTGGCGACCAACGTGCTGTGCCTGGCCGCCATGGGCCTCACCGACCATCTCGGCCTCTTCCTCGTGCTGCGCGCGCTGGCGGGCGTGGCCAGCGCCTTCGGCCTGATCTTCGGCTCGGCGCTGGTGCTGAACCGGCTGGCGGCGAGCGGCCACGGCGCCCTGTCGGCCGTGCACTTCGCCGGCGTCGGCACCGGCATCGCGGCCTCGGCCGTCCTGGTCGCAGTGCTCGGCGACTGGCGCACCATGTGGCTGGCGAGTGCGGCGTTGGCGCTCGCGGCAAGCCTGGCCGTCGTCGTGCTGGTGCCCGCCGACCGGGCCGGCACGGCCGCGCACACGCGGGAGAAGACGCGGTTCCCGCGCACCTTCTGGTCGCTGCTGATCGCCTACGGCCTGTTCGGCTTCGGCTACATCATCACCGCGACTTTCATCGTCGCCATGGTGCGCGGCTCGCGCGAGATCGCCGACCTCGAGCCGTACATCTGGGTGATGTTCGGCTTGAGCGCCGCGCCGTCGGTGGCGCTGTGGACGACACTGGCGCGCCGCTTCGGCATCCTGCGCGCCTTCGCGCTCGCCTGTGCGGTCGAGGCGGTAGGCGTGGCCGCGAGTGCCCTGTTCCTTACCCCCGTCACGGTGATCCTGACCTCGGTGTTCGTTGGCGGCACCTTCATGGGCCTGACCGCGCTCGGCCTGCTGGGCGCGCGCGAGGGCGAAGGCGATCCGCGCGGCCGCATCGCGCTCATGACCGCCGCGTTCAGCTTCGGCCAGATCCTCGGGCCGATCTTCGCGGGCCATGTCTACGACGCGACCGGCAGCCTCGCGATGCCGTCGCTCGCCGCCGCCGCGGCGCTGGTCATCGCAGCAGGGCTTTCGCTTCGCCGGCCGCTCTGAGGCCCGAGGCGAAGGCCGCCTCGAGCGTGCCGGCGTTGGCGGCTTCCGTGGCTTCGCCGGCGAAGATCACCCGGGTGTCGTGCGGCGCGGCCAGGGCTGTGGCGATCGCCGGCACGGGCGCGCACCACGCCCCCAGCGCGAACGGATCGTGGCCCCAGCGCGAGGCGAGCGATCCCTTGAACGCCGCGCGCAGGTCGTTGCCGTAGACCTCGGCCAGCGCCGAGAGCGCGAAGGCGCCGGCCGCACTCGGCCCCGTGTCCTCGACCTGGGTGGCGGCATAGCCGTTCAGCACGACGATCGCGGCGTCGCGATTGCCCGGCCGCACCAGCGCGTCGAACGGCAGGCCGCCCCTGGTGATGCCCGACAGCAAGGCGTTGGCCGGCGCCTTGGGCGCGCCGTGCGAGAAGGCGACGGCGATGCGCAGGCACGGCGCCATCGCCGCGGCCGCGAGGGCGGCACGCTTGGGTGGCCGCAGCGGCGGGGCGAAGCCGAAGTGGCCGCCCGCCAGCACGCCCACCGGCAGGGTGACGATCACCGCGCGCGCCTGCACCGTGCCGGTCGTGCTCACGATCTCGACGTCGGGCCCGGTCGAGTCGATGCGCACCACCTGCGTGCCGCGCTTCACCGGCACCCGGGCGCCGAAGCGCGCGACCGCGGCGCCGATCCCGCCGTCGAGCGACGTCACCGTCTCGAACGGCGGCCGCGTGGTGAGCTGGAAGAAGGCGAGCTGCTCGGCCGGATCGCTGGCGCGCAGCACCGTCGCGGGATCGACACCCGGCTGCCGGGCGCGCGCGTCCTTCAGCTTGGCCGCCATCGTCTCGGCGGTCTTGGCATATTGCGCCAGCCGGTCGGCCGCGAGCGGCTTGCCGCCCAGCGCGATCGTGCTCACCTCGGGACCGGGTGCGGGCTTGGCCCCCAGCTCCTTCATCAGCGCGCCGGGCCCGAGCCACGCCGCACCAAGGTCGAAGGCGAAGCCCAGGCCCGTGTCGGTGAAGGCCCGCCCACCGATGCGGTCGCGCGCCTCGAGCACCAGCACCTTGTGGTTGGCCGCCATCAGCGTTCGCGCCGCGGTCAAGCCGGCCAGGCCCGCACCCACGATCACGACATCGGCGTCGGTGACGGCCCGCGCGGCGGCGGGCACCAGTGCCAGACCCGCGGCGCCTAGAAGGGCGCGCCGGCGCACCCTCAAGGCCCCCGGGTGAAGGGGAAGAGCTGCTGGCGGAAATAGCTCGCCGACATGGGCATCGGTTTCATGGGCCATGAGTGTAATTGCACCCGTTGCGATCTGCACACGCGCGTTTTTGGGGGCAGTTTTCCGGTGTGGTACACCGAGAGCGCAGATGAGCTCCCCTCTTTATCCAGCCCTGATAGCAACGGCCCGCGGCGCCGTGTGGCTCGGCGCCGACGGCTCGGTCGAGCGGCTGGGCGCGGCCGAGGCGGCGACGCGCGCGGCCGCCACCCGGCCGCTCTGCGTCCATGCGCCGGCGACGGCGGCGCGGCTCGGCCTCGAGTCGCTGCCTGCACGCGACCTGCTGGAACTCTACGCCTTCGTCCATCCCGCGACCTTCTGCCTGCCGACCGTGCGCGGCCTTGGCGCCGCTCTCGACATCGACGGCGACGATGAGATCGCGCTGCTGCCCCGAATCGCGCAAAGCCTGCTCGACACCTTGGACGACATGGCCGCACTCGCCTCGCCCGAGATGAAGGACACCGCGCTGTCGATGGCGCGCGGCGGCTGGACCTGGGGCGACGCGGTGCTGGCGGCCCTCGACGTCTCGGGCACGGGCAAGAAGCCGCGCGCCGGTGCCGGCCTCGACATCTGGAAGAGCCTGCCGCCGTGGGAGGAGCCGCCGCCCGCGCCGCCGCCGGGCAGCGAGCCGGTCGAGCCGCGCGAGGCGCGCCTCAGGCTCGCGCAAATGGTCTCCGCCGGTCCCAACATGGCCGAGGCACGGCCGACGCAGAGCGACTATGCCTCCGCCGCGTCCGAGGCCTTCGCGCCGCGCCTGCATGAGGACCAGCCCAACGTCGTGCTGGTCGAGGCCGGCACCGGCGTCGGCAAGACCCTGGGCTACGTGGCACCAGCGTCGCTGTGGGCGGAGAAGAACGGCGCGCCCGTCTGGATCGCCACCTACACGCGCAACCTGCAGCGCCAGATCGACAACGAGCTCGACCGCCTCCACCGAGATTCGGCCGAGAAGCGCCGCCGCGTGGTGATCCGCAAGGGGCGCGAGAACTACCTCTGCCTGCTCAATTTCCAGGAGGCCGTGAGCCGCACCGGCCTGGCGCCGGAGAACGCCGTCGGCCTCGGCCTTCTTGCCCGATGGGCCCTGGCCAGCCGCGACGGCGACATGATCGGCGGCGACCTGCCGGCGTGGCTGATGGATCTGATCGGGCGCTTCCGTATCCAGCGCCTGGCCGACCGGCGCGGCGAGTGCATCTATTCGGCGTGCGAGCACTACCGCAAATGCTTCGTCGAGCGCACCATTCGACGCGCCCGCACCGCCGACATCGTGATCGCCAATCACGCGCTGGTCATGGTGCAGGCCGCGATGGGCGGGCTCGACGATGCCACGCGCCCGCTGCGCTACGTGTTCGACGAGGGCCACCATCTGTTCGACGCCGCCGACGCCGCCTTCGGCGCGCATTTGTCGGGCATCGAGGCGTCGGACCTGCGGCGGTGGCTGCTGGGCGCGGAAGGCCGCCGCGGCAGCCGCGCGCGCGGACTGGAGAAGCGCATCGCCGACCTGCTGGGCGAGGACGTCGAGGCGCTGAATGCGCTGCGCCGCCTGCTCGACCTGGCGCACCGCCTGCCCGCCTCCAACTGGCAGGTGCGCCTGGGCGACGGCAACGTCATGGGGCCGGCCGAGGAATTCCTGGCGCTGGTCCGCCTGCAGGTGCGCGCGCGCGCGGCGGGCGAGGACCAGGGTTTCGGCCAGGAGTGCGACGTGCGCCCGCTCAACCCTGGCCTGATCGCCGCCGCCGACCAGCTGGCCGAAACCCTCGAGCAGATGCTGGTGCCGGTGCGCCGGCTGCGCCAGGCCCTCAGGACCAAGCTCGAGAGCGAGGCCGACACGCTCGACAGCGGCCAGCGCGGCCGCATCGAGGGCGTCGCGCGCTCGCTCACCAACCGCTGCGAGGTGACGCTCGAGGCGTGGCGCGCCATGCTGCGCGGCCTGCACAACGACGCCGATCCCGCCTTCGTCGACTGGTTCGCCATCGAGCGCAGCCAGGGCCGCGAGATCGACGTCGGCATGTATCGTCACTATCTCGACCCGACCGAGCCGTTCGTGAATTCGGTGATCAAGCCCGCGCACGGCGCCGTCATCACCTCGGCCACCCTGCGCGACAGCCTGGGCCTGCCCGCGCCCGCCAACGACGAGCAGCCGGGCGCGATGGCCGACTGGCTCTCGGCGGAGGCGCGCACCGGCACGCGCCACCTGCAGGCGCCGGCGATGCGCGCGGCCATGGCCTCGCCGTTCGACTATCCGAATGCCACCAAGGTCATCATCGTCAAGGACGTGAAGCGCGACGACAGCGACCAGGTGGCCGCGGCCTACCGTGAGCTGTTCCTGGCAAGCGGCGGCGGCGCGCTCGGCCTGTTCACTGCCATCGGAAGACTGCGCGCCGTACACCAGCGCATCGCCCAGCCGCTCGAGGACGCGGGTCTTCCTCTTTATGCCCAGCATGTCGGCGGCATGGATGCCGCGACCCTGGTCGACATCTTCCGCGCCGAGGAGCACTCGTGCCTGCTCGGCACCGACGCGGTGCGCGACGGCGTCGACGTGCCCGGCCGCAGCCTGCGCCTGATCGTGTTCGACCGGGTGCCGTGGCCGCGCCCCGACATCCTCCACCGCGCGCGCAAGGCGCACTGGAAGGCCAAGCTCACCGACGGCGGCGCCGGCAGCGCCAACGCCTACGACGACATGCTGGCGCGGTTGCGATTGAAGCAAGCCTACGGCCGCCTCATCCGCCGCGCCGACGACAGAGGCGTGTTCGTCATGCTCGACTCGCGCCTGCCCAGCCGCCTGCTGGGCGCGTTCCCCGCCGGCGTGAGCATCGAGCGCACGGGGCTGGCCGAAGCGGTGGCAGCGGTGCGCGCGTTCCTCGCCGAGGGCGACCCGGCTTCCATTAAATAAATGGAAATTTAATGGGAGCGACGATCCCAACACAGTCCGGAGGATTGGGGTTTGTTGCTTCCCCTGTTGGACTTGAGGCGATTCCTCCGGAATTTCCGGAAATTCCTGCGGACCGCGACCTTCCAGGTCGCTCGCAACAGCTGACCTCAAAAAAAACTGCTCCTCGCGAGGGTTCGCCAGAAACGCTTCCGCCGCAGGCTTTGAGCCCATTCCTCGCGAGTAGATGCTGCTCATCAGGAATACTGGAAACGCCCGCCGGAAAGGTTAATGTCGCCATTGCGGTAATATTGCATATATCGCAATACAAGTCAATAGCTCAATTATTGAACGTCACAGCAGACTTCGCCGCCTCTCAACCCCATAGAGTTCATGAAGCGCTGAGACGAAATCTGTTTGGCCGCCATAACTCGGATGGCGGACGACGGAGACGGGAACATCCATCTGGCTTAAAGCCAACTGCGCGTCTCGACCAATCGCGATCAACCGCTCAGCCTGAAACAAATCAATTAGCGCCCGCAGAGAGGCATGGCCGCCGGCAGACCGAGACCGACGCCCAGCAGGTGCACGAGCCGGTCGACCGCCAGCTCGCGATTGGCGACGCTGCGGAACGGCGGTGGGCGTCGAGGGGCAATGGGCATGGGCCCGATAGGAGGAGGTCCAAGCGCGTCGGGAAGACGGCCGGACTCCCTGCCGCCGGCGCGCGGGATGCAGACCTCGAACCGCCGGTCGTGGCGCTCGGCGCAGGCGGACGATCCGGTCGGCTGACGGCACGCGGGCGAGAGACTGCAAAAAGTCGGCTCAGCGGGCGGCGGTCCTCACGGAGATTTGTATCAAACGCATCAGGCATCAATCGCCTCTACAGGTATGCGACGTCCGCCCGCTTGCCGCCTTCGTATGACAGAGCAAGTGAGGTAAGGTGACTCAGTTTCGAATTCCTCTTCTGTCCCGTTCCCGGGTGGAGACGATCATGGCCTTGGGTACCCGCTGCGACGTCCTCATCGTCGAGGACAACGCCCTGCAGTGCGATGAGATGGCAGATTTCCTCACGCGCGCCGACCTGGTGGTCGCCAAGGCCTACAACGGCGCCGAGGCCCGCGACCGGGCGCGCCAGTACGAGCCGCGGGTCGTGCTCCTCGACTTCAACCTGCCGGACATGACCGGCGTGCAGCTCGCCGAGACCTTGCGCGCGCTGCTGCCGAGTGCGGCCATCCTGATGATGTCGGGCCGCATCGACGGCCTGTCGGAGCGCACCCTCGAGGCGCTGGGCATCACCGTGTTCGTGAACAAGCCGGTGCCGCTCGTGCCGCTGCGCGCGGCCGTGCTGAAGCTGGTCGAGCAGAGCCGCAGCGGCCAGGAAGCACCGCAGCAGAAGGGCTGGCTCGGCACCGGCTTTGGCGGCCGCCGCTAGGGCCGCCAAAGCGCGCACCTCCACTGGCGCTCAGGGGCCACGACGGGCGATACTCAAGAGGCGTCGCTGGAGCGGCGCGCTCCCAGCATTGAACGGGGATCGATCATGACATCCAGCGAACTCGCCGGGGCGTCCGGATCGGGCGGCCCGACCTTCATCGACGTATTGCGCTCGTTCTCCCGCCAGGCCCGACTGGCGCTCGGCACGCGCGGCGTGCTGCTGGCCACCGCCGCGGGCGTCGTCGGCATGGTGTGCTGCCTGGTGGCCTTCGCCGACATCGGCCTGTCGCTCCACCGCTCCGACGTCGATCCCGAGCGCCGCCGCGCACGCGAGGTGCTGTCGCTCGACAACGCCAGCCGCCTGCTGATGCGCAGCCTGCTGGCGCGCTCGGGATCGAACCGTCCGATCGGCGCGGAGTCGCGCGTCGCCGGCGAGCCGTGGCGCGACTTCACCACCTCGCTGGCCACGCTGTGCCGCGACTTCGACGTGCCGCCGCAGTCCATGCTGGCCTCGACCTGCCTGACCCAGGCCCCCTTCGTCGCCCGGGTCGGCGCCGAGGTCGAGGCGGTCGACGCCCAGCAGCGTCCGATCGAGCCCATGGTCCTGCGCGAACTGCTGTCGCTGCGCGACGACATCAGCGAGCTCAGCCTCACGACCACGCGCGCCGCCGACAACATGATCGGCCATCTGGTCGACGACTACGCCACCGCGCTGGTGGTGCTGACGCTCAGCACCACGGGCTTCGTCTGCGCCGGCCTGATGCTGATCCTGCTGGTCGGCCGCGCGTCGATGGACTACCACGCACAGTGGCAGCGCGCGGTCGTCGCCGCCGGCGAGGCCGGTGCCTCGCGCGACCTGCTGACCGAGGTGATCGAGGCGCTGCCGGCCGGCGTGGTCGTCTACGACGCCGACGAACGGCTCAAGCTGTACAACTCGGTCGCCCGCGAGCTCACGTCGGCGCTGCAGCAGGACAACGTCATCGGCTGGACCTACGAGGAACTCGCGCGCCACACGGCGCGGCGCAACGAGGAAGCCGGCATGGGCCCGCAGCCGGTCGCCGAGTGGATCGCGCGCTTCCGCAGCAAGAGCACCGAGCGCCAGCGCCAGGCCGAGGACGGGCGCTGGTTCGACTGGTCCGAGAAGGGCACGGCGAGCGGCCTCACCGTCGGCCTGCGCGTCGACGTCACCGACATCAAGCGCCACGAGATCGCGCTCGAGCAGGCCCGCGCCGAGCAGGAGCGCGCCCGCGCCCGCTACCAGACCCTGGTCGATTCGCTCTCCGACCTGGTCTACGCCGTCGACGGCAGAGGCCGCTTCACCTACGTCAGCCCGGGCGGCGCCGAGCTGCTGGGCGTGCCGCCGGCCGAGGCGATCGGCAAGCGATTTAAGGACTGGATCGTGCCGGAGGACGTCGAGCGCGTGATCGCCGGCGGCCGCGAATGCCACTTCTCGCCCAGCCTCGAACAGCGCCACGCGCGCTTCCGCATGCGGTCGGCCGACGGGTCGATCCGCCCCGTCGAGCTGCGCTTCCGCAAGAGCGACGGCACCGACCCGGACGCAGCCCAGGTCGGCGTGATCCGCGACGTCACCGAGCTCGAGCGGGCACGCGCCGAATACACGTCGCTGGTCGATTCGCTGGCCGACGTGGCCTACCGGCTCGACGTCAAGACCGGCAAGTTCCTATTCGTGAGCGCCGCCGCCGCCGACTTCTTCGGCGTGGCGCCGGAGAAGTTCGTCGGCACGCATTTCCTCGACCATATCGCGCCCGAGTCGATCGACCAGGTGCGCAATTCGACGAAGCGCGCCTACAGCCCGTCCGATCCCGGCACCTTCGCCCGCTTCCGCATGATCGCCGCCGGTGGCGAGGCGCGGACTGTCGAGGTCCGGGCGGGCCGCCGCCTCGACGAGGGCGGGCGCCTGGTCAGCACCGGCATCATCCGCGACGTCGAGGAGCGGGTGCGGCTCGAGGCCCGGCTCGACTCGGAGATGATCCGCCTGCGCTCGATCGTGGAGTCGGGCGGCGCGCTGATCGTGATGGTCGACTGGGCACTGCAGGTGATGATGGTCAACTCGGGCTTCACCGCGCTCACCGGCATCGCCAAGGCCGATGCCGTCGGCAAGCAGCTCGCCGAGGTGATGGATTGCCCGGTCGATCCGGGGCGCACGCGGCCGTCACGGCTCGCCGTCAAGCTGCGCGACCGCACCGGCCGCGAGCGGCTGATCGCCGTCACGGCGACGCCGGTGACCGACGCCCAGGGCCAGATCGGCAGCATCGTGCTGCTGGGCGTCGACGATACCGAGCGGCGCGAGGCCGAGCAGGCGCTCTACGACGCCGAGCGCTTCGCCACCGTGGGCGAGATGGCCGGCACCATGGCGCACGAGATCAGCCAGCCGCTGCAGGTCATCAACCTGTCGTGCATGCTGGCGCGCGACGAGCTGGCGACCGCGGTGAAACTCGGCCAGGGCGGCGGCGCGGCACAGTTCATCGACGGCAAGCTCGACCGCATCGGCCAGCAGGTCGAGCAGGCCAGCCGCATCATCGGCGACCTGCGCGCCTATGTGCGCGGCACGGCCAGCGAGGCGCCGGGTCCGTTCAATCCCAACGAGGCCGTGCGCCGCGCCATCGACATGACCGATCACGGCGTGCGCGAGGCCGGCATGACCTTCAACGAGCAGCTGGCCGAACAGCTGCCCGCGGTGGTGGGCGACGTCGGCCGGCTCGAGCAGGTGCTGGTCAACCTGGTGAACAACGCGCGCGACGCCGGCGGCCGCATGGTGTCGCTGACCACCGACACGGTACGCGACAGCGACCGCGCCTGGGTGCGCATCGCCGTCGAGGACTCGGGATCCGGCATCGCGGCCGAGATCCTGCCGCAGCTCTTCCATTCCTTCGTCACCACCAAGCCGCGCGGCAAGGG
>JBEPUH010000016.1:0-93066 GCA_041691635.1 Hyphomicrobiales bacterium
CGAGATGGCGCTCGACAAGGTGCCGATGCGCGAGACCGGCATGAACCCCTACGAGATCATGCTATCGGAGAGCCAGGAGCGCATGCTGATCGTGCTCAAGCCCGGCCGCGAGGACGAGGCGCGTCGGATCTTCGAGAAGTGGGAGCTCGACTTCGCCGTGATCGGCCATCTCACCGACACCGAGCGCATGGTGCTGAGCTGGCACGGCGACCTCGTCGGCAACATCCCGATCCCGCCGCTGGTCACCGAGGCGCCGATGTACGAGCGGCCGTGGACGCTGACCGAGCTGCCGGCGGTATTCGACGCGTCGAAGGTGCCCGCACCCAAGGATTGGAACGCGTCGCTGGTCGCGCTGATGAGCTGCCCCGATCTCGCGAGCAAGGCGTGGATCTGGCACCAGTACGATCATCTCATTACCGGCAACACCGCAATCCGCCCGCAGGACGGCGATGCCGCGGTGGTGCGCGTGCCCGGGGGCTTGAGCGGCGGCGGCCACAAGGGGCTCGCCATGACGTCGGATTGCACGCCGCGCTACGTGCAGGCCCATCCCGAGACCGGCGGCCGCCAGGCCGTGGCCGAGGCATGGCGCAACATCACCGCGACTGGCGCGCTGCCGCTGGCGGTCACCGACAACATGAACTTCGGCAATCCGCAGAAGCCCGAGATCATGGGGCAATTTGCTGGTGCAATTCTAGGAATGGCAGAAGCCTGTCGCGTCCTCGACTTCCCCGTCGTCTCCGGCAACGTCTCGCTCTACAACGAGACCGAGGGCCGGCCGATCCTGCCGACACCGACCATCGGCGCGGTGGGCGTGATCGCCGACATTGCCAAGGCGGTCGGCTCGCGCCTCACCCAGGGCGGCCTCGCGATCGTGCTGGTCGGTGAGACCACGGGCTGGCTGGGGCAATCGCTCTATCTCCGCGAGGCCTGCGGCCGCGAAGAAGGCGCCCCTCCGCCGGTCGACCTTGCCGCCGAGCGCCGTAACGGCGACTTCGTGCGCGACCAGATCGACAAGCGCCGGGTCGCGGCCTGCCACGACCTCTCCGACGGTGGCCTGCTGGTGGCGCTGGCCGAGATGTGCATCGCCGGGGGCACCGGCGTCGAAGTCAGCCAGCCGGCCGGCAATACTGTTCCTTCGCACGCGTTTTTCTATGGCGAGGATCAGGCCCGCTATCTCATCGCTACCGGCTCGGCCGACGAGGTGCTGGACGAGGCCCAAAAGGCCGGCGTTCCCGCAGTCGTGATCGGCCACTCCGGCGGGCCGTCGCTGGTGGTCAAGGGACTACTGTCGCTCGAACTCAGCGACATCAAGACCG
This sequence comes from Hyphomicrobiales bacterium, assembly GCA_041691635.1. Lineage (GTDB taxonomy): Bacteria > Pseudomonadota > Alphaproteobacteria > Reyranellales > Reyranellaceae > Reyranella. The sequence continues at coordinate 1,317 of JBEPUH010000016.1, forward strand.
CCCACGAGGCGTGGCTGCCGGCCTATATGAACGCCACGGAATAGTGAGGGAACCCAAGCAAATGCCGATGGCCGCAAACGACATCGTCCAGCTCATCAAGCAGGGCATTCCCGACGCCGAGGTCGAGATCCAGGACCTTGCGGGCGACGGAGACCACTATGCCGCCACGGTCATTTCGGCGGCGTTCGCAGGCAAATCCAAGATCCAGCAGCACCAGATGGTCTACGGCGCGCTGGGTGGCCGCATGGGCGGCGTTCTCCATGCCTTGAAGCTCACCACCATGGCGCAAAGGCCCTGATCGCCCTATATTGGGTCAAATCCTTTGGGAGACTGTTATGAGTGAAGTCTTCGACCGCATCCGCGACGAAATCGGCAAGAACGACGTGCTTCTGTTCATGAAGGGCACCCCGGTGTTTCCCCAGTGCGGCTTCTCGGCCGCCGTCGTGGAGTGCCTGGGCGAACTCGGCGTGAAGTTCGGCAGCGTCAACATCCTGACCGACGCCGACATCCGCCAGGGCATCAAGGAATTCAGCCAGTGGCCGACCATCCCCCAGCTCTACGTGAAGGGTGAGTTCGTCGGCGGCTGCGACATCATCCGCGAGATGTTCGAGACCGGCGAGCTGGAGCAGCTCTTCAAGGAAAAGGGCGTCTCGCTCGCCAAGGCTGCCTAGAGACGGGGCCGCCTAGACGGGCAGCTTCTCAAGACAGGCTGCGCAACGCGCCGCGCAGCCCGTCGGGGTCGTGACCCACGAGAACACGATCGATCGCGGCGTGGGTGCGCTCCCACACCGGTACGGCCTTTTTCAGCAACGCCCGCCCTGCCCGCGTGAGCCCGAACAATCGGCTGCGCTTGTCGGCGGCATCGGCGGCGGTCTCCACCAGGCCGCGCCGCTGCAACGGCTTCAGCGCCGCCGTCAGCGTGGTGCGGTCCATGCCCAGCAACTGCGCCACCGGACCCATGGCCGCGGGCTCGGGCCGATTCAGCGAGATCAGCAAAGAGAACTGACCGTTCGTGAGATCGAGCGGCCGCAGCGCCTCGTCGAAGCGGCGCGCCAGCGAGCGCGCCGTGCGCTGGGCGTGCAGGCACAGGCAATGGTCGCGGACGTGAAGCGTGGTCTCGAAGGAAATCGCAGGTGAAATCGCGGGGACGGTCACTTCAGCCTTTTTCTTTCCTTAATATGTTGATATCAACCCTTTACGTCAACCCCATTTTCGGAGGAAAATATGGCCTACATCCAGGGCTTCGTCGTCGCCGTGCCGGCCGCCAACAAGGAGGCCTACCGCAAGCACGCCGCCGACGCCGTGCCGCTGTTCAAGGAATTCGGCATGACGCGCCTGGTCGAGGCCTGGGGCGACGAGGTGCCTACGGGCAAGGTCACCGACTTCAAGGGCGCGGTGAAGGCCAAGCCCGACGAGGTCATCGTGTTCTCGTGGATGGAATTTCCGTCGAAGGAAATCCGCGACGCCGCCAACCAGAAGATGATGAGCGACCCGCGGATGAAGGACATGGGCGCCGGCATGCCGTTCGACGGCCAGCGCATGATCTTCGCCGGCTTCTCCTCGATCATCGACGAGAAGGGCGGCGGCAAGACCGGCTACATCGACGGCTCGATCGTGGCGGTGCCGGCCGGCAACAAGGCGGCCTATCGCGCCATGCAGGCCACGGCCGCGGCGGCGATCAAGGAACACGGCGCCACGCGCGTCGTCGAGGCCTGGGGCGACGACGTGCCTGACGGCAAGGTCACCGACTTCAAGGGAGCGGTGAAGGCCACGGGCGACGAGACGGTGGTCTACGCCTTCATCGAATGGCCGTCGAAGGAGACGCGCAACGCGGCGTGGCCCAAGCTGATGGCCGACCCGCGCCTACACGGCGACAAGGACAAGGCGATCTTCGACGCCCAGCGCCGGGTCCTGGGCGGCTTCGCCCCGATCGTCGACGCCTGATCGTCAGTCGAAGACGTAGGACGCCATCGACAGGTTGCCCGACGTGAAACTGCGATGGAGGGCGCGTCCGCGCGCGCCCTCACCCGCCGCACCGAAGGCCACGTGCAGCGGCAGGAAGTGCTCGTCCGTCGGATGGGCGTCGCGCGCGTTGGGCGCTTCGCTGCGGTAGTTCGCCAGCGCGGCCGCGTCGCCCTTCTCCAGCGTCGCCGCCAGCCAGTCGTCGAATGCCTTGGCCCACGGCTCGGGCGGAGTGTCGGGCTGGCCGCGCACCAGGCGGCGGAGATTGTGCGTGGCGCTGCCCGAGCCCATCACCAGAATGCCCTCCTCGCGCAGCGCGCCAAGCTTGCGGCCGAGTTCCAGGTGATGCGCGGGGCTCATGTAGGGCTGGACTGAAAGCTGGAAGATCGGGATGTCGGCCTGGGGCCACGCCAGCAGTGCCGGCACCCAGGCGCCGTGGTCGAGGCCGTATTCCGCCGGCTCCGCGCCGGTCATTTCCGCCACCCGGCGCGCGATGTCGGGCGCGCCCGGCGCGTCGTAATGGAGTTTGAACAGCGCCTCGGGAAAGCCGTAGAAATCGTGGATCGTCTCGGGCCGGGCGCTGACCGACACGGCCGGGCGCTCGGTGTTCCAGTGCGCCGACACGGCCACGATCGCCTTGGGCTTGGGCACGACCGTCCCCAGGCTCGCCAGAAAGGCGCGCGCCGGCAGCTCCTTCTCGAGATAGAGCATCGGCGACCCGTGCGACACAAAGACAGTCGGCATCGACATCTCTTCAATCCTCACACAACATCTGCAACGGGAACAAGGGGAGGTCCATCATGATCGGCCAAGGCAGAATAGCCGCAATCGCCATCTCAATATGGGCAGCGCTGGGCGCGCCCGCCATGGCCCAGACGACGACGTTGCGCATGGTGAGCCATGCCGACATCAAGATCCTCGACCCGGTCTGGACGACCGCCCTGATCACGCGAAACTTCGGCTACATGGTCTACGACGTGCTGTTCGCGCGCGACGCCGACCTCAAGATCCAGCCCGAGATGGCCGAGAAGTACACGGTCTCCGCCGACAAGCTCACCTGGACGATCACGCTGCGCGACGGGCTGGTATGGAGCGACGGCACGCCGGTGACGGCCGAGGACTGCGTCGCCTCGATCAGGCGCTGGGGCGCGCGCGACTCCTTCGGCCAGTTGCTGCTGAAGGACACCGCCGAGATCAAGACGGTCGACGCCAGGACCTTCTCCATCGTCTTGAAGCGCGAGTTCGGCCTGGTGCTGGAGGCGCTCAGCAAGATCTCGTCCAACGTGCCGTTCATGATGCCCAAGCGCGTGGCCGAGACCGACCCCAACAAGCAGATCACCGACTTCATCGGCTCCGGCCCCTTCATCTTCAAGGCCGACGAATGGAAGCCCGGCGACAAGATCGTGTTCGTCAAGAACCCGCGCTACAAGCCGCGCGCCGAGCCGCCCTCGATGCTGGCCGGCGGCAAAATCGCCAAGGTCGACCGGGTCGAGTGGCTGGCCATGCCCGATCCCAGCACCGCGGTGAACGCGCTGATCGCCGGCGAGATCGACATCATCGAGGCGCCGCCGCCGGATCTCTTCCCGATCCTCAAGGCCGACAAGAACATTGAGGTCTATCCCTGGAACGTCCAGGGCAGCCAGATCATCATGCGCTTCAACCACATCCAGCCGCCGTTCAACAACGTCAAGATCCGGCAGGCCGCGATGTATGCGCTGGCGCAGGAAGACATCATGCGCGCCCAGGTCGGCGACCCGGCGATCTACAAGCTGTGCAACGCGCCGTTCATCTGCGGCACGCGTTTCGGCAAGGAATACGGCGACCTGCTGATCAAGCCCGACATCGCCAAGGCCAAGGCGCTGCTCAAGGAGGCAGGCTACGACGGCACGCCGGTGGTGATGATGCATCAAACCGACCTGCAGTCGTCGAACAACGTCCAGCCGGTCGCCAAGCAGCAGCTCGAGAAGGCCGGCTTCAAGGTCGACATGCTGTCGATGGACTGGCAGACCGTGGTCTCGCGGCGCGCCCGCAGGGAGCCGCCCGCCCAGGGCGGCTGGAACATCTTCTTCACCACCAACATCACGCTCGACAGCGACAATCCCGGCACCAACTCCTACGCCTCCGGCGCCTGCGAGAAGGCGTGGTTCGGCTGGCCGTGCGATCCCGAGATGGAGAAGCTGCGCGACGCCTTCATCCACGAGACCGACCCCGACAAGCAGAAGGCGCTGGGCTACGCCATCTCCGACCGCGTGATCGACCAGGCGTTCTACGCGCCGGTCGGCCAGTACAAGGCCTTCGGCGCCTATCGCAAGGACCGGATCTCGGGCTGGCTGCCCGGTCCGGTTCCCGTGCTCTGGAACATCAGCAAGAAGTGACGGCGTCGTAGCCGTCACGCCGCGTGCACGAGCGGCACTTCCTGCCAGCGGCGGGTCGCCTCGGCGACCCGCTTGCCGAGCAGCTCGGCGGTGCGGAATTCGCTCGCGCCAATGCCCTCGACGCTCTGGTCGGCCTGGGCCTGCGCCATCAGGCCGATCGACGAGCCGGTGCGGTTGAGGTCGTCGCCCGATCCCTTGGAGTGATTGTTGCCCGGCGGCAGGCCGAGGCCGACCCACACCATGCCGTGCTGCGCGGCCAAGGTGAGCATCTGGTAGAGCGTGTTCTGCTTGTCGCCGCCCCACGAGGCCGAGACGGTGAAGCCGGCGGCCAGCTTGTTCTGCCACGCCCGCGCCATCCAGCGTTTGGACGTCCAGTCCTTGAACCTGGCGAAGTCGGCACTGACGCCGCCCATGTAGGTCGGGCTGCCGAAGACGATGGCGTCGGCGGCGTCGAGTTCGGTCTCGCGAGCCTCCGCCTCGCCCACGGAAATGAGGCTCGCCTTCACCCCGGCGACCTGCTCGGCGCCCTTGGCGACCGCCTCGGCCAGGGCCTTGGTATGGCCGAAGCCCGAATGGAAAACGACGGCAACATTGGTCATGATGATATTCAACCCTTTGTTTTAACTGGATAATTCCATTTCTGGCTTTTCCAGATGTCTCGATTACTCAAAGTGACTGGAAATATCTGGGAGCCACGCTATATCTTTGCCAGTAGGTACCAATTCGTAACCTCGGGAAAATTTCACATGAGCGAACCCGACCCCAAGGAGCACGGCGCCTCCTGCCCCATGGACTACATCCTGCGCATGCTGATGGGTCCGTGGACGACGTACATCGTCTACAACCTGCGCACCTACGGGCCGCAGCGCTTCGGCGAACTGAAGCGTCGCGTCGGCGCCGTGTCGGCCAAGATGCTGACCGAGCGCCTGCGCACGCTCGAGGGCGCGGGCCTGGTGAAGCGCGACTATGAGACCACGATCCCGCCCAAGGTCACCTATTCGCTGACCCCCCGCGGCCACGAACTTGACGGCGTGCTCGGCACATTGGCCGACGTCGCCACGCGCTGGCAGGCGGAAGATTCCGCGACGCGTTCTTCGAAAGATGCGGAGCTCAAGGCCGCCGACTAGACTTCATCGCATGAAGCTGACGGCGGAAGAACGGGCGATGTTGAACGACGCGGCAGGACCTGCCCGCCAGTGGGCGATCGAGCATCAGATCCTGGGACTGATTTCCTTCCTCTACGATTGCAGGCGGTAGACGCGCGTGGCGGTGCCGGAGAACAGCGCCGTCTTCTCGGCCGCCGAGCAGCCGGCGGCCAGGCGCTTGAAGGCGTTGAACAGCACACCGAAGCCCCCGCTAATCTTGTCGACCGGGAAGTTGCTCTCGAACATGCAGCGCTCGGCGCCGAACAGCTCGATGGAGGTCTCGATCCACGGTCTGTAGGCCTTGGCGAGCGTCTCCGAGCTGGGCGGGGCCGGCTGCTTGAAGAACTCGAAGAGGCCGAGCGGCATGCCGAGACCGCCGAGCTTGATGTTGACGTTCTTGTGCTTCGCCAGCTCCGCCATGCCCTTCTTCCAGCTGGCGAAGCTCTCCTTGTGGTCCTCGTAAGGACCGAAGCCGAGCGGCCCGCCGACATGGTCCAGCACCATCACCTGGTCGGGGAAGGCCTTGGCGAGGTCGGCCATCTCGACGATCTGCGGATGGTACATCCAGCAGTCGTAGCTCAAGCCCAGCTTGCCGAGCTGGGCGAAGCCCTCGCGCCAGTTCTTGTCGGACATCAATTTCTCGGCCGGATCGGTGCGGGCACGGCGCACGCGCGTATCGGCATCCCAGCAGGTCGAGAAGCGGATGCCGGCGAAGCGGCGACCGGCCGCTTGCATCTGCGCCTCCAGCACGTCGCGCACCTTGGCGCCGATGCGCAGCTCGGCGTGGCCGACGATGCCGTCGCAGGCGCGGGTCTTGCCGTAGCGGCCCGAGGCGCTCATCGCCGCCGTGCCGTTCACGAACTCGACCTCGCCCACCGCCTTCATCGCCTCCGGGCCGTCCTTGCGGAACATCGACCCGCACTCGACGAAGACGGTGCCCACGACGTTGTGGCCCTCGTTGCAGTCGTCGAGCAGATCGGGCAGCAGGTAGCGGTTGTTCGGGCGGTCCCACAGGTGATGGTGCGGATCGACGATCGGCAGGTCGGGCTCGAGCGCCGGCTCCTTCGTCCTGGCGACCCAGGCAAGATCGGGATCGAGCACGTTGCCGAATTTCGGCAGGGGACGTTCAGCCATTTCTTTCTCCGTCTTGATTTCTGTCAGAGAACGGGTTGTTCGGAGATCGCCGACACGTGCGCGGCGACCACCTTCCAGCCGGCGTCGGGAAAGCGCACCCAGGTCTGGCTTTGCCGCCCCGTGGCCTCCTGGCCGCGCACCTTGTAGACCAGGTTCACAACGGCGACGTCGCGGCCGAGCGTCAGGATGTCGACGCGGTGGCGCTTCTCCTTGGTGCCCGGACCGGGCGGGCGCGCCATGCGGTGGGCATGGATGCGGTCGAAGCCGTAGCCGTGCTCCTTGTGGGCGAGCCTAACGGTGTGCGGGCTGTCCCAGAAAGTAGCGTCGAGCACGTCGACGTTCTTGTCGATCAGCGCCTGCTCGTAGCGCTCGAACAAGGCGCTCACCTCGGCAACGACTTCGGGAATATTCGGCGTCAGGTCCGTCAAGATACCCCCCTCACCGGGAATTTTCGAGGGCGCGCGCCACGGCCACCAGGCCGGCGTCGCTGCCCCGAGGGCCGATGATGGACAGACCGACCGGCAAGCCGTCAACCGTCGCGCCTGGGAGGCTGACCTGCGGGTGGCCGGCCAGTCCGCCCTGCGCACAGAGACAGGTGATCCGGTCGCGCAGCGGATCGAGCACGGCGAGCGTCTCACCCGCGGGCGGCGCGGGAAACGGCGTCGTCGGCAGGCAAAGGATCGTGCCCTCGGGCAGCAGGTGCGCCAGGCGGGCACGCGCTTCCTGGCGCATCAGGTTCGCCCACGCCCGCTCGCTCTCCGGGATCATCGACGCCATGACCAGGCCGCGCGCGACCGAGAAAGCCATGCGCGGATTGCGCTCGTCGAGCCAGGTCTTGAATGTCCGGTAGGCCTCGGCCGGTTGCAGGGTGCGTTGCGCGCGCGCCCACACCGACAGGCCCGGCGGCGCCATCACGTCCTCGCGGCAATGGCCGATCAGGGCGCCGAGCCGCGTCATTATCGGATGGAGCGCGGCGGCGACCGCCGGGTCGGCAAAGCCGAACGCGTCGACGGCGATCACCAGGCTGGTCGGCAAGGCGGGCGGGATCGCCTCGCCCAGCATCGCCGCTGAGACTTTGGCGAAGGTCGCGGCATCGCGCGCGAACCAGCCGGTGGTGTCCGACGTCGGCGCCTGGGCCATCATGCCGGTGGTGTCGATACGGCCGTGCGTCGGACGGATGCCGTAGAGGCCGCAGAAGCTCGCCGGCACGCGCACCGAGCCGCCGGTGTCGGTGCCGAGCGCGGTGTCGCAGAGGCCCGCCGCGACGGCCGCGGCCGAACCGGACGACGAGCCGCCTGGCACGCGGCCCGGCGCGCGGACGTTGACCGGCGTGCCGTCGAAGGCGTTCTCGCCCAGGATGCCGAGCGAGACCTCGTCGGTGATCGTCTTGCCGATCAGGGTGGCGCCGGCATCGAGCAGAGTCTGGACCGCCCAGGAATGCCGCGTCGGCACCGGGCGGCCGGTCGGCCAGTCGTGGTTGCCGCCACCCGTCAGTACACCCGCCACGTCGAACAGATCCTTGGCGGCGAAGGTCAGACCCGCGAGCGGTCCGCCGCTGCGGCCCTCGATCCGCACGCGCGGACCGGACACGAATGCGCCGATGTCGGGTTGCGCCACGCCGCTATTCCGCCGGCTCGGCCTTGCCGCGCTTGCCGCCGAACAGGCGCATCTCGCCGAACTTTACGCCGAGCAGCTTGTCGAACCAGATGTAGACGACCGGCGTGATGAACAGCGTCAGGCACTGCGACACCAGCAGGCCGCCGACGACGGTGACGCCGAGTGGCTGGCGCAGTTCGGCGCCGGCGCCGGTGCCCAGCGCGATCGGCAGCGAGCCGAGCAGCGCGCAGGTCGTGGTCATCATGATCGGCCGGAAGCGCAACTGGGCCGCCTCGACGATCGCCTCTTCCGCCGACGCGCCCTGGGCGCGGCGCCCGACGGCGAAGTCGACCATCATGATGGCGTTCTTCTTGACGATGCCGATCAGCATGATGATGCCGATCATGGCGATTACGCTGAGGTCCATGCCGAACAGGCTGAGCGTCAGCAGCGCGCCGATGCCGGCCGACGGCAGGCCCGACAGGATCGTGAGCGGGTGGATGAAGTTTTCGTAGAGGATGCCGAGGATGATGTAGATCACCAGCACGGCGGCGAACAGCAGCATTCCCTGGTTGGCGACGGCCTGCTGGAAGACCTGTGCGCTGCCCTCGAAGCTGGTGGCGATGTGGGCCGGCAGACCGACCTCCGCCGCCACTTCCTGGATCGAATTCACCGCCTCGCCGAGCGCCACACCGGGCGCCAGGTTGAACGAGATGATCACCGAGGGAAGCTGGGCGATGTGGTTGACGGTCAGCGACGTCGGCTTGTCGACCTTCTTGGCCACCGTGTCGAGCGGCACCAGGCCGCCGCTCGGCGTGCGTACCTGGATGCGGCGCAGCACCTCGTTGGTGTCGGCATACTTCGGGTCGGCCTCGAGGATGACCTGGTAGGTGTCGTCCTGGGCGTAGATCGTCGAGACCTGGCGCGTGCCGAAGGCCGAGTAGAGCAGCAGGCGGATCTGATCGACCGAGAGCCCGAGCCGCGAGGCCGTGTCGCGGTCGATCTCGATCGAGGTCTGGCGCGCGCGTACCTGCAGGTCGGAGTTGACGTCGAGGATGTTGGACAGTCGCCGCATGCGCTCTTCCATCTTCGGCGCAAATTCGCGCAGCGCCGCGAGATTGCTCGATCGCATGCCGAATTGGTACTGCGCGCGCGACTGGGTGGTGCCGATGTTGATCGACTGGACAAGCTGGTAATAGATGTTGATGCCCGGCACCCCGCCGGTGGCGCGCCGCAGGCGGGCCATCACGACCTGGGCCGAGTCCTTGCGGGCCGGCTTCTCGCGCAGGACAATGAAGATGCGGCCCGAATTCACCGTGTTGGCCGCGTTGCCGCCGCCCACCGTCGACATGACCGACGCGACGTCGGGATCGCGCTTGATGAGGTCGGCGATCACGGTCTGGCGCGCCACCATCGCGTCGAACGACGCATCGTCGGGCCCGACGGTCGAGCCGCTGAGCTGGCCGATGTCTTCGGCCGGGAAGAAGCCCTTGGGGATCGCCTGGAACAGGATCGCCGTCACGACGAAGGTGCCGAGCGTGATGCCGAGCACGATGCGCGGCATCTTGACCACGCGCTTGAGCGCCCGGGAATAGCCCGCGGTGACCTTGTTGAAGCCCCACTCGAAGGCCGTCACCAGGACATTGTGCTTCTCGTGGTGGTCGATCGGCTTCAGCAGCCGCGAGCACAGCATCGGCGTGAGTGTGAGCGACACCAGGCCCGAGATCAGGATCGACATCGAAATGACCAGGCCGAACTCGTTGAACATGCGGCCGACCACGCCGCCCATGAACAGTACCGGAATGAACACCGCGACCAGCGACAGGGTCATGGAGATGATGGTAAAGCCCACCTCCTTGGAGCCCTTGAAGGCGGCGGCCATCGGCTTCTCGCCGGCCTCGATGTGGCGGACGATATTTTCGAGCATGACGATGGCGTCGTCGACCACGAAGCCGACGGCGAGTGTCAGCGCCAGCAGCGAGATGTTGTCGATCGAGTGACCGCACAGGTACATGCCGGCGAAGGTGCCGATTACCGAGATCGGCAGCGCGATGGCCGGGATCAGCGTCGCCCGCGCGCTGCGCAGGAAGAAGTAGATGGCGATGATGACCAGCGTGCCCGCGAGGCAGAGCGTGAACTCGACGTCCTCGATGGCGTCGCGGATCGACACCGAGCGGTCGGCGAGGACGTTGATGTTGACGCCGCTCGGCAGCTCGGCCTCGATCGCCGGCAGCATGCCCTTGATGCGGTCGACGACCTCGACGGTGTTGGCGTCGGGCTGGCGGTAGAGCGCCAGCACGATAGCGCGCGTGCCGTTGAGCCAGCTCGCGACCTTGTCGTTCTCGACGCTGTCGATGGCGGTGGCGACGTCGGAGATGCGCACCGGCGCGCCGTTCTGGAACGACACGATCACCGGATTGTAGTCGGCCGCCTTGTTGATCGGCCCGGTGGCGTCGAGAATGGCATTCTGCTTCTGGTCGGCGATGGCGCCGAGCGGCTTGGTCGAATTGGCGTTGACGATGGCGGTCTGCAGCTCGGCCAGCGTCAGGCCGCGCACCGCGAGCTGGTCGAGGTTGGCGCGCACGCGCACGGCGTACTTCTGCGTGCCGAAGATCAGCACCTGCGCCATGCCCGGCAGGGTCGAGATACGCGGCAGGATGGCGCGGTTGGCGAAGGCGTCGATGTCCGACAGGCGCACCTGGTCCGAGCTCAGCGTCATGAACATGATCGCGTAGTCGGCGGGATTGACCTTGCGGAAGCTGGGCGGCGTCGGCAGCTCGGCCGGCAGGCGGCGCATCGCGGACGAGATCGCCGACTGCACGTCGAGCGCGGCGCCGTCGATGTTCCGGTTGAGGTCGAACTGCAGGACGATCGACGTGTTGCCGAGCGAGGAGGTCGACGTCATCGTCGTCACGCCGGCGATGGTCGAGAATTGGCGCTCGAGGATAGAGGCGACCGACGCGGCCATCGTCTCCGGCGCGGCGCCGGGTAGCTGGGCGCTCACCTGGATGGTCGGAAAGTCGACGCGCGGGATGGCGGCGACCGGGAGCTGCTTGTAGCCGAAGATGCCGGCGATGATGAACGAGGCCATCACCAGGATGGTCATCACCGGGCGGCGGATGCAGAGCGCGGAGAGCATGCCGGTCTCCTAGCCGCGGGGCGGGCTGGGCTTCGGCGCCTCGGCTTGCGGCGGTCGCGGCGCGACCGGCGCGCCGTCGACCAGGCGAAGCTGGCCGTCGATCACCACCTGCTCGCCGGCCTTGAGACCCTCGCCGATCACCGATTCGCCGTTCTGCGTGCGCTTCACCACGACCGGACGCACCACGACTTTGGCACCATCGACGACGAAGACGTAGGGGCCCTGCGGCCCGAGCTGGACGGCAGCGGAGGGTATCGCCAGTGCGGCGCTCTCGACGCCGAGCGTGGTCTCCGCCTTGATGAACTGGCCGGGCCACAGGCCCTCGTTGGCGTTGGCGATCCTGGCCTTGACGGTCACCGTGCCGGTCATCGGATCGACCGTGTTCTCGATGAAAGCCACGGTGCCGGGCTGGCGGTGCGTGGCATCGACCACCGCACTCACCTTGACGTCGCCCGCGGCGATGGCGGCGCGCAGGTCGGGCAGGATGACCTGCGGGATGGCGAAGCTCACGAAGATCGGATCGACCTGGTTGAGGGTCGCCAGCACCGCTGTCACGGTGTTGTCGGCCGCGCGCACGATCGTGCCCGCCTTGTTTGGGATCGAGCCGATACGGCCGGACACCGGCGCGCGGATCTCGGTGTAGCTGATCTGGGTCAGGATGTTCTGGCGCATCGCCTCGTCGGACTCGAGCTGCGCCTCGATCGCCTTCTGGCTGGTGATGTTGTTGTCGCGCGTGACCACGGTGCCGGCGCCCTTGCCGAGCAGGTCGTCGGCGCGGCTCGAGTCGCGCTTGGCCTGGACGAGCTGGGCCTGGTCCTTGCGGACCTGCGCCTCGATCTGGGCGAGCTGGGCGCGCAAGGTGCGCGCATCGAGTTCGAACAGCAGGTCGCCCTGCTTGACCAGCGCACCCTCTTCCACGTTGACCTTCATGATCTGGCTGTCGATGCGCGAACGCAGCTGGACCGAGGCGATCGCCTGCACCGTGCCCACCGCCTCGACGATGATCGGCATCGACTTGGCATCGACCTTGTGGACGACCACCGGCACCGGCCCGGCGGCCGCTCCGGCGCGCGCCCCACGACGGGCCGCCGGCGCGCTCTCCGCGGCATTGGCCACGACAAAGCCCAGCTTGCGCGCGATATCCTGGCGATACACGAAGGCCGAAACGCCCACCGCGACGACGAGCGACGCCAGGACCGCCACACGGACCATACGCATCTTCTGAAACCCCTAAATCCCCAGCATGTGGGTATTATAAATGCATCTGCACAGCAATATGGGTGGCGCGCAATAACGCCCCCAAACGGCAAAAAACCCGCCTCTAAGGGCGGGTTTTCGCAGATACAAACGATGCAATCCGGCGCAGATCAGCGGCTGTAGTACTCGACCACCAGCGACGGCTCCATCTGCACCGGGTACGGCACGTCGGCCAGCTTCGGCCCCCGCACGTAGGTGCCCTTCATTTCGGTATGATCGGCCGTCACGTATTCCGGCACGTCACGCTCGGCGGTCTGGGTCGATTCGATGACCCGCGCCATCTCCTTGGCCTTGGCCGTGAGCTCGATCACGTCGTTGTCCTTGACCAGATACGAGGCGATGTTGACCCGGCGGCCGTTCACCTTGACGTGGCCGTGGCTCACGAGCTGGCGGCTGGCGAACACGGTGATGGCAAATTTCATGCGGTAGATGACCGCGTCCAGCCGGCGCTCGAGCAGCTCGACCAGGTTCTCGCCGGTGTCGCCACGACGCCGCACGGCTTCCATGTAGTAGCGGCGGAGCTGACGCTCCGAGACCGAGCCGTAGTAGCCCTTGAGGCGCTGCTTGGCCATCAACTGCAGGCGATAGTCGGTCGGCTTCTGGCGACCCTGGCCGTGCTGGCCGGGACCGTATTCGCGCTTGTTGATCGGGCTCTTGGGACGGCCCCACAGGTTCACCCTGAGGCGGCGGTCGATCTTGTACTTCGAATTCGCGCGCTTGCTCACGCAGCACTCCGTCGGTTTTGCGACGCCCGTTCAGGCTGTCGCTCTGTTGTCCGGATAGGCCTTGGTCCAGCACAAGCTGGGGCGGGAGGGCAGCCCGAACGGCCGCCAACCACGTTCTCCGGAAGAAGGGCGGAACATACTGGCCCGCCGGCGCCAGTCAAGCAACCAGTCAAGAAGGAGATAGTCTTTTCAAATCAATGACTTAGATCTCGACCAACACCACTTCATGAGTGACGTTGGCCGACTTCTTCACCATGGCGGTGGCCGAGCAGTACTTCTCGTCGGATAGCGACACCGCCCGTTCGACCAGCGCCTTGTTCAATTTCCGCCCGCGCACCGTGTAGACCAGCTTCACCGAGGTGAAGACCTTGGGATGATCGTCGGCGCGCTCGGCGACCATCGAGACCTCGACGCCCTCGATGTCCTGGCGCTGCTTCTTCAGCATCGACACCACGTCGATCGCGGTGCAGCCGCCCATGCCCATCAGCACGACCTCCATCGGCCGCGAACCGAGGTTGCGGCCGCCGACGTCGGGCGAGCCGTCCATGGTGAAGGTGTGGCCGCTGCCGCTTTCGGCGACGAACAGTGCGCCGTCGACCCAGGAGATCTTTGCCGCAGTCTTTGCATTCGTGGACATGGTTATTCCTCGTGCTTGCCCTTGCTCAGAAACTTGATGACGCCGTGGAAGGTGCGCGCTTCCTGCTCGGTCATGCGGGCGCGCTGCAGCAGCGCGCGCAGGTTCAGCACCATGCCCGACCGCATGTCCTTGTGGCGCAGGAAGCCGGACTGGTCGAGCGCGCGCTCGAGATGCTCGAACAGGTTGGCCAGTTCCTCCTTGGTCGCCGGCCGCGTCGCATGCTCGGCCATGCGCTCGCGCGGCGTCGCATCGGCCGAGGCCGCCCACTCGTAGGCCACCAGCAGCACGGCCTGGGCCACGTTGAGCGAGGAGAATTGCGGATTGAGCGGGATCGAGAGTGCGGTGTCGGCATGCACCATGTCGTCGTTCTCCAGACCGGTGCGCTCCGGCCCGAACATCAGGCCGACCCGCCGCCCCTGCCCGATCCAGCCACGGACCTCTGCGGCGGCGTGGCGCGCCGTCAGGATGCGCTGCGAGAGCTCGCGGTTGCGCGCCGTGGTGGCCACGACATGCTCGAGGTCGGCCACCGCCTCGGCCACCGTCCCGAACAGCTCGGCCTGCTCCAGCACGACGTCGGCGCCCGAGGCCGCCCGCACCGCGCGTTCGTTGGGCCAGCCGTCGCGCGGCGCCACCAGGCGCAACGACGACAGCCCGCAGTTCAGCATCGCGCGCGCGGCCATGCCGATGTTCTCACCGAGCTGCGGCCGCACCATGATGACGACCGGCGTACCGTCCGCCGTCGCCCTGCCCTTGGAGGCTCGTCCCATGGCAGCCTTATATCAACGGCGCGAGGGTCTTGCGAAACCGGCCTGGCGGCGCATGAAGAAGAGCAGCGGCACGAAGATCACCGCCGATACGGCAAGCACGCGAAAATCGTTGAGGTAGGCAATCATCGCTGCCTGGCGGTTGAGCTCCTCGCCCCACACCGCCACCAGCTTGGACAGGTCGTCGACCGGCACGGAGCCGAACGGCCAGCCGCCGCCGAACGGCGTCATGTGCGTGACGATCCGCGAGCGGTCGACCAGGATGCCGTTCTCGATCGGCGTGGTGCCGAACCGCCACAGCGGATTGAACACCGTGAGGTTCTCGGCGAGCGCCGAGCGGTTGATCTGGGTGTTGCGGCCGAGCAGCGCCACCAGCGTCGCCACGCCGATCGACGCGCCGAGATTGCGCATCAGCGCGTTGATTGCGGCACCCTCGGTGCGGATGCGGGCGGGCACCGTGGCGAAGGCCAGCGTGGTGAGCGGCGGAAACACCAGGCCGAGCCCGATGCCCTGCAGGAAGCCGTTCCAGATCACCCGCTCTTCGCTGACGTCGAGCGAGAACTGCGTCATGTCGTACAACGAGACGCCGCACAGGCCGAGCCCGATCGCGATCAGCCAGCGCGCGTCGACCCTGCCGATCATGCGCGACACCGCGAACATCGACATCATCGTGCCGATGCCGCGCGGCGCCATCACGATGCCGGTGGTGAAGACCGGGTAGCCCTTGAGCTGCTGCAGGAACGGCGGCAACAGGGTTGCGGTCACGATCATCAGCAGGCCGGTGACGGCCGTAAAGACGATCCCCAGCATCAGGTTGCGGTCCTTGAAGAGGTCGCGCGGCAGGAACGGATGGTCGCTCGACAGCATGTGGATGACGAACATGCAGGCCGCGACCCCGGCGATGACCGATTCGGCAATGATCTCCCTGGAGCCGAACCAGTCGATCTGCTCGCCACGGTCGAGCATGAGCTGGAAGGTGCCGATCGCGATCGACAGCAGCGTGAAGCCCAGGAGGTCGAACGGGCGCGGCGTGTCGCTCGCCTTGTTCTTGATCAGGATCATCAGCCCGAACGCGCACATGATGCCGACCGGCAGGTTGATGTAGAACACCCAGCGCCAGGAATATTCGTCGGTCAGCCAGCCGCCGAGCGTCGGGCCGGTGATCGGACCCAGCATGGTGCCGACGCCCCACATCGCCATCGCCTTGCCCTGCTCCTCGCGCGGATAGGCATCCATCATCAGCGCCTGGCTGAGCGGCACCAGCGAGGCGCCGCAGATGCCCTGCAGGACGCGGAACAGCACGAGCTGGGGCAACGTCTGGGCCGCGCCGCACAGCATCGAGGCTATTGTGAATCCGATAACTGAAGATACCAGGATGCGCCGCAGCCCGAAGCGCACGGCGCAGAAGCCGGCGAGCGGCGTGGCGATGGCGGCGGACACGATATAGGAGGTGATCACCCAGGCGACCTGCTCCTGCGTCGCCGACAGCGAGCCCTGCATGTTGGGCAGCGCCACGTTGGCGATGGTGCCGTCGAGCGCCTGCATGATCGTGGCCATCATCACCACGACGGTGAGCCAGCGGCGGCGGCGAAGGGCTTCGGCGGTCATCAGGCCGTCACAGGCCGATGCCCTTCAGCAGATCGCCGAACGAACGCCGGTGGCCGGTGTCGATCTCGATGGTCGTGCTCATGCCGACGCGCAGCGGCGGCCCGCCTTCCTTGCAGACGACGGAGGTGCGCACGGGAATGCGCTGCACGACCTTGACCCAGTTGCCGGTCGCGTTCTGCGGCGGCAGCACGGCGAACTCCGCGCCGGTCGACTGGGCGAGCGACGTGACCTTGCCGCTGCATTGGAGGTCGGGATAGGTGTCGACGAGGATGGTGACCGGCTGGCCGACCCGCACGCGCGTGAGCTCGGTCTCCTTGAAGTTGGCCTCGATCCACAGATCGGTGTCGGCGACCACGGCGACCGACGGCACGCCCATGATGGCGTAGCTGCCCGGCACCAGCACCTTGGAGACGCGGCCGTCCATCGGCGCGGTGACGAGGGTACGGCGCAGGTTGAGCAGGGCCTCGTCGCGCTGGGCGGCGAGTTGCTTCACCTTGGGATGATCGTCGACCGGGATCTTGGGATCGCCGGCCAGCGCCGCCACGATGCGCGTCAGGTCCTCCTCGCCGGCCGAGATGCGGCGCGTCGCGAGGTCGAGCGACATGCGCGACTCCTCGAGCTTGGCGGTCGGCGCGATCTTGCGCTCGGCGAGGTCCTTCTGGCGCTCGTAGTCGGCCTGCGCATAGGTGAGCTGGCTGCGCGCACCCTGGATCTCCTCGCGCTTGGTGCGCCACTGCGCCTTCAACCCGCGGATGTCGGCGCGCGCGCTGTCCATCTCCGACTCGATCTTGCTGAGCTGGATGCGGTAGGGCGTGTCGTCGATCTTGTAGAGTAGCTGGCCGCGCGAGACGTGCTGGTTCTCGCGCACCGGCACCTCGACGATGGGGCCGCTGATCTCGGTGGCGACATAGACGCGGTCGCCCTTCACATAGGCGTTGTCGGTCTCGATGAAGCGGCCCGACGTCAGCCAGACGAAGAGGGCAACGGCGATGGCGATGAACGGCAGCGACCACATGACCGCGCGCGCCACCACCCGCCGGCTACGGCGCGGCAGGCGCGTGGGCGCAACCGCGATCACAGGGGCAATCGTCGGCGGCGCCTGGGGCGTCGGGGGCGTGGGCAGTTCTCCGTCCATCTAATCACATATGCTCGTCTTGCCCGCCCGACCGGTCAACAAGTCGCGCGGCATGGCTGCCACGGCAGCCCGGACAGTATTATGGGCAATACCAGGGGGTTAGCGGGCGCCGGGCCGCACACGGCACCGACCTATTTGTGGACGGGCACCTTGGCGCCGTCGCGGAACAGCTTGTAGGTCAGCGCGTCGTAGAGGGCGTTGTAGGAGGCGTCGACGATGTTGGGCGAGACGCCGATGGTCGACCAGCGCCGGCCGGTGGCGTCGGCACTCTCGATCATCACGCGCGTGGTCGCCGCTGTGCCGCCCGCGCTGTCGAGGATACGCACCTTGAAGTCGACCAGCCGCATGTCCTCGAGCTCGGGATAGACCGGGATCAGCGCCTTGCGCAGCGCCGAATCGAGCGCGTTCACGGGGCCGTTGCCCTCGCCCACTTCCATGGCGCGGCGGCCGGCGACGTCGAGCTTCACCGTGGCCTCCGACAGCGCGATCAGCTCGCCCTTGGCGTTGAGCCGGCGCTCGGCCAGCACGCGGAAGCTCTGCAGCGCAAAGTAATCCGGCACCGTGTGCAGCTCGTGTCGCGCCAAAAGCTCGAACGAAGCGTCGGCGCCGTCATAGGCATAGCCCTCGCTCTCGCGCTCCTTGACGATCTCGAGCAGGCGCGCGACGCCGGGATCCCTCGGGTCGACCTCGAGCCCGATCTGGCGGAAGCGCGCCATGATGTTGGAGCGCCCGGCCTGGTCGCTGACCACGATGATGCGCTGGTTGCCCACGATCTCCGGGTCGACATGCTCGTAGGTCTTGGGGTCCTTCTCGACCGCCGACACATGCAGCCCGCCTTTGTGCGCGAAGGCGCGCGAGCCGACGTAGGCCGCGCTCTTGTTGGTCGGCATGTTGAGCCGGTCGTCCAGAAGACGCGACAGGTGGGTGAGCCGCGCCATCGCGCCTTCCTTGAGGCCGGTGTCGAAGCCCATCTTGAGCACGAGGTTGGGGATCAGCGCGATCATGTTGGCGTTGCCGCAACGCTCGCCCAGCCCATTGATCGTGCCCTGAACCTGGCGCACGCCCGCGCGCACGGCGGCGAGCGTGTTGGCCACGGCATTCTCGGTGTCGTTGTGGGTGTGGATGCCGAGCTTCTCGCCCGGGATTTTCTTGCAGACGTCGCCCACGATGCGCTCGATGTCGTGCGGCAGGGTCCCGCCGTTGGTGTCGCACAGCACCAGCCAGCGTGCGCCATTCTTTTCCGCCGCGGCCAGACACGCCATCGCATAGTCGGGGTTGGCCTTGTAGCCGTCGAAGAAATGCTCGGCGTCGAACATCACCTCGTCCATGCGCGTGACGGCATGCGCGATCGAGTCGCCGATCATGCCGACGTATTCGGTGCGGTCGAGCTCGAGGGCGACGTCGACATGGAAGTCCCAGGTCTTGCCGACCATGCAGACGTTACGCGCCTTGGTCGACAGGATGGCGTTCAGGCCGGGATCGTTGGCGGCCGAGCGGCCGGCGCGGCGGGTCATGCCGAAGGCGGTGAATTTCGCGTTCTTGAACTCCGGCGGATCGGCAAAGAAACGATCGTCGGTCGGATTGGCACCGGGCCAGCCGCCCTCGATGTAGTCGACGCCCAGCAAATCGAGCTCGCGCGCGATCGCCACCTTGTCGGCGACGGTGAAGTCGACGCCCTGGGTCTGGGCGCCGTCACGCAGGGTGGTGTCGAAGAGGTAGAGGCGGTTGGATGACGTCATGGGGTGGGATGATAAGGGGCCTTCGTCGCAAGGGATAGACAGACTCCTGACTTCCCGCCTTCAATCCAGACTACTCTCTGCGCGACTGCCAAGAGCTCCTTTGCATGCTACATGTTTCTCCGTCGATGCAGCGGTCGTTAGAGGTTGCGATGTTCGTGGTGATGGCCGTTTCGTGGTTTCTTTTTCATGCGTTCAATCCTCTAAGACCTTGAGGTCAAGCCACTGTCGAGCGTGGTGAATCAGACGGTGATATCCGCAGCCAATTGACACGCACGTCGAGCCTAAATTCTTCCCATATTGGCCATGTATTCTTCGGGCAGGCCCAACCGTCGCGCGACGACGGCGAGCTTGGCTGCATAGTCGGGGTTGGACTGCAGCCCCGGCGGAATTGCCGGTAAGTTGAAGCACAGGGCTTCGACGCTGCCGCCGTCTTTGAGGTTGGCCGTGATCGGCTCGGCGCGATAGGCCGCGTCGCTGGACTCGGCATAAAGGCGATCGATCTCGGCGTGGGTTAGGGCCATCAGCATGCCGTGCGCGCGGCCGCCGGTCTCGGGCACCAGCATGGCGCGCGCGCCCAGCCGCAGGCCCATGCCGGCGACGCTCGCCTGCTGCGAGTCGCGCGGATCGAAGCCTTGCGCGCGCAACACGTCAGCGTCCATGAAGAGGCCATAGAAGAAGACGTCGACCCGTCGTTCCATCGGATCACTCCGCAGCCGGCAGCGAATGGTGCTCGTGGGTGATGCGCCACCGCCCGTCGATCTTGCGGAAGCCCATGGTGAGACGGAACTCGAGCTTCTCCAGCTTGCCGCTGCTGAGATCGCCGCAGCGGCCGATCGCGGTGGCGAAGGCCACGTCCCTGCCCGCCGTCACGGCCACGTCATGGAAGTCAAACTCCGACCGGTTTTACCGACGCGGCGAAGAACGTGTCCCAGGTCGCCATGTAGGCGTCGAGCCCGCGCGACAGGAACGGCGGCGGCACGTCGAACATCAGCATATCGGGATCGTGGTCGGCGCGGATGCCCGCCAGGTTCTGGTCGCGCACCGCTTTCGACCAGCGCACGATCAGGGCGCGCAGCTCGGTTTCGTCGCTCGCCGCCGGGTTCGGTTGTGTCATATCCTCGTCCCTGAAAAGCCTGCCCGCCGAAAAGAACAAGGGAAGATACGCCGATGACCACCGCCACCACCATCACCGAACTGCGCTCGACGCTCCTGCAGGTGCCGTGGCGCGGCGACCCGCCGCCGGCCGGCATCCTCGCCGCGCCCAAGCGCGACCTCTACGTGCTCGAGATCGAGACCCAGGGCGGCCTCACCGGCATGAGCTATCTGATGCCGTTGCGCGGCGGGATGCACACGATCGATGCAGCGATGAAGGAGCTGATCGCGCCGCATGTGATCGGCCGCGACGCCACCGAGATCGAGGGCATCTGGCAGACCTTGTACAAGAGCAACTTCTGGCTCGGCCGCATGGGCGTCACGGTGTTCGCCCAGAGCGCCGTCGACATGGCGCTGTGGGACGTCGTGGGCAAACGCGCCGGCCTGCCGCTGTTCCGGCTGTGGGGCGCCGCACGCACCGAGATCCCCGCCTACGGCTCGGGCTGTTTCCGCGGCTTCGGG
This sequence comes from Hyphomicrobiales bacterium, assembly GCA_041691635.1. Taxonomy (GTDB): domain Bacteria; phylum Pseudomonadota; class Alphaproteobacteria; order Reyranellales; family Reyranellaceae; genus Reyranella. The sequence continues at coordinate 22,147 of JBEPUH010000016.1, forward strand.
CGCGACGGCATGATCAGGCGCGCCAAGGAGTTCACCGCCCGGGGCCTCAAAGCGATCAAAATGCAGGTCGCGCACATCCGGCCGTGGCGCGAGGACGTGCTGAACGTGAAAGCGATGCGCGAGGCGATGGGCGACGAGGTCGAGATCATGATCGACGTCAACATGGGCTGGGACGCCGACACCGCGATCCAGGCCGGCCACCGCATCGACGAGTTCGATCCCTACTGGCTGGAGGAGCCGGTGATCGCCGAGGATTTTTCGGGCTACCGGCGCATCGCGGCTGCATTGAAAACCAGAATCGTCGGCGGCGAGAGCCACTGGACACGCCAGGATCTGCGGCCGTTCTTCGACGCGCCGCATCCCGTGCCGATCCTGCAGCCCGACCCGATGCGCGGCGGCTTCACCGAGCTGCGCAAGATCGCCGCCGCCGCCGAGCCGTGGGGCATCAAGATCGCACCGCATCTGTTCCACGAGACGATGGTGCACGTACTCGCGTCGGTCCCCAACGCGAGCTGGCTGGAATACATGGACTGGAACGACGACCTCTGGGTCGAGCCGATCCTGCCGTCGAAGGACGGCACGATGAGCCCGCCGGAACGGCCGGGTCACGGGCTCGCGTTCCGGCCGGAAATCCTGAAGGACTTCCGGGTGGGTGGGACGCGGATGAAGGGGTGAGGCGGCGATAGCTGGATACGACTAACCCCGGACGAGCAGATCTCGCCGCTTCATTGCTCCCGCGCGGATCGAGTCCGCGATCTTCTGGGGAAAATATGCCGGCAACGCCGAAAGTACTTTGTCCATTACCGCTTCGGCCGTATCGGCCACATCGTTCAGGATGATTTCGGCGCCCACTGGCAGTTTGCTGATCTTTGCCGTCTCCACGAAGTGTCGCGATGCAATGTCGTTCAGTCTGTAGTGCCGGGAACTTCCGACGGCCATGGCAAGCTTCATCTTGTTGCGTGGGATTTGGCCGGCGTCGAAGTTCGGCTGGGCCGAGAGCACGTCGTAAAGGGGCGTCAGGCTGAAACCTCCGCGCGAGAGGCGAATGCTGAAATTCTTGGCATGTCCGTCCGTTGCACCAATCAGCCAGAAGAGTACCTGAGCCTTGAAGAAGCGGACCTGGTCTTCGCCCGGCGTGTCGCTACCCTTCAGGAGCTCTTCGATCTTCGCAATGCCCGGCCCCCCCTGATCCTCGTACTTCAAGGTGGGTGGAACGGAGAGCGCCTGACAGCAGTCTTCCTGGGGAACGCGCAACAGTCGCTTGTCCCGCGTCCAGTAGCGGTCGAAACGCTTGACCACGAGGGTTCGCTTGCCATCGAAGTCCACAATCTCGGATTCCGCGGCAGGCAGACCGAACGCCCGCATCAACTCCAGACACAGATGCTCGTTTTCGACGCTTTCCGACAGATCGATGCCGTTTTCCAGCCTGCCGATCTGGGGCTTCAGGATATGGGTGGTCGGCGTCGTACCAGTCGGCTGGTACCATCGGCCTTTCCAGAAGAGCAGAGCGGTTTTCTCCTGTGCCCCGGCCAGCGAGATCCGAAAGGCGTCGTCATCCGTGATGCCGAGAGGGCTTCGCCCCAGGTCCTTCAGCAGGACGCCGATCTCGGCGGTGGTCATCCGATGCCCTTCGATGAGGCGTGAAGGCGCGACGTCCGCACCGTCGGGAATGAATTGCAGGGCACCGACACAGTCACGGCCGATCGCCGTGAGCAGGCTGTAAGGGTCCGTGCCCTTGGCACCGGAGAGCTCGGCTACTCGACGGAGAATACCTTCGTTGTCGGGAAGAAGATTGGCGAAAACAGCGATGACCTTGGCACCGACAAACCGGTCTTCCTGGAGAGGCAGCGAGAGAGAGACCGCTTGTGCACCTTCCCAGTCGAGCCACTCGGCGGCGTATTTAAAATCGATAGCGCCGCTCGTCTCGCGTCTCAGCTGCCCAACTTGTCTGCCGTTCATCAATACGTTGAGCGGTACCCTGGTCTTCAGCCGGGCCATCAGAACAAGTCCTCGAGTTCCCGGAGCTGGCCCTTCCTGCGTGGCCGCACGACGAGTTCGAGATCGAGCGCCGAGAGGGCATCCATGAGCGTGCCGAGCTGGGCCGTGGGCGTGCCGTGTTCAATCCTGGAGACGGTCGCTTGGCGCACGTTCATGAGCGCGGCCAGCCCAGCCTGGGTGAGCGTGCGGCTCTTGCGGATCCTGCGAACGATCGCACCCAGTTGCGGCGGCGTTCTTGCGATGATGTCAGCCATCGGGCGAATATACGCTCTCGCGGATAAGCAGTCAATATACGCTATTGCGTATATTTTGTATTAATACGCTGGCGCGTATATTATATTTTTATACGTCAATGCGTATGGACGTCATTTCCCCTCGTTTCACATGAGGCTTTCGAATGCGGTCGCTCATGAACTGAAACGACGATCTCTGGAGAGAGCCGATCCTGCCGTCAAAGGACGGCACGACATCGCCGCCGAGGCATGGGCTCGCGTTCCGGCCGGAGGTGTTGAAGGACTTTCGGATGGGTGGGCAGAGGATGAAGGGGTGAGTACCGATCTGGATCGGGGCGCCCCCGTTAGAGCGCGCCCTTCTCCCAGTCTTAGATCATCTTCCTGGTACTGGCGCCTTGGCGCGCCATCAGGTCGAACTTCGCAACGCGCGTGTGCAGGTTGGCCCAGTGGTTGCGGCTCTTGCCGACCGCATTCGGATTGCGGCCAAGCTCGTTGCTCTGGTGCAGCGTTGCCCTGACAAGCTCGGCCGCGATTTCCTCCCACGCCTTCAACACCTCGTTGAAGTCTGTCCGCCAGCCGTAGGTGCCATCTGACTTCGCCTTTACGTACCAGCGAAATGCCGCCAACATCGGATAGAGGGCACCACTGTACAGTCGGTACTCGCCAGCCTCGCCCGTGAAGACGAATTTCCATTCGCCGCTGGTCTTCTTCTCCATGAAGGCCAGAGCTCCACCCTTACCGCCCGTCTCGTCGTTCCAAAGTCGACGTGCGGTCTTGGCGATGATGTCGTGCAGCCTGAGGATATCCTTCACGATCGGCTTCAGCGCCTTGAAGGTTTTCGGCTTTTCCTCGAACGCCTTGAGCGCCAACGACTTTTTCTCATACGACGCGACGGGACGATCATCGGCGTCATTCGGATACAGGCCGATGTTAAATGCCATCATCATCGAGATGATGTGCCACCTCACGGCGGTGTGGCTGCTCTACAAGCAGCCCTACGATCTCGTCGACAAGGGCCGCGATCTGTTCGACCTGCTCGAAGCGTCGTTCCTGGCCGACGAGGTTGTGAGGAAGAGGCGGCCCAAGTCCAAGCCCGAGCCCCGGGTTCGCCGCCGCGGCCGTTGATCGAATCGGTCAGTTCGGCTTCGGTTGCAAGGCCGCCAACAACGCATCGGAATGCGACACCAGATCCTCGGCATCCTGATGGGCGGCAAGTCTAATGCTGTCCGAGGGCCCCGATGCTTTTTCCTGCGCGCGGGCTTTCTGCCAGGCGTCGCACTTCTCCCAGACGATGCGCCGAAGGTTGGCAAGGTGCGGGGCCGCCAGGGGAAAGTCGGCGCCAAGTATCTTGAGATGGCGAACGATCGCGCCGTCCAGCGCGTCGGCGTTTTCCCAACCGCCGGGCCCGACGACGTCTTTCGCGGCGCCACGCAGTTCGCGGGCGGCATTCAGCAGTTCGTCGATTTCGGGCATCGCGTTTCTCCTGGCTGGTGCGGCGGACGATATCGCGATGGCAGGTGGCTGCAGGCCGAGCCTCGCGCCCGCGCCGTCCGGCTAAGCCGACAAAGGCCGCCATCCCTCCATCGAGCGGCGATGGCCGGAAATAGCGATCAGGGGCGGCATCGTATCCCCGGGGTGGGACAGGCGATGTTCAATGTAGCTCACGGCGGGGCGCCGCGCACTCTCGGCAAAAGAGCATCGGCCACGGCGTCGCCGACGCCCTCGCGGCATGCCTCCGTTTCAAGCGGGCCCACGATAGATCGGTGATAACGACCAAGATGCGTGTTGTCGCGCGACGCGCCTATGGTGGTTGTGGAAACATCGCAATCACACAGGCGGAAAATGATCGAGGCAATTTCAATCGGAGGGGCGAGCCGTCGAGCCTCGCGAATGTCGCGAGGCTCGCGAGGAATGACCTCGATTGCCGCAGGCGCAGGCTTTCAGGGCAATCCTCGTGAGCTTTGCGATAGACAAAGAGCGCGAAACGCCACGAAAGTGGGAAACGCGCAGAAAAGCCATGCGGCATCGGCATCCGAGGCTTCCCACGGCGGTGGGAAGTCGCGGGAAGACGGCATGCCCCCTCCGGCAAAGGCGCTGTTTACAGCGCCGACATGGGCCCCCTCCCCCTCGGAAGGGGGAGGGAAGAAGCGCGAGAGACGCCGCTCTCGTTATTTTTCCATTTGTTTAATGGGAACCGAAGGTGCGCTTGTAGGATTTGGTCATGATCTCGTCGAGCCGCGCGCCGGGCTCGAAGTCGGACATGCCGTCGGGGCGCGCCAGGCCCGGGATCTGGCGGTCGCAGTCGACCGGCGCGCCGATCGTCTGCGTGACCGGATAGAGCGACGACCAGGCGCGCACGCCCTCGTAGTCTTCCTCCTCGTCCGACACGTGCTTGTCGCGGATCTTGCCCGAGGCGTGTTCGATCTCCATGCCCATCATGGTCGTGGCCTTGAACTCCTGGGCGTTGGGCTGGCGGACGATCTTCGAGCGATCGGGATAGATGCGGTCGATGAAGCGGTCCATCAACCTGAGCTTCACGGCCGGGTCCTCGATGAAGTGCGCCGTGCCGAAGGCCATCACCGCACGGTAGTTGACCGAGTGGTGGAAGCCCGAGCGCGCCATCACCAGTGCATCGAGATGCGTGACCGTGAGGCAGACCGGCACGCCCTCCTTGGTCTGCTTGATCATCCGGCTGGCCGACGAGCCGTGCCAGTAGAGATGGTCGCCCTCGCGCCAGAAGCTGGTCGGCGTGCAGTAGGGCCGGCCGTCGATCACGTAGGCGATGTGGCAGAGCAGGCCGGCGTCGAGGATCTCGTAGACCGACTTCTTGTCGTAGCGGCCGCGCTCGTGGACGCGCTTGACCTTGTTGACCTGGGTGACGCCGAAGGCTTCCGCGGTGTTCTCGGTGCCGGGCCGGGTGTCGGAAGACTTGGGGGCAGTAATCGTGCTCATGCGAACTCCTGAAATTCTGCCGGACCATGCTGGCGAATTGGTCTATACGAAAGAGCCAGTTCTCCTAAATCAGACTGTACCAGTCATGCCCCGGCCCATACCTCGCAAAACCGCCCCGCTCGGCCTCGCGCTCGATGCTTCGTCCAATGTGCCGCTGCATCGCCAGATCGGCCGGCAGATCCGCGCCGCCATCCTCGAGCGCCGCCTGGCGCCCGGTCTGAAGCTGCCGTCGTCGCGGCTGATGGCGGCCGAGCTCGGCTGTGCGCGCGGCACGATTTTGCTGGCGATGGACCAGCTCGTGGCCGAGGGCTACGTGGTGGCCCAGGCCGCCTCCGGCCTGTCGGTCGCGACCAACCTGCCCGACGAGATGCTGGTGTCGCCCAAGGTCGATCGCCACGGCACGCCGACGGTGAGCACACCCGTCCTGTCGCGCCGCACGCAGGCGGCGCTGGCGACGCAGACCATCGACGGGACGTTCGACGACTCACCGATCGCCTTCCCGACCGGCCAGCCCGACCGCGCGGCGTTTCCATTCGCGCTGTGGGCCAAGTTGCTCGAACGCGAGTGGCGCCAGCCGTCGTGGGCGATCGCGGGCGCGCTGCATCCGTTCGGTCATCGGGGTTTGCGCGCGGCAATCGCGGCCTATCTCGGCATGGCGCGCGGCTTCGGTTGCGAAGGCAGCGCCGTCGTCGTGACCTCGGGCATGCGCCAGAGCCTGTCGCTGTTCGCCCGTCTCGTGCTCGACGCCGGCCAGCAGGCGTGGATCGAGGAGCCGGGCTTCGTCGGCACGCGCGAGGCGATGGCAATGGCCGAGATCGAGGCCGTGCCAGTGCCGGTCGATCCTCAGGGCTTCTCGGTCGAGGCGGCGTTGAAGCGCGCCCCAAAGGCGCGGCTCGCGGTCGTGGCGCCGTCGCACCAGTTCCCGCTCGGCACGGTGCTGGGCCTGCAGCGCCGCCTCGAGCTGCTGAGCTGGGCCGAGCGCACCGCAAGCTGGATCGCCGAGGACGATTTCGACGGCGAGTATCGCTACGCCGGCCGGCCGCTGGCGCCGCTGCGCGCGCTCGACCGCACCGGACGCGTGGCCTATCTCGGCAGCTTCTCCAAGCTGCTGTTCCCGGCCCTGAGGCTGTCCTATGTCGTGCTGCCAGCGTCGCTCGCCGCGACCGCCGAGCGGATCATGACCGACACCGCCGCGCGCGCCTCGTTGCTGGGCCAGGGCGCTCTGGCGCGTTTCATCGCCGACGGACATCTGGCCGCGCACCTCCGCCGCACGCGGCTGCTCTATGCCGGCCGGCAGGAGGCGCTGATCGCGGCGGCGAACCAGACCCTGAAAGGCGTGCTCGAGATCGCGCCCGATCCCGGTGGCATGCACTTGATCGCGCGGCCGGTGGGCCGGACGGCCGAGGGGTTCGACGACACGAGGGTCGCGGCGGCGGCGGCCCGGCGCGGCCTCGCCGTCTCGCCGTTGTCGGCCTGCTACGGCGGCCGCACCCGCCAACAGGGCCTCATCCTGGGCTATGCCGGCACCCCCGAAGAGGCCATGGGACCGGCCTTGGCGGCCCTGCTGGCAGTGCTGAAAAGACGGTGACTGCAGATAGTTCGGAGCCTGTAAAACCGGGGAATTCTCTTCGTTCGGCTCTGGACGGAAGGGCCGCGGCTGCATATCTCTTGAGTCGTATTTAGGGGTATTGGCGAATGATCGCTCTTTCTCATCGCACCGCTGCCGGCGTGCTCGTTGCTTCCGCCCTGATGTGGGTCGGCTCGGCCGCCGCACAGACGGTCGAGCGCGACCGCACGCAGCAGAACGGCGCTCAACAGAACAATGCCCCATTGCAAGGTGGCGGTCCGCTGCAAGGCGCGGGGTCGCTGCAGGGCGCAGGCCCGCTCCAGCGTGCCGGTCCGCTGCAAGGCGCGGGCCCGTTGATCGGCGCCGGTCCGCTCCAGGGTGCGGGGCCGTTGCTCGGCGCCGGCCCGCTGATCGGCGCGGGACCGTTGCTGGCGTCCAATCCGCTCCAGGGTGCCGGCGGTCCGTTGCTCGGCACCGGTCCGCTGCAGGGCGCCCAGCCCGTCATCGCCGGCGGCCCGGCAGATGTCGTCGGCCCGGTGCTCATCTCCGGCCTGCCGACCGTCGCTGGCCTCCTGCCGATCGCGCTGCTGGCGCCGGCGCAACTGCTGACGCCGGCCCAGGTCGCGCCGATCGTGAGCCTGTTCACGCCGCCCGCCGACCCGACTCCCACGACGACGACGACGACCACAACCGTGACGCCGCCGCCGGTTGAGACGCCGCCGGTGACGCTGGTCAGCACGCCGCCGCCGTTCGTGTACGTGCCGGTCACCCTGCCGCCGCCGGCCAACAACATCGTCCCGCCGACCCGGGCCAGCGGCAGCTAAAGGGCGCTAGCCGTCTCCGCGCTGGGTGGCGAGCCACGCCTTGGCCTCGTCCACCGAGCCGAAGATCGCGGTTGGCCGCTCCGCCTTGTTGGCGAGATTTATGTAACGCTCGATGATCTCGCGCGTCGGTCGGTTGGTCGACACGAAGGCAAGCGCTCCACCTTTCAAGGTGTCGATGTAGGCGTTGATGCGGGCGCCCAGCATCATGACGTCGTGGTCGCCGTACCTGGGCACCACATCGGTCGCATCGAACAGCTTGCCGTAGGGCATCGCGCCCGCCGTGACGATGGCGTCGAGGTAGACCTCGACGTCCTTCAAGGTGACCTCGCCCTCGCCGACGACGAGGACCAGTTTCTCCGGATGCAGGATCTCCCAGCGTATCGGCATCGGTCGGTCCTAGTTGCTTCCGCTTGATTCATTGCACACCGAGCGCAGGGCTTTCCACTCCCGATCGGTGAAGGCCGGGCGGCCCGACGCCGCACGTCTCGTCGCCGCGATCCGCTCCGCGCTCGGCGGATGGTCCGACCAGATGTCGGGCAGGCGCAGCGAGCCGGTCGGTTCCTCCTTCAGCATCTGCTCGAAGAAGCGCGACATGCCGTCGGCGCGCAGGCCCTGCCTCTCGAGCAGCGCCAGGCCCGCGGCGTCGGCCTCGCGCTCGAAGGCGCGGCCGTTGCGCAGCGCCAGCAGCATGCCGCCGCCCGAGCCCAGCGTGCCGAGTTCCGAATAGCCGCCGGTCGCGAGGCGCAGCAGAAGTTCGACGCCATACTGGCGCACCATGCCCTTCAGCGCGTGGCCCTTCACGGCGTGGCCGATCTCGTGCGCCAGCACGCCCGCTACCTCCTCGCCGTCGCTCGCCCGGTCGATCAGGTCCGAATAGAAGACCAGCCGTTCGCCCGGCAGGGTGAAGGCGTTGACCGGCCCACCTTGGACGATGGTGACGGAGACCGGATGGTCGAGCCCGCCGGCGCGCGCCAGGCGGTTGGCGAGGCCGTCGATCGCGGCCAACCCCTCGGCGCCCGTGCAGAGCTTGTGGCCGGCCACGAGTTCGGCCTGCACCTGGCCGCCGAGCCTGGCCTGCAGGCGATAGGGCACCAGCGATGCGGCATGCTCGCTACCGATCTCGACCGCACCCCACAGCAGCACGACGACGCCGAGCAGCGCCGCGCCCAGCCGCACGATGCGCCACGCGGGTTTGGGCGGCGGCGCGGCAAGGGCGGCGAGATAGGCGATGCGGGCCAGCTCGGCGCGCAGCTCGGGCGCCTCGACGATCAGGCGGGCCTCGCTGCCGCGCACGCTCACCGCCGGGATCGCCTCGTGCTCGCTGTCGCCCACCACGACCAGGTCCTCGAGCCGCCAGCGCGCGACGATGGAGAAGTCGGCCGGCCGGTAGACCAGCAACTCGCCGATGCCCCACTTGGCCGAAACGCCGATCGCGTCGGCGGTGACGCCATCGTAGTAGCGCGCAAGAGCGACGGGAGCCATCAGACGCCGCTCACGTCGAACATGTCGAGCAGGCCCTCGCCGTAGCGCGGGCCGCGGTCGGCCGGCTGGCCGATCGTGCCGGGCCGCGGCGCGCCGTAGATCCACAACTGGTCGGAAATCAGCCGCAGCGTCCGGTGCATCACCCACGGCCAGCCGAGCCCGAAGCTCAGCAGCACGATCAGGTAGTTCACCACCATGAAACCCCACATGTGCCAGGTCGTGAGCGCCGTCGCGAACAGCACGTCGCCCGCCCGCGTGCGCGCCACCAGGTAGCGGAACAGATAGGCCTGCCACCAGCAGCGCAACGGCAGGATGACGATGCCGAACAGCGTGTAGGCGACCAGCAGCGCCGCCGCGATCAGCAGCAGCGTGGGCAGGCGGCCCGCGTCGCGCAGCTTGCCGACGTCGTAGTCGCCGATCGCCACGCCCATCGCGGCCCCGGCCGCCCCGACCAGGCCGACCCACAGCACGATGTTGAGGAAGTAGTAGGCGATGTAGCGGCCGTAGATGTCGCCGGCGCGGCCGGCGAAGACCAGGCGCTGCGTGCCGATGCTGGCGTTGCCGATGCGCGGCCGCGCCAGGGTGACCGAGACCAGCGGCGTCATGAGCTGGCCGGTCGCGGCGTTGGCGAAGGTGAGCACCGCGGCGAGCGCGCCGTAGCTCCAGGCCGAGCCCGCCATCGCGCCGCGCACGCCGCGCCAGCGCGTGCGAGAGAGCTTGTAGCGCAGGCCGGTGTACTGGCCGACGAAGGCCAGCGGAAAACCCACGAAGGCGATCGACAGCGCGAACAGCGAGACGATGCCGACCTCTTGCGGCATGTGCGCCGCCAGCCAGAAATCCCAAGTAAGCCACATCAGCCCGCCCCAGCCGCCCAGGATCAGCAGCACCAGCAGGAAGCCCACGCACAGCTCGAGCCCGCGGCCGCGATACTCGAAGCGGTCGCCCAGCACGGCGAAGTGATTCCACAGATAGCGCCGCAGCCGCGTGCGTCCCCAGAAGCGCGACCAGCCCAGGGTCAGGAACATCAGCAGGAGATGGCGCAGATAGATGCCGTACAGCTCGCTCAACTTGCCGTCGTAGACTGGCCGGCTCGGCGTCAGATCGGCCTGCGAGCCCACTGGTTGCACCGCGGAAGTATTCATGCTGCAATGCAACATAGATTCATGGGCAAAAGTATTATGACCGCGCCTCCCCGCGACAAGACTAGCACGGACCGGCCGGCCAAAGATCGGCCTTGGCTGATCCGCACCTACGCCGGCCATTCGACGGCGGCGAAGTCGAACGAGCTCTATCGTACCAACCTCGCGCGCGGGCAGACCGGCCTGTCGGTCGCCTTCGATCTGCCGACGCAGACTGGCTACGACAGCGACCATAAGCTGGCCAAGGGCGAGGTCGGCAAGGTCGGCGTGCCGATCTCCCATCTCGGCGACATGCGCACCCTGTTCGACGGCATCCCGCTCGACCGCATGAACACGTCGATGACGATCAACGCACCGGCGGCGTGGCTGCTGGCGCTCTACATCGCCACCGCCGAGGCCGAAGGCGTCGCGCGCGCAAAGCTGCAGGGCACGACGCAGAACGACATCATCAAGGAATATCTCTCGCGCGGAACCTATATCTTCCCGCCCGAGCCGTCTCTGCGTCTCACCGCCGACACGATCGGCTTCACCTATCGCGAGGTTCCCAAGTGGAACCCGATGAACGTCTGCAGCTATCACCTGCAGGAAGCCGGGGCCACGCCGATGCAGGAGCTGGCGTTCGCGCTGGCCAACGCCATCGCCGTGCTCGACGCGGTCAAGGCGCGCGGCCAGGTGCCGGAAGAGGACTTCCCGCAGGTCGTGGGCCGCATCTCGTTCTTCGTGAACGCGGGCATCCGCTTCGTCACTGAGATCTGCAAGATGCGCGCCTTCGCCGAGATGTGGGAAGACATCACGCTCAACCGCTACGGCGTCACCGACCCCAAGCAGCGCCTGTTCCGCTACGGCGTGCAGGTGAACTCGCTCGGTCTCACCGAGCAGCAGCCCGAGAACAACGTCTACCGCATCCTGCTCGAGATGCTCGCCGTGGTGATGAGCAAGAACGCCCGCGCCCGCTCGGTGCAGCTGCCAGCCTGGAACGAGGCGCTCGGCCTGCCGCGCCCGTGGGACCAGCAGTGGTCGCTGAGACTCCAGCAAATCGTGGCCTACGAAACCGACCTGCTGGAATACGCCGACATCTTCGATGGCAGCACCCAGATCGCCGCCAAGGTCGAGAGCCTGAAGGCCGAAGCGCTGGCCGAGATGCAGAAGATCGCCGACATGGGCGGCGCGGTGGCGGCGGTCGATGCCGCCTACATGAAGCAGCGCCTGGTCGAGTCCAACCTCAAGCGCCTGGCCGCCATCGAAAGCGGCGAGCAGATGGTGGTGGGCGTCAACGCCTTCACCGAGGCCGAGCCCTCGCCGCTCTCGGGCGATCAGAGCTCGATCCTCACCGTCGACGCCTCGGTCGAGCGCGAGCAGGTCGAGAAACTCAAGATCTGGCGCGCCGCGCGCGACAACGCCGCGGTCGACAAGGCGCTGGCCGAACTCGCCTCCGCCGCCAAGGAAGACCACAATGTCATGCCGGCCTCCATCGCCTGCGCGACCGCAGGCGTGACCACCGGCGAATGGACCGGCGCGCTGCGCGCCGTGTTCGGCGAATACCGCGCGCCGACCGGCGTCGCCCGCGCCGCGGGGGTCAGCGACGGCCGCCTCGAAGCCGCGCGCCGCGAGGTCGAGACGGTCTCGCGGCGCCTCGGCCGACGCATAAAAATCCTGGTCGGCAAGCCCGGCCTCGACGGCCATTCCAACGGCGCCGAGCAGATCGCCGTGCGCGCCCGCGACTGCGGCATGGAAGTGGTCTACGAGGGCATCCGTCTCACGCCCGAGCGCATCGTCAACGCAGCGCTCGAGGAGAGCGTGCACGTGGTCGGCCTGTCGATCCTGTCGGGCGGCCACGTCTCGCTGGTCGCCGACGTGCTCGACGGCATGCGCCGCGCCGGCATCGCCCAGGTGCCGGTCGTGGTCGGCGGCATCATTCCGCCCGCCGACGCGGCGCACCTGCTGAAGGCCGGCGTCGCACGCGTCTATACGCCCAAGGATTTCGACCTGACGCAGATCATGCGCGACATCGTCGGCGTCGTGGACAGCGCCTGGAAGGAAGCCGCCTAGAGCATGCCCGCCTGGCGCGCGAGATAGGCGACGGCAAGAACCACCAGTGCGGCGCCGATCAGCCAGATCGACCAGAAGCGGCCGGGCTCTGTTTCCCGGCTGATGACGATTTCCTGCCCGCGGCGCGCCAGCCGCACGTAGCCGTTGTTCAGCGAGTTCACGAGCCCGTAGGCAATGCGCAGCCCGTATCCTCCGACCAGCACGATCACGGCAAAGGTGAACACGCTCATGACGACAGCGTCGCCGTGGCGTGCAGCATCGGCTCGACGATGGCGTGGCTGAACAGCCAGCATTCGGCATGGACCGTCTCGCGCTCGCGACGGATCACGCGCGACAGAGCCAGCACGTCGGCCGGCTGTGCCGCGCGGAGTCGCGTGGCGTTGAGATGCGTCACCTCAGCCTCGACGCCGGCCGCCGCGCGCAGCGAGGTGTGCACGACGGAAAGCAGCGCCGGCATCGTCCAGCCACCATCCTTCGGCGGCGAGAAACGCACGCGCACGTCCTGGTCCCGGCACTCCTCGACGAACAGCTCGTAGCGCTCGCGCTCGGGCACGGACTTTTCGAGGGCGGCCTGAAGTTCCTCTTCGGTCATCGGTCCGATCTTATGCTATCTCCAGCCACCATGTCCTTCCTCGATCATATCAAGCGCTGCAACAACGCCCGGCTCTCCGAGTTCGAGCCGTGGTACATCGGCGCCACGCGCGCGGGCTTCCTGCATCGCGACTTCCTGCCGCTGGTCGCCGTGCGCAGCGAGCTGTTCGGCCATCACGACGGCGGCTGGCACCTGTCGCCGGCGCTCGACACGCCGGACAAGCGGTCGGCGGCGATGCGCGCCTTCCTGCTCGAGCTGAACCAGCGCGGCCTGTTCAAGAACCACTGGCGCGAGGAGGCTTACAACGTCAGCCGCCACTTCGCCGATCCGCCGCTCATGACCATGGAGCGCGCGGCGGTGCCGTGGTTCGGCGTACGTGCCTACGGGCCGCACATGACGGGTTTCGTGCGCAAGACGGACGGGCTGCACATCTGGGTGCCGCGCCGCTCCTACACCAAGCCGACTTTTCCCGGCGAGCTCGACAACACGGTCGCGGGCGGCCAACCGGCAGGCATCGGCCTGCTCGACAACCTGATCAAGGAATGCGGCGAGGAAGCCTCGATCCCCCCCAAGCTGGCGCGCCAGGCCAAAGCGGTGGCCTACGTCTCGTACTGGAACCAGACGGACCGGCAGCTCAAGCCCGACGTCATGACCTGCTACGACCTCGAGCTGCCCCAGGACTTCACGCCGCGCGCCAACGACGGCGAGGTCCATGCCTTCGAACTGTGGCCGGTGCAGCGTGTGTACGAGACCGTGCGCGACACCACCGACTTCAAGTACAACTGCAATCTCGTGCTGATCGACTTCTTCATCCGCCACGGCATGCTGGCCGCCGACGACCCCGATTTCTTCACCGTCGCCGAAGGCCTGCACAACCCGCAACCGCCCACGCCCTGAGGCGGTCTGCCCCTTTTTTCCTACCGTAACGGCGGGTCACCGAAGAACTTAAGTGGCGTAGGATGGGCGGGCGTGAAACATCGCCCGCTCCTGCGCCTGCTGATCGCCGGCCTCTCGGTCGCCGGCCTCTCGGTCGTGGGAACAGCCGGCCTTGCGCCGCCGCTGTCCGCGCAAGTCGGCGACCGCGGCGGCGGCCACGCCGAGAACCACGACTGGTACCAGGACCTCAAGCAGCCGGAGAACGGCCAGCCCTGTTGCAACGGCAGCGCCGGCAGCATCAACGGCGACTGCCGGCCGACGCGCGCCTATGTCGACGACGGCGGCACGTGGCGCGCGCTGATGGATGGGCGCTGGGTGATCGTGCCGCCGCGCGTGATCCTGCAGACCCTGGCGCCCGACGGCCGCAGCCACATCTGCGCCAATACCAGCGGCACGATCTACTGCTTCATCCCCAACGCGTCGATGCGCTAGAGCGGCGGCGGGATCTTCGAGTCCTTGATGACCGTGCGCCACTTGTCGGTCTCGGCGACGAGGTCCTTGGCATAGCCCTCGGCCGTGCCGCCCACGGGAATGAAGCCCAAGTCCTCCAGCCGCTTCTTCACGGTCGCGTCGGCTAGCGCCTCGTTCACCGCGGCGTTGAGGCGGGCGATCACCGGGGCGGGCGTGCCGCCGGTGGCGGAGATGCCGAACGCAACGGCGGCCTCCATGCCGGCCAGCCCGACCTCCGACACCGTCGGCACGTCGGGCAGCAGCGAGGAGCGCGCGCTCATGGCAACGGCCAGGCCGCGCAGCTTGCCCGCCCGGATCGGCGCTGCCGTCGGCATCAACACGTCGGAGAACAGCGGTACATGGCCCGCCATCACGTCACGCAACGCCTCGGCGCTGCCCTTGTAGCCGACGTGCTCGAGCGGCATGCCGGTGCGCGCCTTCAGGTACTCGCCCCACAGGTGCGGCAGGCTGCCGACGCCAGCCGACGCATAGGGCACGACGCGCCCGGGCACCGCCTTCGACCAGGCGATCAGCTCGGCCACCGACTTGAACGGCGCATCGTTGTTGGACGCCAGCAGCATCGGCAGGTCGACGAAGCGCGCGATCGGCGCCAAGTCCTTGAACGAGTCGTAGGGCAGTGGCACGCCGAACGCCGCGTTTACCGCCAGCGCCCCCGGCGTCAGCAGGATGGTGGTGCCGTCGGGCTTGGCCTTGGCCACGACCTCGGTGCCGATGATCGTGGCGCCGCCCGGCTTGTTCTCGACCACGACCTGCTGGCCGAATATCTGGCTGAGCTTCTCGGCGATGATGCGCGTGCTGGTGTCGGTCGAGCCGCCCGGCGCGTAAGGCACCACGAAACGGATGGGACGGTCGGGAAAGGTCTGGGCGTGGCCGCGGCGCGGAATCGACGTGGCCAACGGCGCGGCGAGTGCCGCGCCCAGCAGATGACGACGCTTCATTTTTCCTCCCGTAACTTTTGCCCAAAGGTGCACGTCGTGCGAAGCTAACGCAACTGTGGGGTTGGGTGTGACAAGGGACGGTCAGGGGCTGGAAGTCAGCAATGCCGATGCGGCAGCCATCGGCGGGCTCGATTTCCTGCGCGACGAATGGCTGGCCTTCGGTAATCGCTTCGCAGAATTCGTCGCCGCCGCCGACAAGGAAGAACGCTGCGCGCTGCTGCCGCTGATGGCGGCGAACCTGATGCTGTCCATGAATTCGACCGAAGGCCAGATCGGCGCCGAGCGCCACCTCGCCCGCGCGCGTGCGCTATCGAACGATGGCGCCGATGCCAACGACCGCGAGCGCGCCTGGCTCGCCACGACGGCGGCGTGGGTCGCGGGCGACACCGACAAGTGCGTCGAGCTCCACAACCGGATGGCGGCGGAGTGGCCGCGCGACCTGCTGTCGATCAAGCTCGGCCAGCTCCACGCCTTCAACCGCGGCGACTCCACGATGCTGCTGTCGCTGGGCGAGCGCGCCGCGGCGGCCAATCCCGACAATCGTTTCGTCCACGCCATGCACGCCTTCGGGCTCGAGGAGTGCAACCGCATCGACGAGGCCGAGGCGCTCGCGCGCCAGGCGCTGGCGATCGACCGGCGCGACCCGTGGGCCCATCACGCCGTCGCCCATTGCCTGGAAGCGCGCGGCCGGCTGGTCGAGGGTGCCGCCTTCCTGCGCGCGATGTCCGACACGTGGGAGGGCTGCAATTCCTTCATGTACACCCACAACTGGTGGCATCTGGCGCTGTTCCTGATCGACCTCGATCGCGGCGACGAGGCGCTGGCGCTGTACGACACCCGCGTGTGGGGTGTGTGGAAGGAATTTTCCGAGGACCAGATCAACGCCATCTCGCTGCTGGCGCGGCTGGAGCTGCGCGGCGTCGATGTCGGCGATCGCTGGACCGATCTCGCGATCTACCTGAAGCCGCGCCTGCACGAGCACTTCTCGCCCTTCCTCGACCTCCAGTATCTCTATGGCCTGGCGCGCGCCGGCGAACAGAGCGCCGTCACCGAGATGCTGGCGAGCCTCGAGGACCGCGCCGAACGCGCCAAGCCGTTCGAGCGCGAGGCCTGGGTCGACTGCGCGGTGCCCGCCGCGCATGGCCTGGCCGCCCACGCCACGGGCGATCACGCCGACGCCGCGCGTTTGCTGGGACAGGCGATGCCGCATCTGCAGCCGATCGGCGGCAGTATCGCCCAGCGCGCGCTGTTCGGGGCGATCCACCTCGACGCCATGATCCGCTCCGACTGGAACGATGCCGCGCTCAAGATCCTGCAGGCCGACGACCGCGAACGGCCGACGGTGCCCGCGGTAAAGCGCACGCTGGCCGGCCTCTATCGCAAGCTCGGTCGCGCCGAAGAGGCGATGACGGCCGACTACGAGGCCGAGCAGTTGGCACGGCAATACCGGGGGCGACCGGCGTGACCGACGACCTGACGCAGCTTTCCGCCGCGAAGCTCTCGCGCCTCTACGCCCGCGGCAAGCTCTCACCGGTCGAGACGATGAAGGCGGTGCTGGCGCGGGTCGACACGGTCAATCCGACGATCAACGCGCTCTGCCTGGTCGACAGCGACGCAGCACTCAAGGCTGCGCGCGCCTCGGAGCGACGCTGGAAAAAGGGCAAACCGCTGTCGCCGCTCGACGGCGTGCCGGTGTCGATCAAGGAGCTGATCCGCGTCAAGGGCTGGCCCGTGCGCATGGCGAGCAAGCTCACCGATCCCGCCCCCGCCGACCGCGATGCGCCCGCGGTCGCGCGCCTGCGCGAGGCGGGCGCGCTCGTCTTCGCCCAGAGCACGAGCTCGGAATACGGCCACAAGCCCGTGACCGATTCTCCGCTGCATGGGCTGACGCGCAATCCGTGGAATATCGAGCGCACGCCGGGCGGCTCATCCGGCGGCGCCGGTGCCGCCGTCGCCGCGGGCCTGGGCCCGATTGCCATCGGTACCGACGGCGGCGGCTCGGTGCGCCTGCCGTCGAGCTTCACCGGGCTGGTCGGCCTCAAGGCCACCTACGGCCGCGTCCCGGCGTGGCCGCCGGGCCTCAACGGCGATCTCGCCAATACCGGCCCGATGACCCGCACCGTGCTCGACTGCGCGATGACGATGAACGTCATCGCCCGGCCCGATCCGCTCGATCCGACGGGGCTTCCGGCCGATCCCGTCGATTATGTAAAGAAACTCTCGGGCAAACTGAAAGCGCCGCGCGTGGCCTTCATGCTGCGCATGGGCGATCACCCGGTCGACCTCGAGGTCGCCGCGTTCGTCACCCGGGCCGCCCGCGCACTCGAAAAGCTCGGCTGCACCGTCGAGGAAGTCGACGCGCCGCCGGTGCCTTTTGTCGATGCGGCCCGCATCTTCCTGACGCACTGGCTCAGCAACGCCCAGCGCCTCCTGCAGATGTATCCCGAATCACGCCACGGCGAGTTCGATCCCTACCTGCTGGCCTATGCCAGGAGCGGCCAGAAGTATTCGCTGCAGGACGTCGTGGCCGCGCACGCCCAGCGCCGCGACCTCGCCGTGGCCTGGAACCAGTTCTTCGAGACCCACGATTTCCTGCTGACGCCGATGCTGGCGATCCAGCCGTTCGCGGTGCTGAAGAACCTGCCTGACGGGCCGGACGGCCAGCCCAACCGGCGCTGGTCGCCCTATTCCTCCGTGTTCAACCTGACGCGCCATCCCGCGATCACGGTGCCGTGCGGCATCGGCCGCGAGCGCCTGCCGATCGGCCTGCAGCTCGTGTCGGGCTATTTCAAGGACTCGGAGCTCCTGCGCCTGGCCGCACACTACACCGACACCCATCCCATTGCCTTCCCGCCTCTTCCGGAGAACGTGAAATGACCGCCGATCTCGCCATGATGCCGGCCCACGAACTGGTGAAGCTCTACAAATCGCGCAAGGCCTCGCCGGTCGAGGCGACCAAGGCCGCGATCGTGCGCATCGAGGCATTCAATCCCAAGCTCAACGCCTTCCAGCATCTCGATCCAGATGGTGCGTTACGCGCTGCCCGCGCGTCGGAGAAGCGTTGGAAGAAGGGCGGCAAGCGCCTCTCCGACATCGATGGCGTGCCGATCACGATCAAGGACCTGGTGCTGACCAAGGGCATGCCCACGCGCATGGGGAGCCTGGCGACCGACGAGAACGGTCCGTGGACCTTCGACGCCCCGGCCGCCCAGCGCCTGCGCGAAGCCGGCACCGTGCTGCTCGGCAAGACGACCACGCCGGAATATGGCTGGAAGGGCGTCACCGACTCCAAGCTGTTCGGCGCCACGCACAATCCGTGGAAGATCGGCCGCACCTCCGGCGGCTCCTCCGGCGGCGGCGTCGCGGCGGAAGCCGTCGGCATGGGCAATCTGGCACTCGGCTCCGACGGCGCGGGATCGGTGCGCATCCCCTGCTCCTTCTCCGGGCTGTTCGGCCTGAAGCCGACCCAGGGGCGCGTGCCGATCTGGCCGCCGTCGGCGCAAGGCACGCTCTCGCACATCGGGCCGATGACGCGCACCGTGCGCGACGCAGCGATGATGATGAACGTGATGGCGCGCTACGACGCGCGCGACGCCTATGCCTGGCCCGGCGACGAGGAGAATTATCTCAAGGGTCTCGACAAGGGCGTGAAGGGCCTGCGCGTCGCCTATTCTCCCAACCTGGGCTTCGTCGAAAAGGAGAAGATCGACCGCGACGTCGCCGTCGCCGTCGAGCAGGCGGTGAAGGTATTCAAGACGCTGGGCGCCAAGGTGGTCGAGGACTCGCCCGACCTCATGGGCCTCGATCCGCGCAAGATCCTGAACGCGCACTGGCAGTCGAACGTCGCCATCCTGTTCAAGAGCTTCAGCGCCGAGAAGCGAGCGCTGATGGACCCGGGGCTGGTCAAGGCTGCCGAAGTCGGCGCCAATCTCGGCCAAGAGGCGGTGGTGACCGCGATCCATCAGCGCCAGACACTGGGTGTGATCATGAACACCTTCATGGCCAAGTACGATCTGCTACTGACGCCGACCATGCCGATGACCGCTTTCGCAGTGAACGAGCCGGCGGCGTGGGGTGGCGACGGTGTCGACATCGGCTGGACGCCGTTCACCCTCACCTTCAACCTCACGCGCCAGCCGGCGGCGACCATTCCGTGCGGCCTCGATCGCGAGGGCATGCCGATCGGCCTGCAGATCGTCTCGGCCCATGCGCGCGACGCGCTGATCCTGCGCGCGGCGGCGGCCTACGAGCGGGTCCGCCCGATCGCGGCGCCGCCTCTCGCGCACCAGGTCTGACGGCGCGCGCATGTTCAGCCTGTACATCTTCGATTCGGCCATGACGGTGGCCGCCGTCGCCACGGTGATCAGTGCGGCGGGCGAATGCAGACGTCATCCGATCCAGCGCTGGCGGTTGCTGATGCCGGGCGTCTTCGCCATCCTGTCGACGATCCTGCTGTTCGCCTTCCCGATGATCGAAGACCTGCTGCAGGTCGAATTCTGGATGGTGATGGTCGTCAGCGTCCTGGTCGGCGTGGCCCGCGGCAGCCTGATCGGCATGGCGTCCGACCACTATTGGAAGCTGGTGCGGCTCGACCGCGGCATCGATTCGCTGGTGGCCGCCGTTGTCGTGCTGGTCGTCGCCGTCGTGCAGTTCGCCATCGAAGCCTCGACCGGCGCAGAAAACCGCTCGGAGTCGACGTTCGAATTCGTGATGGCCGTGTTCGCGGGCTATCTGCTCGGCCGCTCGGTCGCGGCGTGGTTTCGCGCCCGCGCACTGCATCACCACGACCTTCACGAGGTCTGACCAAAGAAAAAGGGCGGCCCCACGGCCGCCCCTCTCCACTGACTTTCGCGCGAGGCTCAGGCCTTGATCGCGGCCTTCACGGCTTCGGCGGTGATCGGGAGCGACCGCACCCGCGCGCCGACGGCGTTGAAGATGGCGTTGGCGATCGCGGGCGCCACCACCGTGACGCCGGGCTCGCCGCAGCCCGAGGCCGGCTCGTTGCTCGAGATGATCGAGACGTCGAGATCGGGGATCTGGCTCATGCGCATCGGCGTATAGCCGTCGAAGTTCGAGACCTGCAGCGCGCCGTTCTCCAGCGGTGCCTTCTCGAACAGGGCAAGCGACATGCCCCACAGCGCCGAACCCTCGATCTGGGCGTGCACGCCGTTGGGATTGACGACGGTGCCGAGATCCATGGCGAGGGTGAGCCGGTTGACCTTGAACTTCCCGGTCGCCGGATTGACCTCGACCTGGGCGGTGCACGCCGTCCAGGTCGCCGTGGCGCGTTCCTGCGAGGAGACGCAGGCGACGCCGATGCCGCTGTTCTTGGGCAGCGCTGTGGCGCCGTAGCCCGAGCGGCCGACAGCGGTGCGCAGCGCGTTGGCCAGCCGCTTGGCGCCGCCCGCATTGGCGCCGGCGCCGTCGAGCAGGGCGAGGCGGAAGTCGACGGGATCCTTGCCCGAGGCGTGGGCAAGCTCGTCGATCATGCTTTCGACCGCCCAGAAGGTCCATCCCGGTGCCACCGAGCGGAGCTGGCCGGACGGCGTGGCCTTCTGCGCCAGCTCGTTCAGCACGGCGCGGACCTTGTGGTTGGGCACGGTGTACCAGAAGTCCGCGCCGTTGACGGTGAAGCCGTCGAGCGGACCCTTCTTGTCGACCGAAGGCGTCAGAAACGCCGGGATGCCCCAGCGCGCCGTCGGCCAGGCGCAGACCACGTCGTGCTGCAGGCCGACGATGGCGCCGTTGGTGTCCAGCCCCGCCTTCACCTTCTGGTAGGTGAGCGGCCGGGTGAAATCCATCGCCATGTCGTCTTCGCGCGCATAGATCAGCTTCACCGGCTTGCCGACGGCCTTCGCGGCGAGAACCGCCGGGATCACCATGTCGGCGTCGAGGCGCCGGCCGAAGCCGCCGCCCATGAAGTACTGGTGCAGCACGACGAACTTGGGATCGACGCCCAGCGCGCCGGCCGCGATGCCGCCGGTGCGCGTGGCGAACTGGTTGCCGGTGTGGATGTGCCACACGCCTTCCTTCTCGTAGGCGAGCGCGTTCATCGGCTCGAGCGGCGCGTGGATGTTGATGCTGGTGAAGTACTCCGCCTCCAGCACCTTGGCTGCGCTCTCGATCGCCTTGGCCGGATCGCCGGCGCTGACGAAGAGCTGGCCGGCTGCGCCGTCGGCCTGCAGCTTCTTGGCCTCGTCGATCAGGGTCTGGTCGCTCACCTTGGCGTAGGGGCCGTTGTCGTAGGTGACCTTGAGCGCCGCCGCCGCGGCCTTGGCGCCTTCGTAGGTCGAGGCCACGGCCACGACCCAGCCGGTGGTGGTCGCCGTCTTGTCGTCGAGCGTGACGGCCTTGACGAAGCCCTTGACCTTCTTCGCCGCCGAATCGTCGACCGCCTTCACCGTCGCGCCGTAGCGCACCGGCGGCATCACCGGCTTGCCGTAGACCATGCCCGGCACCATGACGTCGATGCCGTACTTGGCCGTGCCGTTGGTCTTGGACGGGATGTCGAGCTGCGGCACCGACTGGCCGACCAGCGTGTAGGTGCCGGGCGCCTTGAGCTTGATCGCCTTGAGCTCATCGGCGGTCCACACCTTGCTGGCCTTTCCGCCGGCCACGATCTTGGCGTAGCTCACCTTCTTGCCGGTCTTGGAATGGATGACCTGGCTGTTGGAGGCGCGGCATTCGCCGGCCGGCACGCCCATCATCGCCGCACCCGCATCGATCAGGGTGATGCGGCCGGCCGCGCCGGCGCGGCTCATGGCGTCGAAGTTCATGCGCACCGACCACGAACCGCCGGTGATCAACGCGCCGAGCAGCGGGTCGTTGTACTTCGGGTCGTTGTCGGGCAGCGCGATCGCCATGGTGCGCCAGTCGGCCTCGAGTTCCTCGGCCACGATCTGCGCCATGGCGGAGGAAACGTGCTGGCCCATCTCGGCCTTGCCGACCATCACCGTGACCTTGCCGTCGGGTGCGATCGAATACCACGCGGTCGGGCCGAAGCTGCCGGCGGCGAGCGCGCCGCCCACGCCTTCGATCGAGACATAGCCGAAGGCGAGGCCGGCGGCAGTGGCGCTCACCAGGAAGGAGCGGCGGTTGAGGTCGATGCGATCCATCTTGGTCATGGCTCAGCTCCCCGACTGGTTGCGCATGTCGGCGGCGGCGCGAAGGATCGCCTTCTGGATGCGGCCGTAGGTCATGCAGCGGCAGAGGTTGCCGTCCATATGGGCGACGATCTCGGCCTTGGTGGGATCGTTGTTCTTGGCCAGCAGGGAAGCTGCCTGCATGATCTGGCCGGACTGGCAGTAGCCGCATTGCGGGACCTGCTCGGCGATCCAGGCGACCTGCAGCGCGTGCGGCTTGCCGCCGTTCAACCCTTCGATGGTCGTGATCTTCTTGCCGACGGCGTCCTTGACCGCGGTCTGGCACGAGCGGACGGCGACGCCGTCGACGTGCACGGTGCAGGCGCCGCACAGGCCCGCGCCGCAGCCGAACTTGGTGCCGGTCATCTGCAGGTGCTCGCGGATGATCCAGAGCAGCGGCGTGTCGTTCTCGGCCTCGACCTGCTTGGCCTGACCGTTGACAGTGAGTGTGAGCATGTTCCCTCCGTGGCTTACGATTGTCGTTCGTGTACAGCCGACGCGCGCATCTCACTGGATGCGTACTTTCTTGTTTTTGCTTGAGCGTTATTCCAATCGTGCACGGCGCTCCCGACGACCGTCAAGAAGCGTTATTCGATATCTGGGAGACGAGCCGGGAGAACGCCACCCGCCTGATCGCAGCGGCGGTGAAGAAGCCTGCGACGCGCTACTTCGCGGCCTTGTCGTAAGCCAGACCAAAGCCCAGCAACGGCACGTCGATCGCGATCGAGCGCCGGGCGCCGTCCTGCACGGTGATCTTCAGCGTCGTGCCGGTGCGCATCGCGGCCAGCAGCGGATCTTTCAGGGGGACACTGGCCATGCAGCCGGCGTTGGTGCAGGTCTGCAACGGATACTTCTCCACGGCGCCGGCATCGACTTTGAGCTGGATCGGCTCGGTGACGGTGATGCCGAGCGGCAGCTGCATCAGCAGCACCGGCGCATGGCTGTCGGACGCCAGCCGGGCGACGAGCTGCGCCACGAGCTGCCGGCTCTCCTTCTCCACGCGCACCAACTGCTGGATCGCCGCGCACTCCAGAATCTTGCCGTTGCCGGTGCACTCGACGCGCCAGGCTGCCGGCGGTGCCGCGGCCGGCACCTCCTGAGCGTTCACCGGCACTGCAACAGCGAGGGCAGCGGTGGTTGCCGCGATCCCGAGGACAGTCGCCATCGCTGATCTCATGCCAAGCATCTCCCAAGGGCGTCGCCGTTCGATAAGGATATACTCCCGGCAGAAGGAGAAACGCCATGACGCAGCATGAGCTTGCGATACGGGGTCTTGCGATCCTCGGTCTCCTCGCGGCGGCGGCGCCCGCCGCGGCCCAGCAGCAACAGATCGGCGCGCCGCCCGAAGCCGCCAACATGAGGCTGGTCGGCACCAGCGACCTGCAGGCGCGGTCGGCGTACCAGCCGACGATCCATCGCCAGGGCGACCGCTGGATCGCCTACGTCGGCCACCACGGCGGCACCGACGCCGTTCCCGATCCCGTCAATCCGATGACCGGCAAGGCCGAGCACAACGGCACCTCGATCGTCGACGTGACCGATCCGGCGCATCCGAAATACCTGCACCACATCCCCGGACAAGCCGGCAAGTACGAGGGCGGCGGGGCGCAGATGGTGCGAGTGTGCGACGGCAAGAGCCTGCCCCCCACTACTTCAGGAGGGGCCGACGCCAACGCCGTCTACATGCTCCGCACCTTCGGCAGCGAGGCGCACGAGATCTGGAACACCGCCGATCCGGCCAATCCCGTGCTGGTGACGCGGCTCGGCGGGCTGAAGGACACGCACAAGAGCTGGTGGGAATGCGACACCGGCATCGCCTACCTCGTCTCGGGCGCGCCCGACTGGCGGGTGCGGCGCATGACCCAGATCTACGACCTCTCCGATCCGGCGCACCCCAGGAAGATCCGCGACTTCGGCCTGCCCGGCCAGGAGCCCGGCGCCACCGGCACGGTGCCGACCGAACTGCACGGCCCGATCTCCACGGGGCCTGCCGGCAATCGCGTCTACTTCGGCTACGGCACCAACAAGGGCGGCATGCTGCAGATCGTCGACCGCGAGAAGCTGCTGAAGGGCCCACCCGCCCCGACGCCCGACAATCTGCGCGCACCCGAGATCGCGCGGCTCGAGATGGCGGGCTGGAACGGCGCACACACGACGTTTCCGATGCTGCAGATGCCGATCGCCCAGTTCGCCCACGACAAGGACGGCAGCAAACGCGACATCGTCATGATCGTCGACGAGGCGATCCTGAACGAGTGCTCGGAAGCGCGGCAGATGGTGTGGTTCGCCGACGTGTCGACCGAGAAGCGGCCGATGATGGTGTCGAGCTACACCGCCGACGAAACCGCCGGAAACTTCTGCCAGCGCGGCGGGCGCTTCGGCTCGCACTCGTCGAACGAGAGCATGGATCCGGTGTTCTACAAGAAGATGGCCTTCATCGCCTTCTTCAATGCGGGCGTCCGCGCGCTCGACATCCGCGATCCCTATCACCCCAAGGAAGTCGGCCACTTCATCCCCGCGATCACCGACAAGACCGACAAGCGCTGCGTCACCGTGGACGGCCGGGAGCGTTGCAAGGTGGCGATCCAGACCAACAACGTCGAGACCGACGCGCGCGGCTACATCTACATCGTCGACCGCGCCAACACCGGCCTGCATATCCTCGAGCTGACCGGCGAGGCGCGCCAGGCGGCGGGCCTGCCGTAAGGCGATGCTGACGCGGCGCACCCTCGTCCAGGCGCTGCTGGTGGCGGCCCTGGTGGTCGGCCTCGCCGGCTTCTCGACCTTCGCCCATTGGTACAAGGCGTGGATGGACGAATGGGGGCCGGGCTGGCACGCCACGGCGTGGCCGTTCCTGCGCGACGGCTTTCCGCCCGGCCGCGCCTGGCGCAACGGCGACGTCACGGTCTACGTGCGGCCCAAACTCGGCTTCTGCGCCAACTGCGACACCGGCGTGGTCGACGATTCGGAGGTCGACCAGGTGACCGACGTCGACCTGCTCGACGACAGGTTCACGCCGGTCGGCGCCGGCGAGCGCATCCGCATTACCGACCTGTTCGGGCGCGTGCGGCTCTACAACATCGCCACCAGGGACGGCACGCGCACCGCCTGGGGCATCGCCGTCAACTACAAGTGCGACCTGGTCGTGGCGCTCGTGGTCGGCAAGCTCGACGATCCCGCCGTCGCCAAGGAAGCGCACGCGTTCCTCGAATCCAACACCGTGCAGGTGTGGCTGAACAAGGCGCTGGAAGGGCGCTAGTGCGTTCACGGGGGAGCCTTGCCCATCCTCCCCACGCTAAAACGTCCCCCCTATTAGGGGACGCCTCCGATGCCTGTGGCATAAGGGTTTTACGAGATTCGTCCCCTTTTCCGCCACCCCTCCCGCGCAACTTTATTGCGCGATGGTATAGGCGCCATCAGCCCCAGACTTCCTTCGCCACCTCGACGCAGCGCGAGAGCTTGGCCCACTGCTCCTCTTCGGCGAGCAAGTTGCCCTCCTCGGTCGAGGCGAAGCCGCACTGGGGCGACAGGCAGAGCTGGTCGAGGGAGATGAACTTCGCGGCCTCCTCGAGGCGGCGCTTGAGCTGGTCCTTGCTCTCGAGTGCGCCGGTCTTGGAGGTCATGACGCCCAGCACCGCCTGCTTGCCCTTGGGCAGGAAGCGCAGCGGCTCGAAGCCGCCGGCGCGCTCGCTGTCGTACTCCATGAAATAGGCGTCGACGTTCATCTTGTTGAACAGGATGTCGGCCACGCGCTCGTAGCCGCCCTGCGCCATCCAGGTCGAGCGGAAATTGCCGCGGCAGAGGTGCATGGAGATCGTCATGCCGGGCGTGCGGCCCGCGCACGCCGCATTCACCAGGTCGGCGTAGATGTGCAGGAGCTTGTCGGGATCGTCGCCGCGGTCGCGCAGGTACTGGCGCTGCTGCTCGTCGCAGAGATAGGCCACGAACACTTCGTCGAGCTGCAGGTAGGTGCAGCCCGCCTCGCCGAAGGCGCGCACGGCCTTGGTGTAGGCCTTTCCGAGGTCGGCGAAGAACGGCTCCATCGTCGGATAGGCCGACAGCTCGATCGCCTTGCGGCCGCCGCGGAAATGCAGCGCCGTCGGCGAGGGGATCGTCATCTTCGGCACCGCCTTGGCGACCGACTTCAGGAACCTGAAGTGCTCGATCATGGGATGCGCGTCCGAGAAATCGATCTTGCCGTGGACGTGCAGCCCCTCGGCCTTGGTCTCGGTGCCCTTGAACTGCAGGCCCTGGGTCACGCTCACCAGCTCGACACCGTCGAGGTGCTTGAGGAAATCGTAGTGCCACCACGAGCGCCGGAACTCGCCGTCGGTGACGGCCTGCAGGCCGATCTCTTCCTGCTTGGCCACCAGTTTGCGGATCTCTGCGTCCTCGACGGTCTTCAGCACCGCATCGTCGATCTCGCCGGCGAGACGTTTGGTGCGCGCCGCCTTGACGAGCGCCGAGCGCAGCAGGCTGCCGACTTGATCGGCACGGAACGGCGGCTTGGTACGTTGCGTCACGCGGGGACTCCCAGGGCGTTGCGGATCGACGAATGGAAATGCACCAGCGACGGCTCGTTGCGACCGTAGATCACGTCCTGCGTGGCTCCCGATTCGAAGCCGATCTGCATGCGCTCGCCGAGCGGGAAGTCCTCCTCCATCACGGTGCGGATGGCGATCTCGCGGTTCTTCTCCCAATAGGAGTCGGGCCGCGTCGTCACGGCGGGCCGATAGATCGTCATCTCGATGTCGCAGTGGCTGGGATCGTCGCGGCCAGGGAAGGCGCGCCAGATCTCGATATGGTCGACCTGCCAGATCAGCAGGCTGTTGGGGAAGAGCTGATAGATCGAGATCACGTGCGGACGATAGTCACGCTCGCCCTCGGGCTGCGTCTTCACCTGTTCGATCGAGGTGCGCGCCACGCACATGCGGCCGTTGAGGCCGGCATCGTCGAACAGGCCGCAGTTGCCGATGAAATAGGGCGCGATGGTTTTCCGGTGGAGATGCGGGATATGATAGCCCTCGAGGAACGTGTCGATGGCGAACTTCCAGTTGATGCGCGGCGCCACCCGGTCGGCCGAGAACAGCGGATAGCTGTCGAGCTTCAAGGCATCGAGGTCGGCGGCGAGACTGCCGAAACCGGTGTCGACATCGAGCGCCAGGCTCTCGCCGTCGCGCGCGGGTTTGGGCCGCACGAACAGCATGCCGTGGCGCTCCGCCGCCGGCAGCCGCACCAGCCCGTGCGCTGCCAGATCGATGCCGGCAAAACCCACCTTGTCGGTCGTGCCCAAAAGCTTGCCCGCGAGGTCGTAGGTCCAGCCGTGATAGGGGCAGGTGAAGGAGCGCGCGTGGCCGCAGCCTTGCGCGACGGGCGCGGCGCGATGGCGGCAGATGTTGGCGAAGGCCATCACCGTGCCGTCCGGCGTGCGCGTCATCAGCACCGGCATACCCGCCACGTCTTCCGTCAAGTAATCGCCGGGCTTGGGCAGGCGCGTCGACAGGCCCATGAAGATCGGCTGGTCACGGAACAGTTTCTCGCGCTCCAGCGCCGCGCGCTCGCGGCAGGAATAGTTGACGACGCGATTGCGGAACATGGCGTCCGCGAGATCCGTCGTGCGGGCGTCGATATGGCCCAGCAAACGCCTGCCGACGGCCAGTTCTTCCTGTCGTTCCATGGCCCGAGCTTAGTCCTTCGGCAGGAGGCTGCAAACCTCCTCCGCCGTGCGGCCGCCCTCGCGCAGCGCCCGGATGGTCAGGGACTTGTCGCGTTTGGCCAGGCGCTGCCCGTCGGGCGCCGTCAGCAGACGGTGATGGGCATAGAGCGGCGTTTCGTAACCCAGGAGCTTCTGCAGCAGGACATGCACATGGGTCGAGGGCAGCAGATCCTCGCCGCGCGTCACCAGGGTGATCCCTTGCAGGTGGTCGTCGTGCGTCACCGAGAGGTGATAGCTGGTCGGCGTGTCCTTGCGCGCGATCACGACGTCGCCGAACAGCAGCGGCCGGCCCTCGATACGGCCGCGGTGCTCGTCGGTGAAGGCATAAGACCCCGCCTCGCCCGCCGCCTTGACCGCGTCGAGGCGGAGGCAATGCTCGACCTCGGCCGCGATCTTTTCGCGTCGTTCCTGCGGCGAGAGATGCCGGCAGGTGCCGGGATAAAGAGGTCCGTCCGGTCCATGTGGCGCGTTGGCGGACGCCGCGATATCGGCGCGCGTGCAGAAGCAGGGATAGATCAGCCCGCGCGCGTCGAGCCGGTCGAGCGCGCGACCATAGTCGGCAAAATGCTCGGACTGGCGCCGCACCGCACCGTCCCAGGCGAAGCCGAGCCACGTGAGGTCGGCCAGGATCGCGGTCTCGAACTCGCGCCGGCAGCGGCGGATGTCGATGTCCTCGATGCGCAGCAGGAACGCGCCGCCCGCATCGCGCGCCCGATGCCAGCAGACCCACGCCGAATAGGCCGAGCCGAGATGCAGCTCGCCGGTCGGGCTGGGGGCAAATCGGGTGACCACACTCATGATCCGACGTTACAGCGGCTTCAGCGGTCGTGCTATGCCGGGTGCATGGCACAAACGACGACTCTCGATCCGGCAAATCTCAAGAAGGCGATGCGGCATCTGGCGAAGGTCGATCCTGACTTCGCGCGCGCCATCGCCGAAGTCGGCCACCCCGAGCTGCGCATCGTGCCGTCGGGCTTCGGCGGGCTGATGCGCTCGATCTGCGGCCAGCAGATCTCGGTCTATGCGGCGCGCTCGATCTGGCTGCGCCTCGAGGAGGCCGTGCCGTCGATGGAGCCGGCGGATTTCCTCAAGATGACCGACGAGCAGCTGCGCGCCGTCGGCCTCTCGGGTTCCAAGATGAAGTACGGCCGCTCGCTGGCGACCGACATTGTCGAGGGCCGCATCGACTTCGGCGCCCTCGCCACGCTCGACGACGCCGCCGCGATCGCGATGCTGACGCAGGCCAAGGGCATCGGCCCGTGGACGGCCGAGATCTACCTGATGTTCGCGCATGCAAGGCCCGACATCATGCCCGGCCTCGACCTCGGCCTGTGGATCGCCGCCCAGCATCTCAAGAAGCTGCGCAAGCGGCCCGACGCCAAGGGCCTGCTCAAGATCGCAGAGCAGTGGCGCCCCTGGCGTAGTGCAGCAGCATTGCTGCTCTGGCACTATCGCCGCAACATGCCGGACTGGAGCAAGAAGGAGCTTCCGACGGTGGCGAAGCCCAAGACGGTGGCGAAGCCGAAGATCGGCGCCAAATCAAAGCGGACGACGAAGAAGGCGGCAGTAAAGAGGAAGGCGGGGAAGAAATGACGAAGATCGACGGCCCCTCGCATGGCCCACAGAACGGCGGCAAGCCCCGGCAGCTCGTGATCCTGCTGCATGGCTACGGCGCCGACGGCAACGACCTGATCGGGCTCGCCCCGGTGCTGGCGCCGCTGATGCCCGACGCGGTGTTCCACGCGCCCAACGCGCCCTACCCGTGCGACGGCAACCCGACGGGCTTCCAGTGGTTCCCCATCAACCGCCTCGATCCGGCGTCGCGGCTGGCCGGCACGCGCAGCGCCGCACCGTTCGTCGATACGTTCCTCGACGACACGATGGCCAAATACGGGCTCGACGAGAGCCAGACGGTGCTGGTCGGTTTCAGCCAGGGCACGATGATGTCGCTGCACGTGGGCCTGCGTCGCGCCAAACAGCTCGCAGGCATCGTCGGCTTTTCCGGGGCCTTCGCCGGCGCGGAGACGCTGAAGGACGAGATCAAGAGCCGCCCGCCGGTGCTGCTGGTGCACGGCGACGCCGACGAGATGCTGCCGCACCGGCTTACCGAGGAAGCCGCCGTCGCGCTGCGCGCCAACGGCGTCGATGTCACGGTCCACATCGCGCCCGGCGTCGGCCACGGCATCGACCAGAGCGGCCTGTCGCACGCCGCGCGCTTCCTGCTGCATGCCTTCGGCCTCAGGGTGCCGCCGCAATGACCGAGGGCATCTGCAAGCCGGGCTACGAACGCCTCGCCGAGACCTTCGCGCAGAACTTCGCCGAACGCGGCGAAGTGGGTGCGTCGGTCTGCCTCGTTGTCGGCGGCGAGACGGTGGTCGACCTGTGGGGCGGCGTCGCCGATCCCAAGACGCAGGCGCCGTGGAAGAAGGACACGGTCAGCATCGTCTTCTCCTGCACCAAGGGCGCCACCGCCCTGGGCGCGCACATGCTGGCGAGCCGCGGCAAGCTCGACCTCGACGCGCCGGTCACCGAGCTGTGGCCCGAGTTCGGCCAGCACGGCAAGGAGCGCGTGACCACGCGCATGATGCTCGACCATTCGGCGGCCGTGCCGGCGCTGCGCGAGCGGGTCAAGGACGACGGGCCCTACGACTGGACCTACATGACCGAGCGCATCGCCGCCGAGGAGCCGTTCTGGGTGCCGGGCACGCGCAACGGCTATCACGGCTTCACCTTCGGCTGGACGGTGGGCGAGATGGTGCGGCGGGCGAGCGGCAAATCGCTCGGCACCTTCTTCCGCGAGGAAGTCGCCAAACCGCTGGGACTCGACTTCTGGATCGGCACGCCGGAAGCGGTCGAACCGCGGGTCGCGCCGATCCTGGCCCATGCGCTCAAGGCCGAGGAAGCCAGGACGCCGTTCCTGATCGACCTCGCCACCGACAAGAAGTCGATCCCCTTCCTCTTCTATATGAACACCGGCGCCTGGCGCGCCGGCGGCGCCAACAGCCGCGCCGGCCACGCCGCCGAGATCGGTGCGGCCAACGGCATCACCAACGCGCGCGGGCTCGCCGGCATGTATGCGCCACTCAGCCAGGGTGGCGGCAAACTGGTCGACGCCAAGACCTTGAGCCGCATGGGCGAAGTCTCGATGGCCACGCACGACGACGCCACCCTGCGCGTGCCGACGCGCTTTGCGCTGGGCTACATGAAGTCGATGGACAATCGCAAGCGCTCGATCGCCGCCAAGCTGTGGGGCGAGGATTGCGACTCGGTCATCCTGTCGAGTGCCGCCTTCGGCCATGTCGGCGCCGGCGGATCGCTGGGTTTCGCCGATCCCGCCGCCGGCTTCTCGTTCGGCTACACGATGAACCAGATGGGTCCCGGCCTCCTGATGAACGCCCGCGGCCAGAAGCTCGTGGACGCTGCCTACCTGTCGATGGGTTTCAAGAGCAAGGAAAGCGGGGTCTGGGTACGCTGAATGACCGACTCCGCGGCAATCGTCGGCGTCGTCGTGCCGATGTACAACGCCGAGCACACGATCGCGGCGACCCTCGACAGCATCTGCCGCCAGACGCATCATCCCCTCGATATCGTCGTGGTCGACGACGGCTCGACCGACGGCTCGGCCGCGATCGTCGCGGGCTGGCGCGCTCGCGACAACCGGGTGCGCCTGATCCATCAGCCCAATGCCGGCGTCGCCGCCGCGCGCAATGCCGGTGCCGCCGCCACCGCCGCGCCGTACCTCGCCTTCGTCGACGCCGACGACCTGTGGGCGCCGGACAAGGTGGCGAGCCAGCTCGCCCTGCTCGAGAGCACCGGCCCCGAGGTCGGGCTGGTCTATTGCTGGTTCGCCAGCATCGCCGCCGACGACCGCGTGGTCTCCTTCGGCCCGCAGGCACTCGAGGAAGGCCCCGTGCTGGAGAGCCTGCTGGCGGCCAACTGGATCGGCACCGGCTCCTCGCTGATGATGCGCCGCGCTGCGTTCGACGCCGTCGGCGGCTTCGACCCCGGCCTGCGCGCCGCCGGCGCCCAGGGCGCGGAGGACATCCAGCTCTGCTTCCAGGTGGCCGAGCGCGCGGAGTTCCGCGTCGTGCCGCGCTATCTCGTGGGCTACCGCTTCTCGCCCAACGGCATGTCGCGCCAGGCGCTGCGCATGTTCCGCTCGCTCGAGATCGTGCTCGGCCGCATGGCCGAGCGTCATCCCGACCATCGCGGCCGCATCGCCGGTCACCTGCAGGACGCGCGCTACTGGTTCAGCTGGCGCGCGCTGGCCGGCGGCCAGGTCCGCGACTTCGCGCGCCTCGCCCTCGAGGCCGTGGCGCGGCGCCCCTTGGCGGCGCCGGTGCGTTTTTGCGCCATGGCCTTGGAGACCGTGATGGGCCGCGTGCGGCGGCGTCTCGGCATCGGCCTGCCGTCGCTGCCGCTCTATACGGACACGACCTGGTGACATGAGGCTGCCGCCGACTTTCCGTCCGCTCGCCGATCGTGCGGTGTTGATCGTCTGGTCGGGCCTCTGCACCTCGACCATCGGCGAGGATCTGTTCCGGGTGGCCAGTGTCTGGCTCGCCGTCGAGGTCGCCGGCAACATGGCGGGCCTCGTCACCGGCGTGCAGTACGTCGCCATGCTGGTGGCCGGCCTGTTCGGCGGCGTGATCTTCGACCGCTGGCGGCCCGACCGGGCGATGATCGGCTCGCGCGCCTGGAGTGCCGTCTTCTGCCTCCTGCCGGTGGTCGGCTACTACTTCTTCGGCATCTCGATCACCTTGCTCATCATCTCGTCGGTTGGCCTGGCTTCGCTGCGCATGGTGTTCTCGCCGGCGCTGCAGTCGACCATCCCGACCCTGGTGCGCGACCGCGACGGCCAGCAGGCGATCAACGGCCTGTTCGACGCCACCTACCGCATCGCCCGCCTGGTCGGGCCGATGGTGGCTGCACTCCTGCATATCTTCCTGCCGGTGATCCATTTCCTCACGGCCACGGCGCTGGGCTTCATCGTCTCGGGCCTGGCGCTGCGGGCCGCGCGCGACCGGCTGATCGGCAACCATCCCGATCCAGTGCATATGAAGCCCGGCTGGAGCGGCGCCTGGGAGGCGTTGACCGCCGGCTTCCGCCTGATGGTGAGCGAGCCCACCATGGGCACCATCCTGATCGTCAACGCGATCCTGAACGGGCCGTGGATGGTGGCGCTCAGCCTCGCCATCGCGCTGATCGTCACCGACTATCGCCCGACCTTCCTGGGCTTCGGCGACCTCGCGGCCTACGCGCTGGTGATGGGCGCCTACGGGCTGGGCGACGTCAGCGGCAACATCGTGGCCGGCAGCGTGCGCTTCCGCCGGGCGCTCTCGACCATGTTCCTGGGCTACGTCGTCATGGGCACGGGTTTCTCGTTCCTGGCGCTGTCGGTATGGATCCTGCCGTCGAGCCTGCTGCTGCCGGCGATGATGCTGGGTGGCCTGTGCGCGGGGCTGGGCGGGCCGTTCTTCTTCGTGCCGATGATCACGCGCATGCAGACGGTGTTCCACGGCCACGACATCGCCCGCGTCTTCCGCCTGCGCCTCGTCGTCATGGCGGCGGCGATGATGGTGGCCAGCCTGATCGCCACCTGGGGCTTCGAGCTGATGGGCGCCGTGGCCACCCAGCTCGCCTGCGGCCTGCTGATCCTGGCCGTCGGGGTCGCGGGCTGCCTGCTGTGCCGGCGCATCGAGAACCGGGAGAGGACGGGCGCGAAGCTCGACTGAGGTCCACGGGGCCGAGGATTCTTTCTTCTTGCCGACTACAGTGTGTATTGATAGCCTCCGATAGATACACAGCGTTTCCCTAACGGAGACTCCCATGGCCAAGCCGTTCCCGTCCGACAATCCGTTCCTCAAGGGCTACTACGGCCCGGTGAACACCGAGGCCGATGCCGCACACCTGCAGGTCACCGGCGAGCTGCCGAGGGAGCTGCTGGGCACGCTCTACCGCAACGGTCCCAACCCGCAGTTCGCGCCGAGGGGCCCGTACCACTGGTTCGGTGGCGACGGCATGATCCACGCCTTCCACATCGAGAACGGCAACGTCTCCTACAAGAACCGCTGGGTGCGCACGCCCAAGTGGGAGATCGAGAACAAGGAGGGCGAGGGCCTGTCGGGCACGTTCGGCAACCCGCGCTACACCGATCCGCGCGTGATGGCGCTCAACTCGACCAGCGCCAACACCAACATCGTCTGGCACGCCGGCCGCCTGCTGGCGCTCGAGGAGGCGCACGCGCCGTTCGCGCTCGATCCGGCCACACTCGCGCCCAAAGGCTACGAAACCTACGGCGACAAGCTCAACGGGCCGTTCACCGCGCACCCGAAGTTCGACCCCGAGACCGGCGAGATGATCTTCTTCGGCTATTCGGCCAAGGGCCGCTTCAGCAAGGAGATCAGCCTGCAGACGGTCGACAGGAACGGCGTCGTGACGCGCGCCGAGATCCTCGAAGGGCCCTTCCCCTCGATGGTCCACGACTTCGCCGTCACGAAGAACTGGATCGTGCTGCCGATCTTCCCGCTCACCTCGTCGATGGAGCGCGCGATGGGCGGCAAGCCGCCGTTCGCCTGGGAGCCCGACAAGGGCACGCACATCGCCTTCATCCCGCGCAAGGGCACGGTGGCCGACGTGAAATGGGTGAGCGCGCCTCCGTCCTACGTCTTCCATCCGATGAACCACTACGAGACGGCCGACGGCAAGGTCGTGGTCGACGTCATGAAGTACGACGTGGCGCCGCTGTTCCCGCTGCCAGATGGATCGCCCTCGAGCGCGGAGCCGCCGAAGGCCCGGCTGTTCCGCTGGACGTTCGACTTCGACGCCCACGGCAACACCTTCGAGGAGCAGCAACTCGACGACCGCTCGGGCGAGTTCCCGCGCTTCGACGAACGCTTCTGCATGAGCGACTACCGGCACGGCTGGATCGTCGCCGGCGACATCACCGATCCCCGGACCGGCGAGCCGCGCCAGGACGGGCTGGTCCACTACGATCTCAAGAGCGGCAAGAGCACGGGCTGGAGCGCGGGCAAGGACGACCGGTTCGGCGAGCCGGTGTTCGTGCCGCGCTCGGAGACGGCGGCGGAGGGCGACGGCTGGCTGCTGAGCGTGCTCTACCGCGGCGAGGACAAGCGCAGCGACCTCGCGGTGTTCGAGGCCACGGATCTTGCCAAGGGTCCGATCGCGCTCGCCCACCTGTCGAGCCGCGTCCCCGCCGGCTTCCACGGCAACTGGCGCCCGGGGACGCTTTAGTCCTCATACTCGCCGCCTCTCCTCGCCTCTCCCCCTAGCGGGGGAGAGGAACATGAAAGAAGATGAGCCATGATCACCGTCCATCACCTGAACAACTCGCGCTCGCAGCGCATCCTGTGGATGCTCGAGGAGCTGGGCGTGCCCTATGAAGTCAAGCGCTACGAGCGCGAGCCCTCGATGCAGGCGCCGGCGTCGCTGCGCGCGGTCCATCCGCTCGGGAAGTCGCCGGTCATCACCGACGGCGACAAGGTGCTGGCCGAATCGGGAGCGATCATCGAGTACCTGGGCGACACCTACGGTCATGGCAGACTGACGCCGGCGCTCGGCACGCCGGAGCGGCTCAACTACACCTATTTCCTGCACTATGCCGAAGGCTCGCTGATGCCGCTGCTGGTGATGAAGCTGATCTTCGGCCGCATCCCCTCCCGTCTTCCCTTCTTCATGAAGCCGGTCGGCCGCGCGATCGTCGCCGGCGCCAACAAGACGCTGCTCGATCCGCAGATCGGCAACCACTTCATGTTCCTGGAAAGCGAGCTGTCCAAGCGCGCGTGGTTCGCCGGTCCCGACTTCACCGCTGCCGACATCCAGATGAGCTTCCCGCTCGAGGCCGCCGCCGCCCGCGCGCCGATCGTGCGGCAGATGCCCAAGCTGTCGGCCTTCCTCGACCGCATCCACGCGCGGCCGGCCTACAAGCGCGCCCTCGAAAAGGGCGGCCCCTATGAATTGATGAAATAGGAACGACGACCATGGCTCTTCCCGCCCTGCTGCGCGACACGCTCTCGATTCCGGTCGTCGGCGCCCCGCTGTTCATCGTCTCCAACCCCGATCTGGTGATCGAACAGTGCAAGGCCGGCATTGTCGGCGCCTTCCCGGCGCTGAACGCGCGGCCCAAGGAAATGCTCGAGGAGTGGTTGAAGCGCATCACCTCGGAGCTGGGCGAATACAAGGCCAAACATCCCGAGAAGAAGGTCGCACCGTTTGCCGTCAACCAGATCGTGCACGCCTCCAACGATCGCCTGCAGCACGACGTCGACCTCTGCGAGAAATACAAGGTGCCGATCCAGATCACCTCGCTGCGCGCGCCTGACGATGTCGTGCCGTCGGCCCACCGCTACGGCGGCCTGGTGTTCCACGACGTCACCAACGTGAAGCACGCCAAGCGCGCCCTGCAGTCGGGCGTCGATGGGCTGATCCTGGTGTGCAACGGCGCGGGCGGCCATGCCGGCGCGCTGTCGCCCTTCGCCCTGGTGGCCGAGGTGCGCCAGTTCTACGACGGCTGCCTCCTGCTCTCGGGCTCGATCTCCAACGGCGCAAGTGTCCTTGCAGCCCAAGCCCTTGGCGCCGACCTCGCCTATCTCGGCACGCGCTTCACCGCGAGCAAGGAAGGCAACGCCACCGACGCCAACAAGCAGTGCATCATCGAGTCGTCGGGCGAGGAGATCGTCTACACCAACCTCTTCACCGGCGTGCACGGCAACTACCTGAAGCGCTCGGTCGCGGCCTCCGGTCTCGATCCCGACGATCTTCCGGTCGCCGACAAGAGCAAGATGAACTTCGGCTCGGGTGGCAACTCCAAGGCCAAGGCGTGGCGCGACATCTGGGGCGCGGGCCAGGGCGTCGGCCAGATCTTCGACGCCCCGCCGGCCGCCGAGATCGTGGCCCGCCTCAAGGCCGAATACGAAGCCGCGAAGGCCGCGCTGTTCGCCGGCGAGACCGTGCCGACGAGGCTGAAGCAGGCGGCGGAATAGCGGCGCGGCCGCACATGAGCCGATTCGAACCGGGACCGCGGGCCTCCAGGCCCGCTCGTATCTGCAGATGACTCCCAAAGGCTGGCACTCGCGCGGATATCTGCCGCACTTCGACTCGCCCGAGACGATCCAGTTCATCACGTTCCGCCTCGCCGACAGCCTGCCGCGGCATGTCACCGAAGCGCTGAAGACCCGAAGGCCGGACTGGCGGCAAGCGCTGGCGACTGGCCATGGGGCTCGGCCGCGCTGCGTCACGGGCGAAAGGCTTGAGCGGGCCCGGAGGCCCGCGGTCCCAAATTGATCTTGACTTTCATTGCGTTTTCCGCAATACTGACTCTACTGGAGACGTCGCAGATCGGTTACGAAAAGTGACGTTTATATTCAGCTTTTTAAAAGCGTTACCTCGCGGTAACCGGCCGCCATGACAGGGGGCTGCTTTGTCTTTAGGAACGGTCCCGCATGTTGCGTCGTCTGTACGATTGGGTGATCCGCCTCGCGGGATCGCGCTACGCCATTCCCGCGATGGGCGTGGTGTCGTTCGCCGAGAGCTCGTTCTTCCCCATCCCGCCCGACGTGATGCTGGTGCCCCTGGTGCTGGCCAATCGCCGAAGGGCCTTCACCATCGCGGCGGTCTGCACCGTGTGCTCGGTGGTGGGCGGGCTGCTCGGTTACGCCATCGGCTTCTACTTCTTCGAGACGCTGGGCGCCTGGGTGGTCAAGACCTACGGGCTGCAATCGGGCCTCGAGCAGTTCCGCCACGGCTTCGACGAGTACGGTATCTGGATCATCCTGATCAAGGGGCTGACGCCGATCCCCTACAAGCTGGTGACGATCGCTTCAGGGGCTGCGCATTTCGACCTGTTCACTTTCGTGTGGGCGTCGATCGTGACACGTGGCATCCGCTTCTTCGTCGTGGCAGCGTTGCTGTGGAAGTTCGGCGAGCCGATCCGCGCCTTCATCGAGAAGCGCCTCACGCTGGTGACGTGGCTGTTCCTGATCGCGCTGGTCGGCGGGTTCGTGGCCTTCCGCTATCTGTTCTAGAGGTCCCTGGCGTATGTCCCTTCCCAGCCGTGTCGGTCTCTGCGCATTCCTCGGCAGCGCCACGCTGCTGGGCGGCGCCTACTATTTCCAATACGTCATGGGCTTGGCGCCCTGCGAGATGTGCTGGTGGCAGCGTTACCCGCACATGGTGGCGATCGCGGCCGGCCTGCTCTCGGTCGCGGCGCTCGGCCATCCGAAGGTGGCGCTGTGGTTCGCGCTGGTGGCGATCACCGCGCTGTTCGTCACCGCGGGTCTCGGCGTCTTCCACGTCGGCGTCGAGCATCACTGGTGGCAGGGCCCGCAGGCCTGCTCAGGCACCATCCCGCGCGGCCTGCCGATGGATCAGCTCAAGAAATACCTGCTCGGCGCCAAGATGGTCCGCTGCGACGAGCCCGCGTGGATCATGTGGGGCATCTCGATGGCCGGCTGGAACGCGCTCCTGTCGGGGGGCCTGGCACTGCTGCTGTCCTCGCACGTCGCCACCTACATCAGGACCAAGTCGTGAAGACCGCGGCGCCGCGCAACCCGGGCGATCCCGACGCGCGCGGCCTCGTCGAGCGCGTGATCCGCGTCGACCAGGCCGGCGAATTCGGCGCCGTGCGCATCTACGAGGGCCAGCTCGCCGCCATGCGCTGGTCGGGCCGCGCCAGCAGCGATGCCGCGCGAAAAATCGCCGCCATGGCGCGCGCCGAGCGCGAGCATAACAAGGTGTTCGACCGGCTGGCCGTCGAGCGCCGCGTGCGACCCACGGTGCTGTCGCCGCTGTGGAACGTGGCGGGCTTTGCGCTGGGCGCCGCCACCGCGCTGATGGGCGACAAGGCCGCGATGGCCTGCACCGTGGCGATCGAGGAGACGATCGACGAGCATTACGCCAGCCAGGCCGCCGCACTGGGCGACGACGAGGCCGCGTTGCGCACGACCGTCGAGACGTTCCGCGCCGAGGAGATCGCCCACAAGGACGAGGCGCTGGCCGCCGGCGCCGAGCAGGCTCCCGGCTACGCCGCCCTGACGCGCGTCATAAAGACAGGCTCGAAACTGGCGATCTGGCTGTCGACCAGGATCTAGGTCTGGTCGAGCTCGCTGTCCCAGTACAGGAAGTCGCGCCAGCTCTCGTGCAGGTAGCCCGGCGGGAACGCGCGGCCGTTCTCCTGCAGCTCCGAGGTGGTCGGCTCGATCGGCGCGCGCTGCAGGAACATGCCGCTCTCGCGCAGCAGCCGGTTGCCCTTCAGGAGGTTGCACGGGCTGCAGGCGGTGACGACGTTGCTCCACGCGGTATGGCCGCCGCGCGACTTCGGCACGACGTGGTCGAACGTCAACTCGTTGGTGGCGAAGTCGTGTCCGCAATATTGGCAGTTGAAGTGGTCGCGCAGGAAGACGTTGAACCGGGTGAAGGCGGGACGGCGCGAGGTCGGCACGTATTCCTTGAGCGCAATGACACTCGGCAGCCGCATCTCGAACGACGGGCTGTGGATCTTGCGCTCATACTCCGAAACGACGCTGACGCGATCGAGGAAGACCGCCTTCACGGCGTCCTGCCACGACCAGATCGACAGGGGAAAGTACGACAGCGGCCTGAAATCGGCGTTGAGGACCAGCGCATGGCAGGACTCAATGGCCGGCGTCACGGCTAGCCTCTCCGGCCCGGGCAGGGACTACTGGGAAAGTCACGGCGGTCGCTCATGCCCTGCATTGTGGCCAAGGTTCGCCGGAAACACAATATGTCGATACCCCGCGTCATCGACATGTAACTCAGCGCGTGAGGCGCTCGCGGGCGGTGGCTTCGGAGCCCAGTGTCGCGGCGGCAAGTGCCAGGGCCGCCACCGAGAAGATCATCACCGCGGCATAGCCGTCGGTGAAGTCGTGCAGCAGCCCGCCGATCCAGGCGCCGAGGAAGCCGCCCAGCCCCATGCCGATGCTGATCATCCCGTAGATGCGGCCGAAGTGCGCGCCGCGATAGCGCAGCGCCGCCAGGGTCGAGATCATCGGGCCGCGCGAGCCCATGCTGCCGCCGAACAGCAGCACGTAGAGCCACAGCCAGACGTCGTCGTGCGGTCCGCGCACCAGCGCCAGCGCGCCGACGCCGACGATCGAGCAGGCATAGGCCAGGATCGCCGCCAGCCGCCGGCCGCCGCGATCGGCCAGCCAGCTGAAGCCGATCATGCCGAGCGGCGTCAGGAAGCCCGCGACGGCGAGTGCGCGGGCGGCATAGGCGCCGTCGAGGCCGCGCTCGAGCAGGTAGACCATCGCCTGCGGCACCAGCGCGAAGATGCCGAGCGAGGT
Organism: Hyphomicrobiales bacterium; assembly: GCA_041691635.1. Lineage (GTDB taxonomy): Bacteria > Pseudomonadota > Alphaproteobacteria > Reyranellales > Reyranellaceae > Reyranella. The sequence continues at coordinate 62,509 of JBEPUH010000016.1, forward strand.
AAGCCCGAACGACGCGGTGAGCGCCCAAAACGGCCAGTCGCGGATCGCCTCGCCGACGGTGGGACCGCTGCCCGTGCCGCCGCCGGCGCGCGGTGGCGCGGTGTTGGCGACCCCGCGCTCGATGCGGCGCCACGGCAGCACCAGCAGGAGCGGGGTGAAGGTCGCACTCACCAGCGAGAACACCAGGTAGGCGTGGCGCCAGCCCGACTGGACGATCATGTGCTGGGCGAGCGGAAAGATCACGATGGCGCCTACGCCCGAGGCCGACCAGGCGACGGCGAGTGCCACACCCAGGCGATGCGGCGGGAACCAGCGGCTGATCAGCGACGCGCTCAGCACGCCCGAAAGCGTCGAGCCGCCGAAGCCCATCAGCAGGCCGAGGCCGAGGTAGAGGTGCCACAGGGCGCCGGCCTGCGAGGCGCTGGCGGTCGCCAACGCCGCCGCCGACATGCCGACCACCGTGAGCGTGCGCATCCCGAAGCGATCGAGGATCCAGCCGGCGATCGGCGCACCGATGCCGCCCATCAGCAGCGCGAAGCTGTAGATCACCGTCACCGCGCTGCGGCTGGCGCCGAAGTCGTGCTGCAACGCCGGCACGAAGACGGCGAAGGAATCGCTGATCGAGCGGCTCGCCACGCCCAGCGCAAAGCACAGCGCCACCAGCAGCCAGGGAACGAACCGCGTCATGATGATCCTGTCTTGCCACGTCATCCGGCTTGCGTCAGCCGCGCCGGCACGGCAGGTTCCGCGCGGCGGAGAGTACAGTGAACGACACGATCATCATCGCACGCGGCTTCAACGGCCCGCGCCTCTCGGGCAACGGCGGCTATGTCGGCGGCGTGCTGGCCGGCCGCTTCACCGAGACGCTGGGCGGCGACGGCACGGTCGAGATCACCTTGCGCGCGCCGATCCCCGTCGACCGTCCGCTCGCGGTGGCGCGCGACGGCGACGCGCTGATGCTGCGCGATGGCGAGGCGCTGATCTGCGAAGCGCGCGCCGGATCGGTGGCGCATCTCGTGCCGCCGCCCGTCCCCACCGACTGGACCGAGGTGATGCGGCGCGGCGAGAGCGGCGGCAGCTATGAGGACAGCGAGTTCCACGACTGCATCGTCTGCGGCCGCAGCCGCGGCGTCGGCGACGGCTTGCGCGTGTTCGGCGAGCCCGGCCCCGGCAAGGGCCGCTCGCTGTCGTGCTACGTGCCGCACCAGGCCCACGCCGACGCCGCGGGCCGCATCCGGCCCCAGTTCGTGTGGGGCACGCTCGACTGCCCGGGCGCGTGGGCCGCGCAGGATCCCGGCGACTGGCGGCCGGCGTTGACCGGTCGCATGACGGCCAAGGTGATCGATCCGCCCAGGGTCGGCGAGCGCTGCGCGGTGGTCGGCTGGAAGATCGGCGAGGACGGCCGCAAGCTCTATTCGGGCACGGCGCTCTACATCGAGCAGGGCCGGCTGTGTGCGCTCGGCCACTGCACGTGGATTGTCCTCAAGGGGTGATTGTCCCCAAAGGCTGATCAGCGCTCACGCACGAAGATGGTGGCCTGGTCGTCGCTGTAGGCCTGGCGCCAACCCGGCAGGCGCGCCAGCAGCTGGTTGGCCGGCTGGTTCTTCGACAGGAACGTCCAGTCGATGTTGTAGCGGTCGAGCAGCTGGTCGAACGGCTCGTCGCCGCGCAGGCTCACCGCCTCGGCGTAGAGCTTGATGAAGGCGCCGCCGAACAGCTCGCCGCGGCCGTCGATGAACGTCGGGATGCCGGCGCGGATCAGGAAGCCGCCGTAGCCGTAGTAGTTGAACACGCGGCCCTTGATGCCGGCCTCGTGCACGTAGTCGAGTGCTGCCTGCGGCACGGTGGACGGTGGCGCCTTGACGTCGCCGAAGCGCAACAGGCCGCCGGCGAACACGACGCCAAGCGCCAGGCAGGCAGCGACCACGGCGTGGCCGGCGAGACGGGCGAGCGCGCCCAGCCGTCCCGACGCCTGGGGATCGGAGCGCTGCGCGGGCCATTGCCGCGCGATCAGCGGCGCCAGGACCAGCGGCGCCACCAGGGCCAGCAGCTCGGCGTTGCGGGCGTAGCGCAGGAAGAGATGGACGAGGCCGATCACGATCAGCAGGCGCATCAGTGGCAGCTTGAGGCCGCGCGACAGCGCGACGTAGAGGCCGACCAGCAGGACCAGCTCCTGCATCGGGTCGCTCTGGAAGTTGGGCGACTTCCACTCCGAGATCAGGCTGAGCGAATCGCCGAGATCGAAGATGCGCAACGTGACCAGGATCGACTCCGGCCCATAGGGCGTGACGCAGGCCGCCAGCAGTGCCGCCACGCCGAACTTCAGCCAGGCGACGAACAGCCGCTTGCGCTCGGCGCCGTCGCGCGCGCCGATCAAGGCCTCCAGGCCGAACGCGCCGCCCAGCATCAGGCCGAAGGTGAAGCCACCGTGCAGGTTGGCCCACACCAGCATGACCACAAGCAGCACCGGCCGTGGCGCGCGGCGCTCCTCGACGGCGCGCACCAGGCCCGCGACCCACAGGATCATCAGCGGGAAGGCGAAGGCGAACGGGCGCGCCATGAAATGCGTCGCCACCATCACGATCGCCGCACCCGCGAACAGGATGGCCGGCAACGGCTTGATGTCGCGCAGCAGCAGGCGCAGCAGCAGCGCGAAGGTGACGCCGAAGGTCGCCGCCGCCAGCAGCACCACGCCGCCCCAGCCGCCGAGGTCGAAGGCGCCCGCCAGCAGGATCTGCGACAGCCACTCCTTGGCGATCCACGGCTGGCCGGTGAAGGTGAAGGAATAGATGTCGACCCTCGGCACCGCGCCGTGGGCCATGATCCAGTTGCCGACGGCCACATGCCACTGCGTGTCGGGATCGGCCAGCAGGGGCAGACCGCCGCGGGCGGCGAGGCAGACGAAGACCAGCATGCCGAGGGCGAGCGGCCAGGAAGGGAGCCACCAGGAGCGATTACCCTGCATGCCGGCGGAAACCGAGAAACCGGAGGAAATGGCCATAAAATAGTTCCAGCGATACTAAAGGAAATTTAGATAATACATTGATATACAATATTTTTAGGGTTTGTACCAGAGGGCCCGAGGATCGGCTATACGGGGTGCGATGCAGGCCGCGCCGCAACTCAAGGATCTCGTGCTGGTGGGCGGCGGCCACGCCCATGTCCACGTCCTGAAAAGCTTCGGCATGAAGCCGATGCCGGGCGTGCGCCTCAGCCTGATCGGACGGGACATCGAGACGCCCTACTCCGGCATGATCCCGGGCTTCGTGGCCGGCGCCTATTCCTTCGACGAGTGCCACATCGATCTCGCGCGGCTGGCGGCGTGGACCGGCGCGCGGCTGATCCATGCCGAGGCCGTCGGCATCGACCGCGAGGCCCGCCAGGTGCTGCTGCGCGATCGCCCGCCGGTATCCTACGATCTGCTGTCGCTCGACGTCGGCGCCGCGCCCAGCCTCGAGATGATCCCGGGCGCCGAGCAGCACACCACGCCGGTCAAGCCGATCGCCGAGCTCGGCCGGCGCTGGCTCGCCTTCCTCGAGCGTATCGCCGGCTGGCAAGGACCGCTCGCGGTCGCGGTGGTCGGCGGCGGCGCGGGCGGCGTCGAGCTGGCGCTGGCGATCGACCATCGCCTGCGCACCGCGGCACCGGGAGCGGAAGCGAGCGTGACCTTGGCCACGCGCGACCACATCCTGGCGAGCCAGAACGCCTCGGCACGCGCCCGGATGCGCGCGATCTTCGCCGCACGCGGCGTCCGCCTGATCGAGAAGGCCGCGACACGACGGGCCGAGCCCGGCACGCTCGAGCTCGAGACCGGCGAGCGCCTCGCCTTCGACGCCGCCTTCATCGTCACCGAGGCGAGCGCACCCAAATGGTTCGCCGCCACCGGCCTGGCGCTCGACCCGCGCGGCTTCATCGCGGTGCAGCCGACCTTGCGCACCGCCGACGACAGCATCTTCGCCGTCGGCGACTGCGCGACGGTGCCCGCCCATCCGCGACCCAAGGCCGGCGTCTTCGCCGTGCGCCAGGGCCCGCCGCTCGCCGCCAACCTGCGCCGCGCATTGCTCAGCCGGGAACTGCGGCCGTTCACGCCACAGAGCAAGTTCCTGTCGATCATCGGCACCGGCGACGGCCGCGCGCTGGCTAGCCGCGCCGGCTGGTCGGTCGAGGGCGCCTGGGTGTGGCGCTGGAAGGACCGCATCGACCGCAAGTGGATGCGGATGTATTGCGAGCCGCCGAAGCGGCCGATGCGCATGGATGCGACCGCGGTACCCGATCCGGCGCTGGCCGATGCCGAGGCGCGCCGCCTGCTCGCCGACATCGGCATGCGTTGCGGCGGCTGCGGCGCCAAGGTCGGCGCCTCCGTCCTCGCCCGCGTGCTGGCGCGCCTTGGCACGCCGCCGGGCACCGGCGTCACCATCGGCCTCGACGCGCCCGACGATGCCGCCATGATCGAGGTGCCGCCGGGCCAGGCGCTGGTCCAGTCGGTCGATTTCTTCCGCACCTTCATCGACGATCCCTTCGCCTTCGGCGAGATCGCCGCCGTCCATGCCCTGGGCGACGTGTGGGCGATGGGCGCCCGGCCGCACAGCGCGCTGGCACTGGCCGTCGTGCCCGCCGCCGCCGAACGGCTGATGGAGGAAGACCTCTTCCAGATGCTGGCCGGCGCGCGCCGCGTGCTCGACGCAGCAGGTGCGGCGCTGATCGGCGGCCACTCGGGCGAAGGGCCGGAGGCGGCACTGGGCTTCTCGGTCAACGGGCTGGTCGAGCCGGCCCAGGCCCTGCGCAAGGGCGGTCTGGCGCCCGGCGACCGGCTGGTGCTGACCAAGCCGCTCGGCACCGGCGTGATCTTCGCCGCCGCCATGCGCGGCGCGGCACGCGGGCGCTGGATCGCCGCGGCACTGGCCTCGATGCGACACGGGTCTGGCGAGGCCGTCGACTTGCTGCGCGCGGCTGGCGCGCACGCCTGCACCGACGTCACGGGCTTTGGTCTGGCCGGCCATCTCGGCGAGATGATCCGTGCCGGCCAGCCGGTGTCGGTCGACCTCCGCCTCGACGCCCTGCCCGCGCTCGACGGCGCGGTCGAGCTGTTCGGCCAGGGCTTCGCCAGCTCGCTGCAGCCCGAGAACCTGCGCGCGCGCCACCTGATCGAGGGCATGGAGGGCTTCGCAGCACATCCGAAACTGCCGCTGCTGTTCGATCCGCAGACCGCCGGCGGACTGCTCGCCGCCCTTCCTGCCGGCGCCGCGCTGCCGGCGAACGCGGTCGAGATCGGCACGGTGCGCGAGCGCCGCAAGGCCTTGGTCGCCATTCATCTCGTGGCCTGACCGCAACCTCGCCGCCGCCCCGACGTTGGCGTCGGGGCAATTCGAAAATCTGGAGTTGAAAATGGCAAAGACAACCATCGTCGGCGAAGTCGCCGGTTCGGTGACCGAGGCCGTCGTGAGCGCGATCGACGCGCTGGCGCATCCGGTCAAGACCGCCGCCAAGGCGCGGCGCGCGCTCGGCCGCGGCATGGCCTCGGGCAAGCGCAAGGTGGCCGCCGAGAAGAAGGCCGTCCGCAAGACCGCCCGCAAGGTCACATCGAAGGCCAAGCGGGCCATGTCGAAGACCAAACGCGCCGTCGGCAAGGCCGCCAAGCGGGCCGTGCGCGCTACCTCCAAGCGGGTCGTGCGCAAGGCAGCGAAACGCGCCGTCCGCAAGATCACGAAAAAGGCGACGAAGCGCACCAGGCGCCGCTAGACTGAGCCGGCGCGCCCGACACGGGTGCGCCGGATCGGGGGCGGCATGACGCGGGCACAGGCAAGCATCGGAACGGTCGACTACGCCGCGACGATCGCGACCGGCAGGCACACGCTCACCGCCGACGAGGGCCCCGAGCTGGGCGGCAAGGACGCCGGTCCTGCGCCCTACGACCTGCTGACCTCCGCCCTCGGCGCCTGCACGGCGATTACCTTGCGCATGTACGCCGAGCGAAAGCATTGGCCGGTCACCGCAGTCAAGGTCGACATCCATTATATCCGCGACGGCGACGTCGAGCGCGTCGAACGCACCTTGCACATCGAGGGCGCGGTCGACGATGCGCAGAAGAAGCGCATGGCCGAGATCGCCGAGCGCACGCCCGTGACGCTCACCCTGAAAAAGGCTCTCGACATCCGCACCACGCTCGCCTGAAGGAAGACATCATGCAGATCGGCTTTTCAGCACCGACGGCGGGCCCGCTGGCCGCGCCCGACAGCCTCACGCGCCTCTGCCAGGGTGCCGAGGCGCTGGGCTTCGGCTACGCCACCTTCAGCGATCACGTGGTGATCCCGACCGGCATCGAGTCGCGCTACCCCTACAGCGAGTCCGGCGAGTTCAGCAACGCAGGCAACGGCGAGCGCAACGAGCAGCTGATCGAGCTCGCCTTCGTGGCGGCCAGGACCACCAAGCTGCGCCTCGTCACCTCGGTGATGGTGGTGCCGCACCGGCCTGCCGTGCTGGCGGCCAAGCAGCTCGCCACCATCGACGTGCTGTCGGGCGGGCGGCTGGCGGTCGGCATCGGCGCGGGCTGGATGAAGGAGGAGTTCGAGGCGATCGGCGCGCCGCCGTTCGAGAAACGCGGCAAGGTCACCGACGAATACATGCTGGCCTTCCGCGAGCTGTGGACCAACGACCGGCCGCGCTTCGCCGGCGAGTTCGTGGCCTTCGACGACATCGTCTTTGCACCGAAGCCGGTGCAGAAGCCCGGCATCCCGCTGTGGGTCGGCGGCGAGTCGGGCCCCGCCCTGCGCCGTGCGGCCAAGCTCGGCGACGCCTGGTATCCGATCGGCACCAACCCGATCAATCCGCTCGACAGCCTGGCGCGCTACAAGGCCAACGTCGAGCGGCTGCGCAAGATGACGGTCGAGGCCGGACGCGACCCCAGGGCGGTGGCACTGGTGCTGCGCGCGAGCCGCTACGGCGAGAAGGAGCCGGCGCAGGCCGGCGACGGCGGCCGTCGGCTGTTCTCCGGCAAGCCCGACCAGATCGTGGGCGACCTCAAGGATCTCGCGGCGCTGGGCGTCGCCTCCGTCGACTTCGGCTTCGGCGGCGCCACCGCCGATGCCATGCTCGAGGAGATGAAGCGCTTCGCCGGCGCGGTGACGGCGAAGCTCTAGAGCCGGCTACTTCTTGCCGCCGGCCTTCTTCCACGCCTCGTAGTCGCGCTTGGCGTCGTCGCCAGCGACGGGGAACAGCCCCTTCAGCGAACGACCCTTGGCGACCTCGAGTTCGGCCCAGTTCTCGTACTCGTAATTCTTGAGCGCCTCTTCGGCGACCGCGTCGACGATGTCGGGCGGGATCACCAGCACGGCATCGCGGTCGCCAACGACGATGTCGCCGGGATAGACCGCCACGCCGCCGCAGCCGATCGGTAATTGGAGATCGACCGGCCGGTGCGCGATCGGCGACGGCGGCGACGATGGCCGGCGGTGATAGGCCGGCAACCCGGTCCTGAAGACGCCGTTGGTGTCGCGGAAGCCACCGTCGGTCACGATGCCCGCCGCGCCGCGTGCCTTGAGGCGGCCGATGTAGAGATCGCCGGCCGATGCCGCGCGCGAATCGCCGCGCGAGTCGATCATCAGCACGTGGCCGGGCGGGCACTCCTCCATTGCCTGCGGCTGGACCATGCTGCGGTTGGTCGAAGTCGGCCCGTCCTTGTCGTCGCGCGAGGGGATGAAGCGCATGGTGAAGGCGATGCCCACCATGGCCGGCTGCTCGGGCCGCATCGGATGGACGTCGAACAGGGTCATGTTCTTGAGACCGCGGCGGTTGAGCACGCCGGTCAGGGTCGAGGTGCCGACTTTGGCCAGCACCTCGCGGAGGTCCTTGGAAAGCTCGGCCATCGCCTCAGCTCTTCTTCTGGGTGTAGGCGCCGCCGGAGTTGGCGGCCCGCACGTCGGCCGCACTCTTGGCCTTGCGGATGAGCACAAGCCGCTTGGCCTCGTCGTCGAGCATCGCCTTGGCGTTCTTCACCACCGCCGGCGCATGATGCGGCGGGAACTTGACCGCACCGTTCTCGTCCATGTGGATCAGGTCGCCCGGCGCCACATCCATGCCGCCGACCGAGACCGGCACGTTGATCGACTGCACCGCCATCTCGCCGTGACCGGCAGTGACGCCACCCAGCATGTACTGGAACTTGAGCTTGCGGATCGCATCGACGTCGCGCGACGGGCCGTTCGACAGCATGCCGATGCAGCCCACCGCCATCATCGAGCTCACCATCATCTCGCCGGCGAGGCCCGCCTTCTTGATGATGTCGTCCGGCCACTTCTGCTGGATCACCAGGATGGTCGGCTTCTTCATCGCCTCGAGCGCGTCGAGCACGTCCATGAAGGACAGCCGGCCCGAGTAGTTGGGATCGGGCATGCCGTAGACGCAGGTGACGGCGTAGCCGACGGTCGGCCCCATCTCGGGATAGATGCAGCGGATCGAGGTGTCGGTGTACCAGTTCTCCGTCCACGGATTGTAGAGGCCGAGGCAAAGGGGATTCTTCGGGTAGGTCGCCACCACGTTGGTGATGGTGGGCGTGTCGATCTTGCGCAGCTCGGCAAAAATATCGTCGGACAACTCGGCCATTGCGGGCATTTCCCCTTTCAATTCGAAGGCGACATTGTCGAGCCATCAGTTGCGAAATACCAGCGGCGAGACGCGAAACGTTTCCACGGCGGAGCGGCAATTCCAGCGCTCGCCAGGCTGCGATCGGCCCGCCGGCGAAGTGATCGGTTTCAAGCAGGTCAACGATATGAAGGTGATAACGACCAAGATGGGTGTTCTTGCCGAACGCGCCTATGGTGATCGCAGTCGTTCATCCTCGTTCGCCCCGGAGCCTGTCATGCGTGTCACTTTCGCGTCGTCCACTGCCGCCCTCCACCACCCGCTGCGCCGTCGGGCGCAGCCTTTGGCCGAGTGCCGGTTTACGCACAGTCATCGACGGTTTCGGCGCGACGAGAATCGAGGCGAATCAGGGACTTGGGTGCCCTCGCCGCAAAGTCCGTTTTAAAACGGATAAACGGTCGACGATGGACGGGCGGGGCTCAGCGCCAGCCGTTGCTGGCGGAGCGTGGCTGGTTGCGCTGGTCGTAGCCGGCGGGCTCGCACCAGTTGAGGCGCGGCAACTGCAGATGCTGGGCATCGGCCACCATTGCCACGGCGTCGTGGTCGATGCAGCGCGCACCGCCGGGGCTGTAGACCGGCGCCATCAGGCCGGCGTGGTCGTGGCCCGCGCCCAGCACGTGGCCGAATTCGTGCATCACCACGCCGGTGAGGTCGCGGTTGCCGAGGCGGTCGGCGATGACATAGACGAAACCGTCGTGGCCGTTGCCCACGGTGACCGCCAGCGCATGCAGGCCTTCGCCGCGCTTGGCGATGGGATGACGGCTGTCGACCGCGGCGACGATCCAGCCGCCGTCGTGGCGCAGGCGGGCGACCTCGGCGCTGTTGGTGTCCTGCGGCAGCAGGTGGGCGCGGAACTGCACGTAGCCGTTCAGCGCGTAGTTCCACTGGCGCATCGCCGCCACGATCGCCTGGCGCTGGGCGGCGGGGAAATCGCTGTCGACATAGAGTGTGATGGTGCGGCCGGTCGAGGCCGGGCGGGCATGGTCGGTATACTCGAAGGACGGCATCGGCCGGCCATAGCCGCCGGCCTGGCGGTCGTCCTGGCCGTAGGGGCTGGCGGCGTAGGCCGGCAGGCAGGACAGAGCGAGGGCCGCCACGAACAAGGCCAGTCCGCTCGCTACAAGGACCGCAACCAATCGTACCAGGCGCACCGCAGTCTCCGTCGCGGCGGCTCGGGAAGTGGGGAAAAGCGGAAGATCCCGGCGCGGCGCTCAAATCATCTACGCCGGTCGCGGTTGTGCCATCCCCGGCCTTTATTCGACCATCATTCCGGCCTCACGCACGATCGGTGCGTAACGCTTGCGTTCGGACTGGATGAAGGCGTCGAAGGCCTGCGGCGTGCTGGCCACCATCTCGCCGCCCTGGGTGGCGACGACGGCCTTCACCGGGTCGGAGCGGCATGCCTTGATCACCGCCTCGCTGATTTTACCGAGGATGGCGGGCGGCATGTCTTTGGGCCCGACCAGCCCATACCAGGCGACCGACTGGTAGCCGGGGACGCCCGCCTCCTCGACCGTCGGCAGGTCGGGGTAATAAGCGCTGCGCGTACGCGAGGAGACGGCGAGCGCCCTCACCTGCCCCGAGCTGATCTGCGACGGCGAGTTGGGCTGGATGATCATCATGTCGACATTGCCGGCCATCAGGTCCTGCAGCGCCGGATTGCCGCCCTTGTAGGCGACGTGCGTCAGGGTGAGCCCGGTCAGGTGGGCAAACAGCGCGCCGGCGAAATGCTGCGAGGAGCCGTTGCCGCCCGAGGCATAGGTGAGCGGCGGGTTGGCCTTCTTCGCCAGCGCCAGCAGCTCCTTCAGCGTCTTGGCCGGCACCTTGGGGTGGACCATGACGAGTTGCGGGAAGGTGGCGATCAGGCTGATCGAGGTGAAGTCCTTGTCGGCGTCGAACGGCAGGCGCTTGTAGACCAGCGGGTTGGTCGCGTGGCCCATCGCCACCAGCTCGAGCGTGTAGCCGTCGCCCGGCGATTTGGCGACGATCTCGGTGGCGATCACGCCGTTGGCGCCGGCGCGGTTGTCGCTGATCACCGGCTGACCCCAGGCCTCGTTGAGCTGCTGGCCGATGGCGCGCGCCAGCAGGTCGGTCGTGCCGCCGGCCGCGAACGGGATGATCATGCGGATCTGCTTGTCGGGGTACTGCTGTGAGCGTGCCGCCGTCGCCGGCAGCAGCGCGGGCGCCACGAGCAACGCGCGTCGCGACAGCCTCATTGGAGGTAATATCCCGACGGCGTGCCCTTCACCGTCGTGCGCTCGAGATGGCGGATCTCGCCCTCCGGATAATCGCCGAGCGCGATGTGCATGGTGCAGCGGTTGTCCCACAGCACGATGTCGTCGGTCTGCCACTGGTGGCGATAGACGAACTGCGGCCGCGTCGCGTGCTTCACCAGATAGTCGATCAGCGGCCGGCTCTCCTCCGCCGTCATGCCGGCGAAGCACGAGACCTTCTCGCCGATGTAGAGCGCCTTGCGGCCAGTCTCCGGATGCACCCGCACCACCGGCTGGGCGATCGGTGGATTGATCTTCTTCTGCTCTTTCTCGCGGTCCGAATTCGGATCCAGCACCTTGCGTGTGCCGGTGTGGATGCCGTGGAGACCCTCGATCATCTTCTTCATGCCGTCCGACAAAGCGTCGTAGGCCCGGTACATGTTGGTGAACATGGTGTCGCCGCCGACCGGCGGGATGGTGATGCCGCGCAGCAGCGAGCCCAGCGACGGCACCGGCGTGAACGACATGTCGGAGTGCCACTGCTGGCCGGTGTATTTCGAATCCGACGGCTTGCCGCTGTCCTGCAGGATGTTGGTCACCAGCAGCAGCTCGGGATAGTCGGGATGGCGGTCGCGCGGCAGCGATTCGTGCCGGTCGAGCTCGCCGAAGCGACGGCTGAAGGCGATGTGCTGCTCGCGGGTGATCTTCTGCCTGCGGAACAACAGTATGCCGCTGTCGAGGAACGTCCGGTGGATCCGGTCGAACTCGGAATTGCTGAGCGGCTGGGCGAGATCGACGCCCTGAATCTCGGTGCCGAGCGCATAGGAAAGAGGTCTGAGAGTGATCGGCATGGCGGCCTCGCGGACGGCGACGACGGAAACGAAAATAACCCCGATAAATTACTGCAAATCGCTGCTCCCGGCACTACGCTCCGCGGCGCGCTTTTGCTGTGCGACCGCAACGGAGGACGAAATGGCTGTTGTCGAAACCGAACGTCACGGACAGGTGCTCGTCGTGCGCATGAACCGGCCCGAGCGGCTCAATGCGCTCAACACCGAGATGCGGGCCGAGCTGGCCAAGGCCTGGACGTCGTTCCGCCACGACAAGCAGCTCGAGGTCGCGATCTTCACCGGCACCGGCCGCGGCTTCTGCGCCGGCGAGGACATGAAGGAGTCGCTGGAGAAAGGCAAGCCGGGCGGTCAGCGTCCGGCGATGGAAGACCCGCTCATGACCGGCACGCTCGAGAAGCCGGTGATCGCCGCGATCAACGGCTTCGCCATGGGCGGCGGCTTCATGCTGGTCGAGCGCACCGACCTGCGCGTGGCGGTGAAGGAGGCGGTGTTCGAGGTCTCCGAGGCCAAGCGCTGGCTGCTCGGCGGCTACAACCACGGCCATGTCGCCAACGTGCCCTATCCGATCGCCATGGAGATGGCGCTGGGCTTTCGCTTCACCGCGCAGCGCTTCTACGAGATCGGCTTCGTCAACCGGCTGGTGCCGGCCGAGGAACTGATGCCGACCGCGCTCGGCATGGCCGAACACCTGCTCACCCTGCCGCCGGCGTCGCGGGTCAACACGGTGCACATGATGCGCCAGATGCGGCCCGAGCCGGCGCCCGAGATGAAGGGGTTGGCCGACGCGCTGCACGATCACGGCGCCAAGAGCGACCTGATGGAATCGCGCGCCGCCTTCGCGGAGAAGCGCAAGCCCAACTTCAAGGGCTGGAACGATCCCGAGGACCGCTATCGCCTGCCGACCGCCGCCAAGCGCGGCTAGCGCTCGTCCGGACCGCGCGCATCCTGCGCGCTCAGACTCATGAGGCGGGCTGGAAGCCCGCGGTCCGAATGTTACTTGCGGCGCAGATAATCGATGGCGAGGTAGGCCAGCGACCGCACGCCATACTTGAGCGCGGGCTCGTGGACGTGGAATTGTGGCGAGTGGTTGGACGGCGCCTCACGCGGATCCTCGTCCGGCGGCGTGATGCCCAGGAAGTAGAACATGCCGGGAACGACCTTCGCGAGCAGCGAGAAGTCCTCGGCGCCCATCACCGGACGCGACTCAGTCACGCGATCGGCGCCGACGCCGTCGCCCAGGCTGCGCGTGCCCCACTGCGTCAGCGCCGGATCGTTGTAGGTCACCGGCACGCCCTCGCCCGTCGAGAAGCTCGCCGTGCCGCCGGCCAGTTCGGCAATCGTTTTGGCCGTCTTCTCGATGCGCTGCTTGATGATGGCGCGCACGCCTTCGTCATGCGCGCGCAAGGTGCCTTCCATCACGACGTCGTCCGGGATGATGTTGTTGCGCAGGCCAACATGGATGGTCGAGATCGACAGCACCGCCGGCGTCACGGTCGAGTCGATCTGGCGCGTGATGATCGTCTGCAACGCCAGAATGATCTGCGCCGACGTCACCACCGGATCGACGCCGTACCACGGCATCGAGGCGTGCGTCTGCCGGCCCTTCACCTCGATGCGGATCTTGTCGGCGCTGGCCATCAGGCCACCCGGACGCAGCGCGATCACGCCCGACTTGATGGACGAGGTGACGTGCAGGCCCAGTACCGCCGACGGTGTCGGGTTCTGCAGGGCACCGTCGTCGATCATCGCCTGGGCGCCGCTCTTGCGGCCGTCGTGACCTTCTTCATTCGGCTGAAACAGGAACTTCACCGTGCCCGGCAGCTCGGCCTTGTACTCGGCCAGAATCTCGGCGACACCCAGCAGGATCGCAACGTGGCAGTCGTGGCCGCAGGCATGCATCACGCCGGTCATTGCGCCGTTCCACATCGCTTTCGCCTTGGAAGCGAAGGGCAGGTCGACCTTCTCCTCGACCGGCAACGCATCCATGTCGGCGCGCAAAGCCACGACACCACCCGGCTTCCCACCCTTCAGGATGCCGACCACGCCCGTGTCGCCGACGCCGGTCTTCACTTCAATGCCGAGCTTCTTCAGGTGTTCGGCCACCAGCGCCGCGGTGCGCTTCTCATGATACGAGAGCTCGGGATTCTGGTGGATGTCACGCCGCCAGGCGATGACCTTGTCCTCGATGCGCAGCGCCGCGGCGGAAATCCAATCGGCGATCTCGGTGCCGGTCTGCGGGGTCACGGTGTCCATCGGTCGCTCTCCGTTGTGTCATCGCCGGGGTCTCGTTACCCCGCGATGGTAGCAGTTTCCCGCCGGCCATCCACGTCGCACAACGGAGCCGCCGGGATTGCCGACCGCAGGGCAATCCCGGCGTTGTTCACGCGCTGCCTGAACCTACTTGGGCAGGAGCTTGGTCACATCGGCCGCCATGCCGGCGAGCGCGGCATCGGGCGCGGCCGACTTGTCGACGACGGTCTGCAGACGGTCCTTGATCGCCTGGATGATCTTGAGGTTGTTCTCGCCCGGGAAGGCATACCACGCCGTCATGAACGGCTGCTGGCTGAGCGAGGTGAGGTAGTTGGGCTTCTCCTCGTAGTATTTCTTCAGCATCGCCGGATCCTTGGCCGGCAGGGAGTTCGGCGGCATGTAGCCGGTGCCCTTGACCATGATCGTGGCGCCCTGCGGGCCGGTGATGAACTTCATGAACTTCCATGCCGCGGCCTGCTGCGCGGGATCGGTGGCGAACATCATCGCCGCCGCGCCGCCGGTCGGCAACCGGGCGTCGGGGCCCGGCACCGGGAAGCGCACGGTGCGCCACTTGAACTTGCCCGCCACGCCTTCGTCGGCAACGCGCAGCAGCGAGGTCGACTCGGTCCAGATGCCGAGCTTGCCGGAGAAGAACGCGGCGCGGCTCGCCTCCGGCGTGAGGTCGGGCATGCCGCCTTCGCGCACCATGCGGCCGAGCAGCTGGATTGCCTTCTTGCCGGGCTCCTGGTCGAAGGCGACCTTCTTCTCGTCGTCGGTCATCATCTTGCCGCCGTGCGAGAAGACCAGCGCCTGCCACATCCAGTTGCCGGTGATCGCCCACGAATGGAACAGGCCGATGTTGCCGTCGCCGGTCTTGGCGATCTTGTTGGAGAGCTCGAAGATGCCGTCCCAGGTGGTCGGGAACTTCGCCGGATCGCCACCCGCCTTGGTCACGAGATCGTCGTTGATGTAGATGATCGGCGTCGAGGCCGCGAAGGCCAGGCCATAGGGCTTACCGGCATAGGTGCTGAGCGCCATCATCGACTTGGAGAAGCCTTGGCCCTCCCAGTCCTTCTCCTTGGCGATGAAAGGCGAGAGTTCGACGGCGATCTTGCGGTCGACGAACAGGCGCTGGAGGTTGATCGCCTGCAGCGACACGTCGGGAAGCTGCTTGGTGATCGCGCCGCGCAGTGCGGTCTGGGCGGCGTCCTCGTACTCCTTGTAGGCCGGCAGGTACTTGACCGTGATGTCGGGATTGGCCTTCTCGAAGTCTTCCTTCAGCTGGACGAACACCTTGTCGAAGATGAAGCCCAGCGGATATTGCACGCTCACCGTCGTCTTGGCCTGGGCGAAGGCGTTGCCCGCTCCCAGAAGCGCCAGCGCCGCCGCGGCGGCGAGGCCTGTCCTGAACAATCTCATCTCTTCCTCCCTCTGCTTTCGTTAACCCTTGAGACCCGTGAAGGTGATGCCCTCGATGAAGCGCCGTTGCGCGACGAGGAAGGCCAGCACCAGTGGCGTGATGACGATAGTGGCCGCGGCCATCAGCGGCCCGTAGGCCGTGCCCTCGCCGTTCAGCTTGAGGAAGGCGATACCGAGCGGCGGCGTGTAGAGTTCCTGGTCGCCGACCGCGATCAGCGGCCAGAAATAGTCGTTCCAGTGCGCCACCAGCGAGAAGATGCCGAAGGCGATCAGCGCGGGGATCGCAGCTGGCGCCATGACGCCCCAGACGATCCGGTATTCGCTCATGCCGTCGATGCGGGCGGCGTCGATCAGGTCGTCGGGCACGCCGAGGAAGAACTGGCGCATCAGGAAGATGCCGAACACCGAGATGGTGAACGGCAGCACCAGCGAGGCATAGGTGTTGATGATGCCGGTACTGAAGAACAGGATGTAGATCGGCAGCGCGATCGCCTGGTAGGGGATCAACAGGCACACCAGCACCGTGCCGAACATGGCGTCGCGCCCGCGGAAGCGGCGCTTGGCCAGCGCGTAGGCCGCCGGCACATTGACCAGCACCTGCAGCAGGAAGATCGCGGCCGTGACGATCGCGCCGTTCAGCAGGAAGTGCAGCAGCGGGACCTGGGTGAGTGCGGTGGTGTAGTTCTCGGTGCCGCCCCAGCTGTGCGGCAACAGGTGAAACTCGGGCGCGAAGATCTCGGCCTTGGGCTTCAGCGAGGTCATCACCATGACGACGAACGGGCCCAGCATCGCCACCGTGCCGGTCATCAGCACGAGGTGGCGCAGCACGCGCGGGAGCGGCCCGATCTTCATGTCCGGCTCCGACCCAGCACGAAGACCCGCACCGCCGAGAGAGCGAGGATGAAGAGGAGGAACACCACGACCAGCGCCGCGGCATAGCCGTCGCGGAAGAAATTGAAGGCTTCGGCATAGATCGTGTGCAGCAGCACCTCGGAGGCCTTGTTGGGTCCGCCGTCGGTCAGCACCTGCACCGTATCGAAGACCTGGAAGGCGCGGATGGCGGTGATCACCACGATGAACAGCGTCACCGGCCCCAGCATCGGCCAGGTCACGAGCTTGAAGCGCTCGGGGCCGCGGCCCGCGCCGTCGACCGCGGCGGCCTCGTAGAGCTCGTGCGGCACGGCCGTGAGGCCCGCCATGAAGAGGACCATGTTGAAACCGACGCTCTGCCAGATACCGATGCCGCAGAGCGTAAACAGGACCAGCTTGCGATCATGCAGGAAATCGAACGGACCCCAGCCCAGCGCCTTCAGCGCCATGTTGACCGCGCCGAAGCGCGGATCGAGCACGAACTCCCAGACGATCGCCATGGCGATCAGGGTCGCCATCACCGGCAGGAAGTAGGCGGCGCGGTAGAAGCCGCGCAGCGACGAATCGGCCTCGATCAGCAATGCGGCACCGAGGCCGAGCGCAACCGACGTCGGCACCACGATCGCCACGTAGATCAGCGTGTTGGCGAGCGAGACGCGGACGGTCTCGTCCTCGGTCATCTCGATGTAGTTAGCGACGCCGACGAACGACAGGCTGGGCGCGCCGAGCTGGTAGTTGGTGAATGACAATGCAACCACCGCCACCAGCGGCCCGATCAGGAACACCGCCATCAGGATCAGCGCCGGCGCCGTCAGCAGCAGGACCGAGCCGCGATTGTTCATGGCCGCAGCCTCTGGCCCGCGGCGTCGAACAGCAGCGCGTGGCGCGGATCGATCGTGAGGCCGAGCGCATTGCCGATTGCGATCCCCTCGCCGGCCGCCGGATCGGCGCGCGCGATCAGCAGTGCAGGCACACCCGGCACCTCGACATGCAGGAAAAGATCGGATCCCAGGTTCTCGCGATACGCCAGGTGGCCCTGCAGGCTGCCGCCGTCACGCTGGACTGCCAGCCGCTCGGGCCGGATCGCCACCTGCGAGCCTGGCGGCCCCTTCATCGCAAGCAGGCTGGCCGGCAGCACGTTGATGCGCGGCGTGCCGACGAACTGCGCCACGGCGAGAGAATCGGGATCGCGGTAGAGCGCGTCGGGCGAGGCGACCTGCTGGAGCCGGCCGTTCAGGATCACCGCGACGCGGTCGGACATGGTCATCGCCTCGACCTGGTCGTGCGTCACGTAGATGAAGGTGGCGCCGAGCTGGCGGTGGAGCTGGGCGATCTCGGCGCGCATGTGCACGCGCAACTCGGCGTCGAGGTTGCTGAGCGGCTCGTCCATCAGGAAGACCTTGGGCCGTCGCACCATGGCGCGGGCCAGCGCCACGCGCTGCTTCTGGCCGCCCGAGAGCTGGGCGGGCTTGCGCGGCAGGAGGGTCTCGATGCGCAGCATGGTCGCCACAGCCTGCACCTCGGCCGTGATGGATTGGTGAATGCGCCGGACCGCGGGCGTCAGCGCCACGCCCAGCAGGCGCTGGAGCGGCTTCAGCGCCCGCATGCGCAGCGGCACGGCGATGTTCTCGGCCACCGTCAGGTGCGGATAAAGCGCGTAGGACTGGAACACCATGGCGATGTCGCGCGCGTTGGGAGCGAGCCCCTCCATCGCGGCACCATCGATTGCCACCGTGCCCGCGCTCTGCGTCTCGAGCCCGGCGACGATGCGCAGCAGGGTCGACTTCCCGCAGCCCGAGGGTCCGAGGACGGTGATGAATTCGCCCGCCTCGATGGAAAGATCGATGCCGTCGAGCACCAGCGTGTCGCCGAAGCGCTTGGTCACGCCGCCAATACGGACCGCGCCCCGCGAGGGACGTGCGATGGCGGTCGCATCGGGCTTCACGACGAGCATTCCGGCGAGGCCTCCCGTCCCCACGGTTTTGGCGATGCTAGCGGCCGCCATGTCGATTGAAAAGGCCTCATTCCCAGACTCCCTGTGATTGAGCTTTTCTCAGTCGCTCTTCGTGCCTATGCTGGCGGCCATGCTCGCGACGGCCTCGATCCTGATGCGCATCCGCCACTTGAGCGACGACCTGCCGCCGACGGCGCGCCGGATTGCGGCCTATTTCGAGCAGCACGCCGAAGAAGTGATCCGCATGTCGATCACCGAGGTCGCCGAGCAGACCCACGCCAGCGAGGGCAGCATCGTGGGCCTGTGCCGGCGGCTCGGCGTGTCGGGCTTCCAGGAGCTCAAGATCCTGCTGTCGCGCGATCTCGTCGAGCCGATGCGGCTGATCCACGAGGACCTGCGCGAATCCGACACCGTGGCCGATGTCGGCGAGCACGTGTTCGCCGCCCACATCGCCTCGCTGCAGGAGACCCACAAGCTCATGTCCGAGAAGACGCTGGGCCGCGCCGTCGACCTGGTCCGCGCGGCCAAGCGGGTCGAGGTCTACGGCATCGGCAGCGCCGCGCCGATCGCGCAGGACCTCGGCTACCGGCTGCTGCAGCTCGGCTACCACGCCAAGGCGGTGACCGATTCCCACATCCAGGCGGTGAGTGCGGCGATGACCGACGCCGCGACCGCCGTCGTCACCATCTCCCATTCGGGCAGCACGATGGAGACGGTGCTGGCGACCAAGCTGGCGCGCGAGGCCGGCGCGCGCACCGTCGGCATCACGCGCATGGGCAAGTCGCCGCTGTCGCGGCACTGCGAGATCGTGCTGCACACGATCGCCAACGAGACACGCTACCGGCCCGAGGCGATGAGCAGCCGCGTGGCCCAGCTCGCCATCATCGACACCCTGGTCTCGTGCTGCGCGCTGGCCGACGCCAAGCGCTCGATCGCCAAGCTGCAGCTCAGCGCCCGCGTGCTCGCCGGAAAGAGGTTCTGATGCGCGCCATCATCATCGGGGCGGGACGCGGCAGCCGGCTGATGCCGACCACCGAGAACGCGCCCAAGTGCTTTGCCGAGATTCGCGGCAAGCGCATCCTCGACTGGACGGTCGAGGCACTGAAGGGCGGCGGCTGCACCGAGATCTGTTTCATCGGCGGCTACCGCATCGAGACGGTGAAGCGCGAGTATCCCGAGTTCGTCTTTCGCGAGAACAAGGACTGGGCCAACAACAACATCCTGGTCTCGCTGATGTGCGCGGAGGACCTGATGGACCAGCCGTTCGTCACCTCCTATTCCGACATCCTGTTCACGCGCGAGGTCGTGCGCGGCCTCGTGCAATCGACCGACGAGCTGGCGCTGGGCGTCGACACCGATTGGCGCGAGCACTACAAGCCGCGCACGCAGCACCCGCCGCACGACGCCGAGAAGGTCATTACGCAGGGCGACAGGGTCGAGCGCGTCTATCGCACCATTCCCTACGACGACGCGACCGGCGAGTTCATCGGCGTCGCCCGCTTTGGCGCCGGAGGCTCGCGGCAGTTCCGCGACTTCTACCGGCGCCGCAAGGCCGAGTTCTGGGACCGGCCGTATCGCGAGGCGGCGACGTTCCAGAAGGCGTACCTGATCCACATGTTCCAGGACATGATCGAGCAGGGCCATTCGTTCGGCCACGCCGACACGCCGGGCAAGTACCGCGAGATCGACACGCAGGAAGACATGAACCTCGCCCAGACCCTATGGCGGCCGTGAGCCCGATGAAGCATCTGCCACTCTTCCCGACCTCCATCGTCGGCTCGATCCCGCGTCCGCTGGTCGTGCGCGAGCTGATCGAGAAAGCCGATTGGGACGCCGCCGACCGCAACACGATGGATGCGGCCGTGCGCTTCGTCGTGGCCTTGCAGGAGCGCGCCGGCCTCGACGTGGTGAACGACGGCGAGTGGCGGCGGCGCTCCTACATCGGCGTCATCGCCGAGCTGGCGCACGGCTTCACCCTCGAGATCAATCCGGCCGACGGCCGGCCGTGGACGGTGGTGACCGAGAAGCTCGCGCCCAAGCCCGCCGGCTTCATCGCCGCGGAGGCGAAGTTCGTGAAGCAGGTCGCGACGGTGGCGACCAAGATCACCCTGCCCGCGCCGGCGCTGCTCGGCGAACGGCTGTGGGACGCCGGGCGGTCCGGGAAGGCCTATGCCGATCGCGATGCCTTCGTGCGCGACTGCGTGGCGCCGCTGCGCGCGGAGATCGCGCTGCTGCAGGACATGGGCGTGGAGATCGTGCAGATCGACGATCCGCATCTCTGCCTGTTCGTCGATCCCGACGTGCGCCGGCGCTACGCCAATCCCGACCGCGCCGCCGACTTCGCCGTCGACATGATCAACCAGACCGTGAGCGGCTTCACCGGCATCAAGTTCGCCGTCCACCTGTGCCGCCGCGCCGGCGCGCGCGTACGCGGCGAGAGGCATCACGCCGGCACCTACGGACCCATTCTCGACCAGCTCAATCGTCTGAAGGTCCAGCACCTCACCATGGAATTCACTGCCGCCGGCGCCGACGATCTCGAAAGCCTCGGCCGCCTGCGCCCCGACTTCGAGCTGGGGCTGGGCGTCGTCGACGTCACGCCGGGCGAGCCGCAGACCGCGCCGATGATTGCCGCGCGGGTCGAGCGGGCGCTGTCGCGCATCGACAAGACGCGCATCACGCTCAATCCCGACTGCGGCTTCGCCCCCGGCTCGGCCGCCCGGGTCGACACCGACGAGGTCTATCTCAAGCTGAAGGCCGAGGTCGAGGCTGCCCGCCTGCTGCGCGCGAAATACGCCTAGAGCAGGAAGGTGTTCGTGCGGTCGAGGAAGTCGTGCATGTGCACGATCATCTGGTCGCCCTCGAGCAGGCACACGCCGTAGGCCGGGGGCTCGTGGCTGCCCATGATGCGGCCTTCGATGACGAAATCGAGCGCCACCTGGTGGCTGGTCGCGCGCAGGGTCGAGATCGGGATGCCGCGCCAGCTTCCCGCCACCGGCCGATGCAGATGACCGAAGAAGAGATGACGAATGTTGGTCCGGCCGGCGATGGCGTCGTGGAACGGCTTGGGCTCGAGCAGCGAGATGTCGTCCATGCGCTTGAGGCCGACCTTGAACGGCGGATGGTGCATGAAGATCATCACCGGCCGGCCGCCGGCCTTGCCGAGCGCGCCCTTCAGCCAGGCGCCCCGCTTGGCACAGAAACTGCCCCACGGCTTGCCGGGTTCGTTGGTGTCGAGGCACAGGCCCAGCACGCCCTCGCCCATCTCGAACGTGTACTGGATGAAGCCGTCGGCATCGACCGGCGTGGCCGGGAACCGGGCGCGGAAGTTGGTTCGGTCGTCGTGGTTGCCGACCATCAGGTGATAGGGAATCACCAGCTTGTCGAGCTCGCGCTTCAGCGCCTCGTAGGCTTCGGGCTGGCCCTTGTGGGCGAGATCGCCGGTGAAGATCGCGAAGGCCGCGTCGTGGTGATTTCGGTTCACGTCGGCGATGCACATGGCCAGCCGATCGGTCGGGTTGAGGCCGTAGAGAAGAGTGCCGGGCGGAACGAAGTGCGGGTCGGTGATGTGTATGAACTTCTGCATCGTGGACGGGTTCTAGCCAAATTGCCGCCGCGAGTCGAACGCGCCTCGTTTGCGGACCGAGCGTCGCATGATACGACGACGGCCGGGAAAGCCATACTCGGGGGAACATGTTCGACGGCAACCGCGTCACGGCGCACACGCGATCGCGCTATCCCATCTTCCAGTCGCCGATGACCTGGATCGCCCGCGCGCCGCTGGTGTCGGCGGTGTCGGCCGCCGGCGGCATGGGCCTTTTGGAGAATTCGATCCGCGACCTCTCGGTGACGACCCGCGAATTCACCGCCATCCGCACGGCGACCAACCGGCCCTTCGGCGTCAACCTGCCAGTGCGCTACCTGCAGATGGATCCCCAGGAGGAGCGCGCCATCATCGACTGGCTGCTCGGCCAGGGCATCCACTTCGTCACCACCTCGGCCGGCGACCCGATGCGCTACACCCGCCTGCTGAAGGACGCCGGCGTCACCGTCTATCACGCCACGGCGACGCTGCGCGGCGCGATCAAGGCCGTTGAAGAGGCCGGCGTCGACGGGCTGATCGTCGAAGGCGCGGAGAGCGCCGGCATCCGCAATCCCGACGAGGTCCATACTTTCGCCCTACTGCAGGCCGTGCGTGAACGCGTCGACGTGCCGATCGTGGCGGCCGGCGGCATCGTCGACGGGCGCGGCATGGCGGCGGCCTTCGCGCTCGGCGCCGAGGGCGTCACCATGGGCACGCGCTTCGTGGCGTCGCTCGAGAGCCCCGTGCATGCCAATTACAAACAGGCGATCGTGACGGCGCCGATCACCGGCACGATCATGACCGACAATCCGCCGCGGGCGCGCTCGCGTGGATTGCGGACGCCTTATTCGACCGAAGTGGCGGACGGCAAGCGCGAGCGTCTGCCGCGCGATGCGACCCTCGACATGTTGAATGTGAAGGGCGACGTCGAAAACACGTCGGGCGCCGCCGGCGAGAGCGCGGGCCTGATCCACGAGATCAAGTCGGTCCGGCAGATCATCGACGAGACAATCGCGGGGTTCTGGCGCGAAATCGACCGGCTGGCGGAGCTGCGCCCGCGATGACGATGGCGTGCGATCTGCCGTCCGTGGGCGGTTAAGCGCGTTCGTCGGCGCCGAGGTCGCGATCGGCACCCGAGAACATTCCGCGTATTGGTCGCCCGGTCGGCAAACGACAGTGATCTTTCGGTGGCCGCGTCCGTGCAATGGCTCTTGTTTGGGCCGATCCACGCCCCACGTAGCAGAGAGCGTTTGCGACGGTGTTCGCCAGCGCGAAGGATGGCCAATGGATGGGTCCGGTTCGCCAACGTCGGCCAATAACAGTGAGTTACGCCGCGCCGCGGCGGCTTTCGCTCGGCCGCAGGCATGGCGAAGCATTTTCCAGATCGCCACCTCGCTCGGCCCGTTCCTCGTCGCGTGTGTGGCAATGTACTTCGCTAGCGCCGTTTCTCCCTGGCTGACGCTCGTCCTGGCGCTGCCAACCGGCATCCTGCTTGTTCGCGTCTTCATCGTGCAGCACGACTGCGGCCACGGCTCGTTCTTCGCCTCGCAGCGCGCCAATGCCCTGACCGGCCGCCTGTGCAGCCTGATCACGCTCACGCCCTTCGCCAATTGGGGACGCCAGCACGGCCAGCATCACGCGAGCTGGAACAATCTCGATCGGACCGGCGGCAGCGACATCTACTCCGCGTGCCTGACGGTGCGCGAATATCTCGCGCTGTCGGCGCGCAAGCGTCTGCTCTATCGTCTGCCGCGCCATCCGCTGATCGCCAACGTCCTGCTGCCGCCGCTGGTCTTCCTGGTGCTTTACCGCGTGCCGTTCGACACGCCGTCGAACTGGGTACGCGAACGCTGGTCCGTGCACCTCACCAACGCGGCACTGGCCGCGATGTTCGGCACCCTCGCCGCGCTGCTGGGCTGGCAGCGGGTTCTGCTCGTCCACCTGCCGATCATGGTCGTGTCCTCGATCCTCGGTGTCTGGCTGTTCTCGCTGCAGCACCGCTTCGAGACGGCTCGCTGGACGACGAGGACCGACTGGAACTTCATCGACGCCGCGCTCGGCGGCTCGTCGTGGTTCCGCCTGCCGCGGGTGTTGCATTGGCTGACCGGAAACATCGGCTTCCACCACGTTCACCACCTCAATCCGCGCGTGCCGAACTATCGCCTCGCCGCCGCCCATGAGGCTGTCCAGGCGCTGCGTTCCACCACGCCGCTCGATCTGCGCGACGGTCTTCGGGCGCCCAGTCTGACGCTCTGGGATGAAGCGAGCGAACGGCTGGTCCGCTTCTGCGATGCGCGCCATCGCGAGGACTGACACCGTCGATGGACGCGGCGGCCGAGATTCGACTTGGCTACCCTCAAGGTATACAGCTTCTGCATCACCGCTTGAGCTGTACGGCTGCGGTGCCTGAGAGAGACGTGCGCTCCCGCCAAATTGCAGTCTAGGCCCGCGAAAAACCGGAGAAACGGGCCCGTAGCGCCGGTCGTGTCTCGGCCTTCCCGATGTTCCAATCGCCACCGGCGATCCGTCGCCTGTACCCATCCGTGCCGCTCGCGCCCGCGACGGAATCCTGACACGTCCCGCGGCCCAAGAATTGAGGAAATGATGCAGCAAAAGAAATCGATCCTGACGCTCGCCGCGGTCGCGATGTCGATCGCCGTCGCTGCCCAGGCGCAACAGGCGACGGCACCGGCACCGGCGAAGACCTGCATCAATCAATATGCCGATGCCCAGGGGATGACGCCGGCGCAACTCGTGCGCACGGGCTTCGAGATCAAGGCGGCGTTTCCAGGCGGCCTTTGGCTGTCCAAGGACAAGGAGACGTACTACTGCAATAGTGGCAATCCGCCAGACGGCGCGGTGATTTGCTGGACCCTGCGCGAACCGGTCAAGGGCGGCCCCTGCCAATAGGCCCGCGCGGCGCCCGGGGAGGGGCGAAATGATGCAATATCTCGGCGTCATGCGCGGAGCCGGCGTGCTGGCGGGCAGCAACGACGGACAGGATTTCGGCCCGGCCGAATACGACATCGACGGCTTCCGCACCCAGACCGGCGAAGTCGTGGCGTCGGGCGAATTGCGCCTGCCGTCGGAAATGCTGTCTCTCGCCTTCGGTCGCAACGACCTTCGCCTGCAGACCGAGGACGGCTATCTGCTGACCGTGCGCTTCAGCGGCAAGCAATTCCGCGTCGGCAGCAGCGCCGCCCACGTCGATGTGACCAGTGGATTGCCGGCGGCACGGCAATGGCGGCGCTAGGCAGGCTCCGCACGGCGTGATCTAGGGATCGGTCGCCAGGCGATCGAAATCGGCCAGCACTGCGGCGATCAAGGTCTTCACCCGCGCGTCGCCATGGTCCGAGGCGGCGCCCAGCAGTCCAAGCAAATAGCGGGCCTTGTCAGCCGCCTGTTGCCAGTTCTCGGCGGGCGACGTCAGGAGATGGCTTTCCAATCTCTCCTGCTGTTGGCGCAGGCCTTCGCGGTTGGCCTCAACCTCGGCGGCGAGACGACGCATATCGGTCGCCTGCTGCGAGGCCATGCCTCGGCGCCTGTCCAGGTCGATGGGCTTGTCGGTCATGCCGTGATGCTCCTTCGACTGGATGAGAGAGCCATCTCCCACAAAAGGCAACGGCCCCGCCGCCTGTTAAGACGGGGGGCCGCGCTTATCTCGATCAGCTTGTCTCCGCGCCGCACGGTCGCCAGTACATCCGTGGTCGGCGGCAGCGCGGGAGACGGTCCGCCGTTACCGGCGGCCTGCGATCAGCCGATCGCCTTGAGGTTGTCTGCCGACATCTTGCCGCTGCGGCGGTCGGCAACGAGTTCGAACTCGACCTTCTGACCTTCGGCGAGATTCGAGAGACCAGCGCGCTCGACGGCGCTGATGTGGACGAAAGCATCGGCACCGCCGTTGTCCGGCTGGATGAATCCGAAGCCCTTCGTCGCGTTAAACCACTTCACGGTTCCCTGAGCCATGGGAATATTCCTTCACTACATAGATATGCTGCCCGCGCACCCATTGGGCGGTCAGGCCGTCGAAATCGCACTTGTTTTCGGGATCATAGGTCACTGGCGGCCTCGGCATGCGAGGCGGGCCAAAAATCGTCTGTCCGTCTATCGACGGCGGTCATATGGGCTTTTTGTCAGGCGATTGCAAGAGGCTCTAAAAGGCTGTCTCGGGCACGCACCAGCGTCGCGCCGGACTGCAGCACCGAGGCCGCCTGGTCGACGATCCGCTCGATCACCTCGCGCGCGGAGGGGATGTCGCGCACCAGGTCGACGCTCTCTCCTGCCCAGACGACGCGTTGCCCGAAATCGTCGGCGGCGGCGGCCAGGTAGCCCGCCTCGGTCTGCTTCTGCTGCCCTTCCAGCGACTCTTCACGGCCATGCCAGCGGTCGAAGAATTCATTGCGCAGCGCCCGTCCAGGATAGATCGCCGGCCATGCCGCGCCGCGGACGATGTCGAAGACGCGGGTCTGCGCGGTTTGATCGCCACCCGACGCCACCGCCTTCTCCTTCATCGCCTGGTCCCACAGCGACTCGCGCGTGGCGGTAAATCGCGTGCCCATCGACACGCCCGCAGCGCCCAGCGACAGGGCGGCGGCAAGCCCGCGCCCGTCGGCAATGCCGCCGGCCGCGACCACGGGGATCGATCCGACGGCATCGACGACCGCCGGCACGAGCCCGATCGTTCCGCGCGTCATCCCCGAATGTCCGCCGGCGTCCCGGCCTTGCGCAATGATCACATCGGCTCCGGCCGACGCGGCCTGTTTCGCCTGCTCCAATGTCTGGACTTGGCAGACGATCTTCGAGCCCACAGCCTTGATGCGATCCGTGTAGGGCGACGGGTCGCCGAACGACAGCATGACCGCCGCCGGTTTCGCATCCAGCGCCACATCGAGCGCCGCCGGATTCTTGTCGAGCGCCCACAGGATGAAGCCGATGCCGACCCGGGCGTTTCCGGCCTCCGTCAGTTCGCGCCGGATCGCCGCTTCATCGGCGTAACCCGAACCGACCATGCCGAGGCCGCCGGCATGGGTGACGGCGGCGGCCAGTTTCCCGCCGGCGGCCGATCCCATCGGGGCCAGCAGGATCGGGTGCTGGATTCCCAGCAGGCGCGTCAGCGCGGTTTCGATGGTAGCCATCAGTTCCTCCAGAATCGGATTCCAGCCAGCTCTCGGCTCAGCTCGACCGCGCAATCGTACTCTGTTCGGTCACGATGACGTCCATCGGAATATCGTGGGGCTGCGGATAGATCGTCTGCAACAGCAGGCGCGTATATCCCACGCCGACGATGCGCGGTCGCCGGGCGAGGCTGGCCAGGGTCCGGTCGAAGAAGCCGCCGCCGTGACCCAGTCGATAACAGGCGGGATCGAAGCCCACGAGCGGCGCGATCACGACGTCCGGCACGACATCCCTGCCGCCAGCCGGCACCGGAATGTTCCAGACGCCGGGCGTTACCGGCATGCCGCGACGCCACTGCCGAAACACCATCGGCGCCTGCGGCTCGACCACCACGGGCAAGGCGCAAATCGCGTCGCGTTGCCAGAGCTGCTCGACCCAGATCAGCAGGTCGGGTTCGCCCCGGA
Source organism: Hyphomicrobiales bacterium (assembly GCA_041691635.1). Taxonomy (GTDB): domain Bacteria; phylum Pseudomonadota; class Alphaproteobacteria; order Reyranellales; family Reyranellaceae; genus Reyranella. Next base: position 89,865 of record JBEPUH010000016.1, read on the forward strand.
ACGGCCAATAGACCGTCACCACCTGGCCGGCGACGTCGCCGAGCACCTGGTCGAGTCCGGTGGCGATGCGCTCCGAAAGCCGCCGCCGGTCTTCCGCGGGAATTGCCAGACGCGCCGCAATCAATCTCTCACGCTCGGCCTTTCGCCACCGCTTCACGTCGGTCCACTGCCGCATGTCAGCGGTGGGCTCTGGACGGTTCGGCAGCCGATCGATCAGATGCATCTGGCACGGCGGCGAGGCGTAGCCGTCGTGAAGATCGTCGTCCCCGGTGTCCTGCCCCGACATGGATGCGCCCTACTTCGGCAGCAGGGCGCAGATCCCGCGGACCAGCGACAGCGCCGCCAATGCCCACACGAACATCGCCAGCCCGGCATCGAGGACGCATCCCGCTCCAATGGCGCCGCGCTGGGACCGCTCGACAAGTTCGGTCAGGAAGGCACGCTGGAGCGCGATGGCCAACGCAAAGAGCAGCGCCGCGATGGCAAAGTGCCAGGCAAAGGGCGGCGCCAGGGACTCGGCGATCTCGAACGCGAAGGCCAAGGCGAGCGACGTCCCCGCCGCGAACGACAGAAGGACCGATTTTTGAATGGCCACAGTGCGCATTGGATTCCTCCGTCAGCCGATCGCGGTATTCGTGAGCGTGATATTCGCGACATGGGACGACAGCATGTGCGCGAGGTCGGCGTAAAGTTCTCGGTCGCGCACGCGGGGCACCATCTCGCGCAGCTTGCGCACGACCCAGCCCTGGCCGCGGTTGAGGAACACCAGGCGCGCCGTGAGATCGTCGATCGCCATCGCCTTGGCATGGAAGGCACCCATTCGCGGCGACGCCTCGCCGCCGATCCGCGCGATCTGGCCCAGCAGCATGGCGCACCACCGCGCCTCGTCGTGCCGGATGCTCTGCAGGAGGTCGGCCAGCGGACCTGCGACCGCTTCACGGGCGCTGTCGAGCGCGACCCGCGCGCCGGCGCGCTCGGCTTCGAGGAGTTCGTTGAGGAAATCGATGATTTCCGTACTGCTGGCGTCGCCCATGTCGTTCACGGGGGAAAGGTAGACATTCCGCAAACATTTGAAAAACGAAGAAATTAGGTCGATGATATCGTGTTATCCGATATCAAGAGGACGCGATGGATACCGAACTGGCGCGGACCTTCCTGGCCGTCGTGACCGCCGGCAATTTCGTGAACGCCGCCGAGCGCCTCCACGTCACCCAGTCGACGGTCAGCACGCGCATACAAAGCCTCGAGACGGTGCTCGGCCGAAAGCTGTTCGTCCGTAATAAGGGCGGTACGACCCTCACGCCGGCGGGCGGGCATTTCCAGAAGCACGCCTCGACGCTCATGCGCACCGTCGAGCAGGCGCGCCACGATATCGGCGTGGCCGAGCGCTTTCGCGGCACCGTGACGATCGGCGCCCGGTTCGGCCTGTGGGAACAGTTCCTCATGAAGCTGCTGCCCCGCCTCCTGCGGGAGTCGCCGGACATTTCGGTCCGCGCCGAGATCGCGCTGGAGCGGGAACTGATGCAAGGCTTGATCGAGGGCCATCTCGACATCGGCGTGATGTACACGCCGGAGAGCCGTCCCGGGTTGAAGGTCGAGCACCTGTTCGACGAGCGGCTGGTGCTGGCGTCGACCGAGTGCAAGGGTAAGGCGGAGCCCGGGCCGGGATACGTCTATGTCGACTGGGGCCCGGAGTTCTTCGCCAAGCACAGCGCGAGCTTTCCCGATTTCCAGGGCTCGGCGCTTGCCGCCAACATCGGCTGGCTGGGCCTGGAACACGTGCTGCAGAACGGCGGCTCGGGATATTTCCCACTCCGGCTCGTGCGCCCGCATCTACCCGACCGAAAACTCACCATCCCGGCCGGGGCGCCGGAATTCCGTCTGTCCGCCTATCTCGCCTATCCGTCCGACTCCGACGTCGGCATCGTCGGCAGTGCCCTCACGGCGATACGGCAGGCCGCGAAAGTCGAGCACACCCGCTCGCAAAGGTGAGGTAGTGAGAGGCCGCGAGCCGAGCGCGGCTCATTTACCGTCGGGGACGCCAAACGCTCAAATGCCGAGACGGTAGAATCTCGACGCGGCGCCGTGGAACAGATCGGCCTTCTCGCTCGCACTCGCCCCTTGCGCCAATCGCTTGCAAGCGTTCCAGAACACTCCGTAGCCGTACGAACCCTTGTCGACCGGGAAGTTGCTTTCGAACATCGCGCGGGCGGGGCCGAAGGCTGAGATGCAGGCCTCGATGTAGGGGCGCCAGGCCATGGCGAGCTGTTCCGAGCTCGGAGGCAGCTCGCCTTCGTGCACATCGAAGCCGAACATCTTCATGCCGAGGCCGCCCAGCTTCACGGACACGTTGGGGCACGTCGCCAGCTCCCGAATGCGCGCGCTCCAGGCGGCAAAGACTGCGTCGCGCTTGCCCTTGTAGCGGCCAAGCCCGATCGGGCCGCCGACGTGGTTGAGCACGATCGGCGTTCCTGGAAAGGCGCGCGCCAGGTCGACCAGATCGCCGAGCTGCGGATGGTAGATCCAGGCGTCGAAGCTGAGACCGAGCGGCGCCAGTTGCGCAAACCCCTCGCGCACCTTCCTGTCGAGCAGCAAGCCCTCCGGCCGGACGGCCGTGGCGCCCCATTGCGCTTGATCCGGATCGCTGGACGCAATGAAGCGAATGCCACGGAACCGGCCGCCGCCAGACGCGATCATCGCCTCCAGCACCTTGGCGACGGGCGCGCCGAGCGAAAGATCGGCATGTCCGACGATGCCGGCGCAGACGCGAGGACGGCCGTAGCTACCGCTTGCGCTCATCGCCGCGACGCCGTTGGCAAACTCGATCTCGCCGACCGGCCGCATTTCCACCGGCCCGTCGGCGCGATACATCGAGAGCCATTCCAGATAGACGGTGGCGACGACGTTGTGTCCGCTGGCGATGTCGGCCAGCAAATCGGGTAGCAGGTAGCGCCCACTCTCCGGCCGGTCGATCAGATGATGGTGCGGATCGACGATCGGCAGGTCGGGCTCGAGGACGGCTTCACGGCGTCGGTCGAGCCAGTTCGGCCGCACGGCCAGATGCGAGCTGATCGCGGGCGTCCCCAACGCTGCTTGTGTCGTGGATTGCATCGTTCTCTCCTGACGCCCGCTTGCATTTCAGGACGATGGTGCCCCCGGTCGGAATCGAACCAACACTTCCGTGAGGAAACCTGATTTTGAG
>JBEPUH010000017.1:0-91905 GCA_041691635.1 Hyphomicrobiales bacterium
GGTTGACGATGAAGCAGGGCACGCCGTTGATGCCGAGCCGGCGGGCGTAGACGTCCGAGGCGACCACTTCCTGGCGGCCCTCGTCGCTCATCAGGAATCGCTGGGCGCGGATGCCGTCGATGCCGGCGCGCACGGCGCAGTCGACCAGCGTGTTGATGTCGCCGATGTCGAGGCCTTCCTCGAAATAGGCTTTGAACAGCATGGCCACGACCTCGTCCTGGCGCTCCTGTTTGGCCGCCCAGTGGACCAGGCGGTGCGAGACGATGGTGTTGGGCGTGCGTTTGATCCTGGCAAACTGGAATTCGATGCCGGCCTCGCGGCCGCTCTCGGCGATCGCCTGGTAGATCTGGCGCGGCCGGTCGCCGCCGCCGAACTTGGCGCGCACATAGTCGTCGCGCGTCATGCCATCGGGCGGCATGTCGGGGTTGAGCTGGAACGGCCGCCACGACAACGCCACGTCGTTGCGCCCGCTGAGGGCGAGTGCACGCTCGAAGCGGCGCTTTCCGATGTAGCACCACGGGCAAATCGTGTCGGAAACGATGTCGACGTAGATCATGCCGCGAGTTTACGCCTTTCGCGCCAGTGCAGGAAGACGCCGGCGGCGGCCACGACGGCCAGCGTCGTGCTGGTCAGCCATGCCGCGGCTGGCCAGCCGCCGGACGAGACCAGGGCGGCCGTGAGTGGCGGTCCCAGCAGGGCGCCTATATTGGAGCCCTGCATCAACAGGCCGGTCGCGGCGCCGACCAGCGGCGGGCGCGGGGCGTGGACGGGAATGGCGGTGAAGAGCGCGCCGGGCACGACGCCGATCACCGCCGAATAGAGGCCGGCCAGGAGGAGACGCAGCAGGTCGGGAAGTCCCTCGGTGAAAATTCCGGCGGCGCAGAAGGCCATCGACGCCGACGCGCCGACGATCAAGGTGACACGCGCCACGCCACGGCGCAGCAGCCAGCCCGACGCCAGGTTGCCGCCTACATTCACGATCGTGACCAGCGCGGTCACGATCGCGGCGGTCGAGGTCGACAGATGCAGGCGCTCGATCTGCAAGGTCGGCAGGAAGCCCACGACGGCGAACCAGCAGCACGAATAGGCACCGAAGCACAGCGCGATCGCCAGCGGACCGCCGCTGCTCGCCACTTCCGCCATCTCGTGCAACACCGGATGGCGTTCGACCGGTTGAGCGTCGAGTTCGGCGCGCGGCAGGGCGCGGAGCAGCAAGGCAAGCAGCATCAGCGCCGATGCGCCCGCGGCCACGAACCAGGCGACGCGCCACGAGGTGCCCGGCAGCACGAGGGCGGAGATCATCATCATGGCGCCGGCGCCCGCCGGCATGTAGGTCGTCCACAGCGCCATCGCGAGGCGCTGGTCGTCGGGCCGGGCGATGCGCAGCAGCAGGCTTGGGATCGCCACGACCACGGCGATGAAGCCCAACCCTTCGAAGACGCGGCTGACGAGCAGGCTCTCGACGCCGGTGGCGAAGGCAGCCAGCAGGCTGGCCGCGAAGCTGAGCGCGGTGCCGAACACGACCAGCCGGCGGTGGCCCAACCTGTCGGCCGTGAGCGCGATCGCCATACCGCCGGCAGCCGAGATCAGGTTGACCGTCGACAGCAGCCACGCGGCCTGGCGCAGGGTAGCGTCGAGTTCGGCGCGGATCGAGGGCAGGGCGGGCGGCATCTTGCCGACATGGAAGGCCGCCACGATGCCGGCCGCGACCAGGAGGCCGACCAGTTCCCAGGGCGTACGACGCATGGCGCTAGTATTGCACCCGCGTGGTGAGCGCGCCGTCGACGATGAAGTTGGCGCCGCTCACGAACGACGCGGGCGCGCCGGCGAGGAAGGCGACGCAGGCGGCGACCTCCTGCGGCGTGCCCATGCGGCCCATGGGGTTGCGGGCGAGGGTCGTCTTGTAGCGCTCGCTGCCGGCGTCGCGCTGGCGGCCCCAGGTGTTGCCGTCCTCGAAGATCGAGCCCGGTGATACCATATTCACGCGCACGCCCTTGGGCGCCATGTCGATCGACAGCGACTTCACGAACGGCACGAGGGCCGCCTTCACCGAGCGATAAGGCTGCACCGGCCCGGGACCGGCCTCGTTCAGCGACACGGTCCCGATGATCGTGCAAGTGGCACCCTGACCACTCCTCAGGAGATGCGGCATGGCATGGCGTACCGACTCGACGGTGGAGACGATGTCGATCTCGATGCTCTTGCGCCAGCCGGCGGGGGAATCGTCGGTGCCCAGCGCACTCACGTTGGCCACGAAATGATCGATGCCGCCTTGGGCCGCAAAGCCGTCGATCCACTTCTTGAGCGCGGGATCGTCGGTCACGTCGAGCGCCGCGCCCGAGACGCGGCCCTGCTTGCCCTGCCATTCCTTCTCGCGCTCGGCCACCAGCTTGGCGTTGCGCGCGCAGAAGCCGACCACCGCACCCTCGGCCAGGAAGGCGTCGACGATGGCGCGACCGATGCTTTTGGTGCCGCCCGTGATGAGCACTCGCTTGTTCTTGAGACCCAGGTCCATGGTTCCTCCGCAAGGATGGCTCGCCTATAAGGCGGGCATCAAATAGCGGAGCGGCAGTCATGTCCAAGCGATTCGACCTCGGCGGCAAGGTCGCACTGGTCACCGGTGCGTCGTCGGGCCTCGGCGCGCATTTCGCCCACTGCCTGGGCGAGGCCGGGGCCTCGGTCGTCCTCGCCGCCCGCCGCGCCGACCGGCTCCAGGCTCTGCAGGCGGAACTCGAGAAGAAGGGCGTCGCAGCCAGGTCCGTCGATCTCGACGTGCAGTCGGCCGACTCGATCTCGGCCGCGCTCGACGCGGCGGGGCCGCTCGACGTCGTGGTGAACAACGCCGGCATCTCGATCGTGAAGCCCGCACTAGAGATGCGGGAGGAGGACTGGGACGCCGTGGTCGACACCAACCTGCGCGGCGCCTGGCTGGTGGCGCAGGGCGCGGCCCGGCGCTGGGCCGCGGACAAGCAGCCGGGCAGCATCGTCAACATCGCCTCGATCCTGGGCCTGCGCACGATCGGGCAGGTGGCGCCCTACAACGCCTCGAAGGCGGGGCTTATCCATCTGACCCAGGCGCTCGCCATGGAATGGGCCCGTTACAAGATCAGGGTCAATGCGATCTGCCCGGGCTACATCGAGACCGAGATGAACAGCGCCTTCTGGAAGACGCCGGGCGGGCAGAAGCTGATCGACCGCATCCCGCAGCGCCGCATCGGCCAGCCCGAGCACCTCGACGGCGCACTGCTGCTGCTCGCCTCGGCGGCGGGCGACTTCATGACCGGCAGCGTGATCACCGTCGACGGCGGTCACATGGTGAGCTCGCTCTAGGAGCTCACCAGCCGTTGATGCGGTCGTAGACGTCGACGATCGACTTGCCGCCGTCGAGGTCGCTGTCGATCACATAGTATTTGTCGTAGGCCGCCGCAGTGATGCAGGCGTGGTTCGGCAGGATGCGCACGCGCGTGCCGATCGGCATGTTGCCGTAGGGCATCGGGTCGGCCGAGGCGACGAAGCCATGCTCCTGCGAGCATTCGACCACGGCCATGTCCTTCGACGGCGCATCGGCGATGGTGCCGTAGCCGACGTTGGGCTGGAACTCCTGCGCGCTCACATCCTTGGACAGCGCCAGCGCGCCGGCGTCGACCAGCATCTGGTTGCGGTGCGGGTAATGGCCGATCACCGAGGCGAGCACCGACAAGGCGAGGTCTTCGGGTTGGCACGAGCCGATCAGCGCCTGGTCGAGATCGTTGAACACATAAACGCCCGGCCGCATCTCGGTGATGCCGGTGAAATCCTTCGACCAGGTGGCCGTTGGTGTCGAGCCGCCCGACACGATCGGACAGGGGATGCCGGCGGCGCGGATCTTCTCCGCAGCCCCCACGATCGCCCGGCGTTCCTGCTCGGCGACGGCGGCGATCCCGTCCGGCGTGTTTTGGTGATAGGAGTGGCCGGCGTGCGTCATCACGCCCGCGAGATCCACGTTCGGCGCCGAATGCAGAATACGTGCAATGTCGACCAGGCCCGGCAGATCCGGAAACGGTAGGCCAGCGCGGCCGCCGCCGCTGTCGATCTCGATGAAAACCGAAAACGTGTCGCCGTCCTTGGCCGCGGCGGCGATGGCGCGCGCCACCGATAGATTGTCCGTGACCACGCGCAGGTTCACGCCCTGGCGGCGGAGTTCGCTGATGGCGGGGAGCTTCGCCGGGACAATGCCGACGCCATAGAGGATGTCCTTGAAGCCGCCGGCTGCAAAATACCGCGCTTCCGCCAGGGTCGAGACCGTAATCCTGCCGTCATGTCCCTCGACGGCCATCCGCCCGATCTGGACCGACTTGGCCGTCTTGAGGTGCGGCCGCAATACCACGCCCGCTTGTCTCAGGCGGTCGCTCATACGCTTTAAGTTGCGGCGAAGAACGGCCCGGTCAAGAATGAGGGCGGGTGTGGGTAGGTCGTCTAGGGTGTGGGCGGCCATATCTGCTTGTGTCCTGAGTGCGTTGCATTGTTTCCGTCATTGTGGGGACGGTCAAATCGCGTATGCCGATTGAGAACGAACGAAAATTTGTGCTGGAGAACGACGGCAAACTAGAGCTGCTGCTGGCACAGGCGCCTGGGGTGACAAGAGGGTTAATCGTTCAAGCATATCTCGAGAGTCCGGGAGTGCGGTTGCGCGTCGTCGAATTGGCCGGTCGCCGCCACCATATCTTCGGCTTCAAGCGCCCGGTCGACGGCACGACCGTGGAGATCGAGACCTACATCAGCGAGGACGATTTCCGCCGCCTCTGGAAGCTGCGCACCGAGACGCTGCAGAAGGTGAGATACTCGTGGCCCGACGGCCGCTTCGGCTGGGACCTCGACTTCTTCAAGGCGACCGACGGCAGCACCTATTTCGCCATGGCCGAGGTCGAGATGCCCGAGATCGATCAGGTACCGCCACCGCTGCCGCCGCGCCTGGCACCGCACGTTATCTTCGCGGCACCGTTCGGCGATCCGCGCTTCACGTCCAAGCGTCTGGCCAACCGCCAGTTCGCCGAAAATCTCCTGGCCGAAATCCGCAGCCACGCGAAGGTCGTCTAGCATTACGCCTTGCGCGGCCGGGCCCGCGGCAACGCCACCAGCGACCACGGATCGGGGAACTCGCTCACCGGACAATCGATCAGCATCGGACCGCCCTTGGCGATGCCGCGCGCGATCGCCGCACCAAGCGCCGCCGGCGAGGTCACGCGCTCGGAGGCGACGCCGAAGCTCTCGCCCAACTTCACGAAGTCCGGATTGTGCAGGGTCGTGGCGATGGTGCGGTTGTTGAAGGCCTGCTGCTGGATGCGCTTGACGTTGCCGTAGGCGCCGTCGCTGAACACGACGGCGATCACGCCGATGCCGTTCTGCGCCGCCGTGGCCAGCTCCATCGCCGTGAACAGGAAGCCGCCGTCGCCGCTGATCGACACCACCGCCGTGCCGGGCTTGGCGACCTTGACGCCGAGCGAGGTGGCGTAGCCCCAACCGAGCGTGCCCTGGTAGCCGGGCGACAGGAACGTGCGCGGCCTGTAGGTCGGCCAGGCAAGGCGGGCGGCGTAGCCGATCTGCGTCAGCTCGTCGACGAGGATGCCGTCTTCCGGCAGCGCCGCGCGGATGGCCTTCAGGTATTCGATCTGCGGCGCCAGCCGCTCGTGCACCGTCCTGGTTGCCTGCGCCTTGGTCTCGGCCACGGCGTCGGCGCGGCCGGCCCGCTTGGCGTTGTGTCGGGCGAGCCTGTCGGCCAGCAGCTTCAACGTCGCCGCCGCATCACCGACGATGCCGATCTCCGGCTTGCGCTGACGGTCGAGCTCGTGGCTGTCGATGTCGATGCGGATGATCTTGAGATCGTCGTCGATTCCCCAGACCTGCTGCTGCGGCTGCAGCCGCGTGCCGACCGCGAGCACGACATCGGCCTCGCTCCAGAAGCGATAGGCCGCCGGCGTCGTCACCGACAGTCTGTGACGCCCGTCGATGACGCCCTGGCCCATGCGGCCGGTCGCCACCGGAGCGTCGAGCATCTCGGCGATCAGGCGCACATATTCCCCCGCGTCCTGCGTGCCGCCGCCGACCACGATCAGCGGGCGCTTGGCGGCACCCAGCAGCTTGGCCGCCCGTTCGACACCGTCTTCGTCGACGGGGCAAGGATCGGCGACAGCCGCCGCGGTCGGCAGGACGACCGGCGCCTTGCGGGCCCAGGTGTCCATCGCGCACTCGAGCGCTACCGGCCGGCGTCGTCCCGAGAGCAGACGGCGGAAGGCCTCGGTCACCAGGCCCGGCACTTCCGTGGGCGCGGTGATCCGGTCGGCCCACTTGGTGAGGCCGCGCATGATCGCCAGCTGGTCGGGCAGCTCGTGCAGCAGGCCGACGTTGCGGCCGATCATCGACTGCTGAATCTGTCCAGTGAGGGCCAGCACCGGTGCGTTCACGGCGTAGGCGGTCGACAGGGCCGCCGTCGTGTTGAGGAAGCCCGGTCCCGGCACGACGACGTAAGCTGAGGGCTTGCCGCTGGCCATGGCATAGCCCAGCGCCATGTAGGCGCAAGCCTGTTCGTGGCGGGCATGGATCGGGCGGATCGCGTTCGTGCGATCGTAGAGCGCGTCGAAGAACGGATCGTTCTGGACGCCGGGCAGGCAGAAGAGCGTGTCGATGCCGTTCAGTTCCAGCATCGACACGACGGCTTGAGCGGTGGTGAGGGGTGTTGTCATCCCGCCAGTCTACACGTCTCTAGTCGACGCGCGCGCCGGAAGCTTTGATGATCGGCGCCAGCCGCGCTTCCTCCTTGTCGCGGTAGGCCAGCGTGTCGGCCGGCGTGTTCCACCACGCCGTCGTCGCCAGGTTGTCGAACTTCTCCTTGAGGTCGGCGCTCTCGAGCGCCTGCTTAGCGAGCTCGGAAAGCCGCTTCACGACCTCGGGCGGCATCTTCGCCGGCCCGGTCAGCGTGGTCCACGACACGATGTCCATGCCCGGCAGGGTCTCGGCGATCGCCGGGATCTCTGGCGCCACTGCCGTGCGCTTGGCCGAGGTGACACCGAGCGGCCGCACCTTGCCGGCGCGCGCCTGCGTGAGCGTGCCCGGAATGTTGTCGAACATCATGCTGATCTGGCCGGCCAGCAGGTCCTGCGTCGCCGGCGCCGACCCGCGATAGGGCACGTGCACGATGTCGACCTTGGCCAGCATCTTGAAGAGTTCGCCGGACAGGTGAAGCGTCGTGCCCGAGCCGGCCGATCCGAACGTGTACTTGCCCGGGCTCTTGCGGCAGAGCTCGATCAACTCGGCGACGGAATTGGCCGGCACGTCGAGGTTGACGGCGAGCAGGTTGGGCAGCCACCACATCGTCGAGATGAAGGTGAAGTCGCTGCGCGGATTGAACGGCAGCCTGGCGTAGAGCGTGGGCGAGATCGCATGCGAGGCGACGCCGCCCAAGCCCAACGTGTAACCGTCGGGCTCCGACTTCGCGAGCACGTCCATGCCGACGTTGCCGCCCGAGCCGCCACGATTCTCGACGACCCATTGCTGGCCGGTCAGTTCTGTCATCTTGGCGCAGAGGATGCGCGAGAGCGTGTCGGTCGGACCGCCGGCGGGGTAGGGGTTGATGTAGCGGACCAGGCGGTTGGGATAGATGCCCTCGGCCCTGACGATGGCCGGAGCGGCGACGGCGCCGGCCAATCCACCACCGGCCAATCCCCCCAGGACGCTGCGGCGCCCGAGGGCACGCTTGGACGAAGTCATTCTTTTTCCTCCCTTTTTGCCGCACGAGCGTGCCAAAGCGTGGTGAGTCCGTCGAGCCTCAGTTTGTGTGAAATTCACCTGCGAAGATTATCGCAGTCGCGATGGAAATAGTTTAACGGCAGTGCGATCTTGTGATAGGAGTGCCGCCTGTGTGGGCTTGGGCCACTGCTTGGGGCAGTGTGCCGTTCTGGCTCGTTATAGCCACGGGATGTGGCTGTCGTTGCATTCCTGAGGGATGGGTAATGCCAAGCAAACTTTTTCGGCTGGCGCTGGGCGTGGCGCTTTGCGCCGGAGTGCTCGACGCTTCCATGGTCTTCGCTCAGCCGAAGGCCGGGCCCGCGCCCGCAGTCGATGTGTCGGGAGCCAAGGCGCTGACCGACGCGTGCTACGCGCCCTATGGCCTGAAGCCGGCCGAGAAGGTGAAGGCCTGCTCGCAGGCAATCGAGACCGGAACCCTGAAGAGCGTCGGCCTGGCGATGGCCTTCTACAATCGCGCCAGCGCGCTGGCCAGCGATGGCGACCAGCAGGGCGCGCTCGCCGACTACAAGCAGGCGCTGCGCGTCTTCACCGACGTCATCCGGGTGTCGGCGCCGAGCGGCCCGATCCTGTTCCAGCGCGGGGCGATCTACCAGATGATCGGCGACGCCGACCAGGCGATCGTCGACTACAGCGACGCGATCCGCCTGGCGCCGACCGAGACCTACCCCTACATCAACCGCGGCATCGTCCTCTTTACCAAGAAGGACAACAATGAAGGCGCGATCTCCGACTTCAACGCCGCGATCAAGATCAACCGCCGCGAGCCCTCGGCGTGGAAGAACCGCGCCTTCGTCTACAAGCGCAAGGGCGATCTCGACCAGGCGATCTCCGACCTCACCGAGACGCTGAGCATCGAAGGCAATGGCGCGGGCATGTCGCCGATCACCGGCGCGCCGGCGCCGGCCGGAGCGACCGCGGCGTACTTCACCACCATCGCCAAGACCAGCGACACGGCGGACACCTACTATCAGCGCGGCCTGACCTATCTCGACAAGGCCGGCAAGAACCGCCAGCAGGCGCTGCCCCTGATCGACAAGGCGATCGCCGACTTCGACCAGTCGATCAAGCTCAACCCGACCGCCGCCGCGCATTACGTCGGCCGCGCCTCGGCCTACATGTACAAGGAGCAGTTCCGGCCGGCGATCGCGGACTTCACCGAAGCGATCCGGCTGGCGCCCGGCGACGAGTATACGTTCCTGCACCGCGGCATCGCCTATCACTCGGTCAACGAGCCCGACAATGCGATCTCGGACTACAGCGAGGCGCATCGCATCAATCCGCTCGACGTGGCGCCGCTGATCAACCGCGGCATCGTCTACTATTCGAAGAAGGGCCTGTACGACAAAGCCATCGCCGACTTTACAGAGGCGCTCGATATCGACCCGAAGGAAGTCAACGCCCTCATCAACCGCGGCATCTCCTATCGCGAGAAGCAGGACCCGGACAAGGCGATCATCGACTTCAGCGAGGCGCTGCGGCTTGGCTTGCTGACCGGCGACGTGCTGCAGTTCGGCTCCAAGGATCCCGAGGCGGTGCGCCACTGGGCGCAGGTCGCGCATGCCCGCTTCCAGCGCGGCACGGCTTACGTGGCCAAGAAGGAATACGACCTGGCGATCGCCGACTTCAACGAATCGATCCGCCTCAACCCGCTCGAGGCCCGCCCGTTCGTCTCGCGCGGCGGCATCTACCTCTATCGAAACGAGCTCTACAAGGCGATCGCCGACTTCACCGAGGGCATCCGGCTCGACCCGGAATACGCCTTCGCCTACTTCCAGCGCGGCTTCGCCTACCATTCGCTCGACGAGGTCGACAAGGCGATCGCCGACTACACCAAGTCGATCGAGCTCGATCCGAAATACATCACTTCGTATCTCAACCGTGGCATCGTGCTGTACACCCGCAAGAGCAACTTCGACGGCGCCATCGCCGACTTCACGAAGGCGCTGCAGCTCGGCCCCGACAATATCAACGCGCTGATGCATCGCGGCGTGGCCTACGGTTCCAACGGCGATTTCGACAAGGGCTTCGCCGACCTCAACCGCGCCATCGAAGTCTCGCCCGACTTCGGCCTGGGCTATTACTACCGTGCCGTCCTCTACACGCTGCGCGGCAACGCCGACCGCGCCCTGGCCGACTACAGCGAGGCCATCCGCCTCGAGCCGCAGAATTCCCAGGCGCTGGTCGGCCGGGCGAGCCTCTATGCCCGCATGAGCGACAACGACCGCGCGATCGTCGACCTCAACCAGGCGATCAAGCTCCAGCCCAAGGATCCGGCGGCCTTCTACAACCGCGGATACTCGTACTTCGCCAAGGGGAACTACGAGCGCGCGATCGCCGACTACAGCGAGGCGATCAAGCTCAACCCCAACATGGCGGCGGCCTACAACAACCGCTGCCTGACGCGCGGCATCGTCGGCACGGAGATCCAGCAGGCATTGGCCGACTGCGACCAGGCGCTGAAGCTGGCGGGCGGCAGCCTCGAGATACGCGACACCCGCGCCTTCGTCAGCCTCAAGACCGGCGACTTCGCCACGGCGATCAAGGACTACAGCCTGGCGCTCCAGGTCGAGCCCAACCATGCCCGCGCCCTGTACGGCCGCGGCCTGGCGAAGCTGAAGACCAACGACAAGGACGGCGGCGACAAGGACATGGCCGCCGCGGTCAAACTCGTGCCCAACGTCAAGGATGAGTTCACCAAGTTCGGCTTCTAGGTCGCGGCTCCCATTAAACAAATGGAAATTTAATGGGGAAGAGGGCGGCCGCGAGGTCAGGCCGGTCTCCGCGATCCAGAAAAATTTGTCGTTTCGGGAATTCGTGAAACCAGCCTTTCAACGCCATAGGCATCTTTCGGGAATTCCTGAAATCGTCTTGGCCGTGCCTCGTCGCGCAAAAAGGACGGGGAGGGCGGGGGGCGAAGTATGCGCTCATCCGGACATTATTGCGTATATCGCATCAAACGTCAATGCGAATATCGCCGGACCGGATCGCTGGCGGAGGGGGTGGGATTCGAACCCACGGTGCGCTTGCACGCACGCCGGTTTTCAAGACCGGTGCCTTAAACCACTCGGCCACCCCTCCGGGAAGGGCTTGTTACCCTGTCCATTGATCCCGGTACATACCGTCCCTGGATCGCTAGATGGTGCGCGGGCCTGCACGACGGACCCAACATCGTGTATAATCCCCGGCGATGACGTTTTTCAGGTCCTGCGCCGTGCTGTTGCTGGTTGCCTGCGTTGGGGCCTGCGCCTCCCATCGCGGCGGGGGCGGGAGCAGCGGAAACACCGCCAGCCGGGGCATGTACAAGGTCGGCAACCCCTACAAGATCGACGGCGTCACCTACGTGCCCCAGGAGGAATTCAACCACGTCGAAACCGGAGTCGCTTCCTGGTACGGCCCGGGCTTCCACAGCAAGGCGACCGCCAACGGCGAACAGTACAATCAGGAAGACCATACCGCGGCGCACCGCACCCTGCAGATGCCGTCGATCGTGCGCGTGACCAACCTCGACAACGGCCGGTCGACCGTCGTGCGGGTGAACGATCGCGGCCCCTATGCCCGCAACCGCGTCATCGATCTGTCGCGCGCGGCGGCCCAGGAACTCGACATCGTGCGCAACGGCACGGCCCATGTCCGCATCGACCAGCTCTCGGCGGAGAGCCAGACGGTGAAGCAGGTCGCCCAAAGCGGCGGCGGCCCGGCCGAACAGCAGGCCGCGTTGACGCAACTGGCCGCCGGACGCGGCAGCGCCCCTGCGCCGGCGCCTGTGCCGGCGTATGCGCCGCCGCCGGTGCAGCAGGCGCCGCCACCGCCGCAGGAAGTCTTCGTCCGTGCCGAACCGCCGCGCGCCACGCCGGTTGGCGCCAGGGGGCCGACGATCGCCTCGATTGCCTCGGGATCGACGCAATCGGGCGGCAGCTTTTATGTGCAGACGGGCGCGTTCTCGACGATGAACAACGCTGCGCGGCAACGCGACCTGATCGGCAGCTATGGCTCGACGGAGATCTTCCAGGCCTCGGCCGGTGGTCACGAGGTTTACCGCGTGAGGGTAGGGCCCTATACGACCCCGGACGCCGCCGGCATCGTCGCCGATCGGCTGAGGCGGTCAGGTTATGGTGAGGCGCGTGTTGTTACGGATTGATCGACTGCGGATTCTCGCACTCCTCCTGGTGCTGGCCGGTATCGCCGGTCCGGTCGTCGATGCCTGCGCGCAACAGGCCGAGCCGGCGCGCCGCCAGCAGCCCCAGCAGAAACCCAGGCCGGTGGCCAAGCCCACGGCCCAGCCCGGCCCCAAGGCGGCCGCCGCCGCGCAGGCCGCCAAGCTCGATGCCGCCGGTCCGTCGCAGATCGGCACTACGACCGTCGCCCGCTTCGCCTGCATGATCGATGCGCAGACCGGCGCGGTGCTGCTGGCCAAGGACGCCGAGAAGCCGATGGCGCCGTCGTCGATGGCGAAGATGATGACGGTCTACCTGCTGTTCGAGGATCTGGCCTCGGGCAAGCTGAAGATGGACACCCAGTTCAGGGTCAGCGAGCGCGCCTACGCCATCACGCGCGGCGTCCATTCCTCGACCATGTTCCTCGACCTCAACAGCCAGGCGAGCGTCGCCGACCTGGTCCAGGGCATCATCGTGGTGTCCGGCAACGACGCCAGCGTCGCCGTCGCCGAAGGCATGGCCGGCAGCGAGGAGAGCTTCGCCGAGCGGATGAACAAGGAGGCCCACGCGCTGGGCCTCACGGGATCGGTGTTCAAGAACTCGTCGGGCTGGCCGGCCGAAGGGCAGATGGTGACGGCGCGCGACCTTGCCGTGCTCGCCATGCGCACGATCAGGGATTTTCCGCAGTACTATCACTACTACGCGCAGCGCGATTACACCTACAACGGCAAAACCCAGGCCAATCGCAACCTCGAACTCAAAAGCGTGCCCGGCGTCGACGGGCTGAAGACCGGGCACACCGAGGAGGGCGGCTTTGGCCAGACGACCTCGGCGATCCGCGACGGCCGCCGGCTGATCCTGGTCCTGAACGGCATGGGCAGTATGGCCGAGCGCGCGCAGGAGTCGGCGCGGCTGATCGAGTGGGGCTTCCGCGAGTCGAGCAACAAGACGCTCCTCAATGCCGGCGACACGGTGGCCGAAGCGCCGGTGTGGCTGGGCGCCGAGGAGAAGGTCCCGCTGGTCATTCCGCACCCGGTCGTAATCACGACGGTGGCGGGACAGCCGAGCCAGGCGCGCATCGTTGCGCGCTTCGACGGGCCGATTGCCGCGCCCATCGCCAAGGGCACGCCGATCGGTAAGGCCGTGGTCACCATGCCCGACGGCCGTGTGGTCGAATATCCGCTGCAGGCCGGCGCCACCGTCGAGCGCGCGGGCGTGGTCAGCCGGGTGTCGACCCTGATCCGCCACTACCTGCTCGGCTGGGCGTCGTGAACGACGCCGCCACCGGGCGTTTCATCACACTGGAGGGCGGCGAAGGGGCGGGGAAGTCGACGCAGATCGCCCGTCTCAAGGCCTGGCTCGAGGGCCGCGGCAAGACCGTCGTCGCCACCCGCGAACCCGGCGGCTCGCCCGGCGCGGAGATGGTGCGCAAGCTGCTGGTCGAAGGACCGGTCGAACGCTGGGACGGCGTCACCGAGGCGCTGCTGCATTTCGCGGCCCGTCGCGACCATCTGCGTTCGACGGTGTGGCCGGCGTTGAAAGAGGGCACCTGGGTGATCAGCGACCGCTTCGCCGACTCGACCCGCGCCTACCAGGGCTACGGGCATGGCCTCGACCTGGCGATGCTCGAAGGGCTGTATGCCGCCGCGGTCGGCGATTTCAGGCCGGACCTGACCCTGATCCTCGACGTCCCGATCGAGATCGGCCTTGCCCGGGCCGCCGCGCGGCGCGGCACGGAAACGCGCTACGAAAACCTGCCGGTCGCGTTCCACCAGCGGGTCAAGGCGGGCTTCCTCGAGATCGCGCGGCGCGAGCCCCAGCGATGCGCGGTACTCGATGCCGCGCAGGACATCGACACGATCGCCGCCGGCATCGCCCGCGCGGTCGGCGAGCGGCTGGGGGCCTGAGCGATGGCGCGCGGCAAGACGAGCGCCGATCCCGCCGAGCTCGAGAAGCTCGAGTGGCCGCATGCCTGGCCGCCGCCGTGGCGCAATACGCGCCTGGTCGGCCACGACCTTGCCGAGAAGACGATGCTGGCGGCCCAGCAGGGCGGCCGGCTACACCATGCCTGGCTGATGACGGGACCGCGCGGCATCGGCAAGGCGACGCTGGCCTGGCGCTTCGCGCGCTTTCTGCTGGCGGGCCAGCAGGGCGGGTTGTTCGGCGACGCGCCCGACAGCTTCGACGTCGCGACCGACGCGCCCGGCCGGTCGCTGGTCGACGCGCGTTCGCATCCCGACCTGTTCCACCTCCGGCGCACGCTCCACCCCGACACCGGGCGGATACGCGGCGAGATAACCGTCGATGACGTCCGCGGGCTCGGCGACTTCATGCACATGACGCCGGCGATGGGAAAGTACCGAGTCGCCATCGTCGATTCGGCGGACGAAATGAACCGCAACGCCGCCAACGCCGTGCTCAAGGTCCTCGAGGAGCCACCCCCCGATGCGGTACTCTTGCTGGTCGCCCACGCGCCCGGGCGACTGCTGCCGACAATCCGCTCGCGCTGCCGCCGGCTGGCGCTCCATCCGCTCGGCAACGACACGGTGATGCAGCTGCTCGGCGACTACGCGCCCGATACCAAGCCCGACGAGAGGACGGCGCTGGCGAGCCTGGCCGAAGGCAGCATCGGCCGCGCGCTCGAACTGGCCAGCGCGGGAAGCCTCGGGCTCTATCGCGAGATGGTCGACGTGCTGGCAACCTTGCCGGACCTCGACATGGCCCGCCTGCACACCTTCGCCGAGCGCTTCGGCCGACGCGGCGAGGAGGCGAACGTCGACTGGCGGTCGCTCAACTACCTGTTCGACGGCTGGCTGAAAGGCCTTGCCCGCCATGCGGCGGTCGGCGGGGAAGGGGCGCCCGTCGTGCCGGCGGAGAAGGGGCTGCAGGGCCGTTTGCTCGCGGCCGCCAGCCTTGATCGCTGGATGGATGCTTCGGACAGGATCGCGAAGCTTTTCTACAAAGCCGACTCGGTCAACCTCGACCGCAAGCAAACGGTGATGGGCAGCTTTATCGAGCTGCAATCGGCGATGCGTTAGCTGCCTTGATCGCTGCAGGAAGGCATGAGAAGGAATGCCCATCATGTCGGACCGCAGCACCTATTATATCACCACGCCGATCTACTACGTGAACGACGTGCCCCATGTCGGGCACGCCTACACGACGCTTGCCTGCGACGTGCTGGCCCGTTTCATGCGGCTCCACGGTCGCGACGTTCATTTCCTCACCGGCACCGACGAGCACGGCCAGAAGATCGAAACCGCCGCAGCGGCGGCCGGACGCGCGCCGCAAGCTTTCACCGACAAGGTGAGCCAGTCGTTCCGCGGTCTCGTGAGCAAGATGAACTTCAGCCCCGACAATTTCATCCGCACCACCGAGCCGCGCCACTACAAGGCGTGCCAGGCACTGTGGGAGAGGTTGGTCGCGTCGGGCGACATTTACCTCGGCAAGTACGCCGGCTGGTATTCGGTCCGTGACGAAACCTACTTCGTCGAAGGCGAGACCGAAGTCGGCCCCGACAAGAAGCGCCGCGCGACCTCGACCGGCGCCGAAGTGCAGTGGGTCGAGGAGCCGTCCTACTTCTTCAAGCTCTCGGCGTGGACCGACCGGCTGCTGGAGTTCTACGAGAGGAACCCGCGCTTCATCGGGCCGGACAGCCGGCGCAACGAAGTCATCAGCTTCGTGAAGGGCGGGTTGCAGGATCTCTCGGTGTCGCGGACCAGTTTCTCGTGGGGCGTCCCGGTGCCCGGCGACGAGAAGCACATCATGTACGTCTGGCTCGACGCGCTCACCAACTACATCACCGAGTGCGGCTATCCGGATACCAGCGGGCCGCTGTGGAAATATTGGCCCGCCGACCTGCACATGGTGGGCAAGGATATCATCCGTTTCCACTGCGTCTTCTGGCCGGCGTTCCTGTTGTCTGCCGGCCTGGCGACGCCGAAGCGTGTGTTCGCGCATGGCTGGTGGACCAACGAAGGCCAGAAGATCTCCAAGTCGCTGGGCAACGTGATCGATCCGGCCGAACTGGTCGACGCCTACGGGCTCGATCCGGTGCGCTACTTCTTGTTGCGCGAGGTGCCGTTCGGCAACGACGGCGATTTCTCGCGCCGCGCGCTGATCGGGCGCCTCAATGCCGATCTCGCCAACGCCTACGGCAACCTGTGCCAGCGCTCGCTGTCGATCATTGCCAAGAGCTGTGGCGAGCGGGTGCCGCCCAAGGGCGCGTTGACGGAGCCAGACAATGCCTTGCTCGATCGCGCGCGCGGCCTGCTGGCGACGGTTCGGGGCGAGCTCGGCGACCAGGCCTTCCACAAGGCCCTGACCTCGATCTGGGAAGTGATCGCCGACGCCAACCGCTACGTCGACGCCCAGGCGCCGTGGGCCCTGGCCAAGACCGATCCGGTGCGGCGCGACACGGTGATGTGGGTGTTGGCCGAGACCATTCGGCGCGTGACCCTGCTGGTTCAGCCGTTCATGCCCGATTCGGCCGCGAAGATCCTCGACCAGCTCGCCGTGCCGGCCGAGGACAGGGCGTTCGCCTCCTTCGACAGAGAGCTGGTGTCGGGGACCGCGCTGCCCAAGCCGCAGGGCGTGTTCCCGCGCTTCGTCGAAACCAGCAAGACCGCGGGCTGACATGCTGATCGACAGCCACTGCCATCTCGACTTTCCCGAGCTCGCCAAGGACGAAGCCGGTGTGCTCGCGCGCGCCCGGACGGCCGGCATCGCGGGCATGCTGACCATCGGCACGCGGCTCGACCAGTTCGACCGTGTGCGCGCCATCGCCGAGCGGCACGACAATGTCTGGTGCTCGGTCGGCGTCCATCCGCACGAAGCCAAGGAGGAGGGACAACGCGTCCCCGATCGGCTGATCGAGGCGGCCCGGCACCCGAAGGTCGTGGGCATCGGCGAGACCGGCCTCGATTTCTTCTACGAGCACAGCCCGCGCGACGAGCAGGTCGAGAGCTTCCGCACCCACATCGCCGCGGCGCGCCAGACCGGCCTGCCGCTGATCGTGCACACGCGCGACGCCGATGCCGAGACCGGCGACATCCTCGAGGAAGAATACGGGAAGGGCGCCTTCCCCGGGCTGATCCACTGCTTTAGCTCGGGGCCCGACGTGGCGCGCCGTGCGCTGGCGCTCGGCTTCTACATTTCGATCTCGGGCATCGTGACGTTCAAGGCCGCCGAAGCGCTGCGTACCATCGTGCGCGACATCCCGCTCGACCGCCTGCTGGTCGAGACCGATGCGCCGTACCTGGCGCCGATCCCCAAGCGCGGCAAGACCAACGAGCCGGCGTTCGTGGCCCACACCGCGGCCAAGGTCGCCGATCTCAAGGGCGTCGGCATCGCCGACATCGAGGCGGCGACCACGGACAACTTCTTCAAGCTCTTCACCAAGGCGGAGCGCGCGCGGCTGGAGTCCAACGGGTGCGCGTGACCATCCTGGGCTGCGGCACCTCGGGCGGCGTGCCGCGACCGGGCGGCAAGGACGGGCTGGGCGAGTGGGGGGCCTGCAACCCCGAGGACGGCCGCAACCGCCGCCGCCGCTGCTCTATTCTGGTCCAGGACAAGGCCAGGACCGTCCTGGTCGACACCTCGCCCGACGTGCGCGCGCAGCTACTCGACGCCCGGGCCGAGCGCATCGACGCGGTGATCTGGACCCATGAGCACGCCGACCAGGTCCACGGCATCGACGATCTGCGCCCGTACACGATCCGCCAGGGCGCGATCGAAGCCTGGGCCGATCGGCGGACCTACGCCGTGCTCCGGCGGCGCTTCGGCTACTGCTTCGAGGCGGAGAGCGGCAGCTTCTACAATCCGATCTACCAGCCGAACATGATCGAGGGACCGTTCGAGGCGGCCGGGTTGAGCGTCGTGCCGTTCGCCCAGGATCACGGGACGATCCCGTCGCTCGGGTTCCGCTTCGGGGCGATCGCTTATGCCAACGACGTCGTGCGCCTGCCGGACGAGGCCTTCCAGGTCCTGGCCGCCGTCGACACGCTGATCGTCGATGCCACGCGCTACCGGCCGCATCCCACGCACGCGCATCTCGATCTCACGCTCGAGTGGATCGCGCGGATCGGGCCGCGGCAGGCGTTTTTGACCAATCTTCACGTCGATATGGATTATGCTGAGGTGGATCGCCGGACCCCGGCGCATGTGAAGCCCTGCCACGACGGCCTCGTGATCGAAGTTCGTGAGTAAAAATAAGCAAAAACAGTTGGTTGTGTATGAAATCTCATCTGAAAGATGAGCGAATACAAAAGGAGTCCGGGCGCCGTCTGTTCCTTTTGGCGGCCGCTACTCTGCTGTGCGGCGGTCTGGCGACGTGTCCGGCGCAGGCCGAGGACGGTCTCGACGCCGGCGGGCTGACGTTCCGGGACTTCGGGATTCCCGACAACGGCGCCAGCTTCAATCGCACCGATCCCATGATTCCGGGCGGCCCGGAGCCCGCGGCGGCGCGTCTGCTGGGCATCGACAGCGCCAACTTCCAGGCCCGGGTGTTGTTCCAGTCGGTGAAGGCCGAGTTGTCGCTGCCGCTGGGCTGGCAAGCTACCGAGGATGGCGACCGCGGTGTGGGCTTCAGTAGCGACCGGCGGTATCGCGTCCTCGTGTGGCGGGTCGATTTCGCCTTCGAGGGCGTGCGCGACGCCGAGCATTACGCGGCGACCAAGGCGGGCGTGATCAAGTCGCGGCGACCGGGCATCCAGGACCAGGCGCGCAAGCTGTCCGACGGGACCTTCCTGATCGTCTACGAGAATGTGCCGCCGAGCCGTGGCGACAGCGGGCAGCGCACGGTGTTCGACCTGGTGCTGTCCAAGCCCGGCAATCCCAAGGAAGGCGCGCTGATGACCCTAGGCGTGCCGGCGTCAGACAGTGAGCGGGGCCTGAAGCTCATGGCGCTCTTGAAGTCAAAGCTCTCTGTTAAATGGTAATTCCTTAATAAGCCTATGATATATAAATTTGTCATAATATATATTATACGATAATTGGAAACTGGATCCGCCGCGATGACCGCCAAACATCCGACCGCCGAAGACCTGCCCGCGGAACCGCTGGCCCGCCTCCTCGCCGTGATGGCCTGGCTGCGCGACCGTCAGCACGGCTGCCCGTGGGACATCGACCAGACCTTCAAGACCATCGCGCCTTACACGATCGAGGAAGCCTACGAGGTTGCCGACGCCATCGAGCGCAACGACATGCCGGCGCTGAAGGAAGAACTCGGCGACCTGCTACTCCAGGTCGTCTACCACGCCCAGATGGCGAGCGAAGCCAGGGCGTTCGCCTTCGACGACGTAGCCCAGGCCATTGCCGACAAGATGGTCGACCGCCACCCGCACGTCTTCGGCGACCTCAAGATCGCCGATGCCGACGCCCAGACCGTCTCCTGGGAGGCCCGCAAGGCGGCAGAGCGCGCCAAGAAGGGCGCCGCCCAGCCGACCGGGGCTCTCGATGGCGTGGCCATGGCCCTCCCCGCCCTGTTGCGCGCAGAGAAGATCCAGAAGCGCGCCGCGCGCGTGGGCTTCGACTGGAAGGAAACCGGGCCCGTCATCGACAAGATCGAGGAAGAACTGGGCGAGTTGCGCGCCGAACTCGACGCCAAGACCATCGACCAGGCACGCCTGACCGACGAGATGGGCGACGTGCTGTTTGCCATGGCCAATCTCGCGCGCCACTGCAAGATCGATCCCGAGGCGGCGCTGCGGGCGACCAACGACAAATTCGAGCGCCGTTTCCGTCACATCGAGAAGCGCCTCGCCGAGCACGGCCGCAAGCCCGCCGACGCCTCGCTCGAGGAAATGGAAGCGCTGTGGCAGGAGGCCAAGACCGAAGCCCGGAGTTAGGAGTCCGGCGCTAGGCGCGCGGCGCCAGCAGCGGCAACTGCACCGTCTCGAAGACGGCCCTCACCTCGGCCAACACCTGCGGCGACGGTGACGCCATGATGCCCGACTCCATCGGATCCGCCGGCCCGTAGGGCGTGCCGTTGAACCGCACCGCGCCGCCGCCGGCCTCGATCAGCATCAGCGCACCGGCGGCATGGTCCCACGGCTTGGTCATGCGATAGGCGCAGAAGCTGAATTGGCCCGCCAGAATCTCGATATATTCGCGGCCCGCGCAGCGCAGCGTCGTCAGTTCGCCCAGCCGCGCGCGCTGGATGGGGCTGAGCTGTCGGTCGAATTCCTTGCGCACCCGGTCGCCGAGCAGCCCGTTCGGCCGGCCCACGGGCGCCTTGCCGTGGACTGCCACGCCATCGAGGGTCACGCCCTGCCCCTTTTCCGCCGCGGCCAGCCGGCCGTTCGGCACGTCGAGGATCCAGCCGGCGATCGTCTCGCGGTCGTGCACCAGGCAGACGATCATGGCGAAGCGATCGCGACCGGCAGCGAAGTTTGCCGTGCCGTCCAGCGGATCGACGATCCAGCAGGCCTCGCCGGGCCGGCCGATCAGCCCGACCAGGTGCGGGTCGGCCTCGACGGCCTCCTCGCCCACGACCGCAACGCCGGGCAGGATGCGGGCCAGCCCGGAGGCCAGGCGCTGCTCGGAGGCGAGGTCGGCCACGGTGACGATGTCACCGGGCTTCTTCTCCCGGATCTCATGCCTGGCGAGGTTGCGGAACCGCGGCAGCAATTCCGCCGCCGCCGTCTCGCGCATCAGATCGGCGACCCGTTGCGAATCGCCGGCTTTCAGCACCGTGTCAGCCGACGATGCCGAACAGGTCTTCTTCCTTCAGGATCACATGATCGACGCCGCCGAGCTTGACCTCGGTGCCCGACCACTTGCCGTAGATCACCTTGTCGCCGACCTTGACGCCGAGCGGCTGCAGGCGGCCGTCCTCGAGGCGCTTGCCCTTGCCGACGGCGACGACCTCGCCTTCCATCGGCTTTTCCTGGGCGGTATCGGGTATGATGATGCCGGACTTCGTCTTGGTCTCGGCGGCCATCGGCTTCAGCAGGAGTCGATCGTGCAGCGGCTTGAATTTCATGGTGTTTCCTTTGTCTGTGACCGGCGCCGCTTATAGAAAGCTGCCCCGGCGAGTGTCAACGCGGGGCCCCGCCGTCGGATTGGCGGCGGTCGAACTGGGCCGAGGCGGCAGCGTCCAACGCCACGGTGAAATGGGCCATTTGCTCGTCGTCCCGGCGGCTGCGGACGTCGCCGTGGCGATAGAGCCAGGCGATGGTGGCGCCGTCGCTCAGCGGCACGTCGACGACCCGCGGCGTGCCCGCCTTGCTCAGGAAATCGCCGATCGCGTCGAGGAGCTGGTCGACGCCCTCCCCGGTCAGGGCCGAGATCGGATAGTGACGCGCCCGTTCCGGGCCGGTCGATGCCCGGGTCTGCAGGACCAGGCGCCGATCTTCCGGCAGCGCGTCGATCTTGTTCAGCGCCTCGATGAAGATCGCACCGCCCTCTTCCAGGGCACCAAGCTCGTGCAGCACATCCTCGACGTCGGTGCGCTGGGTCTCGCTGTCGGGATGGGCGATGTCGCGGACGTGGACGATCAGGTCGGCCTCGATCACCTCTTCCAGCGTCGCGCGGAAGGCCGCGACCAGGTGTGTCGGCAGGTCGGAGATGAAGCCGACGGTATCGGACAGCACGCATTCGCGGCCGTTGGGCAGCTTGATCGACCGCATGGTGGGGTCGAGCGTGGCGAACAAAAGATCCTTGGCCATCACCTCGGCGCCGGACAGGCGATTGAACAGCGTCGACTTGCCGGCGTTGGTGTAGCCCACGAGCGCCACCGTCGGCAGGCGCGCGCGCTTGCGGCCGGCGCGATTGACAGCTCGGGTCTTGCGCACGCCCTCGAGGTCGCGCTTGATCTTGACGATGCGCTCGCCGATCAGGCGGCGGTCGATCTCGATCTGCGATTCGCCGGGGCCACCCAGGAAGCCGAAGCCGCCGCGCTGGCGCTCGAGATGGGTCCACGACCGGACCAGTCGGCCGCGCTGGTAGTCGAGTGCGGCGAGTTCGACCTGCAGGCGGCCTTCGTGTGTGCGCGCCCGCGCGCCGAAAATCTCCAGGATGAGACCCGTGCGGTCGATCACCTTGGTGTTCCACGCCTTCTCGAGATTACGCTGCTGCACGGGCGTCAGTTTCTCGTCGACGACGACCAGCCCGATCTCATGTTCCTCCACCGCCAACTTGATCCGCTCGACGACGCCCTTGCCGATCAGGGTCGCGGGCGTGCGCCGGCGCAACGGCACGCTTTGCGCCAGCCGCACGTCGAGGTCGATCGCGCGCGACAGGCCGACCGCCTCCTCGAGTTTGGCGTCGCTGTCGCGTTCGTTGCCGTGACGCGTCGCGGACTCGTGGGGGCTGAGCACGATCGCAGCCGTCGCCGGCCGCATCGTCTCTATCGGTGTCCGCTTGCGTCTCTCAGGTTCGGAGTGCTCGGTGTCGTCTGTCAAATCAGCCCGCTGCGTCCGCCTTGTCGCCGTCGAACAACTGGACCGGCGTGACCGGCATGATGGTCGAAATCGCATGTTTGTAGACGAGCTGCGAATGACCGTCGCGGCGCAACAGCACCGAGAAGTTGTCGAACCACGTGACGATGCCCTGCAATTTGACGCCGTTGACCAGGAAGATGGTGACCGGCGTCTTGTTCTTGCGCAGATGGTTCAGGAAGACGTCCTGAACGTTTTGTGCCTTTTCGCTCATGTTCTTGGCCTCTTGCTGGGCGTCCGGACAGGCCTTGTGGCCGCCGGTTGGAAGGCGCGGGTCTGTACCCGCTACCGAGTTGCATCAAATATAGGCGGTGTCCGGATCAAAGCAATGCCGCCAGTTCATGACAATTGCGTGCGTACAAACGAGGCGGATGTTCTCGCAGTCGTTCCGACAATTGCCCGTCGCCGCCGAAAAAGACGGGCATTACGCCCGCCGCATGGGCGCATTGCAGGTCGGCCGGAGTGTCTCCTACCATCCACACGCGGTCATCCGGGGCAATTCCCGTGCCGTCGAGCGCCATGAAGATCGGATCGGGAGCCGGCTTGTCGCGTTTGGCATCCCGGGCGCCCACGGCGCGCCTGATCCACCGCCCCCAGCCGAGGTGGGCCAACTCGGCGCGCAAATTGTCCCCAACTTTGTTGCTGACGACGGCGATGTAGCAGCCGGCGTCGTGGCAGCGGGCCAGCAAGGCATCGGCGCCCGGCAAGGGCTCCAGTTTCTCAAGGTGAATGCGAAAGAACGTTTCGTAGAAAACCCGTTCGGCCTCGCCCGCCCGCTCGCCGAACAGCTTGGGGAAATGGTCGCGCAGCGAACCGTGCGCGCGATCCTGCACTTCCTGCGCGGTCCATGGCACGAGTCCCAGCGCCATGAAGGTGTCGCGATAGCACTCGACGATCGTTGGCCACGTGTTGACCAGCGTGTTGTCCCAGTCGAACAGGATGGCGCGGGGGCGCGTGACGCCCTCGGGCAGTGTCACGTCACGGCCTCGCCTTCGCTGGCGAAGCGCACATATTCCTCGCGCAACCGTTTCGCCGTCGGCCCGACCTTGCCGTCGCCAACGGCCTCGCCGTCGATCTTCACAACCGGCGTGACGAAAGACGTAGCGCTGGTGATGAACGCTTCCTTGGCCTTCTTGGCCTCGGCCAGGCTGAACGGCCGCTCGACGAACTTGAGCTGCATGGAATGCGCCAGGGCCTTCAGCGTATGACGCGTGATCCCCGCCAGGATGCCGTTGTCGGTCTGACGGGTCACGAGCTCGCCGTCCGGCGTCACGATCCAGGCATTGGTCGAGGCGCCTTCGGTCACGCACCCTCTCTCGTCGATCAGCCACGCCTCGTAGGCGCCGGCCTCGCGTGCCGCCTGCTTGGCGAGCACGTTCGGCAGCAGCGCGACCGTCTTGATGTCGCAGCGCTTCCAGCGGATGTCGGGGTGGCTCTTGACGGCGATTCCCGGACCGGTGTCCGCGCCCAGCCGCTTGGTATTCTTGGTGGTGAGCACGATGGCGGGCTTCACCGGTGTCGTCGGGAAGGCGTGGTCGCGCCGGGCGACGCCGCGAGTGACCTGCATGTAGACCAGCCCGTCGCGCAGGTTGTTGCGGCGCATCAGCTCGCGAATGATGAAGCCCAGCGTGGAGCGCGCCACCGGCCAGCCGATGCGGAGCTCGCGCAGGGAACGGTCGAGACGATCGATGTGCAGGGTCTCGTCGATCAGCCGGCCGTCACGAACGCCCACGACCTCGTAAACGCCGTCGGCGAGCTGGTAACCGCGATCCTCGATGTGCACGCTCGCCTGCCGGTGATCGACATAGCGGCCGTTGACATATGCATAACGCGCCATGAACGCCCTCCTACTCCGCCACCGGCTCCGTCGCCGGCTCGCTGCCGGTCCGCTCGTCGCCTGCGCCACCGTGAAGCCCGAGAGACTTCAACTTGCGGTGCAGGGCCGACCGCTCCATGCCGACGAACGTCGCTGTCCGTGAGATGTTGCCGCCGAAGCGCGTGACCTGGGCCAGCAGGTACTCGCGCTCGAACACTTCGCGCGCATCGCGCAGCGGCAATTGCATGATCTCGCCGCCCTTCTCCCAACGCAGGACGGAGGGGGCGTCTTCGCTGACGTCGCTCGGCAGCACGTCGGCACGGATCGGGCCGCCGCCGGTCGGCGCCAGGATCAGCAGCCGCTCGATGACGTTGCGCAGTTGGCGCACGTTGCCCGGCCAGTCGTGGCCCTGCAGTGCAGCCAGCGTGTCCTCGCCGATGGTCCGGCTCGCCAGCCCGGTCGCGGCGGCAACCCGCTGCAGCAGGTCGGCGGCGAGTTCGGGAATATCCTCGCGCCGTTCGCTGAGCGGCGGGATGCGGAGCGACACGACATTGAGGCGGTGGAACAGCTCCTCGCGGAAGCGCCCGGCCACGATCTCGTCCGGCAGGGTACGGACGGTCGAGGCGAGTACCCGCACGTCGACCTCGACGCGCGTCTTGCCGGCGTCGCGCATGTAGGAATGCTCCTGGAGCACCCGGGCGAGGCGGGTCTGCAGCGGCAGCGGCAGGTCCGCGACCTCCTTCAGCAGCAGTGTGCCGCCATGCGCCATCTCGAACGCACCGGACACCCGCAAGGCGTCGGCGCCGGTCTCGCCGTCGGTGCCAAACAGCTCGATATCGAGGCGCTCGGCCGGCAGGGTCGAGCAGTTCACCACAACGAACGGCCCATCGGACCGCTTCGAGCCTTGGTGGACGAGACGGGCCACCGTCTCCTTGCCGCTTCCCGAGGGACCGGTGATCAGGACACGGCTGCCGGTCGGCGCGACCTTGTCAATCTGGGCGCGTGCGCCGGTGGCCGGCCCCGAGGAGCCGACGAATGTCACTTCGCCGCCGGCCCTGCGCCGCAAGGTGGCATTCTCGCGCTTCAACCGGTCGGCCTCGACGGCGCGGTCAACCACCAGCAGCAGACGGTCGGCCTTGAACGGCTTCTCGATGAAGTCGTAGGCGCCGTTCTTGATCGCCGAGACGGCGGTATCGATCGTGCCGTGGCCGCTGATCATCACCACCGGCACCGGCGGATCCTCGCGATGGATCACCTCGAGAAGCTGCAGCCCGTCGAGCTCGCTGCCCTGCAGCCAGACGTCGAGGATGACGAGCGCCGGCCGGCGCTGACGCACGGCGTCCATCGCCTCCGTGCTGTTGTGGGCGCGGCGGGCGGTGTGACCTTCGTCTTCGAGAATGCCGGCGATCAGCGTGCAGATGTCGCGCTCGTCGTCGACGATGAGAATATCGTGGCCCATGACCTTCAATCGTCCGCTATGGTTCGCGGATCATTGTGCGGCAGTCGCATGGCGAGCTGCCGACGCGATTTCCTTCGCGTCTCGTCGGAATACCAGACTGATACGCGCGCCGCCACCCTCGCGGTCGCCCAGCGCGAGGGTGCCTCCGTGGTCTTCCATGATCTTCTTGACGATGGCGAGCCCCAGTCCCGTGCCCTTGCCGCGCGTCGTCATGTAGGGCTCGGTGAGGCGGTCGCGGCCGTCCTTGGGCAGTCCCTTGCCGTTGTCGGCGACCGAGATCGTCACGACGGCGCCGTCGTCGGTGAGCTCGAGCGCGATTTCGCCTGGAGGCAGCGTCTTGCCGGGCTCCCCTTCCCGGCCCTCGATCGCTTCGGCGGCGTTCTTCAGGATGTTCGTCAGCACTTGGGCGATCTGGCGACGATCGCAGATCAGCGGGACCGGTCGATCCGGCAGGCTCGATTGGTAGCGGATGCCAGGGTTGCCGTTGCGCTGCAGGAACAGACCCTGCTGGCAGAGCTCCTTGGCATCCTCCGGCTGGACGGTCGGCCGAGGCATGCGCGCGAAGGATGAGAATTCATCCACCATGCGGCCGATGTCGCCGACCTGGCGGATGATCGTGTCGGTGCAGATCGAGAAGGTCTCGGGATCGTCCTTGATCTGCTTCAGGTAGCGCCGCTTGAGCCGCTCCGCCGAGAGCTGGATCGGCGTCAGCGGGTTCTTGATCTCGTGCGCGATGCGCCGCGCGACGTCGCCCCAAGCTGCCATGCGCTGGGCCGACATGAGATCCGTCACGTCGTCGAAGGTGACGACCGAGCCGGCGTCGGACGCAGCACTGATGCGCACGAGCAGCAGCCGGCGCGTACCGTGCTGCAGGGTTTCGATCTGGCCCTGGGTGGACCGGTCGGGCCGCTCGGCCGCCTGTGCGGCCAGCGGCGCGATCTCCGGCATCAAGGCGATGAGCGGCCGGTCGAGCACGCCATCCTCCGGTAGCGCCATGAGCTCGAGCGCCGAACGGTTGCTTCGGGTGACGATGCCCCTGGGATCGATGCTCAGCACGCCGGCCGAGACGCCGGCCAGCACCGCGTCGGTAAGGCGCCGGCGGGTGTCGAGTTCCTTGTTGGCGGCGACCAGCTCGCCGCGTTGCTGCTCGATCTGGCTGGTCATGCGGTTGAACGAACGGGCGAGCTGGCCCAGCTCGTCGTTCGGCGGTCCCTCGTCGACGCGCGCCGCGAGATCGCCGTCGCGCACCCGCTCCGCCGCCAGCATCAGCCCCCCGATCGGCTCGGTCAGGCGTGTGGCGAAGAGGATCGCCAGCCACACGGCGGCCAGCAGCATCAGGAGCGCGATGGCGCCGCAGATCACGAAGATGATGAGCTGGCTGCGCCGCAGCGCCTGCTCGATCTGGGCGTAGAACCTTCCAGCGAACTCGATGCTTTTGATGTAATCGACGACCTTGAGGTCGACGGCATGGCCGGTCACCAGGAAGATCGGCTCGCCGACGAAGAGCTGCATGACGAAGTAAGTGCCGGTCCCGGCGTTGAACTCGATCGGCCGCGGCTGATTGACGGCGAGCCACAGCACCTGCGCCGGCGGTACCGGATTGGCGCTGGGCTGGGCGTCCGGTGCCACGGCACGGGCGATCAGCCCCTTGTCGCCGTCCACCACGGCCGCTTCGATGATTGGCCGGCCGGCGATGAGCTGCCCCAGCAGCTTGCTGGTCGCCTCCTTGTCGTGGAGCGTGGCGCTGTTCAGCTCCTGCAGGGGGGCCGAGATCGCCGCAATGTCGCGCAGGATCTCTTCCTCGCGCGCGCGCCGCACCGGTTCGCCGATCGCGCGCGCCGCTTCGTAGGAAGTCTGCGCCGGCTTGACCACGAAGTCCGTCAGGTTGAGCAGCAGCAGCGACAGGATGATCGACACGATGATGGTCGGCGTGATGGTGAAGACGCTGCAGACCAGGACCAGCCGCATGTGCAGACGCGAGCCGGCGGCGCCGCGGCGGCGGTCGAGCCAGAGCTGGGTCAGTCGCACGGCAAGCACGGCGACCAGGGTCACGGCGATCAGGAGGTCGGCCACCAGCAGGCCTGTCATCCAGCCGCTGGTCCCGAAGGCTGCGGGCACGAAGCCGGCGAGCCAGGCGTAAGTGACCGCGCCCGCCAGGACGGCCAGGGCAGCCAGCGACACGGCCGCGACGCGACCGGTGAGGCCGCGCCCCACTGCCGTCATCGCGTCGCCAAAGCGTGAACCGCCCAGCGAAGTTGTCACCAAATCACCCGCCTCTGCGGACCTGCGGCGTGCGAACGACGGGGACGTCGAGGTCCTTTATCTTCTTGCGCAACGTGTTGCGATTGAGCCCCAGGAGACGGGCTGCGCGCAACTGGTTCCCGCGGGTTGCCCCCAGCGCCAGTGACAACAACGGCCGCTCGACCTCGGCGATGACGCGATCGTACATGCCATCGGGCGGCAGGCGGTCTCCGTGAGCCGCGAACAAGGCTTGAAGATGGCGGTCGACGGCGTCCGTCAGGTTGATCTCGCCGCCTTCCGAACGATCGCCGGCGTCGGACTCCGGCGCCAGGATGGCATCGGCAAGCTCGGTCTCGATGGTTTCGAGGCCGATCACTTCTTCCGAATAGAGCGCCGACAGGCGGCGCACCAGGTTCTCGAGTTCGCGCACATTGCCGGGCCAGCGATGCTGACGCAGGCGCATCATCGCGTCGGGCGACAGCACCTTGGTCGGCAGGCCATCGACGGTCGCGGCACGGAGGAAATGATTGGTGAGCTCCGGAATGTCGTCGAGGCGCTCGCGCAGCGGCGGCAGGCGGATCGGCACGACGTTGAGGCGATAGAAAAGATCCTCGCGGAACAGCCCCTGCTGGATCAGCCGGCGCAGGTCGCGATGGGTCGCGGCGACGATGCGGACATTGGCCTTGATCGGGGTGCGGCCGCCGACCGTCATGTACTCGCCTTCCTGCAGCACGCGCAGCAGGCGGGTCTGGGCCTCGGGTGGCATGTCGCCGATTTCGTCGAGGAACAGCGTGCCACCGGCGGCCTGCTCGAACTTGCCGGACGAGCGCTGGACGGCGCCGGTGAACGCGCCGCGCTCGTGGCCGAACAATTCGCTCTCGATCAGCTCGCGCGGGATCGCCGCCATGTTGAGCGCCACGAACGGACCCTTGCGGCGCTTGCCGTAGTCGTGCAGCGCGCGCGCCACCAGTTCCTTGCCGGTGCCCGATTCGCCGGTGACCATGACCGTGAGATCGG
This sequence comes from Hyphomicrobiales bacterium, assembly GCA_041691635.1. Lineage (GTDB taxonomy): Bacteria > Pseudomonadota > Alphaproteobacteria > Reyranellales > Reyranellaceae > Reyranella. The sequence goes on from JBEPUH010000017.1 coordinate 28,909, forward strand.
TCGCCATCAAGCGAGCCAGAGCGCGGTAGATCTCCTGCATGGCAGGCGACCGGCCGATCAGTGGCAGCCGCTCGCTCTCCTCCGGCGGATGGTTGCCACGCGGCATCGACGAGGCCGGCGCCGACAGCGCGCGGTTCACGACAGACACAAGCTCGTTGAGATCGAACGGCTTGGGCAGATATTCGAACGCGCCGCGCTCGGTCGCCCGCACCGCGGTAAGCAACGTCGACTGCGCGCTCATGACGATGATGCGCAGATCGGGTCTCAGCTTGCGGATGCGCGGCACGAGGTCGAGGCCGTTCTCGTCCGGCATCACCACGTCGGTGATGACGAGGTGGCCCTCGCCTTCCTGGACCCACTGCCACAGGGTGGCTGCGGTGCCGGTGCTGCGCACGGTGTGGCCCTGGCGGCCGAGTGCCTGATGGAGGACGGTACGGATCGCCCGGTCGTCGTCGGCGATGAGGATGGTCGCGCTGGTCATGGGTGGTCCTGCGACAGCTGCATCGGCAGCATCACGCGGAAGGTCGTGCGGCCGGGCTCGCTGTCGTACTCGATGGCGCCGCCATGATCGTTGACGATCTTGGCGACCAGCGCGAGGCCGAGCCCGGTTCCGGTCGGCTTGTTGGTGATGAAGGCGTCGAACAGGTGGCCGCGGATCTCGTCCGACACACCGCGGCCATTGTCGCGCACCGACACGACCAGCGGCAAGTTCACCTTCGCCTGCTGGCCCGGTACCGCAAGGCGCAGGCCGTGCTTGAAGGCCGTCGACAGCTCGATCTCGCGATCGCCCTCGCCCGGCACCTCGCAGGCGTTCTTCACCAGGTTGAGGAAGACCTGGATGAGCTGGTCGCGGTCGCCGAACACTTCGGGCAGCGAGGGGTCGTAGCTCTCGACGAAGCGCACGTTCTTGCCGAAGCCGTTCTGCGACAGGCGGCGGACGTGGTTCAGCACCTGGTGGATGTTGAGCGGCCCGCGATCGATCGGGCGGCCGTCCTCGAAGGCTTCCATGCGGTCGACCAGTGCCACGATGCGGTCAGTCTCCTCGCAGATCAGGGTGGTCAGCTCGCGATCGCTGTCGGGCACCGACTGCTCGAGAAGCTGGGCCGCGCCGCGGATGCCCGAGAGCGGGTTCTTCACCTCGTGCGCCAGCATGGCCGCCAGCGCGCTCACCGAACGGGCGGCGCTGCGGTTGGACATTTGGCGATCGATGCTGCGGGCGATCGACTGCTCGACCAGCGACACCGCGATCAGCCCGTCGGTCTCGACGACCGGCGAAAGGCGTAGCGCGCAGAAGCGGTTGCCGATGCGCGGCGAGCTCAGCGTGACGCCGTTCTCGGCAACGGCGCCGCCGGTCGCCAGCACCTGCTCGAGCAGCGAGAACAGCGGCGTATCCTCCGGCACGAACTCGTTCAGCGGATGGCCGACCAGGCGCGCGCGGCCGACGCCGAAGAACTGCTCGGCCGAGAGGTTGGCGTAGTGGATCATCCCCGCGCCATCGACCACGACGACGGCCTCCGACAGCGAATCAAGAATGGCACTCGGGAACTGATCGTTCGCGGTGGCGGGGCGCTTGAGCGGCTGCACGGCCATGTCAGGCTGCCAACCGGTCGAGCGCGGGCAGGAAGAACGAGGCGAGCAGCGCGCGGACCTTGTCGGCCTCGATCTCGCGGTTCACGGCAAAGCGGAACTCGGCCGACGCCGGCAGGCCCTTGGAGTACCAGCCGAGGTGCTTGCGCGCCATGCGCACGCCCGTCTCCAGACCGTAGTGCTCGAGCATGGCGTCGAAATGCGTGCGCACGGCGGCATATTGCTCGGCGAGCGACGGATCGGCGATCTTCTCGCCGGTGCGCAGGTAGTGGATCGCCTGCTTGAGGAACCACGGACGACCGTAGGCGCCGCGGCCGATCATGATGCCGTCCGCACCGGATTGCTCCAGCGCCTGGTCGACGTCGTCGAGCGTGTTGACGTCGCCGTTGGCGATCACCGGCAGGCGGGTCGAGGCCTTGACCTCGCGAATGAAGGCCCAGTCGGCGTGCCCGTCGTAGAACTGGCAGCGCGTGCGGCCGTGCACGGTCAGCAGCTTGATGCCGCACTCCTCGGCGATGCGCGCGAGGTTTGGCGCGTTGCGGCTGCCGGAGTCCCAGCCGGTGCGCATCTTGAGCGTGACCGGCAGCCTCACCGCCTTCACGGTCGCCTCGAGGATCTTCGCAGCGTGGACTTCGTCGCGCATCAGCGAGGAGCCGGCATGGCCGTTCACGACCTTCTTCACCGGGCAGCCGAAGTTGATGTCGATGATGGCCGCTCCCCTGTCCTCGTTCAGCTTGGCGGCATCGGCCATGACTTGGGGTTCGCAGCCGGCGAGCTGGACCGACATCGGGAACTCTTCCGGCGAGTTCTTGGCCATCAGCAGCGTCTTGCGGTTCTCCCGCACCATGGCCGCCGATGCGATCATCTCGGACACCACGAGGCCCGCGCCGTCGCGCTTCACCATCTGGCGGAAAGGCATGTCGCTCACCCCCGACATCGGCGCCAAGATCACGGGATCGGCGATGCGGATGGGACCGATATCGATGGGCTGGAGACGCGGTGCGGTGCTCATGTCTTGATCAGTTTATAGGCAACTTGTGCAGTGCACAATTATTGGGCGAGAAATAGCGGGTCCGGCCGGTGGACGCAAGCGCGGCAAGTGCGCCCCGGCTAACCCAATGTTATTCAAGCCTTCGTGCCTACCTGTATCGCCCTGATCGTGGCTGCCGGCCGGGGGAGCCGCTTCGGCGGGCCCCTCCCCAAGCAATACGCCGATTTGGCGGGCCAACCGGTCCTGCGCCACACGGTGGCGGCCCTGCGGGCGTCTCCGGCGATCGACGACGTCCGCGTCGTCATCGCCGCGGGCGACGAAAGCCACTACGACGTCGCGACTGCAGGCTTGGGCCTCGCACCGCCTGTCTTCGGTGGCGCAAGCCGCCAGCAATCCGTGCTCAACGGCCTCGAGAGCCTGGCGCGCGCGGCTCCCGCGTTCGTCGCCATCCACGACGCGGCGCGGCCGTTCGTGCGCGCCGGCGACGTCACGGACTGCCTGGCCGCGGCCTCGCAACCGGGCATCGACGGGGCGATCCTGGGCATTCCCCTCGCCGACACCTTGAAGCGCGTCGACAACGGCGCGATCGCCGCGACCGTATCGCGTGCCGGCCTGTGGCGGGCGCAGACGCCACAGATCTTCCGCTACGCCCCCCTGCTCGCGGCCCATCGTGCCGTGGCGGCACTGGCGGAGAGCGACGCCACCGCCCTCACCGACGATGCCGCCATCGCTGAACGCGCAGGAATGAAGCTTGTCATGGTGGCCGGGCACGAGGACAACACCAAGATCACCACGGCGGAAGACTTGCTGCGAGCGCACATGATGGAGACACGCACAGCGTCCGGCTTCGACGTCCACGGCTTCGCGCCCGGCAATACCGTCACCCTGGGCGGCATCGCGATCGCGCATAATCACGCCCTCGCCGGCCATTCGGATGCCGACGTGGCGTTGCACGCGCTGACCGACGCGGTGCTGGGCACGATCGGCGCCGGCGACATCGGCAAGCACTTCCCGCCGTCCGACCCGCAATGGCGCGGTGCGTCGTCCGACCGCTTCCTCAAGCACGCCGTCGGTCTCCTGCAGGCGCGCGGCGGGCGGGTCGTGCATCTCGACCTGACGCTGATCTGCGAGGCGCCGAAGATCGGCCCGCATCGCGACGCCATGGTGGCGAGCATCGCGCGCATCGCCGGGGTCGATACCGATCGAGTGAGCGTGAAGGCCACCACCACCGAGGGGCTGGGCTTCACCGGTCGTCGCGAGGGGATCGCGGCGCAAGCGACGGCAACTGTCGAATTACCCAAGCGTTAGAGGGGGCGATGTTCGATCACGAGATCAGAGATGCGGCCGAGCGCGTACTGGTGTCCTGCCGCAAGCGCGGATTGAAGGTGGTGACCGCCGAGTCGTGCACCGGCGGCCTGGTCGCCGCGGCGATGACGGCGATCGCCGGTTCCTCCGACGTCGTGGAGCGCGGGTACGTCACCTATGCCAACGAGGCCAAGCGCGAGATGCTGGGCGTGCCGTGGGATACCCTGCTCGGCCATGGCGCAGTGAGCGAGCCCGTCGCGCGGGCGATGGCCAGCGGTGCGCTGGCCCGTTCGCTGGCCGACGTTTCGGTCTCGGTGACGGGAGTGGCCGGACCGGGCGGCGGCAGCGCCGAGAAGCCGGTCGGCCTCGTGCATTTCGCGGCCGCGCGCACCGGCTTCGAGACGGTCGCCGAGCATCATGTCTTTCCAGGCGATCGCGACGGCATTCGCCGGCTCGCGACGATCACCGCGCTCAGCTTGCTGGCGACGCTCGCCGAGCGTTAGGCGTGCCATAGAGCTGGGCGGCACGCGCTTCGAACGCCGACACCATCCGCTTCACTGCCTCGGCGAACAGCATGCGCACCGTGTGCTGGAGGATGAGCGAGCGAAACTCGAACTCGAGCGAGAACTCGATCTCGCAGCCCTCCGCATGCGGCCTGAACTGCCACTGGCTCACCAGATGCTTGAACGGCCCCTCGATGCCGGTCGTGGCGATGCGAGGACCTACCGGATCATCGGGAGTAAGCGCCACCCTCGAGACGAAATTCTCATGGAACGGCCCGAAGCCGATTGCCAGCTCGTCGATCTCGATGCCGGGGCCTTCACGGCGGCGGACCCGAGCCGCCGTGCACCACGGCAGGAACTCCGGGTAACGCGGCACGTCCGCGACCAGGCCGAAGAGTTGCTGGGGCTCGAAGCGCACGATCCGGCGCTCGGCGTGACGGGTGATCGCCACGGGCCGCTCAGGTCTTGAGGTGCGCAGCCAGGTGACTTGCCCTGGCGGCGCGGAGGCGAACGAAATCGTCGCCGGCGAAATAGCTCGACCGCGTGAGCGGTGAGGCCGAGACCATCAGGAAGCCCTTGGCGCGCGCCATGGCCGCCAGCTCGTCGAACTCGGCCGGCGTCCAGAAGCGGTCGAGCGGCGCGTGCTTGGGCGTCGGCTGCAGGTATTGACCGACGGTGAGGAAGTCGACGTCGGCGGCGCGCAGATCATCCATCACCTGCAGTATCTCCTCGCGGGTCTCGCCGAGACCCACCATCAGGCCCGACTTGGTGAACATCGCGGGATCGATTTCCTTGACCCTCGACAGCAGGCGCAGCGACGTGAAGTAGCGCGCGCCAGGCCGGATCGTCGCGTAGAGCCGCGGCACCGTTTCGAGATTGTGGTTGAACACGTCGGGGCGTGCCGCGACCACGGTCTCGATCGCGCCCGGCTTCTTCATGAAGTCCGGCGTGAGGACTTCGACGGTCGTTTTCGGTGCCGATGTGTGCAACGCGGCGATGACTTCCGCGAAATGCCCTGCCCCGCCGTCGTCGAGGTCGTCACGATCGACCGAGGTCACGACGACGTGGTCGAGGCCGAGCTTGCCCACGGCTTCGGCGATGTTGGCGGGCTCATGCGGGTTGAGCGCACCCGGCTTTCCGGTGGCGACGTTGCAGAAGGCGCAGGCTCGCGTGCAAGTCTCGCCCATGATCATGAAGGTGGCGTGCTTCTTCTTCCAGCACTCGCCGATGTTGGGGCAGGCCGCCTCCTCGCACACCGTCGTGAGCTTGAGCTCGCGCATCAGCCGCTTGGTCTCGGCATATTCGGGAGAATTCGGCGCACGCACGCGAATCCAGTCCGGCTTGCGCTGGATGGGATTGTCCGGCCGGTGCGCCTTCTCGGGATGGCGCTCGGCGCGGGTCAGTGCGGGCTTGTCATGCGAGCCGTCCATAACGGCCTAGATATGGAGCGTCCGGCCGTACGCCGCCAGTACCGACTCGTGCATCATTTCCGAGAGCGTGGGGTGCGGGAACACGGTAGCCATCAGCTCGGCCTCGGTGGTCTCCAGCGTCTTGGCGATGCTGTAGCCCTGGATCAGCTCGGTCACCTCGGCACCGATCATGTGGGCGCCCAGCAACTCGCCGGTCTTGGCGTCGAAGATCGTCTTGATGAAGCCCTCGGGTTCGCCGAGCGCAATCGCCTTGCCGTTCCCGATGAACGGGAACTTGCCGACCTTGATCTGCAGCCCCTTGGCCTTCGCCGCGGCCTCGGTCAGGCCGATGCTGGCGACCTGCGGCTGGCAATAGGTGCAGCCCGGAATGTTTTCCGTCTTCATCGGATGCACGCCCTTTACGCCCGCGATCTTCTCGACCACCAGCACACCCTCGTGCATGGCCTTGTGCGCGAGCCACGGCGGGCCGGCGACATCGCCCAGCGCATAGACATTGGGTTCCCCCGTGGCACCCCACTGATCGATCACGATGTGGGTCTTCTCGACCTTCACCTTGGTGCCTTCGAGGCCGAGGTTCTCGACGTTGCCAACGATGCCGACTGCGCTGATCACACGGTCGACGGTGATCTGCTCGCTCTTGCCGCCGACGGTGATGGTCGCCGTGACGTTCTTGGCGCCCTTCTTCAGGTTCGACACCGTGGCGCCGGTCAGGATCTTCATGCCCTGCTTCTCGAACGCCTTCTTGGCGAAGGCCGACACTTCTTCATCCTCGACCGGGAGGATGCGCGGCAGCACCTCGCACACCGTCACTTCGGCGCCCATGGTGCGATAGAAGCTCGCGAACTCGATGCCGATCGCGCCCGAGCCGATCACCAGCAACGATTTCGGCATTTCCTCGGGCACCATCGCCTCGCGGTAGCTCCACACCAGCTTGCCGTCCGACTCGAGCCCCGGAAGCTGCCGCGCCCGCGCGCCGGTCGCCAGGATCACGTTCTTGTAGGTGAGCGTGGCGGTGCTCTTGTCGTTCATCGCCACGGCGAGCTTGCCGGCGCCGGCCAGCTTGGCCGTGCCGTCGAACACCGTGATCTTGTTCTTCTTCATCAGGCCTTTGACGCCGTTGCTGAGCTGGTCCGCCACTTTTCGCGATCGCTCGACGATCTTCCTGTGATCGTAGGAGACGTCCTTGACCGTGAGACCGAAGGCCTCGGCGTGCTTGATCAGCCCGTAGACCTCCGATGTGCGCAGCAGGGCCTTGGTCGGGATGCAACCCCAGTTGAGGCAGATGCCGCCCATGTTCTCACGCTCGACGACGGCGGTCTTCATGCCGAGTTGGGCCGCGCGGATGGCGGCGACGTAGCCGCCCGGTCCGCCGCCCACGACGATAAGATCGAAATTGGTCTCGGCCATGTCTGCCTCCTAGACCAGCATCGCCGCCGGCTGTTCGATATAGGCCCTGAGCGTTTGCAGGAACTGCGCACCCATGACGCCGTCGACCACGCGGTGATCGACGGCCAGCGTCACGCTCATCATGTTGCGGATCACCATCTGGCCCTTGCGTGCCACGACCCGTTCCTCGCCCACGCCGACGGCGAGGATCATCGCCTGCGGGGGGTTGATGATGGCCGCGAACTCCTTGACCCCGAACATGCCGAGGTTGGAGATGGTGAAGCCGCCGCCCTGGAATTCCTCGAGCTTCAGCTTGCCAACCTTGGCGCGCCCGGCGAGATCCTTCATCTCGATCGAGATCTGGGCGGCGCCCTTCATGTCGGCGTTGCGGATGATCGGCGTGATCAGGCCGCGATCCGTGGCCACGGCGACGGAGATGTCGACCGCGCCGTACTGGATCATCTCGTCCTCGGTCCACGAGGCGTTGCACTCCGGATGGTCGCGCAGCGCCTTGGCGCAGGCCTTGATGACCATGTCGTTGACCGAAACCTTGGCGTCGCGCTTGCGCGCCACGTCGTTGATGGCCTGGCGTGCCGCCAGCAGCGCGTCGATCTCGAGCTCCACCGTCAGGTAGAAATGCGGCACGGTCTGCTTGGATTCGAGCATGCGCCGCGCGATAACCTTGCGCACCGCCGTGTGCGGAATGCGTTGGTCGCCCGGCGCGATGAACACCGGCTGCGCGGCCGGTGCGCCCTTGGGGGCGCCCGAGGCGGCCGCTGGTGCGGTTCCCGGTCGGGCGCCATCGACGTCGGCCTTCACGATGCGGCCGTTCGGGCCCGAGCCCTTGACGCCCGCGAGATCGACGCCCTTCTCCGAGGCGATGCGCTTGGCGAGCGGCGAGGCGAAGACGCGTTGGCCGCCGGACTGGGCGGGCTGCGGCGCAATGGCAGGCTTGGGCGCCGGCGGCGTAGCAGTTGGCTGAGGGGCCGCGGCGACCGAACTTGGCTTTGCTTCGGCCTTCGCCGGCGCGGCCTGGGCCGGGGCGGACTTTTCGCCCTCTTCCAGCAGCACCGCGATCACGGCATTCACGGCGACGCCTTCGGTGCCTTCGGGCACGACGATCTGGCCAATCTTGCCTTCATCGACAGCCTCGACTTCCATCGTCGCCTTGTCGGTCTCGATCTCGCAGACCACCTGGCCCGACTTCACAGCGTCACCTACTTTCACGTGCCACTTGGCGAGCTTGCCCTCCGTCATGGTGGGCGAGAGCGCAGGCATCAGGATGTTGATCGACATGGTCCCCTCTCCCCGCGACTAGCGATTGCAGACCGCGCGAGCGGCCTCGACGATGTTGTCCACCTGCGGCAGCGCCATCTTCTCGAGATTGGCCGCGTACGGCAGCGGAATATCGAGGCCGGCGACGCGCTTCACCGGCGCATCGAGGTAGTCGAAAGCGTGCTCCATCATCAGCGCCGCCAGTTCCGAGCCGATGCCGGCGAACGGCCAACCTTCCTCGACCGACACCAGGCGACTGGTCTTCTTCACCGAGGCGACGATGGTCTCGGTATCGAACGGGCGGATGCTGCGGAGGTTGATCACCTCGGCGTCGATGCCCTGCTTGGCGAGTTCGTCGGCCGCCTGCAACGCCTTGCCGACCATGATCGAGAAGGCGGTGATGGTGACGTCCTTGCCCCATCGCTCGATCTTGGCCTTGCCGATCGGCAGCACGAAATCGGGATCCTCCGGCACGTCGAACTGGTGGCCGTAGAGCATCTCGTTCTCGAGGAAGATCACCGGGTTCGGATCGCGGATTGCGGCCTTCAGCAGGCCCTTGGCGTCGGCCGCGCTCCACGGCGCCAGCACGCGCAGGCCCGGGCAGTGCGCGTACCAGCTCGCGTAGCATTGCGAGTGCTGGGCGCCGACGCGCGAGGCCGCACCATTGGGGCCCCGAAAGACGATCGGGCAGCCCATCTGGCCGCCCGACATGTAGAGGGTCTTGGAAGCGGAGTTGATGATGTGGTCGATCGCCTGCATGGCGAAGTTGAAAGTCATGAACTCGACGATGGGCCGTAGCCCGCCGAAGGCCGCGCCGACTCCGAGGCCGGCGAATCCGTGCTCGGTAATCGGCGTGTCGATCACGCGCTTTTCGCCGAACTCTTCCAGCAGGCCCTGGCTCACCTTATAGGCGCCCTGGTACTGGGCGACTTCCTCGCCCATCAGGAAGACCTTGTCGTCCCTGCGCATCTCCTCGGCCATCGCGTCACGCAACGCCTCGCGCACGGTCATCCTCACCATCTTGCCCGAATACTCCGGCTCGAGGGCCGGCGCGGGCCCCTTCGGTGCCGGCGGTGCGGTCGTCTTCGCCGCGGCCGGCTTGGCGGCGGCCGGCGCTTCCTCGGCCTTCGGTGCCGGAGCTGTCTTCGCAGCGGGTTTCGCCGTGGGCGTATCGGCCACGCTCTCGCCGTCGGCGGCGAGCACGCAGATCGGCGTGTTGACGGTCACGCCTTCCGTTCCCTCTTCGACCAGGATCTTCGCGACCTTGCCCTCGTCGACCGCTTCGACTTCCATCGTGGCCTTGTCGGTCTCGATCTCGCAGATCACCTGGCCAGACTTCACTTCGTCGCCGACCTTGACGTGCCACTTGGCTAGCTTGCCCTCGGTCATCGTGGGCGACAGCGCGGGCATCAGAACGTTGGTGGACATGGCGATCAGACTCCCACCAGCACGTCGGTCCAAAGCTCGGATGGATCGGGCTCGGGACTGTGTTGGGCGAATTCGGCGGCGTCACCCACGATCTTGCGAATCTCCGCATCGATCGCCTTGAGTTGCGCGTCGTCGAGAATTTTCTGGTCGATCAGGCGGGTCTTGAGATGGTCGATCGGATCGCGTTCGTTGCGATACTTGTCGACCTCTTCCTTGGTTCGGTACTTGGCCGGATCGCTCATCGAATGGCCGCGATAGCGATAGGTCTGCATCTCGAGGATGTAGGGGCCGTTGCCGGCCTTGGCGTGTTCGACCGCGCGCTCGCCGGCGGCGCGCACCGCCAGTACGTCCATGCCATCGACCCGCTCGCCGGGAATGCCAAACGCGTCGCCGTGCTTGTAGAGCTCCGTCGTCGCCGACGCGCGCTCGACCGAGGTGCCCATGCCGTAGCGGTTGTTCTCGATGATGTAGATCACCGGCAACTTCCAGAGGGCGGCCATGTTCATGGCCTCGTAGACCTGGCCCTGGTTGGCCGAGCCGTCGCCGAAATAGGTCAGCGAGACATTCTTGTTGCCATGGTATTTGTGCGCGAAGGCCAGCCCGGTGCCGATCGGCACTTGGGCGCCGACGATGCCGTGGCCGCCGTAGAAGTTCTTCTCGCGGCTGAACATGTGCATCGAGCCACCCTTGCCGTGCGAGTAGCCGCCGCTGCGGCCGGTCAGCTCGGCCATCACGCCCTTGGGGTCCATGCCGCAGGCCAACATGTGGCCGTGATCGCGGTAGGACGTGATGATCGCGTCCTTGCCGTCGATCGTCGACTGCATGCCGACCACGACGGCTTCCTGGCCGATGTAGAGATGGCAGAAGCCGCCGATCAGACCCATGCCGTAGAGTTGGCCGGCGCGCTCCTCGAAGCGGCGAATCAGTAGCATCGTTCGGTAATAGGACTTCATCTCGTCGGGACTGACACTGTTGTCGCCGGCCTTTGGCGTCTTGGACTTGGCGACAGAAGACTGCGCCTTCGGCTTCGTGGCCGGTTTCGCCATGGCTGTTCCCCTCAATGAACCCCGCAGCGGCTTATAGCATCGCCGATCCCGATGTGGTTGATCTGGCTACAAAAAATTGGAATTAGCGTGAGTGCGCCGCAGCAAAAGAGCCATTGCTTGCGTTTGGCAAAGCGCCCCCGAAAGTTTCTTTCAGAAGGTCGCGTGGCGATCCGCGGGCAATCGCCTGCCGGCCGTTAGCGCGTCGGCGTGAAGATGATGATGTCGTCCTTGCGGGCGAAGTTCAGCAAGGCGCGCGCGCGCTCGTCGAGCATGTCGGGATCGAGGCTCTGGTTGCGCAGAGCCGAGACGCGGCGCTCCCAGATCTTCTTGGTGGTCTCGGCTTCGGCGAAGTTCTGGTCGGCGATCTGCGTTTCACGTTCGAGGCGCGCCATGGCCAATAGGCCACGATCGCCATTCACCAAGTGATAGCCGAAATAGCCAAACAGGGTGGCGAAGATCACGGGAGCCAGAATCTGGCGTGGTCTCAACAACATATGCGCGTTACCTGATGGCATATGCCAACATATGGTGCTGAAAATCAAGGATTTTCGGCCAAACCGATGCGAACGCACCTGTTGTGGCGGCCTTTGTTGCCGATATTGAGGGATGCGTAGCGCCAGATCGGCTTCGGTCGTCCCGGCCTTGAAAGCCTTGCCCGGCCATCTCGGGGCCTTGCTGCTGCGGCGCGAGATCGACGGCCACGTTGAGTTCCTGGCGACCACGCTCGGGAGTCTCAAGCGACGATCGAGGCTTTCGCCGGAGAAGATATCCGCCGCGCCCATGTCGAGCCGCAGGGGCGTGCCGCGCTCTCGACCTTCGACGACTTTGCCGATCACTACGAGATGGCGTTCACGTCCGTCGGCGCAGCAGGTACGTGTCCATGATCCAGCCGTGCTCGGCCCGCGCGGCCGCCCGCTTCGCCTCGATCTCGCCCTTCACGTCGGCCAGCCTGCCCGACACGAGGATTTCTGCCTTCGTGCCGAGATAGGCGCCCCAGAAAATGTCGTAGTCGCCGGGCACATGCGCGAAGGCCTGGTCGCCGTCGAGCAGGACGACGCTGTCGACGCCTTCGGGCAATCCCTCCATCGCCTTGCGGCCGGTGGTGAGCAGCACCGGCTCGCCGATGCGATTGAGGGCAATCCCGTGCCGTGCGGCGAGCACCTGGATCGCGGTGATGCCGGGGATTACCTCGACCTCGACGTCGAGCTTTTCCAGGATGCGCAGCGTGCTGTCGTAGAGCATCGGATCGCCCCAGACGAGAAAGCCACCCACCTCTCCGCCCGGCAGATGCTGCCCGAACAAGGTTTCGTAATTTGCGATCAGCGCGGCGTGCCAATCGTCGACGCTGCTGCGGTAATCGTCGCCGGCCGCGCGCCGCTTCGGGATCTCCACGCCGATCGTCCGGTAGTCGGCGCCTTTGACGAAGCGCGCGAGAATCTCTTCCCGCAGTTCGCGCAGGGCAGCCTTCTCCGCGCCCTTGTCCGGAATGAAGAAGACATCGATCCGATTAAGGGCATCGATCGCCTGAACCGTCAGATAGTCCGGGTTCCCCGCGCCGATGCCGATGACCAGGACCTTCCGCATCAGGCGCCGCGCAGGATCGACTTGCCGGCGTAGCGCGCCTGGGTGCCGAGTTGCTCCTCGATGCGCAGGAGCTGGTTGTACTTGGCCAGGCGATCGGAGCGCGACAGCGAGCCGGTCTTGATCTGGCCGCAGTTGGTCGCGACCGCGAGGTCGGCGATGGTCGAGTCCTCGGTCTCGCCCGAACGGTGGGACATGACCGCGCCGTAGCTGGCGTGGCGCGCCATCGCCACCGCTTCCATCGTCTCGGTGAGCGTGCCGATCTGGTTCACCTTGATGAGGATGGCGTTGGCAAGCCCGTCCTTGATGCCCTGCGCCAGGCGCTTGGGGTTGGTAACGAAGAGATCGTCGCCGACGAGCTGGATCTTCTTGCCGAGCCGGTCGGTGATGGCCTTCCAGCCGGCCATGTCGTCCTCAGCCATGCCATCCTCGATCGACACGATCGGATAGCGCTTCACGAGGTCGGCGTAGTAGTCGACCATGCCTCCGGCATCGAGTGACTTCTTCTCGCCCTGGAGCTCGTACTTGCCCTTCTTGAAGAACTCGGTCGAGGCCGGGTCGAGCGCCAGCATGACGTCCTCGCCGGGGCGATAGCCCGCCTTCTCGATCGACTTCATGATGAAGGCGAGCGCCTCGTCCGCCGTGGCAAGGTTGGGCGCGAAGCCGCCTTCGTCGCCCACGTTGGTGTTGTGGCCCGCGTCCTTGAGCTGTGTCCGCAGTGCATGGAATACCTCGGAGCCCATGCGCAGCGCCTCGGAGAAGCGGCTGGCACCCACCGGCATGATCATGAATTCCTGGATGTCGATCGGATTGTCGGCATGGGCGCCGCCGTTGATGATGTTCATCATCGGCACCGGCAGCAGCGAGGCCTGGCTACCGCCGACGTAGCGGTAGAGCGGCAGGTCGCTCTCGAGTGCCGCCGCCTTGGCGACGGCCAGCGAGACGCCCAAGATGGCATTAGCACCGATGCGGCCCTTGTTCGGCGTGCCGTCGAGATCGATCATCGCGCGGTCGATCTTGATTTGATCGCGCGCCTCGAGGCCGGACAAGAGATCCATGACCTCGGCATTGACCGCACCGACTGCCTTTAGCACGCCCTTGCCGTCATAGCGCTTCTTGTCGCCGTCGCGCAGCTCAACCGCTTCGTGCGCGCCGGTGGAGGCGCCCGACGGCACGGCGGCGCGGCCGGTGGCACCGCTTTCCAGCTCGACATCGACCTCGACCGTGGGATTGCCGCGGCTATCGAGGATTTCACGGGCACGGATGTCGACAATGGCGCTCATGAGGAAAACTCCAGTTGGGGCGCGGCCTGTCTAGCCCCTGCGGCCGATTTTTTCTATACTGACGTCATGCGTGGCGTTCATGACATGGGTGGCCTCCAGGCGGGGCCGGTCGAGCGGGTCGAGCACGACTACCAGCTCTGGGAGAAGCGCGTCGACGCGCTGATGGTGTTGCTGTCGCGCAAGCGGCGCTTCACGGTCGACGAATTGCGCAAGGGCATCGAATCCCTGCCCGGCGACGCCTACGACCAACTGACCTATTACGAGCGCTGGATCGGCTCGATCGCACAGGCGTTGATCCATCGCGGCACGATCTCGGTCGAGGAAGTGCGCGCCAAGCTGGCCGACATCGAGAAGCGGCCGGATGGCCCCAAGGCGGGTAAACCATGACGCCGCGCTTCGACGTCGGCGCCAGAGTCCAGGTCCGGCGCGGCAATCCGCCCGGCCATATACGCACGCCCTTCTACATCCGCGGCAAATCAGGCGTGGTCGAGCGCATCTGCGGGGAGTTCCGCAATCCCGAGGAGCTGGCCTACGGCCGCACCGGCGAGCCCAAGCAGGTCCTCTATCGCGTGCGCTTCACGCAAAAGGATGTGTGGCCGGGCTACGCCGGCCCCACCGCTGACACACTCGACGTCGAACTCTACGAACACTGGCTCGAGACATGATGGACGAGATCACCCACACGCACGACGGTCCCGACCCGCACGCGCCGCGGCCGGACCACGACGACACGCTCACGCATCACAGGATGCTGGAGATCGCCGTGCGCGAGCTACTGATCGAGAAAGGCATCCTGACCGCCGACGAGGTGCGCGAGGCGATCGAGCGCATGGATGCACGAGGCCCCCATCTCGGTGCCGCGATCGTGGCCAGGGCCTGGCTCGATCCCGCCTTCAAGGCGCGCCTGCTGAAGGATGGCGCGGCGGCGGCGGAAGAAGCCGGTGTCCAGATGGACACGCCGACGCGCCTGATCGTCGTCGAGAACACGCCCGAGGTGCATAACCTCGTCGTCTGCACGCTCTGCTCCTGCTATCCGCGCATGGTGCTGGGTATTCCGCCAGACTGGTACAAGAGCCGCGCCTACCGCAGCCGCGCCGTCTTCGAGCCGCGCGCGGTGCTGGCCGAGTTCGGCACCTCGCTGCCCGACGACGTCGCAGTGCGCGTGCACGACTCCAACGCCGACATGCGCTACCTCGTGCTGCCGATGCGCCCCAAGGGCAGCGAAGGCCTCGACGCGGCCAGGCTCGCAGCTCTGGTGACACGGGATGCGATGATCGGCGTAACGATACTCTAGATGTGGTGGTAATCTACCGCCCCGGCAATCTTGACGACGTCACCTCCCGCAACTATCTCTGCCGCATCGACGGTCCTCCTTAACCCGGGGGCTAACAGGAAACGCCGTGCTGTCCTTCGGGGCCAATCGGCGGCTGTACCCGCAGCTGTAAGCGACGAGCGAACGCCAACTACGTCACTGGACTTCGGTCCGGGAAGACAGGCGCAAGCAACGACCCGCGAGCCAGAAGACCTGCCGGCGATAGCGTCGCTCTTCCGATGGACGGGATGATCCAGCGGGACGGTCAGCCGAGCGGTGGCGCGCTTCGTGCGTGAACTGCTTTGGGAGACCGCCAGATGACGTCGATCCGTAAATCCCCCCCCCTGCGCCCAACGGATGGCGTTACCTCGGATATCGATTCGGCAACCGGCCGCCTTCGCCGCTACGAATTTGCGCTGCCCCCCAGCGAGGACCGCCGCGCCGAAGGGGCGACGCCGTCGACGAACGCCAGCCTGCCCTTCCGACGCAACGGCTTCGCAAGCCTTTGCCAGGCCCTCGACTACGCCGCCCAAGGCGAAACCGGCCTCAACTTCTTCGACGCCCGCGGAAACCTCCTCAGCAGCCTGCCCTACCATCACATGCGCACCGAGGCGCTGGCCTTTGCCCGCCGCCTGGTCGGCGGCGGCTTCGCGCGCGGCGAGAGGCTCGTGCTGATCGCCGACACTTGGCCAGGCTTCTGCATTGCGTTCTTCGGTGCGCAGTACGCCGGCATCGTGCCGGTCCCGGTCGCGGTTCCCGTCGGGTTGGGCGCGCGCGCGGGCTACATCGACCAGCTTCGCGGCCAGATCGAGGCTGCAGGAGCCGCGGGCATTCTTGCACCGGACGACCTTGTCGAATTCGCGCTGACAGCGGCGAAGGATTCGACCATCCGCATTGCCGGCTCGATGGCGACCTTCAGCGCCTTGCCGGAAGATTCCGCGCCGCTGCAGCCGTTTTGGGCCGGCGAACGCTGTTACATCCAGTTCTCTTCCGGCAGCACGCGAACGCCGCGCGGCATCGACATCCGCCAGGACCAGCTGATGGCCAACATCGACGGCTCGCTGGCGGCGCAGCAGGTGAACGAGACCGACTCGGGTGTGAGCTGGCTGCCGCTCTATCACGACATGGGACTGATCGGCTTCGTGCTCGCCCCGATGTGCGCCCAGCGCAGTGTCGATCTCCTGGCCCCACGCGACTTCGCGCGCCGCCCCCTGCAGTGGCTGTCGCTGATCTCGCGTCGGCGCGCCACCATCACGTACAGCCCGAGCTTCGGCTACGACCTCGTCGTGAGGCGCACGCAGACCAAGCCCTTCGGCGATATCGACCTGTCGTCGCTGCGCCTCGCGGGCGTGGGCGCGGACATGATCCAGCCGGCCGTGCTCAATCGCTTCGCCGACACCTTCGCCGCAGTCGGGTTCGACCGCCGTGCCGTGTTTGCAAGCTACGGCATGGCCGAGGTCTGCGTCGGCCTGTCCTTCGTCCAGCCGTTCACCGGCCTCAAGACGGATTCATTCGTCGATGCCAACTCCAAACAGGCCCGGGACTTCGTCATCTGCGGCCGCGTCATGGCCGGGCATCGGGTGGAAATCCGGAACGACGCCGGCGAGCCTGTCGGACAGCGCCAGGTCGGGCGCCTGTTCGCAAGCGGCCCCAGCGTCATGCCCGGCTACTTCCCGGACGATCCCGAGAGCGCCCGCATTCTGCGCGACGGATGGCTCGACACCGGCGATCTCGGCTACTGGACCGGAGACGAGATCGTCGTCACCGGTCGGGCCAAGGACCTGATCATCGTCAACGGTCGCAACGTCTGGCCGCAGGACATCGAATGGCGCGTCGAGGAACTGCCGCAGCTTCGGCGCGGCGATGCCTGCGCCTTTTCCATCGACACACTGGAGGCGGAGTCCCTGATCGTCGTCGTCCAGGGACGGCCGACCGACAGCGCCGCACGCGACGCTCTCGAAGCCGACGTTCGCCAGGCCGTCAAGGAGGCGAGCGGCATCGACGGCAAGGTCGTCCTGATTTCACGGCAGCCCGGCCTGCCCATGACGTCTTCTGGGAAGCTCAGCCGCGCGGCCACGAAGGCTGCTTACCTGTCGGGCAGCTACGGCGGCTAGCGCCAGTCGCTGGTGCGCTGGCGCGTCAGCGCCAGTCGCTCTTCAGGGCGTTGTCACTCTTCCACTTTTCAACGGCCGCGACGTCGTCGCAGGCGAAGGCCTTGGTGTCCTTGCGCGGTGTCGCCTCGATCCAGGCGAAGACCAGGCACTGCGGATAGGTCTTGCCATCCTGCTTGGTGTCGAACTTCACGGTGTCCGTGGTCGCAGCGCCGGTTTTCGCCTCGCCGTAGTCGTCGACCGCGGGCGAGATGTCGCCGATGGTGCGGCCCACCGCCTTGTTGTCGGCATACCACTTGGCGAAGTCGGCGAATTGCTCGCCGGCCACGCCTTTCCCGTCGGCCGCGACGTAGGCCTTGAGATCGCGGACGAGAGACTGCGCCGCCGCTTCGGCCTTGGGCTCGGCGGCCTTGCGCTGGGCGGCCTTCCTGGCCTGTAGCGCCTTCAGCAGATCGGCATTGGAGGGCGCCGGCGCGGCGGTCTGCGTCGACGGATCGAGGCGGCGGATCGGCGCCCGGGCGGCTTCGGCGTTCAGCGTCTGCGCCTCGGTCGGCGTCAGCTTGCCGGCCTGGGTATAGCCATGGCCCTTTTGCCATTCGGCGATCGCCTTGGCCGAGGCTTCCGACTGCAGGTCGCCATCGATCGGGCCGTTGTACTTGTCGAGCGTGCGCAGCGATTCCTGCAGCTTGCGCCGGTCCGGTTCCGGGCTCTTCAGCACGGTCGTATAATCCGGCGCCGGCTGGGCGCGCGACGCAGTTGCCGGCGCGGGCGCCGGTGCGGCCTGCCCGCCGCCGTGCGACGAGCAGCCTGCGGGATTCTGGAAGCAGCGCTCGACCTCGCCCGCGCTCTGGGCAAAGGCCTGCAGCGGGACAAGTGGGACCAGCCCGACGATCGCGGCTGCGAGCAGCCAGCGGGCCATGTCAGATGCCGCCATAGGTGTTGGCGGCAAGCTGCGCCGGCAATCCAATCACCATGACGACCGGCTGGCCAGCCGGGGTCTGGCCGCGCGCGACGATGTGATCGTTGGGGGCGCCGAGCCTGCTTTCGTAGGTGCCGCTACCGGCGAACTTGCCGGCGAAGCACGACAGCGAGAACCGACCGTTGGCGCTGCCGTCGTTGGTGAAGGTGCCGTCGCACACCGGCTCGCCGCCCACGTTCTCGACGGTGAAGGTGACAGACCTATCACGGCCGATCAGGGCGCCGTACTTGGCGATGCCGTTCAGCCGGGCGACGTTGCCTCTCGGATCGCGATAGAAGATCGAGGTCGGCCCGTAGGCCGCGTCCGGCATCGTCTCGCGCGGTACGACGTAGGTCTCGTCGCTGATCACCAGCTTGCAGGTGCAGTTCACATTGTAGTTTTCGCCCAGAGGCCCCAGTGCCGTGAGATGGCGGTTGCAGTTGGAGACGGCGGTTTCCTGGACCTCGCGCTCGCTCATCTGGCCGCGGGTATAGGCGTCGGCATAGACGAAGGCGCACTGGCGCGGCATTGGCACGGCAACCGACTTGTGGCTGGCCGCCATCGTCTCGGTGTCGACCCAGTAACGCTGGGCCATTTCGGGGAAGCGCAGGAAGACCGGATCGCGCCGGTTGGCCTTGCCGTACGGCGATTGCGCGGCGCTCTGCGCCCCCGCACCGACGGCGAGCGTGGTCAGGGCGAGGGAAGCGGCCAGGAAGCCGGCGAGGATGGGACGGAGCATGACACCCGAATTCAACCGAAGAAGGTGACGGAAATACGACCTTAGGGGCGCCGGCATCCCCGCGCCAGTCGCCCGCCGACGGCGGTTAGACCAGCCGGCTCTGGTTCTTGGCCGCACCGATGAACGAGCTGAACAGCGGATGTGGCGCAAACGGCCGCGACTTGAGCTCGGGATGGTACTGCACGCCGATGAACCACGGGTGGTCGGGGATCTCGACGATCTCGGGCAGGATGCCGTCGGGCGACATGCCGGAGAAGCGCAAGCCGACCTGCTCCAGGCGGTCCTTGTAGTTGACGTTGACCTCGTAGCGATGCCGGTGGCGCTCGCTGATCACGTCCTGGCCGTAAATCTCGTGCACCTTGGTGCCGCGCCGCAGGTGGGCGTCGTAGGCGCCGAGCCGCATCGTGCCGCCCATGTCGCCGTCGGCCGCCCGCTTCTCGATCTGGTTACCCTTGATCCACTCGGTCATCAAACCGACAATCGCATTGTCAGTCGGGCCGAACTCGCTCGACGAGGCGTTCTCGATGCCGAGCAGGTTGCGGGCGGCCTCGATCACCGCCATCTGCATGCCGAAGCAGATGCCGAAGAACGGCACCTTGCGTTCGCGCGCGAACTTCACCGCGTGGATCTTGCCCTCGGTGCCGCGCTCGCCGAAGCCGCCGGGCACCAGGATGCCGTGCACGTGCTCGAGGTGGCTGACGGCGTCGTCGCGCTCGAAGATCTCCGAGTCCATCCACTCCAGCCCGACCTTCACGTTCGAGCCAAAACCGCCGTGGGTCAGCGCTTCCGACAGCGACTTGTAGGCGTCGAGCAGCACCGTGTACTTGCCGACCACGGCGATCGTCACTTTGCCCTCGGGCTCGCGCACCGAACGGACCACGCCGCGCCAACGATCGAGATTCGGCTCCTTGTCGGCGTCCAGCTTGAAGTAGCGGCAAACTTCGGCATCGAAGCCCTGGTCATGATAGGCGATCGGCACCTGGTAGATCGTGTCGACGTCGCGCGCCTCGATCACCCGCTCCGGCTTCACATTGCAGAACAGCGCGATCTTGCGCCGCTCGTTGGCCGGGATTTCCTTGTCGCCCGAACGGCAAACCAGCAGGTCGGGCTGAATGCCGACGCTCAACAGCTCCTTCACCGAATGCTGCGTCGGCTTGGTCTTGAGCTCGCCGGCCGTCGGCACCCACGGCAGCAGCGTGAGATGGACGAACATCGTATTCTCGCGGCCGACTTCGTTGGCGACTTGTCGAATCGCTTCGAGGAACGGTGTACTTTCGATGTCACCCACCGTGCCGCCGACCTCGACCAGGACGAAGTCTTCCTTGGCGGTGTCGGCCAGGACGAAATCCTTGATGGCATCGGTGACGTGCGGGATCACCTGCACCGTGGCGCCGAGATATTCGCCGCGGCGCTCCTTGGCGATCACCGAGGAATAGATGCGGCCGGTGGTGATGTTGTCGGTCTGCCGGGCGTCGACGCCGGTGAAGCGCTCGTAGTGGCCGAGATCGAGGTCGGTCTCCGCGCCATCGTCGGTCACGAAGACCTCGCCGTGCTGGTACGGGCTCATCGTGCCCGGATCGACGTTGAGGTACGGATCGAGCTTGCGCAGCCGGACCCGATAACCACGAGCCTGCAGCAGCGCACCGAGCGCCGCCGACGAAAGACCCTTACCCAGCGAGGAAACCACGCCGCCCGTTATGAAGATAAAGCGCGCCATGGAGTTACAGCCTACTAAATCTTGTTGAACCCGGCCATGGGGATATCCTCCCGCCGGAGAAGTTTCGGCGGGGGGTGGCCGTTTCGGTCATTTTTCCTAGCGGTTGGGTGCGGACGGCGTCGCCGGAGTGGCCGGTGTCACCGGCCCGCCGGGTGCCGGGCTGTTGCCACCGCCCAGACCGGGCGCCGGAGTCGTGCCGGCCGGCACGCTGTCCATGATCGAGCCTTGGATCCGCACGGGTCCGGCGACGCTCCAGGCCATCACCAGGCTCAGAAAGAAGAAGATACCGGCGAATATCGCCGTCATGCGGGACAGCACGTTGGCCTGGCCGCGCACCGAAAACAGCGCATCGGTACGGCCCATGCCGAGGCCGCCGCCCTCGCTGCGCTGTAGCAGGATGACGACGATCATGGCGGCGGTCACGCCGACATGGATGATCAGCAGCACCAGCCGCCAGTCGTGGAGAAATGCTCGAACGCTGTCCATTTTCAGCCGCGGCTTCTAGCCCCTTTAGACGGCCTTGGCGATAGCCAAAAATTCATCGGCCTTCAGGGCCGCACCGCCGACCAGGGCGCCATCGACGTCTCCGGCCGCCAGTAGCTCGGCGGCATTGCTGCCCTTCACCGACCCGCCGTAGAGCAATCGGACGCCCGCGGCATCCGGTACCAGCCCCACCAGGACCTTGCGAATATGCGCGTGCGCTGCGGCCACTTCCGGCGTGGTCGGCGTCTTGCCCGTGCCGATCGCCCACACCGGCTCATATGCCACGACCAGACGGGCCGCCGTTGCGCCGGCCGGAATGCTGCCTTTGAGCTGGGTTTCGAGGACTGAAAATGCCTTGCCGCCCTCCCTCTCGGCCAACGTCTCGCCGATGCAGACGATCGGCGTCAGGCCCGCCCGCCAGGCCGCTTCCGCCTTGGCCCGCACGATCGCGTCGGTCTCGCCATGGTCGGTCCGGCGCTCGGAGTGGCCGACGACGACGTGGCTGGCGCCCGCGTCTTTCAGCATCTCGGCCGAAATGTCGCCGGTATGGGCGCCGCTTGGCTTGGCATGGCAATCTTCGCCGCCGACGTGCAGGCCGCTGCCTTTCACCGCCTCGGCGATGGCCATCACCAGGGTGGCCGGCGGGCAGACCAGCACCTCGCGGTCCGTCCAGCCGCCCTGCTTCACTCCGTCGGCCACGGCCTTTGCCAGCGCCAGGGCATCGGCCTTGAGGCCGTTCATTTTCCAATTTCCGGCGATCAACGGAATGCGTGTACGGGCCATGGTGTTTCCTGTTCTTGCTGGGCCGCGTGTCTAGCCGCGACGACGTTTGCGGTCAAAGGGCACCGGTGGTAGGCATGCGCCCCTTACAAAGCCCTATTTTGACGCGAAGTTCTGCCCGTGAACAAATTCAGAAAATACGCCGGTTACGTGATCATGGCGTTGCTCATGAGCACGCTGATCATCAGTTTTGCCCTGTGGGGCATCGGCGACATGCTGCGCATGGGAGGCACTTCGACCGAAGTGGCCCACGTCGGTGGCACCCATATCCCGGTCTACGGTTGGGTCGGTGGCACCTCGGTGTCGGTCACCGAGGTCCGCGAACTTTTCAACCGCCAGCTCGAGCAGATACAGCGCCAGACCGGCCAGCGGCCGGACCCAGAGCAGGCGCTGCGCTACGGCATCCACGTCCGCGCCCTGCAGGACACCGTGCAGCGCGCCGTGATCGACAACGCGATCCGCGAGTACGGCCTGGTCGTCGGCGACAACGAGGTGCGTGCCGCGATTGCCCGTAACCCCGCTTTCCACGGTACCAGTGGCGCCTTCGATCCCATTCTCTATGCCAACCGCCTGCAACAGGCACGCATTCCCGAGGCCGCGTACGTCGCCGACATCCGCCGCGAGATCGCCTCGGCTCAGCTCCTCGGCGTCATTCACGTCGAAGGGCTCGGGCCCAAGCTCCTGCGCGACGAGATATTCAAGATGGAGAGCGAGAAGCGCGTCGCCGACACGGTCTTCGTCTCTGACTCGATCGTCACGGACGTGCCGAAGCCCACGGCCGAGCAGCTCAACACCTACTACGAGGCCAACAAGAGCCGGTTCCAGATCCCCGAGTATCGCGCCTTCTCCTATGTGCTGCTGACCGTCGGCGACGTGATGAGCCAGGTCAACGTCACGCCCGAGCAGATCAAGCAGGAATACGATGCCCGCCAGAGCGAATTCGGCGCGCCGGAGAAGCGCGACGTCGATCAGGCGATGGCCGACACCGAGGACAAGGCCAAGAAGATCATCGCCGAGGCGCAGGCTGGCAAGTCGCTCGAGGACGCGACCAAGGACGTGACGGGCAACGCCGACGGCGTGATCAAGCTCGGCACCGTCCTGAAGAAGGATCTTCCGGTGGGTGCGCTGGCCGACGGCGTCTTCGCCGCGCCCCAGGGCCTCGATCCGGCACCGATCAAGTCGCCGTTGGGCTGGCACGTCGTGCGCGTCAACAAGATCGAGCCCGGCAAGGTGGCGTCGTTCGACGAGGTCAAGGACAAGATCGCGAACGAGCTCAAGAGCCAGCAGGCTCCCGACATCCTGATCAAGCTGGTCAACGATTTCGAGCGCGTGCTCGGCAAGTCGCAGTCGATGAAAGCCGCCGCCGAGGAGCTGCAACTCAAGGTAAAGAATTACGACAACGTCGACGCGCGCGGACAGGATCAGTCGGGCAAGCAGGTCGTGTCCGGCCCGGCCGCGACGGAGATCATGCAGGCGGTCTTCTCGACCCGCGAGAGTAGCGAGAGCGACCTCCTGGAGACGCCGAAGGGCGAGTACTTCGTCGTGCGCACGGATCGCGTGACCCCGGCGCGGATTCCCGCTTTGTCGGAAGTCGAGGCCAAGGTGACCGAAGCCTGGCAGGTCGAGGAGCGGCGCAGGCTCGCCGACGCCAAGGTCAAGGAAGCCGTCGACAAGACCAACGCCGGCGGCGATCTCGCCGCCATCGCCAAGGGGCTCGGCCTCGAGGTGCGGACGACCAAGCCGGTCACCCGCTATGACGCCGACATCCCCAACCAGCTGACACAGCAGGCGACGCAGGAAGTCTTCCGCCTCGCCGTGGGCAAGGTCCAGGCCGTGCGCGGACCCGACGGCAACGTGATCGTGCGCACCAAGGAGATCCAGCCGGCCGACCTCGCCACGAGCAAGGACACGCTCGATCGCTTCGGCACGCAGCTCGACACCTTGATCGGCAACGACCTGGTGGCGGAGATGCTGGGTGCGCTCCGCCAGAAGTACGGCGTGAAGATCGACCAGGCGGTGTTCGCCCAGGCCTTCGCGCCCCAGCAACAGCAGTAGGCCGATGTCGATCTCGCCCGAACTCGATGCCTTCGTGCGGATCTACGACGCCGGCAAGCCGCAGCTCGCCTGGACCAAGCTGGTCGCCGATCTCGAGACACCGGTCTCGGCCTACCTGAAGCTGGCCGACGGGCGGGCGAATTCCTTCCTGCTCGAATCGGTCGAAGGTGGCTCGGTCCGCGGCCGCTATTCGATGATCGGCTTCAAGCCTGACGTGATCTGGCGCTGCATCAAGGGCAAGGCGGAGATCAATCGTCGGGCTCGCGCCGACGTCCAGGCGTTCGAGCCCCTGCCCGGCCGGCCGCTGGAGACGCTGCGGACGCTAATCCGCGAGTGCCAGATGGAGCTGCCGCCCGGCCTGCCGCCGATGGCGTCCGGACTGTTCGGCTTCCTGGGCTACGACATGGTCCGTGACATGGAGAATTTGCCGGACGAGAATCCCGATCCGCTGAACCTCCCCGACGCCATCATGGTGCGGCCGACGATCGTTTGCGTATTCGACCGACTCGAAGATGTCGTCACCCTCGTGACGCCGGTCTTCCCGCAGGCCGGGACCAGCGCGCGCGCCGCCCACGATGCCGCTGCCGAGCGCCTGGCCGACGCGGTCTCCGATTTCGAGCGCTCGCTGCCGATGCGCCGCGAGAGCGCCGAGGCGCTCGCCGAACTGCCGGCGCCCGCCGCCAACATGAGCGAGGCCGAGTTCAAGAACATGGTCTCGGTCTGCAAGGAGTACATCGCCGCGGGCGACGCCTTCCAGATCGTGCCGTCGCAGCGCTTCTCGCTGCCGTTCAAGCTGCCGCCGCTGTCGCTCTACCGGTCGCTGCGCCGCATCAATCCCTCGCCGTTCCTGATTTTTTTCGACTACGGCGATTTCACCATCGTGGGCTCGAGCCCCGAAATCCTGGTCCGCCTGCGCGACAACATCGTCACCATCCGGCCATTGGCTGGCACCATACGGCGCGGCGCAACGCCCGAGGAGGACAAGCGCCTCGCCGACTCCCTCCTGGCCGACCCCAAGGAACACGCCGAGCACCTGATGCTGGTCGACCTGGCGCGCAACGACGTGGGCCGCGTCTCCAAGATCGGCTCGGTCAAGGTGGTCGAACAGTTCACCATCGAGAAATACAGTCACGTCCAGCACATCAGCAGCCATGTCGAGGGCACGCTCGAGGATGGGCTGGACGCGATCGACGCGCTCAAGGCGGGTTTTCCCGCCGGCACGCTGTCCGGCGCTCCCAAGGTGCGCGCCATGCAGATCATCGACGAGCTCGAACCGGTGCGGCGCGGCATCTACGCCGGCTGCGCGGGCTACTTCGCCGCCAACGGCTCGATGGACACCTGTATCCTGCTGCGTACTGGCCTGGTGAAGGACAACACCCTGTACGTGCAGGCCGGCGTCGGCGTCGTGGCCGATTCCGATCTCGAAGCCGAGTACCAGGAAAGCATCCTGAAGGCCCGCGGGCTGGTCCGCGCGGCGGAAGAAGCCGTGCGCTTCGCCAACGCCGCCAATTGGACGTCCGGCAACACGAGGCGCTAAGCGCGCCGCGCAGTGGCGCGCCCCCGGCAAGATGACTACCCTCTCCTCCAACGGAGGAGGCCCCATGTCAGACTGGCAAAAGCGCTATCGGCGCCTGGTGTTCGATCGCCCGCACCCCAAGGTGCTGCGTGTGACGATGAATCGCCCGGAGAAATACAACGCGACCGACGCCATCATGCATCGCGAGCTGGTCGACGTGTGGCGCGACATCGACGGCGACGACACGGTCAACTGCGTGATCATCCAAGGCGCGGGCGGCAAGGTGTTCTCCGCGGGCGGCGACTTCGACATCATCGAAAAGAACATGAAGGACCACAACGCGCTGCTGCGGACATGGAAGGAAGCGCGCGACATCGTTTACAACGTAATCAACTGCTCCAAGCCGATCGTCAGCACCATGCGCGGCCCCGCCGTGGGCGCGGGCCTCGTCGCCGGCATCCTGGCCGACGTCTCGATCGCCTCGAAGAAGGCCAAGATCATCGACGGCCATACCCGGCTCGGTGTCGCCGCCGGCGACCACGCCTGCATCGTCTGGCCGCTGCTCTGCGGCATGGCCAAGGCCAAGTATTATCTGCTGCTCTGCGAGGCCGTCGACGGCGAGGAAGCCGAGCGCATCGGGCTGGTCTCGCTTTGCGTCGAGGACGACCAGCTCGAAGCCAAGGGCCTCGAAGTCGCGACCAAGCTGGCCGAGGGCGCGCAGACCGCCATCCGTTTCACCAAATACGCCCTCAACAACTGGCTGCGCATGATGGGCCCGACCTTCGACACCTCGCTTGGCCTCGAGATGCTGGGCTTCCTCGGACCCGAGGTGAAGGAAGGCCTCGCCTCGCACCTCGAGAAGCGCAAGCCCAAGTTCGATCCCTACTCGCCGCTTTGAGGAGCACGCCATGCGCGGACTGGAAGGCAAGAACGTCATCGTCACCGGCGGCGGCGGCGCGATTGGCAGCGCGATCTGCCGGCGCTTCGCCGGTTACGGCGCGCATGTCGGCGTGTTCGACAAGAACCTGGATGCAGCAAAGAAGATCGCAGGCGAGATCAAGGGCTTCGTCTCGGGTGTCGACATCGCCGACTACGCTGCGGTCGGCAAGGCGATCGCCCAGTTCGAGAAGGAAGTCGGCCCGACCGACATCCTGGTGAACAACGCCGGTTGGGACAAGTTCGCCAACTTTGTCGACACCACGCCCGACCTCTGGGACACGCTGATCGGCATCAACCTGCGCGGCCCGCTCAACATGAGCCACTTCGTGCTGAAGACCATGATCGGGCGCGGCAGCGGCCGCATCGTCAACATCGCCTCCGATGCCGGCCGCGTCGGCTCGTCCCAGGAAGCCGTCTACTCGGCGTGCAAGGGCGGCATCATCGCCTTCACCAAGACCGTGGCCCGCGAGGTAGCCCGCAAGGGCATCACCCTGAACGCCGTCTGCCCCGGCCCGACCGACACGCCCCTGCTCGCCGCCGTCGCCGGCGATGACGAGCGCGGGCAGAAGGTGCGCGCGGCCCTGGTCGGCGCCATTCCGATGAAGCGGGTCGGCCAGCCCGAGGATATCCCCGGCGCGGTCTGCTTCCTTGCCAGCGATGACGCCGCCTTCATCACCGGCCAGACGATCAGCGTCTCGGGCGGCCTGACCATGCACGGCTAGGCGGCGCCCCGCGTGTCGATGCCCGATTCCCCGAACGACGGCCGCCGCCGCATGTCGACGACGGTGAAGCTCACTTTGCTCGGCGTCGGCGCGATGGTGGCGCTCTATTCCTGCGCGCCGGTCATGGGCGGCGGCTTCGGGTGGATGCCGTTGTTCTGGTTGTTCGGCAACCCCTTCAGCCGCGGGCCGATGGTGTCGGCGCCGCAGACGCCCGGTCCCGCCACCGCAAGCCCGAGCCAAGCCCAACCGAGCCAGCGCGGTGGCTTCGGCGGCACCGCCGGCGAGCAAGGCACAGGAACAAGCTGATGCGCCGCGAAGCCGTGACACCACGTGTGGGTTGGCAGAAGAAAGTCGAGGACCTCGGCTTCGATTTCTACAGCCTTGACGGCAAGGCCTACTGGACCGAACAGGCCTGCTACGTCTTCAGTTCGGCCGAGGTCGATGAGATGGAGGCCGCGACCGAGGCGCTGCACAAGATCTGCCTGCAGGCCGTCGAGTACGTTGTCGCCAACAAGTTGTGGGAGCGCATGCGCATCCCGCCCGCGTGGGGAGATTACATCGAGCAGGTCTGGCGGCGTGGCGATCCAACCATCGCCGGCCGCTTCGATCTCGTCTACGACGGCAAGACCCCGCCCAAGATGCTGGAATACAACGCCGACACGCCGACGGCGCTCTACGAGGCGGCCGTCGTGCAATGGTACTGGCTGAAGGACGTGAAACCCGGCGCCGACCAGTTCAATTCGATTCACGAGCGACTGATCGAGGCGTGGCGTGTCGTGGCCGGTAAGCTGCCGCCTGCGGCTACCGTCCACTTCGCGCGCTTCGAGGATCATCCCGAGGATCTCGCCACCTCGGAGTACCTGCGCGACACCGCGGCCCAGGCCGGCCTCGGCACCAAGCCGGTCGCGGTGCCGCAGATCGGCTGGAACGGCAAGCGCTTTACCGACGCCGACGAAGTGCCGATCCAGGTGCTGGCCAAGCTCTATCCCTGGGAATGGATGATGCGCGAGGCCTTCGGCGCCTACGTGCCGGGCGACACGACGGCGTTCATCGAGCCGGTGTGGAAGCTGATCCTGTCGAACAAGATGCTGCTGCCGCTGCTCTGGGAAGGCTTTCCCGACCACGCCAACCTGCTCCCCGCCTTCGACCGCGAGCATCCCGACCTCGGCAGCGCCTTCGTCAAGAAGCCGATCTTCGGCCGCGAGGGCCACAACGTCACCTTGGTCGGACCCGGCCTGTTCGACACCGCCGCCGGAAACTACGGCAGCGAGGGCTATGTCTGGCAGACCTACCAGCCGCTGCCGGTGTTCGAGGGCAATCACACGCTGGTCGGTTCATGGGTGGTCGGCGGCGAGCCGGCCGGCGTCGGCATGCGTGAGGACGACGGCCGCATCACCCACAACAACAGCCGCTTCGTACCGCACTACTTCGACTGACTAGGGCGCTTTGACTTCGTGCACCATGCCCAGGCCGGGGGCGAAGTCGTAGATTCGGTGGTCGCGATTCGTCTTGTCGTTGCCCTTGTCGCGCAGGATCCACTCGATGCGCAAACAATGCTCGAGGCCGTAGCAGGTGTAGTCGATCTCCTGGATCGCGATCGTCGTCACCTTCGGCTGGACCTTGTCGCCGTACCAGCAGGTGCTGTCGAAGGTCCGGGTCTCGCCCTGCGTCCATAGGCCGAGCGGATACTTGGCCTCCTGGTCGCAGGCGGTGATGCCGAAGCGCGAATCGGCGACCCGGCCGATCGCGGTCTGGTCGTCGCGCACGGCGAAGACCTGCTCGGCCGCGTTCCGCCCGTCACGTCCACGCGCGTAGACGGTGAGAGTTCGTCCGGTCTTGGGATGAACCCACTGCTTGGGTCCGACCCAGATGCTCGCCGCACCGTCGCGAACGCCTTCGACGAAGCGACCCGCCGGGTAGGTGATGGTCTGCTCGCCGTTCCAGCGGTCGCCGAGGATGAGTTGCAGGGGGATGAAGCGCTCCCGCGTTTCGGCGCCGGCCGGCCAGGCCGCGAGCGCCGTGCAGAACAGCACCGCGATCTTGCCGGCGAATTGCGCTATCATATCGGTATAGTGCGCCGAACCAGGGAGCGACGCCATGAGCACGATGTGGGTTCAACCGACGGCCGGAGCGCTGGGTGCCGACATCCACGGCGTCGACCTCTCGCAACCGATGGACGATGCCACGTTTCACAAGATCGCCGAGGCGTGGGGCGAGCATCTGGTGTTGCGCTTCTCCGGCCAGAAGATCGACGATCCGACGCTGATGAAGTTCAGCGCCCGCTTCGGCGAGCTCGATCGCGTGCCGATCTCGGCCGCCAATCACGACCGCAAGGACTCGGACGTCATTCAGGAGGCGATCGACTGGGTCGCCGTGATCGCCAGCGTCAAGAAGGACGGCAAGGCCGTGGGCGGGCTCGGCTCCTACGAGCTCGTGTGGCACACCGACATGTCGTACAATCCGCTGCCGCCACGCGCATCGCTGCTCTATGCGCTCGAGGTTCCGCCCGACGGCGGCAACACCGGCTTCCTCAACATGTACTCGGCCTATGAGACGCTGCCCGACAAGTTGAAGCACGCGGTCGAGGGCAAAACCTGCATCCACGATTCGAGCCGCAATTCGGCGGGCGAGTTGCGCCGCGGCTTCCAGACCACGCCCGACGTGCGTCGCACGCCGGGCGCCGTGCATCCGCTCGTGCGGCTGCACCCGGTGACCAAGCGCAAGGCGCTGTTCCTCGGCCGCCGGCCCGGCGCCTATATCCACGGCCTGTCGGTCGAGGAGAGCGAGGCGCTGCTGAACGCGGTCTGGGCGCATGCCACGCAGGAGCGCTTCGCCTGGTATCAGAAGTGGCGGATCGGCGATCTGGTGATGTGGGACAATCGCTGCGTCATGCATCGGCGCGACGCCTTCGACGAGAGCCTGCGTCGGCTGATGCACCGCACGCAGATCGTCGGCGAGCCAGTGCTGGCTGCTTGAGCGCGGCGCGCTTCGCCCTCGCGGTCCTGCTGGCGGGACTGTTCGTCCTCCCTCTCGCGATACATGCCGCCCCGACCGCCGCGCAAACCGCCGCGATCTGCCAGCATCGCGCGGGGGCTCAGGCTCGAGCCAATCTCGGATTTCCCCCAACTCGTCGTTCGCCAAGGCTCGAATCGCGCTCCTCGAGAACGCATCCGTCCCAGTCTGGCCAATGTTTTGTCTCCGATAACGACCAAGATGCGCGATTCCGGATGATGCTTCTATGGTGAGTGCTCGACATCACTCTCTGGGGTTCGAAATGTCCGACACAACAAACTCTTCACCTTCCCCGGTTCGCCGGATCGACGGCGGCCTCGCTTCCATCGACACAACCGTGCGCCATGTGGAGCGCCAGGCGGCAAAACGCAGGCAGAACGGTTTCCGACGGTTTAGCGGCGGTTTCCGACGGTTTTTGTCGGGGCGTCGCGCGCGGAAAAGCCCGTAAACACAGGCTTATTCCGCATCGACGGACTCTCCGGCGGTTTAAAAACCGTGAAAACCGTTGAAACCGTCCGACGCCAGAAGCTGTCCGATCCGATGACCAATCGACGGTGCGTTCCTGTTTCAGTCGGAGTGGCTCTAGCGGTAGCCCGCGGCCTGCAGCTCGAACAGCTCGGCGTAGAGGCCGGGCCGCGCCACCAGCTCCTCGTGCGTGCCCGCGGCTTCGACCTTGCCGTCGGCCAGCACGAAGATGCGGTCGGCCATGCGCACGCTCGAGAAGCGGTGCGAGATCAGCACGGCCGTCTTGCCCTTGCTGAGTTCCTTGAAGCGCTGGAAGACCTCGAACTCGGCGCGCGCGTCGAGTGCCGCCGTCGGCTCGTCGAGGATCAGCACCTCGGCTTCGCGCATGTAGGCGCGCGCGATCGCCACCTTCTGCCATTCACCGCCCGACAGCTCGACGCCGTTCTTGAAGCGCTTGCCGATGCGCTGCGCGTAGCCGCCCGGCAGGCGCGCGATCACCTCGTCGGCCTGGCTGCGCTCGGCGGCGCGCTCGATGCGGGTCTGGTCGTCGCGCGCCTCGATGCGACCGACGGCGATGTTGTCGCCGGCGCTGAAGTTGTAGCGCACGAAGTCCTGGAAAATGACGCCCATGCTGCCGCGCAGGTCATCGAGGTCGTAGTCGCGCAGGTCGCGGCCGTCGAGCAGGATGCGGCCCTCGTCGGGGTCGTAGAGCCGCGTCAGCAGCTTCACCAGCGTGGTCTTGCCGGCGCCGTTCTCGCCGACCAGCGCCACCACCTCGCCTGCCTTGAGGGTGAAGCTGAGATGGCGCACCGCCCAGCGCTCGGCGCCGGGATAGATGAAGCCCACGTCCTCGAACACGAAGCCGTTGCGGATCGGGTGTGGGAACGCGGCCGGCTCGGCCGGCGACAGGATTTCCGGCTGCGTGTCGAAGAACGAGAAAAGATCGCTGAGGTAGAGTGCCTGCCCCGCCGTCGAGGAGAAGCCGGTCAGCAACCCTTCGAGCAGGATGCGCAGGCGCAGGAACGAGCCCGACAGGAACGTGAGGTCGCCGACCGTGAACTCGCCTTCCAAAGTGCGCCAGGCGATGTAGGCATAGGCTGCGTAATAGCCGATCGTGCCGATGGCGGTGAACACGCCGCCCCACGCCGCGCGGCGTACCGCGAGCGCACGGTTGGCGGAGTAAAACAACGCCGCGAGCCGCTTGTAGTGCTCGATCAGAAAACCGTTGAGGCCGAAGATCTTCACTTCCTTGGCCGTCTCCACGCTCGCCGCGGTCTGGCGCACATAGTCGAGCTCGCGCCGTTCGGGCGTGCGGCCGAAGTCGAGCGTGTAGGTCTGGGCATTGAAATGCGCCTCGCCCAGGAACGCGGGGATCAGCGCCACGGCCAGCAGCACGATCAGCCATGGCGCATAGACCAGCAGGCCGGCGGCGAAGCTCGCCACCGTCACCATGTCCTGCGCCTGGCTGAAGAGCTGGCCCATGAGCGTCAGCCGCCCGCTGGTCTGCCGCCGCGCCCGCTCGAGCTGGTCCTGGAATTCGGCGTCCTCGAAATCCTCGAGGTCGAGTGTCGCGGCATGCTCCATCAACCGCACGCTCGAGACATTGGTCACGCGCTCGGACAGCAGGCTGTCGAGCAGCGAGACCACCCGGCCCAGCAGATCCGAGACGATGGCGAGCCCGAACTCTGCCAGCAGCAACGCCGCCAGCCAGGCGAGTTCGCCGCTCTGCAGCCAGTCGTGGAAGGTCGCCGGCCGGTTGGGCAGCGCCACCAGCCTCACCACATCGTCGATGATCAGCTTGCCGACATAGAGGCTCACCACCGGCAAGAGCGCGCGCACCAGGCGCAACAGCACGAGGCCGGTCGTGAGGCCGGGGCTGGTCCGCCAGACCATGGCCACGAACGGCCGAAGGGTGCGCAGCGCGCCGAAGCGCTCCTTCAGGGTGCGCGGATTGGCAATGGATCGGGGATCGCTCACTTGATTGACTGTGGGGGGACCGGTTTACGGCCCATGCGTCACGTCATCCCCGGCATTTTGATGGCCGAGTTCCGCCGCTCGGGCATCGGGTCCTCGAAGGCGCGCGGATAACGCGTCGGCCGGGCCGAGACCTTGTCGAGCTTCTCGCGCGCATCGGCCGGCAGACGCCAGCCGCCCGCCTTCAGCGTCTCGCCGAGCTGCTCGGCGTTGCGGGCGCCGACGATGGCCGAAGTCATGAACGGCTGGTCCATGACCCAGCGCAGCGCCACTTCCGCGGCCGGCTTGCCGAGTTGCTTGGCCACGTCGAGCAGCGCCTGCAGGATTTCGCCGTGGTTGGGCGCGAAGAAGCGGCTCTGGAAGCCCCAGCCTTCGGCCGAGCGGCTGCCCTGCACCTTGAGGCTGCCCGGCGTGTACTTGCCGGTGAGATAGCCGCTGCCGAGCGGCGACCACGCCACGCAGCCCAAGCCCTTGAGCTCGAGCGCCGGCACGATCTCCTCGTCGATGTCGCGCACCACGAGGCTGTATTGCGGCTGGTAGCAGGCGAAGCGCTCCCAGCCTTTCGTGTCGCTGATCCACAGCGCCTCCATCAGGCGCCACGCCTCGAAGTTCGAGCACGCGATGTAGAGCACCTTGCCGTCGCGGACGAGATCGTCGAGGGCGCGCAGCACCTCTTCGAGTGGCGTCTGATGGTCGACGTGGTGGATGTAGTAGACGTCGATGTAGTCGGTCTGCAGCCGCTTCAGGCTGCCCTCGATCTGCTGCTTGATGTGCAGGCGCGAGTTGCCGGAGTCATTGGGCCGCCCACCCATCGGATTGAAGAACTTGGAGGCGACGATGGCGTCCTGCCGCCGGCCCTTCAGCGCCACGCCCAGCATCGTCTCCGACGTGCCGCCGACGTAGGAGTTCGCCGTGTCGAAGAAGGTCACGCCCGCCTCGAGTGCGGCGTTCACCATCTTCGTGGCGCCGTCCTGATCGGCGCCGTTGCCGAAGGTCATGGTACCGAGGCAGATCTCGGAGACCTTGAGACCGGCGCGGCCGAGATTGCGATAATCCATTTCAGCCGTCTCCGCGCCTGGACAGGGTGAATTTGTTGTTCAGCAGCACCTTCTCCCGCACCGGGATTCCAGCCGCGGTATTGCCGGCCTGACAGCTGACGATGGCCGTCTCGTGGGCCGAGGACGGCGACACGAAGGCCGGGCGCGGATCGTGGGGATTGTTGACGTAAGTCCGGTAAAGCCGAATCAGCTCGGCGCAGTAACGGGTATCGGCGGAGCTCTGCGACGAGGCGGCGGCCGGCAGCGTCAGCCCTCCAACCACAAGCAGCGCCATCGATGTCTGCCGGATTGTCATAGGCCCAGCATCGCCTTGGCCAGCACGTTGCGCTGCACCTCGGATGAGCCGCCGTAGATCGTGGTCTTGCGGTTGTTGAAGTAGCGCGGCGAGACGTCGTCGACGTATTCGCCGCCGACCGGCACGATGTTGCTGTCGAAGTTGCGCAATTCGGTGAACGGCGCGCCGTACCAGCCGACCGCCTCGACTGCGAGTTCGGTCACCTTCTGCCCGACCTCGGTGCCGCGCATCTTGACGATCGACCCCATGCTGCCCGGCGCGTCGCCGGTCTTGAGGCTCGAATAGAACATCAGCTCGTTCATCTCGATGGCGTCGATCTCCATCTCGACCGCCGCCATCTTCTCGCGCCAGCCCGGATTGGTCGATAGCGGCTCGCCGGCGTCCATCTGGGTCTTCGACAGCATCTGCAGGTGGCGGAACGCCTTGCGCAGGCGCGGGCCGAACGCCTGGCCGCCGCGCTCGAACTCGAGCAGGTACTTGGCGTAGGTCCAGCCCTTGTTCTCCTCGCCGACCCTGTTCTCGACCGGCACCTTCACGTCGGTGAAGAAGACCTGGTTCACTTCGTGTCGCATCGGCGTGCGCGTGCCGTCGACCAGGTAGATCGGGTCGACCTTGATGCCCGGCGACTTCATGTCGATCAGCAGGAACGAGATGCCCTCCTGGCGCTTGCCCTCGTTCGAGGTGCGCACCAGGCAGAATATCCAGTCGGCGAAATGCGCGTTGGTCGTCCAGATTTTCTGGCCGTTCACCAGGTAATGATCGCCAGACGGATCACTATGGCGTTCCGCCTTGGTGCGCAGGCTCGCCAGATCGGAGCCCGAGCCCGGCTCGGAATAGCCCTGGCACCACAGTTCCTCGGCCGCGGCGATCTTCGGAAGGAAGCGCTTCTTCTGCGCGTCGCTGCCGAACTTCATCAGGACCGGCGCCACCATCTTGATGCTGAATGAGGAAAGATAGGGCGAGTCCGCGCGCGCCATCTCCATCTCGAAGATGAACTTCTGCGTCGAGTGCCAGCCCGGCCCGCCGTATTCTCGCGGCCAGTTCGGGCAGAGCCAGCCCTTGCCCGCCAGCTTCTTTTGCCACTGCAGCAGGCGTTCCTTGGAGACGTGGCTGGTGCGGCTGCGTCGGCTTTCCTCGGCGACTTCGGGCGGCATGTTGGCACCGATCCAGTCGCGCACTTCCTTCTGGAAAGCGAGTTCCTCGGCGTTGAAGGCTAAGTCCATTTCCGTTCCCCGTCGTCTCGACCGGAGCGCCGAAGGCGCGAAGCGGAGAGACCTTGGTTCAATTCGAACGGCGCAGCCGTGGAGAGAAGACCCCTCGACTACGCTGCGCTTCGCTCGGGGTCATGCTCGGCCTAGAGGCCGAGCATGACCTTCGACATGATCCCGCGCTGCACTTCAGACGAGCCACCATAGATCGTCATCTTGCGGCCGTTGAAGTAACGCGGCGCCAGCACGTCGGCACCCTCGGGCCCGATCGGCTCGACGTTGGCGTTCCAGGCGCGCTGCTCGGGGAACGGCATCGAGTACCAGCCGGCGGCCTCGACGGCGAACTCCTGGACCTGCTGCATGACTTCGGTGCCGCGCAGCTTGATCATCGACGACAGCGGGCCGGGGTTCTGGCCCGACGCGAGCTTGGAATAAAACTCCTGCTCGAACATCTCGAGGCCGGAGATCTCGATGTCCATGCGCGAGAGCTTCTCGCGCCACGACACGTCCGACAGGATCGAGTCCTCGCCGTCCGGCATCGACTGGGCGATACGCTTCAGCCGCTCGAAGCCCGAGCGTAAACGTGGGCTGTAGGGATTGCCGCCACGCTCGAACTCGAGCAGGTACTTGGCGTAGGTCCAGCCCATGTTCTCTTCGCCGACGCGATTCTCGACCGGCACCTTCACGTCGGTGAAGAACACCGAATTCACCTCCTGGGTGCCGGCACGGTTGCCGTCGGCGGTGATGATCGGCTCGACCGAGATGCCGGGCGTCTTCATGTCGATCAGCAGGAACGAGATGCCCTCCTGGCGCTTGCCCTCGTTCGAGGTGCGCACGAGGCAGAAAATCCAGTCGGCGCTCTGGGCCAGCGTCGTCCAGGTCTTCTGGCCGTTCACGATGTAGTGGTCGCCCTTCAGTTCGGCCTTGGTGCGCAGGCTGGCGAGATCGGAGCCCGAGCCGGGCTCGGAGTAGCCCTGGCACCACAGCAGGTCGGAATTCAGCATCGGCGGCAGGTGGCGCGCCTTCTGCTCGGCCGAGCCGTATTTCATGATCACCGGCGCGCACATCTTGGGCCCGAACGGCGAGGTCCCGGGTGCGCCCGCCTTCGCCATCTCCATTTCGAAGATGTACTTCTGCGTCGTGGTGAAGCCCGGGCCGCCGAATTCCTTGGGCCAGCCGGTGCACAGCCAGCCTCGCTTCGCCAGGCGCTTCTGCCAGTCGACCAGGCGCTCTTTCGACATGTAGGCGTTCCGGCCGACCTTGATCTCGCCCATGATCTCGGGCGTCAGGTTCTCTTTCAGCCAGCCGCGCACTTCCTGCTGAAAGGCCAGTTCTTCCGTGCCGAATGTCAGGTCCATGGGGACTCCTTTGCGGACGCCAAGGTACCGCGCCGGGTTCCGGCCCGTAAAGCGTGGTAGTTATGAGGTTCTTCCTGCCGGAGCGATGTTCGATGCGCATATCCGTGAAGTCCGTTGCCAGCGATGCCACCCTTCCGGCGTCCGTCGACGTCGTGGTGATCGGCGCCGGGATCGCCGGCTGCAGCGCCGCCTATTTCCTCAGCAAGAAGGGCCATCGCGTCGCCCTGCTCGACAAGGGCGTGGTCGGCGGCGAGCAGACCAGCCGCAACTGGGGCTGGTGCCGCCAGCAGCATCGCGACCTGCGCGAGCTACCGCTGGCGATGAAGAGCCTCGAGATCTGGGGCGACCTCAACCGCGAGCTGGACGCCGAGACCGGATTTCGCCGCACGGGTCTTCTTTACGTCACCACGCGTCCCGCCGACTTCGCCCAATGGGAGGCATGGACCCTGAAGGCGCGCGAGCACCAGATGCACAGCCATGTGCTCGGCCCGGCCGAGGCCAAGGCGATGACGCCCGGCAGCACCGGCGACTGGATCGGCGGCGTGCACTCGCCGACCGACGGCCGTGCCGAACCGTCGCTCGCCGGCCCCGCGATCGCCGAGGCCGCCCGCAAACTCGGCGCCACGATCCACCAGAATTGCGCCGCGCGCGGCCTCGACATCGAAGGCGGCAAGGTCGCCGGCGTGATCACCGAGCATGGCCGCATCCGTGCGACAACGGTGCTGTGCGCAGGCGGCACATGGAGTTCTCTCTTCTGCCGCCGCCATGGCGTGCGCCTGCCGCAGGCCGGCGTGCGCTCGACCTCGTTCGCGACCAAGGCCGCGCCCCAGGTGACCGACGGCGGCCTGTCGATGCCCGACGTCACGATCCGCCGCCGCCTCGATGGCGGCTACACCGTGGGTCTCGGCGGTCGCGGGCTGGTCGAGCTCTCGCCGCAGGCCCTGCTCTACGCCCTCCCCTTCTGGGCGACCTTGAAGAAGCGCTGGGCCGGCGTGACGCTGGGTATCGGCCGCTCGTTCTTCGACGGGCCTGAATCGTTCGCCCGCTGGTCGTTCGACGGCGTATCGCCCTTCGAGCGTCACCGCACGCTCGATCCGGCGGCCGATCCCCGTCTGGTCCAACAAGGACTGACCAAGCTTGGTGAGCATTATCCGGCGCTGAAGGGCCTCGAGGTCGCGCAGGCCTGGGGCGGCGTTATCGATTCGACTCCCGACGGCGTTCCGGTGATCTCCGCCGTCGACACCCTACCCGGCCTCTATCTCTCGACCGGCTACACAGGCCACGGGTTCGGCATCGGGCCCGGTGCCGGACGGCTGGCCGCCGACATCGTCGCCGGCGATCCGCCGATCGTCGATCCGCATCCTTATCGTTACGGCCGCATGGTCGACGGCACCGACTTGGGCGCACCTGGGATGATGTAGACGTGAACGGTGAGGCGATCCTCGCCGACACCGTCCTCCATCGGTTGCCAGCCGAGCCGGCTGTAGAAGTCGCGCAGCGCCGGACGGGCGACGAGATAAAGCCGGTCGACGCCGAGCGCTGCCGTCCGCCGGATCGCCTCGTCGAGCAACGCCGCCGCCACGCCCTGACCGCGCAACTCTTCGTCGACCCAGAGGGCTGCCAGCCAGGGTGTGAACTGCGGACGCGAGGACTCGTCGCTCTCGATCACCAGCGCATTGCCGCAAACCTTGCCGTCCCTCTCCGCCACCAGCGCGAACGGAATCCGTGTGGCCGGCTCGAGGAAATTCGCCATTCCGTCCTGCAGCGCCTGCAGGGGCTTGCCCTTGTGCCGCCAGAAGGCACGCCAGATCCGCTCGGCCACGGCGTCGGCGTAATGGGGCCGTTCGCGCAGATCGTGGAGGGTGACGGGGGCGGTCATGGCCGCGTTATACTGGCGGCCAACGAAGCGGGGAACGTCCATGGCACCCAGGCGCATCAACCGGGCGATCGAGCTGCTCGAAGCCGATCAGGCGCTCTATTACGACGGCGGCCATACCGGTCACGTGCTGACCTACGAGCAGGGCCTGAAGGACGCCAAGACCTGGGCCGACTACATCAACGTCGGCATGGAGCACGGCGCCTTCGACATGACCGGCTTCGAGGCTTACATGCGCGGCCTGGTCGATGGCGGGCCGACCAATTCCGGCCACCGCGCGCCCACCGTCATCGTCGAGCCGCCGGTCAACGGCACGGACGGTCCCAACGTCGCCTTCAACGCCTGGCAGTTCCGCCAGATCCTGGCGCGCGGCGCCCATGGCATCCTGCTCTGTCAGGCTGAGACCGCCGACGCGGTCGTGGAGTTCGTGCGCGCCTGCCGCTTCCCGCACCACAAAGTTGGCAGCGACAAGCTCGGTATTGGCTCGCGCGGCCGCGGCTCCGAGCCGACAGCGGGACCTATCTGGGGCCTTGATCAGCAAGAGTATTTTGCCCGCTGCGAGCCCTGGCCACTCAATTCGCAAGGTGAGCTTTTACTCGGTGTAAAGATCGAGAGCCCATCCGGCGTCGAGCATTGCGAGGAAATCTTGGCGGTGCCTGGATTGGCTTTTGCCGAGCTGGGACCGGGCGATCTCGGTCTGTCGCTGGGCTACACGACCCTCCAGCGTCGCCCCTACCCGCCCGAGATGGAGAAAGCCCGCGCCAGGGTCTTCGCCGCCTGCAAGAAGAACAAGCTCGCGTTCCTCGAGGGGGCCACGCCGGAAAACATCGCCCAGCGCCTCGACGAGGGCGTTCGGGTGATCTCCGGCCATAATCAAGAAGTCGCCAAGCTCGGCCGCGCCCACCAAAGGCGAACGATGCCAATCTAGGGGGCCAGTCTAGGAAGCCGCAGGGGAATGACATGACGAAACCAACGCAGCGGACTGGGGCACGACAGGGCCGCGGCAGCGGTCCCAACCGCCGCGACCTGGCCATTCTCCCCGTCGTCATCGGCGCCATTGCCTCGGGAACGGCCGAGGCAGAGACCGGCTTTGCCGTCGAAAATGCGTCTCTGGTCGATCTGCAGCAGGCGCTGGCCCAGGGCAAGATCACGTCGAGCGCCCTCACCCAGGCCTATCTCACGCGCATCGAGGCCTACGACCGTGGCGGTCCGGCTCTCAATTCCGTGCGCCAGGTCAATCCCGACGCGCAGGCGCTAGCCGCGCGCTTCGACAAAGTGAAACCGTCGAAGGCCCAGCCGCTCGCCGGCGTGCCGATCCTGGTCAAGGACAACATCGCCACCGGCGACAAGCAGCACACGACCGCGGGCTCGCTCGCCCTCGAGGGCGCCCGCGCCAAGGACGATTCGACTGTGGTCAAGCGACTGCGCGCGGCGGGCGCGGTGATCCTCGGCAAGGCCAATTTGACCGAGTTCGCCAACATCCTCGCGGTCGACATGCCGTCGGGCTACAGCTCGCTGGGCGGTCAGGTGAAGAACGCCTATGCACCGCAGCTCATGGACGACCGCGGCATACCGGTCGTGCTGCCTGGCGGGTCGAGCGCCGGCTCCGCGGTCGCGGTTGCGGCCGGGCTCTGCGCGGCGGCGATCGGCAGCGAGACCTCGGGCTCGTTGCTCAGCCCCGCCAACCAGAACTGCCTCGTCACTGTTAAGCCGACCGTGGGCCTGATCAGCCGCGCCGGGATCCTGCCGATCTCGCACAGCCAGGACACCGCGGGCCCCCTCACCCGCACCGTGCGCGACGCGGCGATCCTGCTGAACGTGATGGCCGAGCGCGATCCGCTCGATCCGGCGACCCAGCACCTGCAGCGGCCGGCCGACTACACGACGGCCCTCGACAAGGATGGGCTGAAAGGCGCGCGCATCGGCGTGCCGAGCGATCCCGGCGACCCCGGCAACGACGTCTACATGCGCAAGCTCCCCGAGCGGACCGCCGCCGTGCTGGCCCAGGCGATCACCACCTTGCAGGACGCGGGCGCCATCATCGTGCGCGCCAACATGCCGACCGCGGGCTGGATCGGCGGACCGGGCACGACCATGAACGTGCTCAACCGCAATCCGCTCAGCCGCTCGAAGAACACCATCGCCACGCCGCCGATCGTCTTCCTCTACGAGCTCAAGCGCGACCTCAACCTCTACCTGCGCGACTGGGCCGTCGGCACGAAGATCAAGACGATGGTCGACATCATCGCCTTCAACGAAGCCAACGCCGACAAGGCCCTGCGCTTCGGCCAGGATCTCTTCCTCGCCGCGCAAGCGACGAAGGGCGACCTGACCGAGCTCGAATACCGCTCGGCCCGGGCGATGGACCTGATGTCGGCCAAGGAACGTGGGATGGACGCCTACATGAACACGCACAAACTCGACGCCGTGCTGTTCCTCGGCGCGAGCGGCGCGTCGATCGTCGCCAAGCCGGGATACCCCAGCGTGCAGGTACCGGGCGGCTTCATCAGCGGCGTCGGCGACAAGGAAACGCCGGACTATCCGCTCGGCATCACCTTCTCCGGCCGTGCCTGGAGCGAGGCCAAGCTGCTGCGCCTGGCCTACGCCTACGAGCAGGCCTCGAACGCCCGCCGTCCGCCACCGGGACTGCCGGCGCTGTAGGACGTTGGACTGAAGAACACGAAGCAAGCGGAGGACGACCCATGCAGTTCGGTATCACGATGTTTCCGACGGACTACGCGATCCCGCCGCACGAGCTCGCCGTGGAGGCTGAGAGCCGCGGCTTCGAGTCGGTCTGGTTCCCCGAGCACAGCCACATCCCGACCAGCCGCAAGTCTCAGTGGCCGGGCGGCCCCGAGCTGCCCAAGTGGTACTACGACACCTACGATCCCTTCGTGGCGATGGGCGCGGCCGCGGTCGTCACCAAAACGATCAA
The DNA here is from genome assembly GCA_041691635.1 of Hyphomicrobiales bacterium. Lineage (GTDB taxonomy): Bacteria > Pseudomonadota > Alphaproteobacteria > Reyranellales > Reyranellaceae > Reyranella. The sequence continues at coordinate 70,237 of JBEPUH010000017.1, forward strand.
GCTCGGCACCGGCATCTGCCTGGTGGTGCAGCGCGATCCCATCCACACCGCCAAGGAGGTCGCGACCGTCGACAGGCTGTCCAGCGGGCGCGTGCTGTTCGGCATCGGTGGCGGCTGGAACGCCGAGGAGATGGCCGACCATGGCACGGCCTTCGACACGCGTTTCAAGTTGATGCGCGAGCGCATCGAGGCGATGAAGGAAATCTGGGCGCGCTCGAAGCCCAAGTACTCGGGCGAGTTCGTGAAGTTCGGCGAGATGATGCAGTGGCCCAAGCCGGTGCAGAAGCCCCATCCGCCGATCATCGTCGGCGGCGGCTTTCCGCACGGCGCGCGCCGCGCCATAGCCTACGCCAACGGCTGGATGCCGATCGGCGGCCGCGGCGGCGATACGCTGGCCATGCTGCCGCCGTTTCGCGAGTTGCTGAAGGCGGCGGGCCGCAAGCCGGAGGACGTGCCGGTCACGTTGTTCGGTGTCGGCATGGACAGCGACGCGCTGAAGCGCGCCCGCGACGCCGGCGTCGACCGCGTCGTGTTCGGCGTGCCGCCCGAGGCCCGGGAAAAGGTCCTCCCGCTGCTCGACAAGGGCGCGGCGGCCATGCGGGCAGCGGCGTGACGAGCCTGACCGGCGCGTAATATTCCTGCGCGGGAGAGGTGGCGGAAAAGGGGACGAATCACGTGAAATACCGATGCCATCGGCTTCGAAGGCGTCCCCTCCGGTAGGGGACGTTTGCCTAGACCGCGATCACCACGCCGTCGTGGCCGGGGTCGGCGCCGCCGTCGAGGCCGTCTTCGTGGATGCGGATGCCGTGGACGGCGGCGAAGCCGAAGCCGTAGGGGCTGCGCACAACGGGATAGCCTTGCCCGGTCAACGCGCGCTCAACCCGGCCCTGGATGCGGTTGGAGATGTCGATCGCGTCCGAGGTCGCCGAAAAACGCGGCGCACTCACCGCCTCGACCATGGTCATGTCGAAGTCGAGCGCGTTCAGGATCACGTGCAGCACGCCCATGGCGATCTGTGTGGCGCCCGGCGCGCCGATGATCAGGTGCGGCTTGCCGTCCTTGAAGACGATGGACGGCACGACCGAGCTGAAGCGCGCCTTGCCCGGTGCGATCGAGCCGGCACGGCCCGGGCGCGGGTCGAACACGCCCATGCAGCCGTTGTACATGAAGCCCAGCCCCGGTGAGATCACGCCCGAGGGCATGCCGAGCGAATGGGTCATCGAGAAGCAGTTGCCGTCCTTGTCGAGGACGGAGATGTGCGTGGTGTCCTTGGACACTGCGCCGGAGTTGAAGCGCGTGATCGAGGCCTTCTCGCCGCGCTCGATCGCGTCGGCCATCGGCTTGGCATAGGCCTTGGAGGTGAGTTCCTCGACCGGCACCTTCACGAACTTCGGATCGCCGACCTTGAGGTCCTTGTCGATGGTGGCGCGCTTCATGGCCTCCGAGACGATCCGCACGTATTCCGTCGAATCGTGCTCCAGCCCGCGCAGGTCGAAGTTCTCCAGGATGTTCAGCATCTCGAGCAGCATCACGCCGCCGCCCGGCGGCTGGTTGGTAGAGACGTCGTAGCCACGATACTTGCCCCACAGCGGCGCGTTGCGCGCCGTCTTCCACGCCTTGAGGTCCTCGATCGACAGCAACGCGTCGTTCTTCTTCATGTCCTCGTCGATCGCGCACGCGATCTCGCCCGAGTAGAAGACGTCGGCGCCGCCCTTGGCGATGGCGCGCAGGGTCTGGCCGTAGTCGCGGTTCACGACGGCGTCACCCACCCGCTTGGGCGTCCCATCGGGCCGGCAATAGAGCGCGCGCGCCGCCGGCGTGAAACCGGTGCGCTCGAAATTGGGCGCGCGGCCGAAGGCGCCGTCGTCGGCCCACCAGAAATGCACGTGCGGGCGCACCGTCCAGCCGGTCTCGGCCCAGTGGATGGCCGGCTCGACGATGCGCGACCACGGCAGAGAGCCATGCTCCTTGTGCGCTTCGTAGTACATCTTGAGGTTGGCGGGCGTGCAGATCGACTTGTAACCGATATCGTTCACCCTGCCTTTCAGGATGAAGCCGTAGCCGTCGCGCGCCTCGCTCTCGATCAGGTTGGCCCACATGTCGGGCCGCGCCGCCAGCGGCGCGGGCGCATGGGCGTCGATGTAGCCGTGGAATTTCTTGTCCGGTCTGTAGATGCCGCAGCTCCCGAAGCCCGCGATGCCGCACATCTGCGGGTCGACGACGGTCTGCACCAGCGCGCAGGCGATGCCGGCGTCGATGGCGTTGCCGCCCTCGCGCAGCACGTCGGCACCCGCCTCCGTGGGCTCGGGCTGCGGGGCGACGATCATTGCCTTGTTCGGATATCTCATGCCGCGACTCAATCCCAACCGTTGCGTTTGCGCAACACGGCCGTCGCCGGCGCCAGGGCGAGGCCCTTTGCTTGCAGGCCGGGCAGCCATTCTGCGAGCGCCTGCAAGGTGGCCTCGTGCGGATGACCGATCGCCACGACGAAGCCCTGCCGGCGCGCCACCGCCTCGGTCTCGGCCAGCTTGCGGCGCACGGCGTCGAGCGCCTCGTCGTCGTCGAGGAAGACGTTGCGCGACATCGTCGGCACGCCGAGCTCCTGCGCGGTCTGCTCGCCCACGGTCTGCGCCGTCGTGCGCGAGTCGAGGAACATCAGCCCGCGCGCCTTGAAGAGCTTGAGCACCGTCTCCATGCCGGGCTTGCTGGCGGTGAAGCGGCTGCCCATGTGGTTGTTGACCCCGACATAGCCGTCGAAGCTGTCGAGTGCGGCGGTCACGCGCTGCCGCAGCTCGGCGTCGCCGAGCGACACCAGCAGCGCGCCCGGCCCGGGATCGGCGTGGCCCATCGGCTCCATCGGCAGGTGCAGCATCAGCTCCTGGCCCAGCGCGTGCGCCACGCGCGCCTGCTCGTGGAGATCCTTGGCATACGGCAGAAACGACAGCGTGATCGGCCCCGGCAGCTCCCACGCCCGCTTCGAGTGCGGACGGTCGAGACCCACGTCGTCGATCACGATGGCGATCAGCGGCCGGGCATTGAGCTCGCCGAAGGGCGCGGCATTGCGGCGCCACATCGCCGCCGCTGCCGAGGCCGCCACCTGGGGCGGAGTGCGCGGCCGCGGCTTCTCCTCGATCGTCGGCAGCGGATGGTCGGCTTCCTTGTATTTCGGCAGGCCGGGGATCTGGTCGATGCTCCCGTACTTCGGCCCCGGCGGAGGCGGCGCACCGTTGCGCTTCATGTCCTGCAAAGTCTCGCGCGCCAGGCGGTCGCGATCCTGGGTGTCGAAGCGCTCGGCGATCCAGTAGCCAGCGACCAGACTGCCGGCGAACAGCACGCTGACGGCGATCGCGATCGAGGGCCAGCGATGGGCTTCGATCCACCCGCGAAGGGTACGCAACCGCGCATCCAGACGCCCGCGGATCGAAAGCGTCTTTTTCGGACTCTTTCTGTTCGACTTCCTGCTTCTGTTCTTCTTAGACGCCATCTCAGATAAAGATTCCAACCCTATGATCCAACGCCACTATTTTGCCTTAGTTCAGAGCCGCAGACAAAACAATGGTTACAAACCGCTAAAGCAACTTCAGGACGCTTAAGTCGTAGCCACCACCCGTCCCGCTCTGCCTCTTGAAGCCCAGCCGCTCGGTGAGCGCCAGCATCTTGCTGTTCTCGCGCAGCACGTGTCCGACGATCTCCTTGATGCCGCGTGAGCGCGCGTAGGCGATCACGTGGCGCAGCAACAGCTCGCCGTAGCCGCGGCGCTGGCGGTCCGAGGCGACGACGAGGGCGAACTCCGCCACCTCGAAGTTGGGCTCCGCCGCCAGCCGACCCGCGCCCAGCAACTCCTCGCCGTCGAGCAGCAGGAACGCCATGTCGCGGTCGTAGTCGATCTGGGTCAGGCGCGCCGCCATCTCGTGGGTGAGCTGGCGCAACGGCCCGAAGAAGCGCAGCCGGATGTCTTCCGGCGTTAGCTGCTTCATGAAGACATTCAGCAACGCCTCGTCCTGCGGCCGGATCGGGCGGATCCGCAATCGTTCGCCGCGGTGTTCGATATCGACTTCCAGCTCGACCGGATAGGGACGAATGGCAAGCCGTGCCGCCCGCTCCTGCGCCTTGGGTGTATGCACGACGATGCGCGCATCGAGGGCGACGACGCCGTCGGCGTCGACCAGCAGCGGATTGATGTCGAGTTCGGCGATCTCTTCGACATCGGCGATGAGCTGCGACAGATGCACCATGGCTTCGCCGACGGCTCCGCGCGCCGCCGGCGGCCGCTCGCGATAGCCATGCAGCAGACGGTCGACGCGCGTACGGCTGAGCGCGTCCTCGGCCAGCACGAGGTCGAGCGGCGGCAAGGCCAGCGCCTTGTCGTCGATGACCTCGGCTGCGACACCGCCGTGGCCGACCATCAGGATCGGGCCGAACACCGGATCCTCGGCAGCTCCCAGGATCAGCTCGACGGCATGCGGCCGCTTGATCATCGGTTGCACGACGAAGCCGTCGATGGTGGCGCCCGGCACCGCTGCACACACCTTGTCCGTCATCACGCGCACCGCATCGAGCACCGCCTGTTCGCTGTCGAGATCGAGCGCTACTCCGCCCGCATCGCTCTTGTGCGTGATCTCGCGCGACAGGACCTTCACGGCGACGGGAAAGCCGATGCGTGCCGCAACGCGTGCCGCTTCGGGTGCGTCGCGCACGATCTCGGTCGGCACCACCGGAATGCCATAGGCCGCCAGCACCTGCTTGGCCTCGGGTTCCGTCAACAGCGAGCGTTTTTCCTTCAGGGCCGCGTTCACGATCTCCCGCACCCGACTCGTGTCGGAGCGGGTCTCGGGGATCGAGGGCGGCGTGCGCTGCAGGGCACGCTGGCCACGGCGGTACTGCACGACGTGCATGAAGCCGCGCACCGCGCGCAGGGGCGTGTCGTAGGCGGGAATGCCGGCGGCATGCAGGACCTTGCGGCCGGCTTCGGCAGCGGGCCCGCCGATCCAGCAGCCGATCACCGGCACGACCTTGGCGCCCGCCGCCGAAGCAACGGCCGTCGCCGCCTCTTCCGACGAAGTGAGTGCCGTCGGCACGTTCATCGCCAGCACCGCACCGACGGCACGATCGTTGGCCAGCGCATCGAGCGACGCGGCGTACCGTGGCCCGTCCGCGTCGCCGACGATGTCCACCGGATTGCCGTGCGACCAGATGCGCGGCATCGTTTTGTCGAGCTGCGCGATCGTCGCGGGCGACAACGCCGCCAGTTCGCCACCCTCATCCAGCAACAGATCGGTGGCGACAATGCCCACGCCGCCGCCGTTGGTCAGGATCGCCAGCCGTTCGCTGCGCGGCGTGATGCCGTAGCCCAGCGTCTCGGCGGCATCGAACAGCTCGCCGAGCCCGGTGACGCGCACCAGGCCGGCGCGCGCGAAGGCGGCATCGTAGACCGCGGCCGATCCGGCCATCGATCCGGTATGCGACGCCGCCGCCTGCGCCGCCGCCGCGTGACGGCCCGCCTTGAGCACGATCACCGGCTTTAATCGCGCAGCGCTGCGTGCTGCCGACATGAACTTGCGGGCGTGGGTGATGCCTTCGACGTACATCAGGACCGCGTGCGTGTCGTGGTCGCGCGCCAGGAGGTCGAGCACGTCCCCGAAATCGACGTCGGACATGTCTCCCATCGAGACCAGGTACGAGAATCCGATACCTTGGGCGGCCCCCCAGTCCGCCAATCCGGCGAGAACGGCGCCCGACTGTGCAACGGCGGCTATTCGCCCGACCTTGAGGTTGCCCGGACCAAAGCTCGCGTTCAGCCCGACGCCCGGGGCAGCGTAACCGATGCAATTGGGGCCGATGATGCGCAGCAGGTTCGGCTTCGCCGCCTGCAGGAGTTTCTCGCGCCATTGAGCATTGGTTGCGTGCGCCGACCCATCCATGCCGGGCCCGGCGGTGATCACGATCGCAACCTTGGTGCCCTGGCGTCCCAACTCGGCGATCAGGCCGGGAACGGTGTCGGGCGGCGTCATGATGACGGCGACGTCGGCCGGCGCCGGCATCTCGGCCAGCGAACGCAGGACGGGACGGCTGGCGATCTCGCCGCCCTTTACGTTGACCAGGTGGATGTCGCCCTTGAAACCACCGGCCAGCAGATTGCGCGTCACCGCCTCGCCGACCGAGCCTTTGCGTGCACTGGCACCGATCGCGACGACCGATCTTGGGGCGACCAGCCTCGCGAGGTTGCGTATGGACATTTCGACGTCCTCTCGCCCGGGATTTTCCGCGAGAGGCATGACAGCGAACCGCTGCCCCGACAAGGGTGAGGCCTAGAGGATCTGCGGCCCGTTCATGAGGACAAGCCCGGCCACGATCACGCACGCCGCGAACACCCGGCGCCGGCCGAACGGCTCGCCCAGCAGCAAGGTGCCCATCAGGGCGCCGAACAGAACTGACGTCTCGCGCAGGGCCGCGACATGGGCCATCGGTCCCAGCGCCAGAGCATAGATCGCGATGCCGTAGCCGGTGTTGGCGATGACGCCGCCGATCATGCCGCGCCACCAGTAGCGTCGCAGGTGCGACCATATCGTCTCGGGCCGCAGCACGATCGCCAGCACCAGCAGCCACGGCCCCTCGAGCACGCACAGCCAGGCAATGTAGGAAATACGATGGGCGAAGTCCGGACCCGCGGCACGCACGCCGAAGCCGTCGGCGATGATGTAGGTGGCGATGGTGAAGCCGGTCAGCACCGCGAACAGCGTCGCCAGCCCGTGCCGCCCGCCGGCTTTCGACGTGACCGCCCGCAGCGGCAACGCCAGCGCCACGAGGCTGCCGCTGAGCAGCAGCACGCCCAGCATGTCCTGCACGCGCAGGTGCTCGCCGATCAGTTGCCCGGACACCAGCGCGACCAGCAGCGGGCCCAGCCCGCGGGCGATCGGATAGGTGTGGCTGAGGTCGCCGTAGGAATAGGCCTTCAGCAGGAACGTGTAGTACGCCATGTGGACGATCACGGAGATCGCCAGGAACTTCCAGGCGCCGGGCTCGATCGCGGGCAGGAACGGCACGGCTACGAGGCCCATCACGGTGCCGGTGCTCATGATCACGCCGAAGGTCGCCAGCCGGTCCGAACGGTCGGCCTTGAGCAGCGCGTTCCAGCTCGCGTGCATCAACGCCGCCGCCAGCAGCAGCAGGACGATCAGGGGATCAACGACCATGGCGGCAGTGGATCAGGGCCTGGCTCGGTAATTCGAGAACTTCACCGTCACGCGGACATGGACCGGCGTGCCGTCGATCGGGAGGGTCTCGTCGGCGCGGATGAGCACGGGGAAATAGTTCGTGTCGGCGATCTGCTCGCGCAGGCTGGCGAAGCGCACGGTCGCCACCGGAAAATCGGTGCTGCGACCGCAGGTCTTGACGATCGCGTTGTCGCGCCCCCGGACCCATGTCCGTCCCTCGAAGGAGTGACCGAGCGACTGCGCCGAGCGCGGCAGGGCGTCGAAGATCGCCAGGTTGTGGCCGTCCATCTTCTGGCGGCCGGAATAGACGATGTCGCGGTTGGCGAAGCTGTTGGCCTCGAAGGTGAAGGACGTCGGATCGGCCAGCGCGGCGACGTCCCGGTCCGAGAGCTTGAGGCGCTTCAGCGTATTGACCGCACCTTCCGCGACGGTCTCCTTGCGCGCGCCGCCCTCGAAGCTCACGGTCGACGCGCGATGGAATTCGCCATCGACGGTGTCGCCGTCCAGGGTCTCGACCTTGACGTCGATGTCGTAGCCGTAACTGCCCAGCGCCTTGGTGAACTTCTGCTCCTTGGCGGCGACGACCTTGATGAAATCCGGAGCGCTCAGCGAAAAATCGGCCGCGCGGTCGATCGGCTCCATGCCGGTGTTGCAGTCGACTTGCGCAAGCGCCGGCAGAGCCAGCAACCAGGCGACGAGGAAGGGCACGAACTTCGTCATGACGGGCCCACTCTCGCGCACAATGACGCCGCTGGAAAGGACTACCGGGGCGGCTCCGAAATCGAAAACAGATCCCGCTCTCCGAGATCGGCACTGCGCCGGCGCTCGAGTTCCTGGTTGTAGCGGCGCAGCGCATAGTGCTCGGTCATGTACCCGACAATCGTCTTGTCGACGGTCGAATCGAGCACCGGCAGCACTTCCACTTCCTTTTCCTCGAAGCGTGTCAGGGCGGTGCGCACGTTCTCGTAGGCCAGCAGGTAAAGATCGTCGTTCATGGTGAAGTCGCGCGCGAACCTGGTATCGAGGGCCTCGTCCTGCTTGGCGTCGTGGATCGCCAGATCGAGCTGCCCCAGGAACACGCCACCCTCGCCGACCACGAACACGCGCTTGGCCGTGCCCAACGGGAACTTGGCGCGCACTTCGCGCACCGACATGCCTTCCTGCACGAGCTTGGGATCGGCGCGCATCAGGCGACCGACGGTGAGGTCGGCCAGCCAGCCGATGTCGTGGGCGCCGCGGATGCCGATGCCGCGCTGGTGGAAGCGCCAGGTCGAGAAAGAATAGCCGAACATCAGCCGCACGATCGTCGACGACACGATCACGCCGATCATCACGCCGATGGTCATCGGGAAGTTGCCGGTACCCTCCAGCACCAGGAACACCATGGTGAGGGGCGCGCCGATGACCGCCGCCGCGACTGAGCCCATGCCGACCATCATCAGCGCGGCGTGATGCACTGCGAGGCTCGGCGCCAGGAAAGACACGATGTCGGCGAAGGTCGCACCGAACAGGCAGCCGAGGAGAAGTGACGAGCTGAACATGCCGCCGCGATAGCCGGCGCCGAGCGACAGCGCCGAGGCCACCAGCTTGCCGATCAGCAGGATCGACAGCGTGGTCAACGCCGGATCGCGGTCGAAGACGAGCTGGATCGCGCCGTGGCCGCTGCCCAGCACCTGGGGCACCATCAACGCCAGCGCCGTCACGAAGACGCCGCCCACCGCGGGTCGCAGCCACTGCGGCAGCGGCAGGCGCCGCAGGCCGCGCTCGACCCAGGTCACCGCCTGCATGGCCAGAATGCTGAAGCCTGCCGCGAAGACGCCGAGCAGCGCGAACACCAAGTAGACCCACTGGTGGAACTCGAAGATCTGCTGGACCACGAACAGCGACTCGGGGTGCACCAGCGCGCGGTCCATCAGCGTGCCGGCGAGCGCCGCCGCTGCGACCGGCGCCAGGGCGGGCACGGCGTAGCTGCCGAGGATCAGCTCGTAGCCATAGAAGGCGCCGGCCACGGGGGCGTTGAAGGCGGCGGCAATGGCCGCGGCGGCGCCCGCGCCGACGAAGATGCGCTGGTCCGTGCGACGCAGCCGGAAATATTGTCCAACCTTCGAGAGGACGGCGGCGCCGAGCTGGCTGTAGCCCGCCTCCATGCCGACGGCGACGCCTGACGCGTTCGACAGCACCGTGTCGAACACCAGCCGGCTGCTGTCCTTAACCGACATGCGCCCGCCGTGCAGCGCGTTGGCCTCGATCGGGTCGACGATCTCGCGCGCGCGGAAATACCGCATGACCAGCGCCGAGAGGCCCAGTAGCAGACCGCCCGCCACCGGCACGATCAGGATGCGCTGCGGGTCGATGCCGATGCCGGTGCTGAGCGAGTGGCCGCCGGTGATGTTGAAAGCGTATTCGTGGATGACGTCGACCAGCTTGTGCAGCCCCGCCACCATGGCGCCGATCACCGCCCCGGTCGCCGCGCAGACCAGGATCTGGGTCGGTTCGTTGGAACGCAGCCGTCCCTGCACCCGAAACAGCCGCCGCGTCTGGCCCAGCAGGACCGCCTTGGCACGCTCCGAAAGCTTTTTTGCCGCGCCGTGCGCGAAATCCTTCAGTCCCAGCCCCATATCCGGGGAGCTCCAATTGTCCCGGCCCCTTTCTTTCCAGGGCCGATTCCGCGAAAGTAGTCCCGACTTCTATCAGGTCATAGAGACAGGTGCGATTTGCTGCTTCTGATCGATAATTACGACAGCTTTACCTACAACCTCGTCCATTACCTTGGCGATCTTGGGGCGCGCTGTGTCGTTCATCGCAACGACCAGATCACGGTCGCCGACGCCATGGCGCTGAAACCCGATGGAATCGTGCTGTCGCCCGGCCCGTGCACGCCCAACGAGGCCGGCATTTGCATGGACCTCATCAAGGAGGCCGCGAAGGCCCAGGTGCCCTTGTTCGGCGTCTGCCTCGGCCATCAGGCGATCGGCCAGGTCTTCGGCGGCAAGGTCGTGCGGGCGCCCAAGCCCATGCACGGCAAGCTGTCGGGGGTCGAGCACAAGGGCCAGAGCGTGTTCGAGGACGTCCCCTCGCCGTTCCAGGCCACCCGCTACCACTCCCTGATCGTCGACAAGGCGGGTTTCCCCGCCGACCTCGAGGTCACCGCGCTCACCAAAATTCAGGGGGCCGGCGACATCATCATGGGCCTGCGCCACAAGACCTTGCCGATCCACGGCGTGCAGTTCCATCCCGAGAGCATCGCTTCGGAGCACGGCCACAAGATTTTAGAGAACTTCCTCAAGATTGCGGGCGAGCACCCGACGCAACAGAAGAAGAAAGCGGCTTAGTCTCCCTTCCCCATTCTTATGGGAGGGAAAGAGCAAGAGAATCAGTAAGTTAAGAGGCCACGCCGAATCCGGCGCGAACGATCGCCTTGGAAATAGCGGGCAAATCCGCCCCTTCCGGCAGGCGCATCTCGCCGCTCTTGAGATCGACCGAGATCGGGGCCGTGCCGGCACCGGTGGCGGCACGGGTGACGGCTTTAACGCAGCCGTCGCAATCCATGCCGGTGACCTTGAGGATGTGTTCTTGAGCCATGTGATATAGCTACCCGCCCTCCGGCCCGGCCGGCAAGGGGGCAAAGTGACAGGGTTTGGAGTGCGACGGGTGAGCGGCGACATCGATGATTTTCGCGGCCTTCTGGCCAAGGTAGGCAACGGCACGGCCCTCGACATCGACGAGGCCGAGCGGGCGTTCGACATCATGACCAGCGGCAACGCGACTCCTGCCCAGATGGGCGCCTTCCTGATGGGCCTCAAGGTCCGCGGCGAGACGGCCGAGGAACTGGCCGGCGGCGCGCGCGCGCTGCGCGCCAAGGTTCTGCGCGTGAAAGCCCCCGAGGGCGCGATCGACATCGTCGGCACCGGCGGCGACCACCATGGCACCTACAATGTCTCCTCGTGCTCGGCCTTCGTCGTAGCGGGTGCCGGCGTACCGGTGGCCAAGCACGGCAACCGCGCCTTCACGTCCAAGTCTGGCGCGGCCGATGTTCTGTCGGCGCTGGGCATCGGCCTCGAACTTCCGGTCGAGACGCTCGAGAAGGCGCTGGTCGAGGCCAATGTCTGCTTTCTGATGGCGCCGCGTCATCACAGCGCCATGCGCAACGTCGCCGGCCCGCGGGTCGAGCTCGCACCCACGCGCACGATCTTCAATCTTCTCGGGCCGATGTCGAACCCCGCGCTGGTCAAGCGCCAGCTCGTGGGCGTGTTCGACCGACGCTGGCTGAAGCCGGTCGCCGAGGCGCTGGGCCAGCTCGGCCTCGAGCGCGCGCTGGTCGTGCACGGCCAGGACGGCATGGACGAGATCACGACCACCACAAAGACTTGGGCCGCTTCGCTCGAGAACGGCAACGTGAGCGAGATCGAGATCGCGCCCGAGGAAGCCGGCGTGAAACGCGCCACCCTCGCCGAGCTCAAGGGCGGCGACGCCGTGCACAATGCCGAGGCGATCAAGCAGGTGTTGGCGGGAGAACCCGGCGCCTTCCGTGACATCGTCATTCTCAACAGCGCGGCGGCGTTGATGGTCGCCGGCAAGGCCCGCGACCTGAAGCAAGGCGCAGCACTCGCCGTCGAGTCGATCGACGGCGGCAAGGCTGCGACCGCGCTCGCCACCCTGCAAAGGCTCTGCGCATGAGCGACACGCTGACCAGGATCACGGCGGACACCGCCAGACACGTGGCCAAGTGCAAGGTCGCGCGCCCGCTCGCCGTCGTCGAGGCGGGGGCGAAGAAGGCCGATTCGCCGCGCGGCTTTGCAAAAGCGCTGAAAGCCACCATCGCGTCGGGACGTTATGGGCTGATCGCCGAGATCAAGAAGGCCTCGCCCAGCAAGGGGCTGATCCGGCCAGACTTCGACCCACCTTCCCTCGCCCGCGCCTACGAGCGCGGCGGCGCCACCTGCCTGTCGATCCTGACGGACGAGCCTTACTTCCAGGGCAAGGACGAGTTCCTGGTGCAGGCGCGCGCCGCCACCAGGCTGCCGGTCCTGCGCAAGGACTTCATGATCGATCCCTATCAGATCGTCGAAGCCCGCGCGCTCGGCGCCGACTGCGTGCTGCTGATCATGGCCTGCCTCGACGACCGGCTGGCCGCCGAGCTGGCCGGACTCGCGCACCGCTGGGCCATGGACGTGCTGATCGAAGTGCACAATGGCGAGGAACTCGACCGCGCGCTGGCGATCGAGGGCGACCTGATCGGCGTCAACAACCGCAACCTCAAGACGCTCGCCGTCGACCTCGCCACGACCGAGCAGCTCGCGCCCAAGGTGCCGAAGGACCGCGTACTGGTCGCCGAAAGCGGCCTCGGCTCGCCCGCCGATCTCGCGCGCATGAGCAAGGTTGGCGCGTCGGCGTTCCTGATCGGCGAGAGCTTCATGCGCAAGCCGGACGTCGAAGCAGCCGTGCGCGAGATGCTCGCCAGGAAAGCGGCATGAGCAAGAAGACGCTCAGCCATTTCGACAAGCGCGGCAACGCGCACATGGTCGACGTCGGCGCCAAGGAGATCACCGAGCGCGTGGCGGTGGCGCGCGCTACGGTCACGATGCAGGCTGCGACGCTAAAGCTCATCCAGACCAAAACGGCGACCAAGGGCGACGTGTTGGCGGTGGCGCAGCTCGCCGGCATCATGGCGGCGAAGAAGACGCCGGACCTGATCCCGCTGTGCCACCCGCTCTCGCTTTCGTCGGTCGACGTGAAACTCACGATCGATGCCAAGCGCCGGGCGGTCGATATCGAGGCGACGTGCAGGCTGAAGGGCCGCACGGGCGTCGAGATGGAGGCCCTCACCGCCGCGTCGGTCGCCGCCCTCACCGTCTACGATATGTGCAAGGCGGTCGATCGCGGCATGGTGATCTCCGACGTCAGGCTGCTGCACAAGTCGGGCGGCAAGTCGGGCGTATTTAACGCCAAGGTGCGCAATGGCCGCTAAGCTACTGTCCGTCCGTGACGCCCATGCCCGCGTGGTCTCGGCCTTCGAGAAATTACCGGCAGAGACGGTCTCGGTCGCCGCTGCCGCCGGCCGCGTGCTGGCGACGGCGCCGCAGGCGCGGCTGACGCAACCGCCCGCCGACCTCTCGGCGATGGACGGCTACGCCGTGCGCGCCGACGACGTGCCGGCTGCGCCGACGACGCTCACCCTCGTCGGCCAGGCGCCAGCCGGCGGTTCGTACGATCACGCGCTGAAGCCCGGCGAAGCCGTGCGCATTTTCACCGGCGGGCCGTTACCGATGGGCGCGGACTCGATCGTCATCCAGGAAGACACCAAGGCCGACGGCACCAGGATCTCGATCCTCGAGGCGCCGAGGCCCGGCCAGCACGTCCGCAAGGCCGGCCTCGACTTCAGTGCGGGCGATACCCCCTTCACCGCGGGCCGCACGCTCACGGCGCGCGACGTGGCCCTCGCCGCGGCGATGAACCTGCCGTGGCTCTCGGTGCATCGCCGGCCGCGCGTGGCGATCCTGTCGACCGGCGACGAACTGGTGATGCCGGGCGAGCCGGTCGGACCCAACCAGATCGTCTCGTCTTCCGGTATCTCCGTGGCCGCACTCGTGCGGTCGTGGGGCGGCGAGCCTACCCTGTTCGACATCGCCCGCGACGAGCCCAGGCTGATCGAGGATCGCATCGCCGCGGGCGCCCAGCACGATCTGCTGATCACGCTGGGCGGCGCATCGGTCGGCGACCACGATCTCGTCCAGGGCGCGCTCAAGGCCCAGGGCTTCGCGATGGATTTCTGGCGCATCGCCATGCGCCCGGGCAAGCCTCTGATGTTCGCCGCCAGGGATCGCGCCCGGGTGCTCGGCTTGCCGGGCAATCCCGTGTCGACGATCGTCTGCGCGCTGATCTTCGTGAAGCCCGCACTCGACCGCATGCTGGGCCAATCGGGCGACCTCGTGTCGACGGTGCCAGCCAGGCTCGCCGTCGATGTGAAGGAAAACGACGTGCGCGAGGATTATGTCCGCGCCACGCTCACGCGCGGTGCCGACGGCGCGCTCACGGTAAAGCCGCACAAGCTGCAGGACAGCTCCATGCTGTCGGTACTGGCGGACTCCGACGCCCTGCTGGTGCGCCCCGCACACGATCCGGCACGCAAGGCGGGCGACATCGTTCAAGTGATCGACCTCGCCACGCTGCCCGGCGGCTACTGACCCTTCGGCCTGGTGTAGAAATCGTAGACGTGCGTCTCGGGCAGCGGGAAGCGCGTGCGATGCGGCCATGGCACGCCGATGGGGTCCCGGAAGTACGGCGCGAACAGGCCGAGCGCCTCGAGGTCGGGCAGCAGGTTCGTGTTCCAGCCGACGACCAGCAGGCCGCCGGGCGCCAGCGCATCGTGCAGGATGCGGATCGCCGCGCGTTGATCTTCGAGCGTGTCGATGCCGAAACCGAAGACGCCGTTGAAGACGATGCAATCGAAGTGTCCGCCGGGCCGGTGGCGGCCGATGTCCTCGATCGAGCCAACGATGTGATTGCGCGCGCCCCAGACGGCGGCGCTACGGTCGCGCTCCAGGGTCGTGTAGTGCTCGCGTCCGCGTCGGAACAGTCGCTCGGTCTCGTAGGCGTAGGGCGCCGTGCCGACCGACAGGACCCGCACATGGTGCTTGGCGATCCAGGGCAGCACTTCCCGGTCGAGGAAGAGCCGGCTCGGGCGCTGGCGGAGATGGACCTTGAGCCGCCGGCCGCCCAGCAGCCTCAGCAAGACGAAGCGCTGCAGGCTTTTCGGCAAAAGCTTCCGGGCCAAAGGGGTGGCTCTAGACAGGGCGGTCATGGCCCCGGCCTTGTGCCCGGAGCCGCGGCGCGAGGCGAGCAAAACCCGGGAATTCCCCAGCCCTTCGGGATAAGTTTGACTTTTGAGGGGAACTAAACTAGAACATGTGTCGAGTTTCAGGATTTGTTCCGAAATCTGGTAGTCGGTTTGGGGAGAAGACGGTGTTAACCCGCAAGCAAAATGAACTCCTTCTGTTCATCAACAAGCGACTGAACGATGGCGGCGTGTCGCCCTCCTTCGATGAGATGAAAGAAGCGCTCCACCTCAAGTCCAAATCCGGCATCCATCGCCTGATCACGGGTCTGGAGGAGCGCGGTTTTCTGCGCCGCCTGCCTCATCGTGCGCGGGCCCTGCAGGTTCTCAAGCTTCCCGAGGCGGCCGCCATGCCCGCCATCAACGTGACGCCCCTGCTCGCCGACGCCCGCCGCGGCATGTCGGAGGCGCGCGAAGGGTTCGTGCCGCAGGTCATTCGCGGCGAACGCATGCCGCTTGCCGGCGCCATCCAGGCCGCCAACGAGGCGCAGGCGCTCAGCCTGCCGCTCTACGGACGGATCGCCGCCGGTACACCGATCGAGGCGCTGCGCGACAACTCCACGACCGTCGACGTGCCGGTCTCGCTGCTGGGCTCCGGCGCGCACTATTGCCTCGAGGTCCAGGGCGACTCGATGGTCGAGGCCGGCATTCAGAACGGCGACATCGCCATCATCAAGAGTTCCGATACCGCCGAGACCGGCGAGATCGTGGTGGCGCTGATCGACGATAGCGAAGCCACCCTGAAGCGCCTGCGCAAGAAGGGCGCGTCGATCGCGCTCGAGCCGGCGAACTCGGCCTACGAGACGCGAATCTTCGGACCCGATCGGGTCAAGATCCAGGGTCGCCTGGCGGGGCTCTATCGCCGCTACACCTAGGTCGGTCTCATTAAATTTCCATTTGTTTAATGGGAAGCTCTCCAGATCTGGTCAGGCTCCCGGCGGCCTGAGCGGCAACGCCCGGTGTGTCGTACTGTTGGGCACCCACGGCCGGTCACCGCGTCGGGCATTGCCGGTCTCGCGTCGTACACCGGTCTCCTCCAGCCACAGCGCCTGCGCGCCCTCCCGCCAGGCATCGCGCCGGTCGATCACCAACCGTGGGCCGCGGCAGAGGCCCTTGGCATCCACCGTCGACAGTACGATGTCGGCGTGGGCGCAGGCCTCGGCCAGGCGATGCTCGTCGCTCACCATCGCCACTTTCCACGGCCCCTTCTGCCATCGGCAAAGCCCGGTGTTGCAGCCGATGCCCGCGGCCTGTTGATCGGCGCTGGCAGTCCACTTGGTGACGCCCTCCTGGCCGCTGCGCCGCCCCCAGGCCTGGCTGACGAAGCGGTCGCTGCGCATCGAGGCGACGTGGACGATGCCCTGCTGGTCGCGCAGGCCGAGGACGCGGCCATCCTCGCTCATCAACAGATCCGGCGCCGGTCCCGCGCCCAGCAGCAGCCCCGCGATCGCCACCGGCAGGCCGGCGTAGCGCCAACGGCGGCGCCAGAAGCAGAGCCACAGCCCGCCGATGGTGAGCAGCCACAGGCTGGCGCCCGGCATCGACGGCACCAGGGTCGCCGTCTGCGGCCACGCCGCGATATAGGCCGCGATCGCGTTGAGGCCCTGGATCCCCCATCCCATCGGCACGAGGGCCCAATGCTCGAGGCCGAACGGCATCAGCAGCATGGCCAGCAGGCCGAACGGCATGATCCAGAAACCGGTGAGCGGCACGCCCAGCATGTTGGCCACGACGCCGAGCAGCGACACGCGATTGAAGTGATAGGCGGCGAAGGCTCCCGTCGCGATCGAGGCGATCAGCGTCGTCGCCAGGCTGGCGCCCGCCCCCGCCAGGAGGCGCCACAGCCAGCGATGCGTCGTCGTCTCGACTCGCGCGTGCAGGCGTCGCCGCCAGCCGTTGCCCACCTCCCAGGCCGCGATCAGGGCGATGACGGCGGCGAACGACATCTGGAACGATGCACCCGTCAGCGCTTCGGGCGCGGCGAGCAGCACGACGACCGCCGACCATGCCACCAGCCGCAGCGACAGGGCCGCGCGATCGAGCAGGATCGCCAGCAATGCGAACCCCGCCATCGCGCACGAGCGCTGGGCCGGCACCGGTGCGCCGGCAAGCGCGGTGTAGAACAGCGCCACCAGCAGCGCGATCACCGCGGCGTACTTCTTGGCGTCGATCCGCAGCGCCAGCGGCGGCACCAGCGCGATGCCGTAGCGCACGAAGCCCATGACCAGTGCCACCACGAAGACGATGTGGAGGCCCGATATCGACAGGATGTGGGCCAGTCCCGAATCGCGCATGGCCTGCGTCACGTCCTTCGGCACCGCCGTCTGCTCGCCGGTCAGCAGGGACGCGGCCACGCCTCCTTCCGGATTGGGCAGCACCTTCAGGATGCGCGCCGTGATGTCTGCCCTCATCCCGTCGATGGCGCGGATCAGGCCGCTTGGCCGGCCGTGCTCGACGATCGCCGCCGGCGCCAGCGCATAGCCCACAGCGCCGATCTGCTGGTACCAGGCAACCCGCTGAAAATCGAAGGCTCCAGGCGCCGCCGGACCGGCCGGTGGCGAGATGTTGGCCAGCACCAGCAGGCGGTCGCCAACCGTGAGCGGCGGCGCACCCTTGCCGAGGGAGACGCGCACGCGCACAGGCATCATCTCCAGAGGCGGCGCGCCGTGGCCTTTCAGCCGCACGGCCTCGAGCACGACCCGCACGCTTTCGGGCAGGCGTTGGATGTCGGCGATCCGGCCTTCGACGTTCATGCTGTAGAGCGGCCGGAAGAGCGTCGGCGCAGCAAGGCTGGCCGTGCGCCAGGTCGCGAGGCCGAAACCCAGCGACGCCGCCACCAACCCGATCGCCAGGGCGCGCGCGTGACTGCCGGCCGGCACCAGGAACAGCAGCACCGCCGCGCCGCCGCCCAGCGCAGGCCCGAGCCACAGCGGCGGCTCGCTCGGCAATTCGAAGTAGATCGCAATGCCCAGCCCAAGCGCCACCGGCAGCCACAGCATCCAGCGGCCGCGCTCGGCGTCGAGTTGCTGCAGGATCCAGATGCGTGCCCCCGCCACGTCTCCCCCCTTGTTTGACAGGCCAGCCACGCTCCCCTACCTACGGCGCGCTTTAGCGGCCGAAATGCGGCCAAATCGGTACCCATCCAGAGCCATGACCGTCGTCACCCGCTTCGCCCCTTCGCCGACCGGCTATCTCCACATCGGCGGCGCCCGGACTGCCCTGTTCAACTGGCTCTATGCCAAGCACACCGGCGGCAAGTTCCTGCTACGCATCGAAGATACCGATCGCGCCCGCTCGACCGAGCCCGCGATCGCGGCGATCCTCGACGGCTTGTCCTGGCTCGGCCTGCAGTGGGACGGCGACGTCACTTACCAGTTCTCGCGCGCGGCGCGGCACGCCGAGGTCGCGCACCAGATGCTGGCCCAAGGCAACGCCTATCATTGCTACGCCTCGCCCCAGGAACTCGACGAGATGCGCGCGGCCCAGAAGGTGGCGGGCAAGCCGATGCGCTACGACGGCCGCTGGCGCGACCGCGACCCCAAGGACGCTCCGGCCGGCATCAAGCCCGTCGTGCGCTTGAAGGCGCCGCAGACCAGCCAGACGATCATCAAGGACGCCGTGCAGGGCGAGGTCACGGTCGAGAACAGCCAGCTCGACGACATGATCCTGCTGCGCGCCGACGGCACGCCGACGTACATGCTGGCGGTCGTCGTCGACGACCACGACATGGACGTCACGCACGTGATCCGCGGCGACGACCACCTGAACAACGCCTTCCGCCAGCTCCAGATCATCAAGGCCATGGGCTGGCCCGAGCCGGTCTATGCCCACATCCCGTTGATCCACGGTGCCGACGGCGCCAAGCTCAGCAAGCGGCACGGCGCACTCGGCGTCGATGCCTACCGCGACATGGGCATGCTGCCGGCGGCGCTGCGCAACTACCTGCTGCGGCTGGGCTGGGGACACGGCGACGACGAGATCATCTCGACGGCGCAGGCGATCGAGTGGTTCGACCTGCCGGGCGTCGGCCGCTCGGCCTCGCGCTTCGACAACGCCAAGCTGACCAATCTCAACGCCATCTACCTGCGCGAGACGCCCGACACGGAGTTGTTGCCCTTCGTGCTGCCGATGCTGGAGGCCAAGCTCGGCCACAAGGCCGACGCCACCGTCCTCGAGCGCGTGACTCGCGGTCTGAACGGCGTGAAGCAGCGTTCGCGCACGCTGGTCGAGGTCGTTGACAGCCTTCTCTTCTACACGCGCTCGGGCGGGCAGACGCCGGTCGACGACAAGGCGCGTAGCCATGCCACACCCGAGAACAGGGCAATGTTGACCGAACTCTCGACCGCACTCGAGGCCGAGACTCCGAACTGGACCGAGACCGCTATCGAGGACGCGATTCGCCGCTTCGCCGAAGCCAATGGCCTGAAGCTCGGCCAGGTCGCGCAACCGCTGCGTGTCGCCCTGACCGGTTCGACCGTCTCGCCGGGCGTCTTCGAGGTGCTGGCCATCCTCGGTCCCGCCGAAGCCAAAGCGAGATTGCTGGCTGCCATCGGCTAGATTGCTGACCACGCGCACCGCTAATTAGGCGTCATGTCGTTGCGCGTCTGGATCTGGCTGCTGTCGCTCTCCGTCCTGTGGGGCGGATCGTTCTTGTTCGCCAAGGTGGCGGTCGACGAGCTGCCACCGCTGACCGTCGTGCTCGCCCGTGTCGGGCTGGCAGCCATCGCCCTCAACCTCGTGCTGATCGCGCCGGGCCAGACCGTGATCGCCTCCGGCGTCGCCGCGATCCTCAACGCCACCCACCTCTGTTCACGGTGGTGGTCGCCCACTTCTTTACGCGCGACGGACGGATGGACGGGCCAAGCTCGCCACCTTTCTGGCCGGCGTCGCGGGCGTCGTGCCGCTGATCGGGCCGGCCGTCCTGACGCAGGCCAACACCGGCATCTGGGGCGAACTGGCCTGCCTTGGTGCGCACTATCCTACGCCTTCGCGGGCATCACGGGCGGCGCTTCAAGACCATGGGCATCGCGCCCGTGGCCGCGGCCGCGGGGCAGCTCACGGCAAGCGCGGTGTTGATTCTGCCGATCATGCCGCCCGTCGACCGGCCGTGGACCTTGCCGGCGGCGCCGTCGCCGGTCGTGTGGGCTGCTCTGGCCGGCCTCGCCCTGCTCTCGACCGCGCTCGCTTACGTGCTTTATTTCCACATTCTTGCCGCTGCGGGGGCCACCACCCCCCTCCTCGTTACATTCCTGATACCGCTCACGGCGATCCTGCTGGGAGCGGCATTCCTCGGCGAACGGCTGACCGCGCGGCACTTCGCGGAAATGCCCCTGATTGGCATCGGCCTTGCCGTGATCGACGGCCGGATCGGCCGTGTCCCGCACCCCGCGAAATAGCGGCCAGCCTGCACAATTGCGCCTTTTGGGCAGGCTTGTTAGGGTGCTTGGGAACCCGCAAATCGAGCTGAAAGAAGTAGCCCCATGGCCAAATCGACCGCCACGCTGACCGACAACGAAACCGGGAAATCGTTCGAATTCCCGATCATTCACGGCACCATCGGGCCGCGTCTGGTCGACATCCGCAAGATGTATGGCGATTCCGGGATGTTCACCTACGACCCGGGGTTCACCTCGACCGGCTCATGCGGCTCCAAGATCACCTACATCGACGGCGACGAGGGCGTCCTGCTCTATCGCGGCTACAACATCGCCGAACTCGCCGAGCAGAGCGACTTCATGGAGACCTGCTATCTCCTGATGAAGGGCGACCTGCCCAACAAGTCGCAGAAGGAAAAGTTCGTCAAGGACATCACGAACCACACGATGGTTCACGAACAGCTCAGCATGTTCTATCGCGGCTTCCGCCGCGACGCCCATCCGATGGCAGTGTGCTGCGGCGTGGTCGGCGCGATGGCCGCCTTCTATCACGACTCGCTCGACATCCACGATCCGCGCCAGCGCATGATCGCTTCGTACCGCCTGGTCGCCAAGATGCCGACGATCGCGGCGATGGCCTACAAGTACTCGATCGGCCAGCCGTTCGTTTATCCGCGCAACGACCTGTCCTACTCCGGCAACTTCCTGCGCATGCTGTTCTCGGTCCCCGCCGAGGAATACGAGGTCAATCCGATCGTCGAGAAGGCGATGGACCGCATCCTCATGCTCCACGCCGACCATGAGCAGAACGCCTCGACCTCGACGGTCCGCCTCGCCGGCTCCTCGGGCGCCAACCCGTTCGCCTGCATCGCCGCCGGCATTGCCTCCCTGTGGGGCCCGAGCCATGGCGGCGCCAACGAAGCCGTGATCAGCATGCTGAACGAGATCGGCGGCAAGCAGAACATCCCGGGTTTCCTCAGCCGCGTGAAGGACAAGGGGGACCACACCCGCCTGATGGGCTTCGGCCACCGCGTCTACAAGAACTACGACCCGCGCGCCAAGGTGATGCGCCAGACCTGCCACGAGGTGCTGACCTCGCTCGGCATCGAACACGATCCGTTGCTCGAGCTGGCCATGGAGATGGAACAGATCGCGCTGAAGGACGACTACTTCATCTCGAAGAAGCTTTACCCGAACGTCGATTTCTACTCGGGCATCATCTTCCGGGCGATCGGCATCCCGACCT
>JBEPUH010000018.1:0-90484 GCA_041691635.1 Hyphomicrobiales bacterium
GGGCTGGTCTTGACCATGACGATCATGATCTTGCAGCGCGGATCGCCGGCGCCGGAGATGTAGTACTTCTCGCCGTTGATCACCCATTCGTCGCCGACGAGCTCGGCGCGCGTGGCGACGTTCTTGGCGTCGGACGAGGCCACGTTCGGCTCGGTCATGGCGAAGGCCGAGCGGATCTCGCCGTTCAGCAGCGGCTCCAGCCACTTCTTCTTCTGCTCGGGTGTGCCGACCTTCTCCAGCACTTCCATGTTGCCGGTGTCGGGCGCCGAGCAGTTGAGCGACTCCGAGGCGAGCGGGTACTTGCCCAGCTCGGCGGCGATATAGGCGTAGTCGAGGTTGGTGAGCCCGCGGCCGATCTCCGACGTCGGCAGGAAGAAGTTCCACAGGCCGGCTTTCTTCGCCTTGTCCTTGGCCGTCTGCAGCAGCTCGAGCTGCCCCGGCACCCAGCTCCAGCGCTCCTTGCGGCCTTCGCCCAGCCTGAAGAATTCCTCGGTGATCGGCGCCACGTTCTCCTCGATGTGCGCCTTCACCGCGTCGAACAGCGGCTGCGACTCCTTCGACATGGCGAGGTTGTTGAGCTCGGCTTCGAGGTCGGGGCGCTGGGGCTTCGACTTGAGGGCGGCGGGGGCGTTCATGGGTGTCTCCTCCTGATTCTGGGAGGGAGGCTAGACGAGATTTCGGGGTACGACGAGTGGTCGTAGTCTCAGGGACGTAGGTCATGACGCATTTTAGTCGCTACGCCATCTCTGTCATCCCGAGGCTAGCGAGGGAGCTTTCTTGCGGCCCATCAAACGAATATACTTTTACGTGAGCTTGTATTGCCTCTGAAAAAACGCGGAGTGCAATCCACCGTTGGGTGGTCTGGCGGCGATGTGTTGTGTGATTTGAGCATTTTCTGAACTGTTTCCAGCGACCATCAACATGACGTGATTTACCGGAATGGTTTTGAGCGTCTCCTGTTTCAGCAATTCATCGAGAATATTCTCCGGCTGACCCTCGGGTACGGCAATCCAGTATCTCAAGGCCTTGAGCATGCTCTGCGTCGTGGGATCGTGCGCTTTGTAATCGCCGGTGACATAGTGCGTCCCCAGGGTTTCGATCCGGGCGATGCAGATCGGCTCTCCCGCGGCCTTCGGATCTTCCGCGCTGTGGTCGGTGTGCAGGCCGTGCGGTTGGGGCACCGTGAACTTGCCGTAGGCATAGTGCTCTTTGCGATAGCATGCCGACGGGACGAGGATGGCCATCATCTCGTCGACGTCATCGTTATAGAGGCGCGCGTAATTCGCCATGGGATCGGGCGTACCGTCGGCGAATTCCTCTGCGAGCCAACGGTCATTGACGTAGACCGTTCTGACGTCGTCGTACTGCTTCGCATGTTCATGGATCGCTTTGCTTGCAGCCTCCCGGAAGCGGGCAATCGGGATGGGCAAGCGGGTGTGCGCTTCGCGATCGTTGAAATTCGCCTGCAGGCGTTCAATGAGGGACCAATGGTCGGACGAGAACCGGACCGGGTCCAATATTTTCAGTCTGGGCTGTAAGGCAGCCCACGCCTCATGAAGAGGTGTCATCGTCTTTCTACCCGAGAACGTCCGGGACCCGCTTTGTTGCTCTACGCCAGCGCGCGCGAGAAGCCGCGCCCGTCGAGACTAAGCAGCCTTCCTCTCCCCCGCCAGAGGAGAGGCCAGGTGAAGGGGTAGCCACAGGCCCTGTAACACCCTCTCCCCGCCTCTCCTTCTGGCGAGGGAGAGGAGCATGAGGAGTGCCTAGAACAGCCCGACGATCTTGCCGTCGGGGCCGATGTCGATGGAGTTGGCGGCCGGCACGCTGGGCAGGCCGGGCATGGTCATGACATCGCCGCACACCACGACGACGAACTCCGCTCCGGCCGACAGCCTGACCTCGCGCACGCCCACCACGTGGTCGACGGGCGCGCCCTTGGCGTCGGGGTTGGTCGAGAAGCTGTACTGCGTCTTGGCGATGCAGACCGGCACTTTGCCGAAGCCCATGGCCTCGAACGAGGCGAGCTGGTCGCGCACCGGCTTGGGGACGGAGATGTCGCTGGCGCGATAGATCTCCCTGGCGATGGTGCGGATCTTCTCGACCAGCGGCATGTCGTCGGGATAGAGCAGCTTCATCTTGCTCTGGCCGCTCTCGGCCGCCTTGACCACGGCGCGCGCCACGTCGGCCGCGCCCTTGCCGCCCTCGGCCCAATGGTCGGCCATCAGCGCCTCGACGCCGAGCTTGGCGCAGGCCGACTTGACCAGCTCGATCTCGGCGTCGGTGTCGGCGCTGAAGCGGTTGATCGAGACCACCGGCACCAGGCCGAACTTCTTCACGTTCTCGACATGGCGCTGCAGGTTGCTCATGCCGGCCTCGAGCGCCTTCAGGTTCTCGACCTTGAGGTCTTCCTTCTTGACGCCGCCGTGCATCTTCAACGCACGGATCGTGGCGACCAGCACCACGGCATCCGGCGCCAGGCCGGTCTTGCGGCACTTGATGTCGATGAACTTCTCGCCGCCCAGGTCGGCGCCGAAGCCGGCCTCGGTGACCACGTAGTCGGCGAGCTTGAGCGCCGTCGTGGTGGCCAGCACGGAGTTGCAGCCGTGCGCGATGTTGGCGAACGGGCCGCCATGGATGAAGGCGGGCGTGCCTTCCAGCGTCTGCACCAGGTTGGGCGACAGCGCGTCCTTCAGCAGCACCGCCATCGGCCCCTGGGCCTTGAGGTCGCTGGCGCGCACCGGTTTGCGATCGCGGGTGTAGGCCACGATGATGTTGCCGAGCCGGGTCTTGAGGTCCTCGAGGTCCTTGGCGAGGCAGAAGATGGCCATGACCTCGGAGGCGACGGTGATATCGAACCCGTCCTCGCGCGGAAAACCGTTGGCGACGCCGCCGAGCGACGAGGTGATCTGGCGCAGGCTGCGGTCGTTCATGTCGACGGCACGCCGCCACATCACGCGCCGGCCGTCGATGCCGAGCTTGTTGCCCCAGTAGATGTGGTTGTCGATCAGGGCGGCCAGGAGATTGTTGGCGGCACCGATGGCGTGGAAGTCGCCGGTGAAGTGGAGGTTGATGTCTTCCATGGGAATGACCTGGGCGTAGCCGCCGCCGGCGGCGCCGCCCTTCATGCCGAAGCTTGGGCCCAGCGAGGGCTCGCGCAGGCAGAGCATGGCCTTCTTGCCGATGTAGTTCAGCGCGTCGGTCAGGCCCACGGTGGTCGTGGTCTTGCCTTCGCCCGCCGTCGTCGGCGAGATCGCCGACACCAGGATCAGCTTGCCGTTGGGCTTGGACTGCAGCGACTTGATGTAGTCCATCGACACCTTGGCCTTGAAGTGGCCGTAGGGATCGAGGTTCTCCGGCGCGATGCCGAGTTTTTCTTTGGCCAATTCCATGATCGGCCGCTTCCTGGCCGCCTGGGCGATCTCGATGTCGGACTTGGGATTCGTATGCTGTGACGCGGGCATTGGGCGTTTCTCCTAAAACTCTTTTATGTTCTTCAGACCAACCGCGCGCCGACGGCGAGGCCGGCCGCCGTCGCCCATTCGCCGGCGCCGACCTTGGGGCCGTCGGCCGGTTTTACGCGCAAGACCTTGATGCGGCCGTCGGGGCAGACGACGGTGAAACCGTCGGCTTCCACGGCGACGATCTCGCCGTACTTGCCGCCGATGCCCTTGGGGTCCTTCGCCGGCATCGCCTGCACCTCGAAGACCTGCAGGGTCTTGCCGTCGAGCGTCGTCCACGCACCGGGCGCGGGGTTGCAGCCGCGCACCAGCGGATCGATCTGGCGCCACGACTTGCCCCAGTCGATGCGGGCGATGTCGGCGGTGGCGCGGCCCTCATAGGTCGCGAGCTTCTCGTCCTGCTTGAGGCGCGGCGCCTTGCCGGCCTTCACCAGGTCGACCGACTCCAGCATGGCGTCGACGCCCATCGGGAACAGGCGCTTGAAGTAGACCTCGCCCATCGTGTCGCTCGCGCTGAGCGGCGTCTTCTTCTGCAGCAGCACGTCGCCGGTATCGAGGCCGTTGTCGGGCCAGAAGATCGACAGGCCTGTTTCCTTCTCGCCGAGGATGATCGGCCAGTTGATAGCGCTCGCCCCGCGGTACGCGGGGAGGAGGGAAGGATGGTACTGGATCGAGCCGTGTGTCGGGGCGTTGAGGAATTCCTCGGGCACGAACAGGGTGACGAACGCCATGACCTGCAGGTCGGGCTTCAGCGCCTTGAATTCCTCGAGCACCTCGGGCTTGCGGTAGGACACCGGCTGGAAGACCGGCAGCTTGGCGGCAAGGGCTGCTTCCTTGAGCGGGTCGGGCTTCTGCCCGGGCTTCTCCGGCGCCACGTAGACGCCGACGACGTTGTCGCCGCGCTTGAGCAGCGCGTCGAGCACGGCCTTGCCGAAGGCCTGCTGGCCATGGACCACGATGCGCATGTGTTACTCCGCCGCGATTGCTTTGGGAGAGGGGGCTTTGGGCGCCTGTCCGGTCGCAGCCTTAGGCTGTTCCCCTGTCGCGCCGGACGCCTTGATCTCGGCGATCTCGCGCGCCGAGAACTTCAGCACCTTGGTGAGGATCTCGTCGGTGTGTTCGCCGAGCAGCGGCGAGCGCTTGACCTCGCTGATGCTGTCGGAGAGCTTGATCGGGTTGCCGACCGACAGGTACTTGCCGCGCGTCGGATGGTCGACCTCGACCACCGTGCCGGTCGCCCGCAGCGACGGTTCCTCGGCGATCTCCTTCATCGACAGGATCGGGCCCACTGGAATGTCGAGCGCATTGCATTCGTTCATGACCTCGAACTTGGTCTTGGTCATGGTCCACTGCTCGATCCTGCCGAAGATCTCGGTGAGACGCGGCAGGCGGGCCGGCGGCTTGGCGTAGTCGGGATGGGTCTTCCAGTCGGGCTGGCCGATCAGGTCGCAGATCTTCTCCCACACCGGCGCCTGGGTGATGAAATAGATGTAGGCGTTGGGATCGGTCTCCCAGCCCTTGCACTTCAGGATGACGCCGGGCTGGCCGCCGCCCGAATCGTTGCCGGCGCGCGGCGTGGCCTCGCCGAACGGGATGTTCTGGCCGAACTGCGTGTATTCCTTCAGCGGACCGGCCTTGAGGCGCTGCTGGTCGCGCAGCTTGACGCGGCAGAGGTTGAGCACGCTGTCCTGCATCGCGCACAGCACCTTCTGGCCGCGGCCGGTGCGGTTGCGCTGGTAGAGCGCCGAGACGATGCCGAGCGCCAGGTGCAGGCCGGTGCCCGAGTCGCCGATCTGCGCGCCGGTGACCAGCGGCGGTCCGTCGAGGAAGCCGGTGGTCGAGGCCGAGCCGCCGGCGCACTGCGCCACGTTCTCGTAGACCTTGCACTCCTCGTAGGCGCCGGGACCGAAGCCCTTGACCGAGGCCGCGATCATGCGCGGGTTCCAGCTGTGGATGCGCTCCCAGGTGAGGCCCATGCGATCGAGCGCGCCCGGCGCGAAGTTCTCGACCAGCACGTCGCAGGTCTTCACCAGGCGCTCGAGCACGGCCATGCCCTGCTTGCTCTTGGAGTCGAGGGTGATCGAGCGCTTGTTGTGATTGAGCATGGTGAAATAGAGGCTGTCGGCGCCCGGCACGTCGACCAGCTGGCCGCGCGTGATGTCGCCGGTGCCCGGACGCTCGACCTTGATCACGTCGGCGCCGAACCAGGCCAGCAGCTGCGTGCAGGTCGGGCCCGACTGGACGTGGGTGAAGTCGAGGATCTTCACGCCGTCGAGCGCCTTGCCGTCCTTGCCCCAGCCCCTGGTCGAGACCTTTGGGGTCGATTTTTTGGGCGGCGCGGCGGCCTTCCTGGCCACGACCTTAGGCGCCGGCCGCTTCGCAGCCTTCGCCGTCTTCACTTTCCGGGCGGCCTTCTTGGCCTTCGCCTTCGGTGCCTTCTTCACTTTCTTAGCCATAGGAGGTCCCTTTACTTCTTCTTAAGAGCGCTTTGCGGATTGAGGTTGCCGATGCGGCCGCTCTCGCTGCCGGCAGCCGGATCGATCGCGGCGTTGATCAGGGTGGGTTGGCCCGAATCCATCGCCGCGTTCACGGCGCGCTTCAGGTCGTCCGGGGTCGTGGCGTGGACGCCCGTGCCGCCGAAGGCTTCCATCATCTTGTCGTAGCGCGCGCCCTTCACGAACATCGTCGGCGCGGGATCCGTGCCCGCCTTGTTGACGTCGGTGCCGCGATAGATGCCGTCGTTGTTGAAGATGACGATGCAGATCGGCAGGTTGTACCGGCAGATCGTCTCGACCTCCATGCCCGAGAAACCGAAGGCGCTGTCGCCCTCGATGCAGAGCACCGGCTTGCCGGTCTCGACGGCCGCGGCGATCGCCTGGCCCATGCCGATGCCCATCACGCCCCAGGTGCCGACGTCGAGCCGCTTGCGCGGCTTGTACATGTCGATGATGCCGCGCGTCAGGTCGAGCGTGTTGGCGCCCTCGTTGACGAGGATCGCGTCGGGCCGCTCCTTGACGATGGTGCGCAGCACGCCCAGCGCCCCGTGATAGTCCATCGGGTTGTTGTTGTTCATCAGGCGCGGCGCCATCTTGGCGACGTTCTCGTCGCGCTTGGCCGTGATCGCGCCCATCCAGTCCGACGGCGCCTTGGTCCAGTTGCCACCCATGCCCTCGATCAGTGCCGCGACGCACGAGCCGATGTCGCCCACGACGGGCGCGGCGATCTCGACGTT
Organism: Hyphomicrobiales bacterium; assembly: GCA_041691635.1. Lineage (GTDB taxonomy): Bacteria > Pseudomonadota > Alphaproteobacteria > Reyranellales > Reyranellaceae > Reyranella. The sequence goes on from JBEPUH010000018.1 coordinate 6,691, forward strand.
GCTGTCCATCTCCCTGGGCTCGATGTCGATCTGGATGAACTTCTTGGGCGCGTCGCCCCACGACTTGCCCTTGCCGTGGCTCAGCAGCCAGTTGAGGCGGGCACCGATCATCATCACGACGTCGGAATCCTTCAGCACCGTCGAACGCGCGGCACCGGCGCACTGCGGATGCGTGTCGGGCAGCAGGCCCTTGGCCATGCTCATCGGCAGGAACGGAATGCCGCTCTTCTCGACCAGTGTCTCGATGGCGTCGTCGGCCTGCGCGTAGGCCGCACCCTTGCCGAGGATGATCAACGGGCGCTTGGCGCCTTTCAGCACGTCGAGCGCGCGCTTGATCGAGGCGGGAGCGGGGATCTGCGCCGGTGCTGCATCGATCACCTTGACCAGCGACTTGCGGCCGGCCTCGGCATTCATGACCTGGCCGAACAGCTTGGCCGGCAGGTCGAGATAGACGCCGCCCGGACGACCCGAGACGGCGGCGCGGATCGCGCGCGCGAGGCCGATGCCGATGTCTGATGCGTGCAGCACGCGATAGGCCGCCTTGCACATCGTCTTGGCGATGGCGAGCTGGTCCATCTCCTCGTAGTCGCCCTGCTGCAGGTCGACGACCTCGCGCTCGGACGAGCCCGAGATCAGGATCATCGGGAAGCAGTTGGTGGTGGCGTGGGCGAGTGCCGTCAGGCCGTTGAGGAAGCCGGGCGCCGACACGGTGAGGCAGACGCCGGGCTTCTTGGTCAGGAAGCCCGCGATCGCCGCGGCGTAGCCCGCGTTCTGCTCGTGGCGGAACGACAGCACGCGGATGCCCTCGGCCTGCGCCATGCGGCCGAAGTCGGTGATCGGAATGCCGGGCACGCCGTAGATGGTCTTGATGTCGTTCAGCTTCAGCGCATCGATGATCAGATGGAAGCCATCCGTCAGGTCCTGCGTGTCGTCTGCCGCCGCTGCGGCGGTCTTGAGGGCTGCGTCAGCCATTGCTTCCTCCCGTTCAATCCAGATAGTCGACGTGCTTGGCGACGTGCTCGGCCAGGCCGAGCGCGTGTTGGCGGACCAGGTCCTCGGCGCGCTCGGTGTCGCGCGCCTCGAGGGCCTGGATGATGTTCATGTGATCGTGGATCGAGCGCACGACGCGGTCATCCTCGCCGATCGTCTTGCCGCGGATCATCCGCATGTGGGTGAACAGATTCTCCGCGAGCTGGATCAGCACGCCGTTGCCGCTCAGCTCGATGATCGCCTGGTGGAAGGCGATGTTGACCTCGGAATATTCGTCGAGCTTGGCGTGCAGCTTGTCGTCCTCGAAGGTGGCGAACATGCGCCGCAGCCCCGCGATGTCGGCGTCGCCCGCGGTCTGGGTGATCAGCCGCGCCGCCATGCTCTCGAGGGCGGCCCAGGCGGTGATCATCTCGATCACCTCGCCCTTGGTCTTGCGCACGACGTAGACGCCGCGCCGCGGCACCGAGCGCACGAAGCCCTCGCGCTCGAGTTGCGCCATCGCCTCGCGCACCGGCGTGCGCGAGATGCCGAAATCCTGCGCCAGCTGACGCTCGTCGAGGCGAATGTCGGAGCGCGAGCGATAGATGTCGGACGACACGATGACCCGGCGCAAGGCGGCGTACGCCTTGTCCTTGAAGGTCTCCCGGCTGTCGATCGGCCCGACCACCAGACGCGCTTCGCTCATGGAATCAATTGTCCTCCCGAAGGCCCCGTCAGGCGTCCGTCCAGCCCCCCGGCCGGCGCCTGCTTCTGAGATACATTATGCATAATGCCACGGAGCGGGCAGACGTCCAATCGCTGCCCGCAAGGCCGTCCACACCCCGATATTTCGCGGTTTATCCCGTGTTTACTTGGCGAAAAGCGGCTTCAGCACCCGGTTGAGCCCGGCCGACACCATCGGCCAGAACAGGGCGAGCAGGCCCAGGGCCATGATGATGGCCACCAGTTTGCTCGACCACAGCACGGCGATGCTGCCCTGGGAGATCAGCAGGGACTGCCGGAACGCCTCCTCGGCCTTGTCGCCCAGCACGATGGCCAGGACCAGCGGCGCCAGGGGGTAGTTGCACTTCTTCAGGAAGTAACCGGCGACGCCGAACACCAGCATCATGATCACGTCGAAGGAGTTGTTGTGGACGGTGTAGGCGCCGATGGCGCAGATCACCAGGATGATCGGCGCGATGATGCCGAACGGCACGCGCAGGATGGCGGCGAACATCGGCACCATGGTCAGCACGACGGCGAGTCCGACGACGTTGCCGAGGTACATGCTGGCGATCAGGCCCCAGACGAAGTCCTTCTGCTCGACGAACAGGAGCGGGCCGGGCTGCAGGCCCCAGATCATCAGGCCGCCCAGCAGCACCGCCGCGGTGGGCGATCCGGGAACGCCGAGCGCCAGCATCGGCAGCAGCGCCGAGGTGCCGGCAGCATGTGCGGCGGTTTCCGGCGCGATCACGCCCTCGATATCGCCCGTGCCGAACTTGTCGCCGTTCTTCGAGGCGCGCTTGGCGATGCCGTAGCTCATGAACGAGGCGGGCGTGGCGCCGGCCGGCGTGATGCCCATCCAGCAGCCGATCACGCAGGCGCGCAGCGAGGTCATCCAGTAGCGCGGCAATATCTTCCAGGTCTGCCAGACCACGGTGGGATTGATGCCGGTGGCCTTGCCCTTGAAGCTCAGCCCTTCCTCCATGGTGAGCAGGATCTCGCCGATGCCGAACAGGCCGATCACCGCCACCAGGAAGTCGAAGCCACCCAGCAGCTCGGTCGAGCCGAAGGTCAGGCGGAGCTGGCCGGTCACCGTGTCGGTGCCGACTGCGGCCAGCGCAAAGCCGATCATCATCGAGGCGACGGTCTTCGCCGGCGGCTCCTTGCCCATGCCGACGAAGCTGCAGAACGCCAGGAAGAACACCGCGAACATTTCCGCCGGGCCGAACTCCAATGCGAACTTGGCGACCAGCGGCGCCGCCAGCGTGATGACGATGACGGCGAACAGCGCGCCGACGAAGGACGAGGTGAAGGCCGCCGTCAGGGCCTCGCCCGCCTTGCCGTTCTGCGCCATGGGATGGCCGTCGAACGTCGTGGCGACCGACCATGGTTCGCCCGGGATGTTGAACAGGATCGACGTGATGGCGCCGCCGAACAGCGCCCCCCAGTAGATACAGGACAGCAGGATGATGGCCGACGTCGGCGGCATGCTGAAGGTGAGCGGCAGCAGGATCGCCACGCCGTTGGCGCCGCCGAGGCCCGGCAGCACGCCGATGATGACGCCGAGTGTGATGCCGATCAGCATGTAGAGGAAGTTGTGCCAGCTCAGGACGACGACAAATCCCGAGAGCAAGTCGCCAAAACTATCCATCGATCCTCCGGCCTCGTCGTTGCGGGGCCTACAGCCCGAGCAGGTCCTCGAGCGGGCCCTTGGGCAACGGCACGAGGAACCACTTTTCGAATGTCACGTAGATGAGGATCGGCATCACCACGCTGATGCCGATCGTCATCAGCCAGCCATAGCGGCCGAGCCAGCGCATGAAGCCCGCGATCAGCAGGCCGGACGCGACGTAGATGCCGAGCCACGGCACCGCCGCGACGTAGATCGCCATCGGGATGACGACCTTACGCACCTGTGCGATCTGGCCCCATTCGGCGAACTGTCTGCCGCGCGCGATGCTGGAGGCCCGAAAGAAGTTGATGACGCTGGCGATCACGATCAGCAGCCCGACATAGAACGGGAAGAAGCCGGACTGCGGCCCTTCGGCCGCCCAGCCGATGCCCACGCTCAGGCTGCCGATCATGGTGATGGCACCGAGCGCCAGGATGAAGGCGGCAACGCCCATTTCAATGGTGCGGTGCCGCGGTCCGGTCGACGCGGGCGCATCCGGCGGATTGGACATGACTATTTTTGCTTCCGCGATCGATATGGGAGCGACAGTGCCTTCGTTCGCACCCTCAGTTCTTGGCCAGGAACCCGGCCTTCTGCATGAGGTCGCGATGCCGCTTGTCCTCGTTCTCGACCCACTTGGTGTACTCGGCACCGGCCATGAAGGACTGGTTGAAGGCGCCATCGTGCATTAGTTGCGCCCACTCCGGCGTGGCGCGCACCTTCTTGAGCAGGTCGACGTAGTAGTCGACGGCCTCCTGCGGAACGCCGGCGGGCATGAAGATGCCGCGCAGCATCAGATATTCGATGTCGAGGCCCTGCGACTTGCAGGTCGGGATGTCCGACCACGCCATGTCGCCGGCGATCTTGTCCTTGACCGGCAGCGGCTTGGAGTCGAACACGCACAACGGACGCAGCGCGCCCGCGCGCCACTGCGCCACCGCCTCGATCGGGTTGTTGACCGTCGAGTCGATATGCTTGCCGACGAGCTGGACCGCGACCTCGCCGCCGCCCTTGTAGGGCACGTAGGTCATCTTCTGGCCGACCGCCGCCTCCAGCGCGACGGTGATGATCTGGTCTTCCTGCTTGGAGCCGGTGCCGCCCATCTTGAACTTGCCCGGGCCGCCGGCCTTGATCGCGGCAACATAGTCTCCCGCGGTTTTGTACGGCGTCTCGGCATTGACCCACAGCACGAACTCGTCGAGCGCCATCATCGCCACCGGCGTCATGTCCTTCCACGAGAAGGGAATGCCCGTGGCGAGCGGCGTGGTGAAGAGGTTCGAAAGCGTGATCACCAGCTTGTGCGGGTTGCCTTTGGCGCCCTTGATGTCGAGGAAGCCCTCGCCGCCGGCGCCCCCGGCCTTGTTCACCACCACCATCGTCTGCTTCATCAGCTTATGCTTGGCGATGATGCCCTGGATCATGCGCGCCATCTGGTCGGCGCCGCCGCCGGTGCCGGCGGGCACGATGAATTCCACGGTACGGGTCGGCTCCCAGGCGCCGGCCGGGGTGACGCAAAGGCTCGCGGCGGTCGACGCCGCGACGGCGAATACGATCGAACGCAACCGAAGATCGGTCATGGAAATGGTTTCTCCCTGAACTTTTGTTTTATCGACTTGGTATCGATTTTGCGGCGACCTTGCCGGCCGGCCACTGAACCGTCAAGCAGGCGACACCTGCAGCGTACTCGGGTCCATGGAAAGAGTGCCGCGGACGTGGCTTTCTCAAGCGCGCGACGGGACGCCGCACGACATGCTTGCGTCGGTGCACGACCGCGCGGACAATCGCCGGACGCGGTCGACGTCCTTTGCAGGGCTGCGGGAAACTCGTCCCAGAGGACGAAGCCAGGGACGAAACCGGGGAGCCAGATGGACGATCTCAAGGTGGTCTTCGACGCTTCCGAAAGCGGGCCGGCGATGGGGCGGGTGAAGACCGCGCTGTTGGCGGACAACTTCGCCGCAACCGGCATCGCGGCGTACTACCCCGTGAACTATTACCTGCGCACCGCGCGGAGCGAGATCATGGGCGGCGTGGTCGGCCTGATCTGGGGTGGAGTCCTTTATATCAACTTCCTCTGGGTCGACGAGGTCGCGCGTGGCAAGGACAATGGCACCCGGCTGATGGACGCGGCCGAGGCCTATGCCCGCGAGCGCCATTGCCACATGGTGGCGCTCGATACCCATTCCTTCCAGGCCCGCCCGTTCTACGAAAAGCGTGGCTACGAGCTCGTCGCCACCATCGACGACTATCCCAAGGGTCACCAGAAGTTCTACCTGAAGAAGATACTCTAGCGGCCGCCGAGTTCCTTCAGCTTCTTGTCGACGGCGAGCAGGTCGAACCAGCTCTGGCGCTTGCTGGCGGGCGTGCGCAGCAGATAGGCCGGATGGAACGTCGGCATGGTCGGGATCTCGGTGCCGTCGTCGAGGCGCACGCCGGTCCACTTGCCGCGCAGCCGCATGATGCCCTCGGCGGTGTCGAGCACGGCCTTGGCCGCCGTGCCGCCGGCCAGAATCAGCAGCTTGGGCCGCACCAGCTCGATATGGCGGCGCGTGAAGGCTAGGCACATTGCCTGCTCCGCCAGGGTGGGGGTGCGGTTGCCGGGCGGCCGCCAGAACAGGATATTGGTGATATAGAAGCCCTCGCTGCGGCCAAGCCCGATCGCCCCCATCATGCGGTCCATGAGCTGGCCGCTCACGCCGACGAACGGCTTGCCGAGGCGGTCCTCGTCGGCGCCCGGCGCCTCGCCCACGATCATGACCGGCGCCGTCGGCAGCCCGTCGGCGAACACCGTGTTCTTCGCCGTGCGCTTCAGCGCGCAGCCTTCGAAGGCGCGGATTGCGGCTTCCAGATCGGCGATGGTGGCGCAGCCGGCGGCCAGCGTGCGGGCATCCTCGACGAGCTGCGGCGATTCGAGCGGCACCGGCGCGCGCGGCGCGGCGGCGGGCGAGGGCGCGGCGGGACGCAACGGCGTGGGGGCGGCGAGTGCAGCGAGTGCAGCGGGTGCCGCGTGCGCCACGGCCGGCGCCGGCGTCTGGGCCGCGACGGCGAAGCGATCGATCGCCTCCTCGCCGATGGTCTCGTCGAGGCCGTGGTCGACGTACCATTTCAGCAGTGAGGCGAGGTCCTCGCGTGAGGGAAGCGCTTCCTCCATCAGAGGCTCTTCATGAACGCGGCCAGGATCGGCGCCCACATCGCGGCGTCGGCGTGGCTTGCCATGTGGCCCTTGTCCGACGGCATCTCGACATAGGTGAGGTCGACGCCGGCCTTGCGCATGTCGAGCGCGTGGGCGGCACAGTCCGTGAGATCGAACAGCTTGTCGGTCTTCGAGATGACGTACAGCACCTTGGTCTTCTTCAGGCGGTCGTATTGCCGCGTGATGTCGAAGCCGTCGATCGCGCGGCGCAAGGTGACCAGCGAATGGCCGTCGTAGATCTTCGCCCAGCTGCGCGCGGCCACCTTGGCTTCGGCTTCGCCCTGGCCGTAGTTCAACAAGGTTTCGTAGCGGATCTGCTCCATCGTTCCCGGAATGCCGCCGTTCTCGTAGTACCAGCCGCCGTTCCAGTTGGGATCGCCGGCGAGCCGCTTCTGCAGCGCCTCGAGCCCGCCGAGGCGGCCGGGCGCGCGCGGCGCGGTGACTGAGGCGGCGATGCCCCTCATGAATCCCGGATGGGACGCTGCCCACTGGAACGACTGGAAGCCGCCCATCGACGGGCCGACGACGGCGACGAGGCTCTTGAGGCCGAGCGAGTCGACCAGCAGCTTCTGGCTGGCCACCATGTCGCGCAGCGTGATTTCGGGAAAGGTCGGGCCGTAGGGCTTCTTTGTCCTTGGATCGATCGTGTTCGGGCCCGAGCTGCCGTGCGCGGAGCCGAGCGCGTTCACCGACACGACGAAATACCTGGTCGTGTCGACCGCCTTGCCCGGGCCGATCAGCCCGTCGAACCAGCCGGCCGCGCCCTCGGCCACGCCGCGACCCTGCTTGCCGGGGGCGTTCTTGCCGGCGGCGTGATGGCTCGACGTATAGCCGTGCACGACCAGTACGGCGTTGTCCTTCGCTGCATTCAGTGTGCCGTAGGTTTCGTAGGCAAGCTCGACGACGGGCAGGGACTGCCCGCTTTCCAGCCGGAAATCGTGCGCCGTGAAGAGTTTGCTCTCGATTCCGGTCAGTTCGGCCATGGGATTGCCCCTTTCGGCGGGTAGCGATGATGCGCCCGACAGGCTATTTACCACGTCGAAGGATCGTCGCCTGCCAGCGGCGCGTCCATCTGGAAAAAGGCACTGCAGAGCGAGATGGGAATGACGCGCGAGGCAATGGAATACGACGTGGTGATCGTAGGCGGCGGCCCGGCGGGGCTGTCGGCGGCGATCCGTTTGAAGCAGCTCGCGGCGGAGCGCAATCACGAGGTTTCGGTCTGCGTGCTCGAGAAGGGTTCCGAGATCGGCGCGCACATCCTCTCCGGCGCCGTGATCGACCCGATCGGCCTCAACGAGCTCATTCCCGACTGGAAGGAAAAAGGCGCGCCGATCGAGACCCAGGTCTCGGACGACCAGTTCCTGTGGCTCACCAAGTCGGGCTCCTTCCGCTTCCCCAACTTCGCGCTGCCGCGGCTGATGAACAACCACGGCAACTACATCGTCAGCCTGGGCGAGGTCTGCCGCTGGCTCGGCCAGCAGGCCGAGGCGCTGGGTGTCGAGATCTATCCGGGCTTTGCCGCGGCCGAAGTGCTCTACAACGACGACGGCTCGGTGAAAGGCGTCGCCACCGGCGACATGGGCGTGGCCAAGGACGGCACGCACAAGGATACCTACACGCCCGGCATGGAGCTGCACGCCAAGTACACGCTGATCGCCGAGGGCGCGCGCGGCTCGCTATCGAAGATGCTGTTCGCCAAGTTCGACCTGCGCGCCGGCGTCGATCCGCAAAAGTTCGGCATCGGCATCAAGGAGTTGTGGCAGGTCGATCCCGCCACCTTCAAGAAGGGCCTGGTCGTTCACTCGCAGGGCTGGCCGCTGTCGGAGACTGCCAGCACGGGCGGTTCGTTCATGTATCACTTCGGCGACAACCTGGTCGCAATCGGCCTCGTCGTGCATCTCAGCTACGAGAACCCGTACCTCTCGCCGTTCGACGAGTTCCAGCGCTTCAAGACCCATCCCGAGGTCGCCAAGTACCTGAAGGGCGGCAAGCGGCTGGTCTACGGCTCGCGCGCCATCAACGAGGGCGGCGTGCAGTCGGTTCCGAAGCTCACCTTTCCGGGTGGCGCGCTGATCGGCTGCTCCGCGGGTTTTGTGAACCTGCCGCGCATCAAGGGCAGCCACAACGCGATCAAGAGCGGCATGCTGGGCGCGGAGGCGGCGTTCGAGGCGCTGGTCGCCGGCAAGACCGGCGGCGACGAACTCACCGCCTATCCGACGGCGCTCAAGGCGTCATGGATCTGGAAGGATCTCGACAAGGTGCGCAACGTCAAGCCCGCGCTGAAGTGGGGCTCGGTGCTGGGCACGCTCTACGGCGGCTTCGACATGTGGTGCCACGATCTCGGCATCCGCCTGCCGTGGACCTTCCATCACACCAAGGCCGATCACGAGACCCTGCGGCCGGCGGCCGAGTTCCAGCCGATCCAGTATCCGCGGCCTGACGGCGTGCTGTCGTTCGACAAGCCCTCGTCGGTGTTCCTGTCGGCCACCAACCACGAAGAGAACCAGCCGGTCCATCTCAAGTTGCGCGATCCGTCGATTCCGATTGCGGTCAACCTGCCGACCTACGCCGAGCCCGCGCAACGCTACTGTCCGGCGGGCGTCTACGAAGTCGTGACGGCCGACAACGGCCAGCCGCGCTTCCAGATCAACGCCCAGAACTGCGTCCACTGTAAGACGTGCGACATCAAGGATCCGGCGCAGAACATCGACTGGACCGTGCCCGAAGGCGGCGGCGGTCCCAATTACCCCAACATGTGAGTTGTATGAGATTGAAACCCCTCGTGCTGCTGTCGGCAGCGGTCCTGCTCGCCCTCCCGGTTTCCGGCAACGCCCAATCCGCTCGCGGCCCCGCCGGCCAGAAGGCCACCACGGTCTCGCTCGGCGGCCGCTATCTCGCCGCCCGCGTGGCCGAACAGGATCACGACTACGATAACGGCGCGACCCAGCTCGATCTGGCGCTGGCGCAGACTCCCAACGACCCCGACCTGATCTATGCCGCTTTCCGGCTGCGCCTCTATGCCGGCCGGTTCGACGCGGCCGTGCTGCTGGCGCCCGCGGTGCTGGCGGCCAAGCCGGGCGACGGCTTCGCCAACCTCGTGATGGCGGTGCAGCAGATCAAGAAGGGCGACTACCGTGGCGCCGAGACCCAGCTCGCCCGCATCGGCTCGGAGAACCAGCTCGGACCGCTCAAGGATTACGTGCTGGCCTGGCTCAAGGCCGGCCAGAAAGATTATTCGACCGCGCGTCAGTACCTGTCGAAGCTGAAGCCGAGCGGCGGCGAGCGCGCCGAGGCGCCGGCGCTCATAATCGACGCGCAGGTCGACGAGATGGCGGGCGACCGCGCCGCCGCGGAGGCGAAGTATCGCCGCGCCGCCACGCTCGATCCCAGCGGCCTGCGCATCGTGACGACTGCGGCCGACGGCCTGCGTCGCCTCGGCAAGGCCGACGACGCGCGCAGCATGCTCAAGGCCTATGGCGAGAAATACGGCGACAGCGTCGTGATGGACGGCCTGCTGGCTGCCAATGCGCCGATGCCCAAGCCGCCGACCGCGGCCGCCGGCATCGCCGACATCATGTTCGACATCGGCGGCATCCTGAGCGCCGACCCGCGCAACCAGCGGGCCGATCTCGCGCTGATCTTCGGCCAGCTCGCCGTCGAGTTGAAGCCCAACCACGATTTCGCCTGGTTGATGATCTCCGGCATCTACGAGCAGTTCCAGATCCTGCCGAAGGCCATCGCGGCGCTCGCCAAGATCGGCCCGACGTCGCCGCTCTACTGGCAGGCGCGGCTGCGCATGGCCGTCCTCGACGTCCAAGACGAGCACTTCGACAAGGCGGTGGCGCAGCTCAAGACGCTGGTGGCCGAGAAGACCGACCGCATCGATGCGGCGCTGACGCTGGCCGATCTTCTGCGTGGCAAGGAACGCTTCGCCGACGCGGTCGCGGCCTACGACATGGCCGTGTCGCGGCTGAAGAGCACCGACGAGCGCTACTGGCCGATCTATTTCGGACGCGGGATCTGCCTCGAGCGCGTCAAGCAATGGCCCAAGGCCGAGGCCGACATGAAGAAGGCGCTCGAACTCTCGCCCGACCAGCCCTACGTGCTGAACTATCTCGGCTATAGCTGGATCGACCAGGGCCTCAACCTCGACGACGGCATGAAGATGCTGAAGCGGGCCACCGAGCTTCGGCCGGACGATGGCGCGGTGACCGACTCCGTCGGCTGGGCCTACTATCGCCTCGGCCAGTACGACAACGCCGTCGAGTGGCTGGAGCGCGCGAGCGAGCAGAAGGGCGACGACGCCACCGTGGTCGAGCACCTGGGCGATGCCTACTGGCACGTCGGCCGCAAGCGCGAGGCGCGCTTCGAGTGGGAGCGCGCGCTCAACCAGAAGCCCGAGAAGGATCGTTTGCCGAAGCTCCTGGACAAGCTCGCCAACGGGCTGAGCCCGGCCAACGACCAGCCGACGGTCTACGAGAAGGCGGCCGACAAGAAGCAGGGCGGCTGATCCCCGCGATGGCCGGCGTCTCACGGCAGGCGCCTGCCAAGATCAATCTCTGGCTGAACGTCGTCGGTCGCCGCGCCGACGGCTATCATCTGCTCGACTCGCTGGTCGCCTTCGCCGACCTCGCCGATACGCTGGAAGCCACGCCGTCCGACAGCCTCGGCCTCGCCGTCGACGGGCCAGGCGCGGCGGCGCTGTCGGGCGAACCGGACAATCTCGTGCTGCGCGCCGCGCGGCGTCTGGCCGACCGCGCCGGTGTCGCGCCGCGCGCGGCCCTTCGCCTGACCAAGAACATTCCCGTGGCGGCCGGTCTCGGCGGCGGCTCGGCCGATGCCGCGGCAGCGCTTCTCGTCCTGTCCGACCTGTGGCGGCTGGCGTTGCCGCTCGAGGAGCTGTTCGACCTTGCCGCCGGCCTCGGCGCCGACGTGCCGATGTGCCTCGCCGGCCATCCGGCGATCGCGTCGGGCGTGGGCGAGCGCCTCGATCCGGCGCCGGCGTTGCCGGCCTGCGCTCTTCTCCTGGTCAATCCGGGCACAGCCTTGTCGACCGCGGAGGTCTTCGGCGCGCGGCGCGGCGGTTTTTCGTCCGCGCGACCGGTCGTGCGGCCGTGGTCCGACCTCGCGAGTCTGGTCGACGCGCTGGCCGCACGCGGCAACGACCTCGCCGGGCCAGCGGTCGCGCTGCGGCCGGTCATCGGCGAGGTGCTTGCCTTCTTGCGCGGAACGGCGGGCGTGCGCCATGTGTCGATGAGCGGCAGCGGCGCCACCTGTTTTGCGCTCTATGCGAGCGATGCCGAGGCGCGCGCGGCCGCAGCGCACGTGCCGGCCGGGTGGTGGCACCACGCCGGCGAATTGACGCCGGGCTAGTTCCCGGCGCCGGGAGCCGGCGCCATTATCTTGCGCATTTCCTTCAGCGACTCGAAAAGTGCCTTGGTCGGCTCGCCGGTCTCCTTCAGGCCTATCATGTGCTGGTACTCGCGGATCGCCCCCGTCGTGGCGGCATTGGCCTGGCCGTCGGCGGCCTTGCCGTAGAAACGCAGGTCACGCAGCAGCGTCTGGATCGCCTTCACCTGGTCGGCCTTGCGGGGGGGCCAGGAGTCGGGTGCCGCGGGCGCCGTCTTGGGTGGTTCCGCAGTCGGCACCGCACGCGCGACATCGGCCGATGTCGGCGGCGGCGGCGCGGGCGACGATGGAATATCGATCGACGACGCGGGCGGTTGCGCGGCTTCGACCGCGGTCGAAAGCGGTTTGGTCGTGTCGACGACGACGGGCGGTGGTTTGGGCGGGTCGGCTTTCGGCGCTTCGGCCGTCGTCGGCGCAACTTGCGGCGGCACGACTATCGGGGGCGATGTGGCCGCGACCTCGGCCGAGGTCGGCGGCGCCGGCGGCGTGCCGAGATCGATCTTCATCTCCGCCGCCGGCTGTTGCGGCCGAGATTCCGGCTCGGGTTTCGCCGGCTCCGCCCGGGCAGGCTCCGGCGCGGCGGCCACTTCGGGCGGCGGTGTCGGCAATGGCGATTCGGCGACGACGTCGCGTTGCGCCGATAGCAGCGCGATGTACACCTCGCGGCTGGCCTCGCCGGTCTCGCGCAGGCCCGCGCTCTTCTGGAAGTCGCGGATGGCGGCGCGAGTCACCGGCCCCAGCGTGCCGTCGGGCTTGTCGCGCAGGCGCTTGAGATCGAACAGGCCCTGTTGGACGGCCTTGATCTGGTCGGGCGGCGACTTGGGCCAGTCGATCGAGGCGTTGGTGATCGGCGGCGGCGGAGGCGGCGCGGGTACCAGCGTGGTGCTCGCTGGTGGCGGAGGGGCGAGTGCGGAGACGATCTGCTTGAACTCAGTCTGCGCCAGTTCCTGCGCGTGCTCGAGTTCGGCGGTCGTCAGCGTGCGCTTCAGGATCTGCGCGCGCTGGTTGGCCGTCCTGGCCAATGCCGACTCGCCGTCGCGATTGGTCTGTCGCTCGAACTCGCCGGTGATGGCGAACCAGGCGAGCGCCGCCGCCGGGTCCTTGGTGCCGCCGTCGCCCTGCTCGTAGATGTCGCCCAGGGTGAACATCGACGCCGCCATGCCCTGGCGCGCCGCCGACAGCAGCAAAGCCGTGGCCGCCTTCACGTCGCGCGGCGTGCCCTTGCCGTCGCGCAGCATCAAGGCGAGGTTGTGCTTGGCCGTCGGCAGGCCCGCGTCCGCGGCCTTGCGATACCACTCGGCGGCCTTAGACGAATCGCGTTCGACGACGAAGCCGCGCTCGTACATGACGCCGACGTTGAAGGCCGACTGCGCCGAACCCAGGCCGGCCGCGCGCAGCAGCCAGCCCGCGCCGGCCTGCGGATCCTTGGCCGTGCCGACGCCCTGCAGCAGGCGGCGGCCGATCTCTTCCATGGCCGGGATCTCCCCGGCGTTGGCGCGGTTGCGCACGTCATCGAGGGCGACGGACGGCCAGTCGATCGACGATGCGGCCGATGCCGGCGCGGCGGCAGTCGGTGGCTTCGCCGGCGCGGCCGGCGGCGGAGGCGTCAAGAGTGTGGTGGCGTGGGCGGCGGCCTTGGGTGCCGGCGCGGCCGGTGTCAGTGTTGCCGCGACAGGCGTCAGTGGCGCCGTAGCCGGCGGCTTCTTGTGCTTCACCGGCAGGGGCGGCGCGTCGATCGTGACGAAGGCGAGCATGGCGGACGCCGCGATCGCCACGACCGTCACACCTGCCAGGGCTCCGACGCTTTTGCGGCCGTTCATCCTCCAACCATAGCCGACAGCGGCCGGGGCGGAGAAGGCATCGCGCGGTGCCGCACGACGATCAGCGTGGTGAGGAGCAGGACGGCGCCGGCCTGGTGCATGGAGGCGATCACGACATCGACTCCGGTCAGGATCGTGGCGATTCCAAGACCCATTTGCGTCAGCGCCATCGCCGCCGCCGCGAAGGTCTCCGGACGTCGCACGCGGATCAGCAGGGCCAGCACGCCGAGGACCAGCAGCTTGGCCAGCCAGCGATGGATGAACTGCACGGTCGTGCCGTTGTCGAACGGATTGATCCACCACGGCACCAGGTCGAACATGCCGGGCGGGATCCAGTAGCCCGACATGGTCGGGAAGGTGTTGTGCGACCAGCCGGCACGCAGGCCGGCCATCAGCGCGCCGAACGTCATGACGACCAGCACGAAGCCGATCAGGCCCGCGGCCTTGCGCGCCGTTCGCGGATCGTCGCGGCGCGCGTCGGAATTGCCGAGCTCGAGGATCAGCCACACGGTGTAGGCATAGAGCGCGACAGCCAGCAGCAGGTGCGCGGCCAGTCGGTACTGGCTGACCGAAGGCCGATCGACCAGGCCGGAAGCCACCATCGCCCAACCCAGGACGCCCTGCAGACCGCCCAGCACGAGCAGGGCCAAAAGTCGCGGCTTCAGCCCGGGAGAGAGTTGGCCGCGCAGCCAGAACCAGGCGAGCGGCAGCGCGAAGACGACGCCGATCAGCCGGCCCCACAGGCGGTGGATGAACTCGAGCCAAAAGATCTGCTGGAATTGCTCGACGGTGAAACCACTATTCACCAATCTTCCCTGCGGCGAGGAAAGATACTTCTGCAGCTCGAGCTGCCACGCCGCATCCGACATCGGTGGCAGCACGCCTGTCACCGGCTTCCACTCGACCATCGACAGGCCCGATTCGGTGAGCCGCGTCAGTGCGCCGAGCACGATCATGAGAAAAATCATGGCGGCCACGACGACGAGCCAGTTGCGCACGGAGCGGGGGACGGTATGCATGGCGGCCGGAACATGCGTGAAGCCACCAGCCCCGTCATCAGGCATTTATGTCGCGAATCTGTTGCGCCCCTCGTGCGAGTTGGCTAATCGGTTCGTGTACGAACAATTGACCCCTCAGCCCATCTGGATATCCCCGAAATGAACGCCCCTTCACTCGCTCACGGGCTGAGCTTCGACGATCTTTACGACCGCGAAGGCCTCGCGCGGCTCGATGCCGCGTTCGTCGCCTGGCTGGGCGACGCCAACGTCGACGTTCATGCACGTTTGATGGCAGCCCGCGTCACGCCGGACGCTCTCGCAGCCAAAGACGAGTCGAACCTGCTGATCGAGGTCGCGCGTCCGCTCGAGGATTTCATCGGCGCGTTGTTCGGCATCTCGGCGGAGACGGCGGCGCTGCGCCAGCGCGCCGCCCAGTTCGCGCCGCTCTACGACTGCAAGCGGCTGTTCGTGCAGCGCTACGTCACGCGCTCGATCAAGGCCGATGTCGCCGCGGCGCTCGATGGCTCGGCAGTGACGGCCGCGGTCGGCCTGCCGGTCGCGCCCGACGCTCTCGAAGCTTGGGAACTCGCCTTCGCCATCGCCGTGCGCGACGCGCTCGGTGCCGAGTTCAAGGTCGACAAGCCGACGGCGCGCATCGAGGCGTTGACCCAGTACGCCGCCTGGGCGCTGCACAGTGCCGAGGGCAAGGCGCGCCATCGCGAGGGGCCGCTGTTCAAGGTGCCGCACAAGCTCGACTTCGAGCATCTCGTGCCGATCGAGACGGAAGTGGTCGACGGCGTCACCAGGCTCAAGCTGCCGCGCGCGCTGTTGCGCCATCGCGAGGGCTTTGCGCTGACCGACGCGGGCTTCGATCCGGTGCGCGCGCTCGACCACGCCAACTACTGCATCTGGTGCCACAACCAGGGCAAGGACAGCTGCTCGAGGGGCCTCAAGGATCGCAAGACCGGCCTGTTCCAGAAGTCGCCGTTCGGCGTCACCCTGGCGGGCTGCCCGCTCGAGCAAAAGATATCGGAGATGAATCTTCTCAAGAGCGAGGGCTTCTCCATCGGTGCCGTGGCGATGGCCGCCGTCGACAATCCGCTGATGGCGGCGACCGGCCACCGCATCTGCAACGACTGCATGAAGGCCTGCATCTACCAGAAGCAGGAGCCGGTCGACATCCCGCAGATCGAGACGCGCTCGCTGAAGGACGTGCTGTCGCTGCCGTGGGGCTTCGAGATCTATTCCCTGCTGACGCGTTGGAACCCGCTCCACCTGCGCCGCCCGATCCCGCGCGCCGCGACGGGGCGCAGTGTGCTGGTGGTCGGCCTCGGCCCGGCCGGCTTCAATCTCGCGCACCACCTGATGAACGACGGCCACACCGTGGTCGGCATCGACGGCCTCAAGATCGAGCCGCTGCCGGTGGCACAGTCGGGCGTCGAGGCAAGCGGCGCGCGCCAAAAGTTCGATGCGGTGAAGGACGTCGACACCCTGCGCGAAGATCTCGACGACCGCGCGATGGCGGGCTTCGGCGGCGTCGCCGAGTACGGCATCACCGTGCGCTGGGACAAGAACTACCTGAAGATGGTGCGCCTGATGCTCGAGCGCCGCGCGCAGTTCTCGATGTTCGGCGGCGTGCGCTTCGGCGGCACGGTAACGGTCGAGGGCGCCTTCGGCATGGGCTTCGACCACATCGCGCTGTGCGCCGGTGCGGGCAAGCCCACGGTGCTCGACATGCCCAACGGCCTGGCGCGCGGCGTGCGCGCGGCGTCGGACTTCCTGATGGCACTGCAGCTCACGGGCGCAGCCAAGAAGGACTCGATTGCCAACCTGCAGATCCGCCTGCCGGTGGTCGTGATCGGCGGCGGATTGACTGCGATAGACACTGCGACCGAGTCGCTCGCCTATTATCCACTGCAGGTCGAGAAGTTCCTGGCGCGCCACGAGATCCTGGTTGCCGAGCGCGGCGAGACGGCGGTGATGGCCGCGATGAACGAGGAGGAGCGCGAGGTCGCCGCCGAATTCATCGCCCACGGCACGGCGATCCGCGCCGAGCGCCAGACGGCGGCGCGCGAGAAGCGCACGCCCGACATTGCCGGTCTGGTGAACCGCTGGGGCGGCGTCACCATCGCCTATCGCCGCCGCCTGATCGATTCGCCCTCGTACACCCTGAACCACGAAGAGGTCTTCAAGGCGCTGGAAGAGGACATCCGCTTGGCCGAGGGCCTGTCGCCAGTCGCCGTCGAGGTCGACGCCAATGGCGCGGCCCGGGCGCTGAAGGTCGAAGGCGAGCAGAACGGCGAGAAGATCTCCGCCGTGCTGCCGGCGCGCACCATCCTGGTCGCCGCCGGCACCCAGCCCAACACGGTGCTGGCGCGCGAGGACGCGACGCATGCCTTCATCGACGGCAAGTATTTCCGCGCGCTGGACGAGGCGGGCGAGCCCGCCACACCCGAGCGCGTGTGCAAGCCGGACGAGGTGCGCGTGCTGATGTACCGCCACCCCGACGGTCGCTTCATGTCGTTCTTCGGCGATCTCCATCCCTCTTTCGCCGGCAACGTGGTGAAGGCGATGGGCGGCGCCAAGCAAGGTTATCCGGTGCTGACGCGCACGATGGAGAAGCTCGCGTCGACACGGAAGACGCCGGCCGATATCCTGGCCGAAGCCAACAGCAACTGGCGCGCCAGGGTGGTCCGCGTCGATCGCCTGACGCCCACCATCGTCGAGGTCGTCGTCGAGGCGCCGGCCGCGGCGAAGAACTTCGAGCCCGGCCAGTTCTATCGCCTGCAGAACTATGAGGCGCGCTCGCAGAAGGTCGACGGCACGCTCCTAACGATGGAGGGCCTGGCGCTGACCGGCGCCTGGGTCGACAAGGACAAGGGCCTGCTGTCGCTGATCACGCTGGAGATGGGCGGCTCGTCCGACCTCTGCGCGTTGCTGCAGCCCGGCGAGCCGGTGATCGTCATGGGCCCGACCGGCACGCCGACCGAAATCGAGCCGGGCGAGACGGTCGTGCTGGCGGGCGGCGGCCTCGGCAACGCCGTGCTGTTCTCGATCGGCCAGGCCTTCCGCAAGGCCGGCAGCAAAGTGCTCTATTTCGCGGGCTACAAGAAAGTGAGCGATCGCTACAAGGTCGAGGAGATCGAGGCCGCGGCCGACGTGGTCGTGTGGTGCTGCGACGAGGCGCCAGGCTTTGCGCCCGGCCGCCCGCAGGACAAGTCGACGGTCGACAACATCGTCGAGACGATGCGCAAGTACGCCGCGGGCGAACTCGGCGACCAGCCGATCGCATTCGACGCGGCCGACCGCATCATCGCCATCGGCTCGGACGGCATGATGAATGCCGTGCGGCTGGCCCGTCACGGCGTGCTGAAGCCCCACATGAAGGCCGGTCACCGCGCGCTGGGCTCGATTAACTCGCCCATGCAATGCATGATGAAGGAGATCTGCGCGCAGTGCCTGCAGCTCCACAAGGATCCGGTGACGGGCAAGGAGACGGTCGTGTTCTCCTGCTTCAACCAGGATCAGGAGCTAGACCGGGTCGACTTCGCCAACCTGCGCCAACGGCTGCGCCAAAACGGTGTGCAGGAAAAGATCGGCGCCCAGTGGATCGACAGGTCGCTCAGGAAGCTTGGCGCACGAACCTGAACAGCACCTTGTCGGTGTTGTAGTAGCGCAACTGGTCGATGATCTTCGGGAAATACGGGCTGCCGACGGTCACCGGCATGAAGGCGTCGAGCGCCAGGGGGCGTACGCCGACGGTGAAGCCCGCGGCCGAGAAGGTCTTCGCGACTTCTTCCAGCGAGTGGTCGTAGATCGGGATCGACGAAGTCTCGGAGATCAGCTTGCGCCAGTGCGGCCACACGGACGAATCAGTGTGGCAACCCATTGCCGCCACATAAGCGCCACCGAGCCGCAGCGCCGCCTTCATGTCGTTGGCGTGGGCCGACAGGTCCTGCAGCAGGTAGAGCACCTCGTGGCTGAAGGCGAAGTCGAAGGTGCGGCCGAGCGAGGCGGCGGAGTTCGCGACCGTGTAGTCGATCGGCCGGTGGCCCTTCAGCAGTTCGGCACGGCCCACGGATTCGTGGGCAATGTCGATGCCGACCGCCGCCTTGAAGGGATGCGTGTCGTAGAGCAGCCGCAGGAAGCCGCCCTGGTTGCAGCCGTAGTCGAGCACCGTCGAGGCGCTGAGGTCGTGCGGCACCGAGACATCCACCATGCGCCGCCAGATCGGCGCATGGGCGGCGCCCATCGCCTCTTCGTCAGCGGGATTGCGGTTCCAGGTGGCGATTGTCGAGGGACGCAGCATCGCTTTCTCCTGCTGGAGAAAGCTTAACACGTTTCGGTCCCCAGGGTTTCACCACCAGCGGAACGATAATGGTGGCGCCGTAGACGATCATGCCGACGGCAATGGCGGTGAATACGCCGTTGAGGCCCCAGCCGAGGTGCACGACGGCGAACCAGCCGCCGGTGGTCGCCACGACCAGCCGCGCGATGCCGGCGAACAGCGGCGCCTTCATGCGGCCCGCGCCCTGGCTGGCGAAGCTCAAGGTCATGCCGATGCCGAACAGGAAATAGAACGGCGCGGCATGCGTGATGTAGGACACGGTCGCTGCGATCACCTGCGGCTCGGCGGTGAACAGCCGTGCCCAGCCTTCCGGCACGAGCGCCACGATCCAGCCCAGCACGCCGATGACGCCGCCCGAGATCAGGCTGCCGATCCAGGCGGCGCGTACCGCGCGCTTCCAGTCGTGCGCGCCCGCGGCGACGCCGACCAGGGTGGTGAGGCCCGAACCGATGCCGAAGGCGAGCGGCACCAGCATGAACTCCAGCCGCACGCCGATGCCGTAGCCCGCCAGCGCCGCGACGCCGAAGCGGCCGACCAGCCCCGTCACCATCATGGCGGTGAGGTTGGCGGTAAGGGCTGAGAAAGAGGAGATCAGCCCGACCCTCAGGATATCCCAGAACAGCCGGCGCTGCAGCGGCACGCCCCTGAAGCCCGGCACGAAGCCCAGCTTGCCGCTCCACAAGGCGCGGGCCTGCAGCAGCGCCGAGACCGTGGCCGTGATCAGCATCGAATAGGCCGGCCCCGCCATGCCGATGCCCGGCCAGCTTCCGATGCCGAGCGCCAACACATAGGACAACGGCACCTGGCAGAGCGACGACAGCAGCATGAAGCGGCCGGGCGTTGCGGCATCGCCGCCACCGCGCAGCAGCGACGACAGGAAGAAGTTCACCCAGATCGGGATCGAGCAGGTGAACAACACGTGCGAATAGGTCTCGGCATTGGCCAGCGCCCGGCCGCTGCCGCCCAGCAGGCGGAAGAGGGCGGGCGCCACCGTCCAGGCGAAGACCGTGAACAGCATCGACATGGCGATCGCCAGCGCGCCGGCATGGACAACCAGCGAGCGCGCATCCTCGCGCCGGCCGCCGCCGATCGCGCGCGCCATCGCCGCGGCGACGCCGCCGCCCATGCCGCCCGCGGCCATCATGGTCATCATCATCATCAGCGGAAAGACGAGAGCGAAGCCCGCCAGCGCGTCGGTGCCGAGGTGTCCGTAGATGAACGTCTCGACGATCGCCACCACCGTCTGCACGACCATGACCGCGGTCGTGGGCGCGGCGAGCTTCACCAGGCTCGACCCGATCGGTGCCGTCAAAAGAGGATGGGCCAGCGAGGTCTCCGCCTTGGAATTTAAGTGCATATGCACAGTATCAACCCCGGTCTTCCTGTCACCTGACAAAAGCCGCGCGTGCCATTAGCTTTGCTGCATGACCGACAAGGACCGGCCCGACCCTCGCCCTTTGGCCAAACCCTCCGTGCAGATCGACAACGACAGCGTCATCGTCACCGAGTGGCGCTTCCCGCCCGGCGGCCACACCGGTTGGCACAAGCACATGCACGACTATGTCGTGGTGCCGGTGACGACGGGCGAGCTGCACA
Source organism: Hyphomicrobiales bacterium (assembly GCA_041691635.1). Taxonomy (GTDB): domain Bacteria; phylum Pseudomonadota; class Alphaproteobacteria; order Reyranellales; family Reyranellaceae; genus Reyranella. The sequence goes on from JBEPUH010000018.1 coordinate 27,416, forward strand.
TCTTCGACGGCAAGACGACGGTCCCGGCGCCGCTCCGGGCGGGCGTCTCCTATGCCCGCCAGACCGGGGTCGAGCACGACGTCATCAACCCGAATGCGTTCGAATTCACCTTCGTGGAAATCGAGATCAAAGCCCGCAAATAGGCGTCAAAAGCGCGACGCAGCCCCGCAGGGCCGTTGCATTGACTTGGGCACCCCCAAGCCTCATATGAAGCCTCGCCAGCGGTCGGCCCAATCCTTGGGCCTCTAGGACCGCCCCCGGAAGCCCATCGGATGTGGGCTAAGTAACGGAAATTAAATGAGTTTTGAGGAATTGGGGCTGAGCGCCCCCGTACTACAGGCAGTCACGGAAAAGGGCTACACAACGCCCACGCCGATCCAGGAAAAGGCCATCCCCATCGTCCTGATGGGTCGAGATATCCTCGGATGCGCCCAGACGGGCACCGGCAAGACCGCCTCCTTCGTTCTCCCCATGATCGACATTCTGGCGGAGGGCCGCGCCAAGGCGCGCATGCCGCGATCGCTCATCCTCGAGCCGACGCGTGAGCTGGCGGCCCAGGTGGCCGAGAACTTCGAGATTTACGGCAAGAACAACAAGCTCAGCATGGCGCTGCTGATCGGCGGCGTGAGCTTTCCCGACCAGGAACGCGCGCTCGAGCGCGGTGCCGACGTGCTGATCGCCACGCCCGGCCGTCTGCTCGACCACTTCGAGCGCGGCGGCATCCTGCTGAACGACGTCAAGATCCTGGTGATCGACGAAGCCGACCGCATGCTCGACATGGGTTTCATCCCCGACGTCGAGCGCATCGTGGCCACCCTGCCGAAGATCCGGCAGACGCTGTTCTTCTCGGCCACCATGCCGCCGGAGATCAAGCGCCTAGCCGACCGCTTCCTCAGCAATCCGAAGGAAGTGACCGTCTCGCCGCCGGCCAGCGCCTCGACCACCGTGGTGCAGGGCCTCGTCGTCGTGCAGGAAGACCAGAAGCGCGATGCGCTGCTCGCCCTGATCAAGAGCCAGGAAGTGAAGAACGCGATCGTATTCTGCAACCGCAAGCGCGACGTCGCCACTCTCCACACGACCCTAAAGAAGCACGGCATCAACGCCGGCGCGCTGCACGGCGACATGAGCCAGCCTGCGCGCACCGAGACGCTCGAAAAGTTCAAGGCGGGCGACATCCAGATCCTCGTGGCGTCCGACGTTGCCGCCCGCGGCCTCGACGTCCAGGACATGAGTCACGTATTCAACTACGACGTGCCGTTCTCGCCCGAGGATTACGTCCATCGCATTGGCCGCACCGGCCGTGCCGGCAAGACCGGCCACTCCTTCACCCTGGCGACGCCCAGCGAAGGCGACCTCATCGAGGCGATCCAGAAGCTGATCACCACCACCATCCCGCGCGTCGAAGTCCCGGGTCTCGACCTTGCCACGCTCGAGGCCGGCGACGGCCGCCGTCGTGGACGCGGCGGACGCCGAGGCGGTCGCAGCGGTGCCGCACCGGAGCGTAGCCGCGGCCCGCGCCGCGAACCACGTGAGCCTCGCGAGCCGAGGGAACATCGCGAGCCGCGCGCCGAACAATCGGCGGAGAAGGCGCCTGCCGAGGCGCCGCCCGCCGCTGAAGCGCGCCCCGAGCAGCGCGAGGCGCGTCCTGAGCCGCGCGAAGCACGTCCTGATCGTCCGCCGCGCGAGCGGCGGCCGGAGAATCGTGGTGAGCGCCGTCCGGAACACCGCAGCGAGCCGCGCGGCGAGCGTCGCCCGGAACGTCATCACGAACGCGACGACGGTAACTCGCCCAAGGGATTGGGCGATCACGTGCCCGCGTTCCTCGCCCGTCGCTAGGACGCGATGCAGACCATCTTCGTCATGGTGAAGTGCGAACTCGGCAAGGCCTATGAGGTTGCCGACGACGCGGTCACCGTCGAGCAGGTATCGGAGGTCTATTCGACCTCTGGCCAGTACGACCTCCTGATGAAGTGCTATCTCGACGAGAAGACCGATATCGGCCACTTCGTCACCAGCAAGATCCAGACCCTTGCCGGCGTGAAGGACACCTTCACCCTCATCACCTTCAAGGCTTTCTCCTGAGATGACGGCCGGTTCGGCCGTCCTCGCCTTATGGGTAGATATCGATCCGGCCGACGACGCCCAGTTCGAGCACTGGCATAGCCGCGAGCACGTGCAGGAACGGGTCGGCTGTCCCGGCTGGCTGCGTGGCAGTCGCTTCAAGGGCGTCGATACGCCCCCGGGGCGGCCTGCCCGTTATCTCCTGTTCTACGATGCCGAGACGCTCTCGGCGTTCGAGAGCGAGGAATATTACGAGCGGCTGCGCCATCCGACGGAGATGAGCCGAGCCATCTTCCCTAAGTTCCGCGACACCTGGCGCAGCGTGTGCCGGGTCGAGCAGCGTTGGGGCGACGGCATTGCCGCCGCGGTTCTGACCCTGCGCATGACGGCGGCGAACACCGCGCCGTTCGCCAAGCTTGCCGCGCCGGAAACCGCTCGGGTCGATTTGCTGACCGGCCAGCCCAACGTCGGTCAGGCTCACACGACAGAGAAGGACCTGCGGCCCACCCCGGATCGCCAGATCGAACGCGCCCTGGTCGCCTTCTTCTGGTCAGTCGAGGCCGCCCAGGCGGCGCGCGCGCGCCATGCACCCGAGGGTGAGGTCTTCGCCCTTCGGCACAGCGTGTCGAAGGGCGAGCTGTAGCCCGGCCTGTAGGGCTCCACGTGGGACGCCGTTTGAAACGCCTCACGACTCTGCTCGCCCGGTACGCGGCGCCCGCCGATCCCTTGGCGGCCGCGGGCACCCTCGTGGCGCTGGTGGTTGCCTTCAACCCCAGCCGCTCTATCCACCGACGCTCCACTGGGCGACGGGTGCGGACGTCACCTGGACGTTCATCGTGTTTCTGTCGGCGCCGTGTTTCCTGGCGGTTCCGGTCCTCATGCGCCGCAGCTCACTGGCGGGGCGGGTCGCGCTCGTCGTCGTCAGCACCGTCGACTCGTTCATCAGCGTCAAGATCTACGGCCAGGCGTCCGGCGGCGAGCTCTACCTCAGGCCTGCATCATGCTCGCCGCACTTCCTCTTCCGGCACGGCGAGCAGGGGCTGTCGTTCGGGCTGATGGCCGCGATCTTCGCCGGGATTCTTGGCGCGCACGATCATTACGGAGCGGCGTATCTGGCGTGGTCGGCGGAGGATTACGCGACCCTCGTACGCATAAACGCCGTCAGCGTGGCCATGCTGACGGCGTTCATCGCGATTAGCCTCGGGCGCGCCCGTGGCGACGCCCGGTCCCTGTCCGACAGGGATTAGTTGATCAGGCCGTAGAACTTGCCGGCGTTGGTGCAGGTGATCATCTTCACCTGCTCGGCCGGCACGTTGGCGAACTGCTCCTTGATGTACTTGTCGGAGTGCGGCCACACGCCGTCGCCGTGCGGATAGTCCGAGCCCCACATCAGGCTCTCCGCGCCCATGTCGTCGATCAGCTTGGCGCCGATGCGGTCGAACTGGAACGTGGCCTTGCACTGGCGGCGCCAATAGTCCGACGGCTTCATCTTGAGGCCGAGGTCGAAGAAGCGGTCCTCCCACTCGAAGTCCATGCGGTCGAGCGCGTAGGGGATCCAGCCGGAGCCCGACTCGCCGAAGGCGATGCGGATGTTGGGGTAACGCTCCAGCACGTTGGCGCCGATGATGGCGGCCAGGATGTTCACCAGGTTCATCTGGAAGCCGGAGACCACGGTGAAGAACACCGAGCGACCGACCCTGCCGGGGTGCTGGCTGATCAGGTCGGGCGGCACCGCCGGGAAGGTGTGGAAGTGCAGCGGCAGTTGCACGTCGTTGACCGCCTTCCACAGCGGTTCCCACATCGGGTGCCACATCGGCTCCATGTCCCACGAGCAGGAAAGCTCGAGGCCCTTGATGCCCATCTTGGCGACGCGATGGATTTCCTTCACTGCGGCGTCGATGTCGCCGTAGGGCAGGCAGGCGAGTCCGATGTGCCGGTCGGGATAATGGCTGCAGAACTCCTTCAGCCAGTCGTTGTAGATCGTCAGCATCTGGTTGCCGGCCTCGCGGTCGTTGAGCCGGCTGGCGGCGCCCAGGATGCCGTAGATCACCTCGGCGTCGATGCCGTCGCGATCGAGATCTTTTATGCGCAAATGCGGATCGGAGATGCGGCGGATGTCCTTGGCGCCGTCGGTATAGAGGCCGGTCTCGGCCATGATGTCGACGCGACCATGCTTGCCGGGGACGTACTTCGAGCCGGCCGGGCCGACGCCGTTCTTGAAGCCGAAGGTGGCGCCGTTCTTGGCCATCCACTTCGGACCCTCGTCTGTGTCGGTGACGTAGGGCATGCGGTCCTTGAACTCGCGCGGCGCCATCGACGTGAACAGGTCGGGCGGCATCCACGGCAGGTCGAGATGGCTGTCGGCCGAAATACGATTGTACTTCATGGTCGCTCCCTTGGATTCCTTCGCTAAAGTATGCGCGTCGTCCGGCGGGCTCGGCAATGCCCACAATGCCCGTCGGGTTTCGCGCATCGGCTCAGGAGCAGGTAATGGCGACGGACGAGGCTACCCGTCTCGAGGGAGATTTCGACTATATCGTCGTCGGCGCCGGCTCGGCCGGCTGCGTGCTCGCCAACCGCCTGTCGGCCGACCCGAAATCGCGTGTCCTGGTGCTCGAGGCGGGCGGCAAGGACAACTGGATCTGGTTCCACATCCCGGTGGGCTATCTCTTCGCCATGGGCAATCCGCGCTCGGACTGGATGTTCCAGACCGAGAAGGAGCCAGGCCTAAACGGCCGCGCGCTCAACTATCCGCGCGGCAAGGTGATCGGCGGCTGCTCGGCCATCAACGGCATGATCTCGATGCGCGGCCAGGCCCAGGACTACGACCATTGGCGCCAGCTCGGCCTGTCGGGCTGGGGATGGGACGACGTGTTGCCGGTCTTCAAGCGGCTCGACAACCATTTCCTCGGCGACACCGAGCATCACGGCGCGGAGGGCGAATGGCGGGTCGAGGAGACCCGCGTGCGCTGGGACGTGCTCGACGCCGTCACGCAGGCGGCGACCGAGATGGGCATTCCGCCGACGTCGAACTTCAACACCGGCGACAACACCGGCGTGGGCTATTTCCACGTCAACCAGAAGCGCGGCGTGCGCATGTCGGCGGCGCGGGCGTTCCTGAAGCCGGTGCTCGGGCGGCCCAACCTGCGCCTGGAGACCGGCGTGCTGGTCGAGCGGCTGGTGTTCGAGGGCCGGCGCTGCGTCGGCGTGCGCTTCCGCCAGAACGGCCGGCTGGTCGAGGCGCGGGCGCGGGGCGAGGTCGTCCTGTCGGCCGGCGCGGTAGGCTCGCCGCAGATCCTGCAGCTCTCGGGCGTCGGTCCGGCCGACTGGCTGGCCGAGCAGGGCATCGCGCCGGTGCGCGACATGCAGGGGGTCGGGCGCAACCTGCAGGACCATCTGCAGCAGCGCGCGATCTTCAAGGTGAGCGGCGTCAAGACCCTGAACGAGACCTATCACTCGCTGATCAAGCGGGCGCTGATGGGCGTGGAATATGCCCTGTTCCAGACCGGGCCGCTCACCATGGCGCCCTCGCAGCTCGGCATCTTCACCGCGTCCTCGCCGGATCATGAACGCTCGAACATCGAGTTTCACGTCCAGCCGCTGTCGCTCGACAAGTTCGGCCAGCCGCTGCATCGCTTCCCGGCGATCACGGTCAGCGCCTGCAACCTGCGCCCGACCTCGCGTGGCACGATCCGTTTGCGCTCGGCCGATCCATCGGCCAAGCCGATGATCGCGCCCAATTACCTCGCCACTCCCGAGGACCGGCGGGTGGCGGCCGACGCCATCCGCGTCACCCGCCGCCTGATGAAGCAGCCGGCGCTACAGCCCTACCACCCCGAGGAGTACCTGCCGGGCCCGGGCGTCGGCGACGACGAGGCGTCGCTGGCCAGGGCCGCCGGCGACATCGGCACGACGATCTTCCATCCCGTAGGCACGGCCAAGATGGGTCTGCCGTCGGATCCCGTGGCCGTCGTCGACGAACGCCTGCGGGTGTTCGGGCTGCAAGGCTTGCGCGTGATCGACGCCTCGGTGATGCCCGCAATCACGTCGGGCAACACGAATACGCCCACGATCATGATTGCCGACAAGGGCGCACGCATGATGATCGAGGATACGCGCGCGACGGCATGACGAGGACCGGCCTTCCCGGAGGGTTATAAGAATCCCTTGATCGTGGACGCGTAGCGGTCGGCCACGCGGTCGCGCTCCTTGTGGCGGCCCTGCTGCACGACCGGCACGCCGTTGCAGTAGACCGAGTCGATCGCACTGTTGTCGGCGGTGAACAGCCAGTGGTCGATCACGGCGTCGCCGTGGAAGCCCTCGTCCCGGAGCACGACGAAGTCGGTGCGCTGGCCGACCGCGAGCGCATGACCGCCCAGTGACAATTCGAACAGATGGCGGCCGGTGGAGTGAGTGGGATGGCCCAGCACGTTGCGTTCGCGCCGGACCAGGCGCTGGCCGTATTCGAGCGTGCGCAGTTCGTCGGCGGCGGAGATGCGGACGTTTGAATCGGAGCCGACGCCAAAGCGGCCGCCTTGTTTCAGGAAGGCCGGCACGTCGAACAGCCCGTCGCCCAGGTTCGCTTCGGTGATCGGGCAGAGGCCGACGGTTGCCTTCGACTGGGCTATGCGCGCGATCTCGCCTGCATTGGCGTGCGTGGCGTGGATCAGGAACCAGTTGGCGTCGATGTCGACGGCGTCCATCAGCAGGTCGATCGGACGCTTGCCGTGCGCGGCCAGGCAATCGTCGACTTCGCGTGTCTGTTCGCCGATGTGGATGTGGGCGGGCCTGCCGGCAAAGGTCGCGGCGGCCCATTTCAAGTCGTCGAGCGTCACGGCGCGCAGCGAGTGCGGGGCGATGCCGACCGCGCCGCCCGGCACGCGGGTCTCCATCAGGCGCGCGTAGGACTCGCGGGTGTTGAGGAAGCGGCGCTGGCCGGCACTGGGCGCCTTGCCGCCGAAGCCGCCCTGGCGATAGAGCACCGGCAGCAGGGTGAGGCCGATGCCGACCGAATCGGCGGCGCCCACGATGCGCTCGGACATCTCCGCAATATTGTCGTAGGGCTGGCCGTCGGGCTGGTGATGCAGGTAATGGAACTCGGCCACCGAGGTGAAGCCCGCCTCGAGCATCTCGATGTAGGCCAGTGCGGCGATCGCCTCGAGATCGTCGGGCGTCAGCCGGCCGACGAAGCGATACATTTGCTCGCGCCAGGTCCAGAAAGAGTCGGTCTCGCCGCCGCGTTTCTCGGTGAGGCCGGCCATGGCGCGCTGGAAGGCGTGGCTGTGCAGGTTCGGCAGCCCGGGCACGGTAACGCCGTGGATTCGCTCAGCCGGGCCCGCGCCCGCGGCCTCGATGCCGGTGATCACGCCGCGCTCGACGGCGAGCACGACGTCTTGCCGCCAGCCGTCCGGCATGAGTGCGGTTTCGAGGTGCAATTTACTCGCCATGCGATGGCTTGTACGGTATTGCGCAGCACCTGTTGAGGGGGATTTTTTCAATGAAGTTCTACGGTCTGGCGGCTGCGGCCGTCTGTTTGGCGGCGATGCCCGCCGTCGTGATTCCTGCAGGGGCGCAGACACTGGCGCCCAGCGAGACGCTCGACGCCGTCAAGGCGCGTGGCCACGTCGAGTGCGGCGTGCATCTCGGCCTGCCGGGCTTTTCCTACGCCAACGACAAGGGCGAGTGGTCGGGCCTCGACGTCGACTACTGCAAGTCGCTGGCCGCCGCCGTGCTGGGCGACGCCACCAAGGTCAAGTACACGCCGACCTCGGTACAGCAGCGCTGGCCGGTGCTGCAGTCCAAGCAGGTCGACCTGCTGGCGCGCAACACCACCATCACTTTTTCGCGCAACGCCACGCTCGGTGTGAACTTCCAGGGCATCAACTTCTACGAGGGCCAGACCTTCGTCGTGCGCACCAAGGCCAAGGTCGCCGCGGTCAAGGACCTGGCCGACGGCACGATCTGCGTCGCCGCCGGTTCGACCGAGGAAAAGAACGCGGCCGACTGGTTCCGCGAACGCAACCTCAAGGTCTCGATCGTCAACTTCCAGAAGAACGACGACGCGATCTCGGCCTACGACCAGGGCCGCTGCGACGCCTACACCGCCGGCATCGGCGCGCTCGCCGGCCAGCGCATCAAGTTCAAGAACCCGGAGGAGCACCAGATCCTGACCGAGGTCATTTCCAACGATCCGCAGGGCCCGACGACGCGCTGGGGCGACGAGCGCTGGCAACTGGTGGTGCGCTGGGTGCTGAACGCACAGGTCGCCGCCGAGGCGCTGGGCGTCACGTCCAAGAACGTCGACGAGATGAAGGCCAAGTCGCAGAACGCCGAAGTCCGCCGCCTGCTCGGCGTCGAGAGCAAGTTCGGCGAGATGATGGGCCTGTCGAACGACTGGGCCTACAACATCGTCAAGCAGGTCGGAAACTACGGCGAGAGCTACGAGCGCACCGTCGGCATGGGCTCAGCCCTGAAGCTGAAGCGGGGCAGCAACGAGTTGTGGACCAAGGGCGGCTTGCTGTTCACGCCGCCGTTCCAGTAAGCCCGAGGCGGGGTTCCCGCTGCTGACGTTTCTCCGCGACCGCAAGGTTCGCGACATCCTGTGGCAGGTGGCGGCGACCGTCGTGACGGTCGCCATCATCTGGTTCTTCGTGCGCAACGCCTCGGAGAACATGGTGAAGGCGGGCATCGCGTCCGGCTTCCGCTTCCTGTGGCGCGACTCCGGCATCGAGGTGCCGTTCAACCTCACGGGCTACAGGCCCTCCGACAGCATCCTGGCGCTGCTGTGGACCGGCGTCGTCAACACGCTGCTGGTCTCGGCGGCGGCGATCGTGGTGGCGACGGCGATCGGCTTCACCGTCGGCCTGCTGCGGCTGTCGCGCAACTGGCTGCTGTCGAGCCTGGCGGGCTTCTACATCGAGTTCGTGCGCAACATCCCGCTGCTGTTCTTCGTGCTGTTCTGGTACTTCGGCGTGCTGGCCGCCCTGCCGCTGCCGCGCGAGAGCCTGGATTTCGGGGGCGCGATCTTCCTCAACCGCCGCGGCCTCTCCATCCCGACCCCCGACGACGTCACCGGCCTGCGGCTCGCATTGCTGGCGATCCTCGTTCTGACCGCCGGGCAATACGGGCTCGCGCGCTGGGCGCGGGCGCGGCAGGCGCGTACCGGGCGCGACTTCCCGGTCTGGCCGGTGGGCCTGCTGCTCTGCGGCGTGCTGCCGGTCGTGGCCCTGATCGCGGGCGGGATGACGACGCACTGGGACGTGCCGATCCTGCGCGGCTTCAACTATCGCGGCGGCTTCGTGCTGGTGCCGGAGTTCGTGGCGCTGTTTGCGGCGCTCTCGACCTACACCGCGGGCTTCATCGCCGAGGTCGTGCGCGGCGGCATCCTGTCGGTGCGCCAGGGCCAGATCGACGCCGCCCGCGCGCTCGGCCTGACGCACGGCCGCATCATTCGCCTGGTCGTGATCCCGCAGGCCATGCCGGTGATCATCCCGCCGATCACCAGCCAGTACCTCAACCTGATCAAGAACTCGTCGTTTGGCGCCGCCATCGCCTATCCCGAGATCGTGGCGGTGTTCATGGGCTCCGCACTCGTGTCGACCGGCCAGTCGATCGAGATCATCGCCATCACCTTGGCGATCTACCTGGTGCTCAGCCTCTCGGTGTCGGTGTTCATGAACTGGTACAACGCGCGTCATCGGTTGGTCACACGATGAAAGCTGCGTGGATCCAGTCGCTGCGCCAGCGCCTGTTCGCCACGCCGCTCGACGCCGCGATCACGCTCGTCTGCCTCTATATCGTCTGGCGCGTGTCGGTACCGATTGTCGAGTGGCTGGTGCTCGACGCCACCTGGCACGGCACCAGCCGCGAGGCGTGCAAGGGCGACGGCGCCTGCTGGGTCTTCATTCGCGCTCGCTTCAGCCAGTTCATGTACGGCCAGTATCCCGTGCCCGAGCGCTGGCGGGTCGATATCGCTGGCGCCCTGATGGTGCTGACGGCGGGCCTGCTGTCGTGGCGCGGCCTGCCGTACCGGCGCGGGGCGGCGATCGCCAGCGTGACCGCGTTGCCGCTGGCGGGCCTGTGGCTGCTCTACGGCGGCTTCGGTCTTGGCATCGTCGAGACGCGCGAGTGGGGCGGGCTGATGCTCACCCTCGTGCTCACGGTCTACGCCGGCCTGATCGCCGTGCCGCTCGGCATCCTTCTCGCGTTGGGAAGACGCTCGCGCCTGCCGCTGATCCGCTTCGCCTCGGTGGTGTTCATCGAGTTCTGGCGCGGCGTGCCGATCATCACCGTGATTTTTCTCGCCTCCCTGCTGCTGCCGCTCATCATGCCCGACGGTTTCGACGTCGATCGGCTGGCACGCGCTATCCTAGGCCTTGCTTTCGTGATCGCGGCCTACATGGCCGAGGCCGTGCGCGGTGGCCTGCAGGCGCTGCCCGAAGGCCAGGCGGAGGCCGCGCAAGCGCTCGGTCTCGGCTACTGGCGCATCCAGCGCATGATCGTGCTACCCCAGGCGCTGCGCATCGCGCTACCGGCCATGACCAACGAATTCATCGCCCTGTTCAAGAACACGACCCTGGTGCTGATCGTCTCGCTGTTCGACCTGCTGGGCATCGCCCAGGCCGCACTTGCCGACCCGGCGTGGGTGGGCATGAACATGGAAGCCTATGTCTTCGCCGGCGCCATCTACTGGTTTGCCTGCTTTGGCCTGTCGCAGTGGAGCCGGCGGCGCGAGAAGCGCCTGCAGACCGCGCACGGGCGCTGACGATCGAAGAGACAGCAGATCAAATGAAATAGTTGGCCCGCCGTGCCCGGCTTTCCTGTAAACTAATTGCAGTGAGTTTTGGGGGCGCGGTCGGGTGAGGGTAAAGGTTCAATCGGTGTTCCGCCGGTCCAGCCTGGCGGTGCTGCTGTTTGCAGGCCTTGCCGGCGGCTCGCGAGCGACCTTCGCCCAGGATGCGACGTGGCTGTCGAACCCCGGCTCCAACGACTTCAACACCGGCGCCAACTGGTCGTCGGCAACCGTGCCGACCGGCATCGCGACCTTCTCCGCCACCACCACATCGGGCGTTTCCCTCAACGGCACCAACTCTCTGGGCGGCATCACGTTTGGCGCGAGCGCCCCGGCCTATACGCTGACCCTGGGCGGCGCGGCCGCCGTCACCCTGACCGGTGCCGGCATCGTCAACAACTCGTCCAACACCCAGACCATCGCCGTCGGCGGCACCCTCAATCTCGACAACTCTGCCTCCGCCGGCACGTCCAGCGTCGTCTACAACGTCACCGCCACTCTCAACTTCAACAACAGTTCGTCGGCCGGCAGCACCCACATCAACGTGAGCGGCGCCAGCGGCAATCTCGCCTTCGACGACACCAGCACCGCCGGCAGCGCCACCGTCACGGTCAGCAGCGGTGCCTTCATGTGCTTCTGCAACGACGCCACGGCGGGGACTGCGAACATCACCCTCACCGGTTCGGGCAGTCTCCTGCAGTTCGAGAACAATACGGCGGCCGGCAACGCCACCATCACCAACGGCACCGGCGCCACCGTGAAGTTCCTGAACGACGGCATCACCAGCGCGGCGCGCTACATCGGCAACGGCGGCACGCTCGACGCCTCGACCATCACCACGATCGGCCTGGGCTCGATCGAGGGTAGTGGCACGATCGACATCGCCGGCGCGGCCCTGACCGTGGGCAACAGCCTGTCGATGACGTTCAGCGGCGTCATCGAAGGCGCCGGCGGATCTCTGATCAAGACCGGCAGCGGCACGCTGACCTTGAGCGGCACCAACACCTTAACCGGTGGCACGACGGTGAACGCCGGACGCCTCGCGGTGAACGGCAGCCTGGCCAGCGGCGTGACGGTCGCCAGCGGCGGCGATCTCGGCGGCAGCGGTACGATCACGGGCAACGTCGTGAACAACGGAAGGCTGTCGCCGGGCAACTCGATCGGCACGCTCACCGTGACCGGCAACTACACCCAGAACAGCGGTGGCACGTATCAGGTCGAGGTCAACGCCGCGGGGCAGAACGACCGTCTCAACGTCACGGGGGTGGCGACGCTGGGCGGCTCGGTGAGCGTACAGGCCGCGTCCGGCGCCTATGGCGCCAGCACCAAGTACACCATCCTGCATGCCGGCGGCGGCCTCACCGGGACCTTCAGCGGCGTCACCAGCAATTTCGCCTTCCTGACGCCGGCCCTCAGCTACGGCACCGACGACGTCTTCCTGACGCTGACGCGCGCCGCCAACGCCTTCTCCGCCGGGGCGCGGACCGGCAACCAGCGCGCCGTCGGCGCCGTGCTCGACCAGGCGGCCCCGACAGCCACCGGTGACTTCGCCACGGTGTTGAACGCCATCGTCGCCCTCGACACCACGTCGGGGCCGCGCGCGCTCGACGCGATCGGCGGCCAGAACTATTCGGGTTTCTCGACGGTCACGGTGCAGAGCGCGTCGGCCTTCATGAATGCCTTTGCCAGCCAGGTGGGCGGCGGCAGCGGTGGCAACGGTCACGTGGCGCTGGCGCCGGGCGGCGACGACGGCGCGTGCGACGTCGTTTGCGACGTCGACCTCGCGCGCTGGGGCGTGTGGGGCGGTGGGCTCGGTGGCGCCGGCACCGTGGCGGGCGACGCCAGCAGCCACGGCACGACCTATGGCTTCGGCGGCTTCGCCGCCGGCCTCGATTATCGCTTCGATCCGACCCTCATGGCCGGCATCACGGTGGGCTACACCCAGGCCAACCTCTACACCCAGGGCATGGACGGCACCGGTCGCAGCGGCACGGTCCAGGTGGGCCTCTATGGCGAGCTGACGCGCGGCCGGATCTACCTCGACGGACTGGCAGGCTATGCGCGCGGCCAGAACCAGATGCAGCGGCCGATCGCAATTCCGGGGCTGGCGGTGCGGACGGCGTCGAGCCAGACGACGGTCGACCAGTTCTTCGGCCTGCTCGAGACCGGCTACAGGATCGAGCTGGGCGGCGCGGCCGACGCCTTCGTCACGCCGTTTGCGCGCTTGCAGGCCTCGACCGCCCTGCAGGCAGCCTTCACCGAGACCGGTGCCGACTCCCTCGACCTCAACGTCGCGGCGCAGACCACCAACTCGCTGCGCACGGTGCTGGGCGCGCAACTGGGCGGCACGATCGGCCGGGTCGCGGCCAAGTTCCGGCTGGGCTGGAGCCACGAGTTCGCCGACACCGCGCGCCCGGTGACGGCGAGCTTCGCCGGCGGCCCGGCGCTCGCCTTCACCACGGCGGGGGCCGCCTCGCCGCGCGAGGGCGCCGTGCTCGGCCTGTCGGCCGACGCCAAGCTCGCCGAGCAGACCAGCCTCTACGCGCGCTACGACGGCGAGCTCGAAGGCGCCACCACCAGCCACGTCTTCTCCGCCGGCGTCCGCTACGTCTGGTGAGCCACCCCGATCGGCGCTTGGTCGGTTGGAGCTTGCTCGGTCAGGGCTTGGCGGCGCCCAGCATCTCGATCAGCGGCCGTCTGTCGCCGTCGGTGAGATAGAAGGCGGCGATATCGGTCGGCCCGGTCGTCGATGCATTGTCGAAGTGCACCGTCGGCACGTTCGCCGCCTCGAAGAACGGTTGACCGGCCTTGATCGTGCGCGCCGGGCCGCCTTCGATCTGGACGATGAAGTTACGCCGACCTCGAGGCATTGAAGTGGCTGACCGTGCAGGGCAACGCCGACACGCCGTCCGGCGCCGACACCAACGTGCGCCACATGACCGATCCCACGTCCGAGGTGAACCTCAACATCGGCCTGCTGGTCGGCAGCCACGCCACCGTGGCGCGCCTGCTCGACGGGGTGGCGACCGTGCCCGGCTTGGCGGGCGTGCTGCTGACCTTCGACGAATTCGTGACCGGCACGGAGATCTTCGGCAGCCGCATCCAGTCCCTGATGCCGCGGGCTGCCGCCTCCAGCGCCGGCTGGTCGTCGCACCACAGCTCGGCGATACCGTCGATCTCGACCGGGGTTTCCTCGATGTCGGCGCGGCGGCGTTCGCCCAGGATGTGGTTCTGCACGTAGCGGCGCCGGCCCGGCACCGTGCGGGCGAGCGGCGCGTGCGCCGACCCAGTGCTTCTGGACGACGATGCGCGCGGCGCAGAAAGGCTACGGTCTCGCCAGCCACGGCCTCAGGGCGACGGTCGCCTACTATCCGCTCTGCCAGCAGGTCTTCGACCGTGAGGTCGACGTGCCGCTTCTGATCTCGATTGGCGACAAGGACGACTGGACGCCGGCCGACAATTGCCGGCGTCTGCAGGCTGCAGGTTTCGCGTGGCCGGACCTCGCCGAGGCGGTCTACTATCCCAACGCCTATCATTCGTTCGACATGCCGGCGCCGGATCGCTCGGCCTTCGGCCATCGACTGGCCTACGACTCCGCCGCCGCGCCCGACGCCGAGGCGCGCACCAAGGCCTTCTTCGAGAAGTACCTGGTCACTCGACCGTAATCTTGGTCTCCCTGGCGAGGTCGCGCCATTGGCCGATCTCGCGGACGATCAGGTCGCGGAACTCGGCCGCCGTGTCGCCGACCGGCTCGACGCCGTCCTTGTCGAAGCGCGCCAATACGTCGGGCAGCGCCACCGCGCGCCGGGTCGCCGCGGCCAGTCTGTCGACGACCGCGTCGGGCGTGGTGGCGGGCACGACGATGCCCATCCAGAGGTAGCCCTCAAAGCCCGGCACGCCGCTCTCGGCCACGGTCGGCACGTCGGGAAGCTGCTTCAGGCGCTTGGCGCTGGTGACGGCGAGCGGGATCAGCTTGCCGCTGGCGATGAAGGCGGCCGAGGTCGTGTAGTTGTCGAGCTTGGCCTGGACCTGACCCGCGACCAGATCGGCCAGTGCGGGTGCCGCGCCGCGATAGGGCACATTGGTCACCTGCATGTGCTCCTTCAGCATCAGCAGCTCCATCTCGACGTGCGGCAGGGTGCCGTTGCCGGCCGAGGCGACGTTGAGCTTGCCGGGGTTCTGGCGTGCGTAGTCGACGAAGCCCTTGAAGTCGCGGAACGGCAGCGACGGATGGCTGACCAGCAGCATCGGCACGCGGCCGGCGATCGACACCGCCTTCAGGTCCTTCTCGGTATCGTAGGGCAGCGCGCTGCGGAAGGCGGCGTTGATCGTGTGCCCGGGCGTGGTGAACAGGATCGTGTAGCCGTCGCCCGGTGCCTTGGCCACGACGTCGGTGCCGATGACGCCGCCGGCGCCGGCCTTGTTGTCGACCAGCACCTGCTGGCCGAGATCGGCGGTCAGCTTCTCCGCGATCAACCGCGCCACGACATCGGTCACGCCGCCGGGTGGAAACGGCACGATCATGCGGATCGGCCGCTCGGGATACTCCGCCCAGGCGGGGACCACGAGGGCGGCGAGTACGGCGAGGACGAGGCTGAAGAGGTGCATGGGCGCAGCCTAGGGGCGCGCGCCGCCCTTCGGCAACGGGCCCGTTTCGACGGCCGGCTACGGCGGGGTCGACTAACGTCCGAGGAAGGACAGCAGCAGACGGTTGACCTCGGCGGGCTGCTCCTGCTGGACCCAGTGTCCGGCGCCCGGAATGAGGTGGATGTCTTTCATCTGCGTGCAGGCCACCTTCTGCATGCGCTCGAGGGCGCCCGGCGTCTGGTGGATGCCCCAGTCGCTCGCCCCGGCGATGAAGGTCGAGGGCACGTCGATCGCGCGGCCTGCGAACAGCTCGAGCTCGCCGTTGAACCGGCCCGAGGTGCGCACGCGATACCACTGCAGGCCGCCCTGGAAGCCGTTGCGCGCATACTCGGCGCTGTAGACCTCGAGCTCGTGCTCGGGCAGCCAGCGGTTGGAGGCGATCTCGGCGGGCGTCGGCATCTCGCGGGCGACCGCTTCGGCCACCCCGTCGGCGAGGTCCATGATGTAGTAGGTCGGCATCTGGGCCAGTTCCTCGGCGGTCCAGCCCTTCAGCGCGAATGGCTTGTTGGCCTTCCAGTCGGCGCTCTTGTGGTGATAGTAGGCGCGCAGGAAATCGTGCACGCCTTGGGGCGCATGCTGCATGTTCTGGTTGGCCGGGCGCGTGGAGTAGTACCACTGGTAATGCTTGCGCGGCCGCGGCAGCGCCGCCAGTGCTGCGTGAATGTCGGGCGTCTTCGCCGCCGGCGTGCCGAGCGATGGCGGGCCGGTGAAGGGCGCGCTCATCAGCACCATCGACTTGAAGACATCGGGGCGCACGAGGGCGGCATAGGCCGCGACCATGGCGCCGAAGTCGTGACCGACGACGGCGCTTGCCTCGCGATGGCCGAGTGCCGTCAGCACGCCCAGCGCATCGCGCACGAGATTGAGGACGCGGTAGGAGCCGAGATCGCCGTCGTAGTCGGGGTCCCAGCCCGTGGTGCGGCCGTAGCCGCGCTGGTCGGGCGCGATCGCGTGGTAGCCCGCGGCGGCAAGCGCCGGCAGGATTTTGCGCCAACTGTAGGCAAGCTCGGGAAAGCCGTGCAGCAGCAGGACGGCGGGGCGGCCTGGCGTCTCGAAGCCGGCCTCGAGCACATGGACGTCGAGGCCGTTGTTCGTGGGCAGGATGCGGGCGCGGACGCCGGCAGGAAGCACAGAGGCGGGAAGCGGATCCATCCGGACCTTCATTCCACAAAACAAACCGGCCGGGCAAGGCTGCCCGGCCGGCGGTTTCGTCAGTCGTGTTGGCGCTACTGCATTAGTGGCGCGCTACCGGTGTGTTACTGGCGCAGCGGCACCGGACGGATCACGTAACCGCTCGGATCGAGCAGGTTGCCGTCGCGGTCGTAGCCGTAGCCGTATGGATCGTAGCTCACCGCGACGTGCGGCACGTCGGACGGCACGTAGACCACGTCGCTGATGGCGCTACTGCGCGTCACCTCGTTGTCGAGGCATTGGCGATAGCCCAGCGAGCGCGGATCGAGGCCGTAGGACATGCACATGCGGCTGGCGCTGCCCATCACATGCGCGTTGTCGAAGGCCAGCTCCGGTGCGCCGCGGTCGAAGTCGTCGGCCACGCGGTCCACGCAGGCATTGTAGGCGTTGGAGTAGGGACGCACGCCGTTAATCGAGCAGGCGCGCTCGGCGTTCGCCAGCGCGTCGCCCGACTGGGCGTTCGCGGTGAAAGGCGTTCCGGCGATTACCAGGCCGCCGAGAGCGATAGCCAGCATGGTTTCACGGGTCATGTCTTCTCCTCCTTGCGCGAGAAAAGTCGCGTACTGAAAAAACGCGCCCCATAAAAATCGGTTGCCCGCCGGATTGGGGCCATTGTGCGGCCCGGGGTGGAATCAGGGGATTGTTGCATTCAACTCAAAGGTTGAATGATATTCCCGCGGTGCTTATGCCCAACCGTATGGTTGAGTTACAGACACCCTCCCTCGACACTGTCTTCTCCGCTCTGGCCGATCCGACGCGTCGGGCGATGCTGCGCGAGCTGGCCGACGGCGAACGCACGGTGGGCGAGTTGGCCCAGCCATTCGACATGTCCTTCGCCGCCGCCGCCAAGCACGTGAAGGTGCTGGAGACGGCGGGCCTGCTGCGGCGCCGGATCGACGGCCGCACGCACCGCTGCCGGACCGCTCGCCGCCGCCGACCGCTGGTTGGCCTACTACGAGCGTTTCTGGGCGATGCGCCTCGACGACCTCGAGAGCGCGTTGATCCGCAATTCCCGCAAGAGGAGCCGCAAATGACCGAGAAGCCGAAGCCCAGGGAGCCGATCCCCGAGGGGCCGACCGTCCTGTCGCCCACCGAGATCCGCTTCGAGCGCCTGTTGCCGGGGCCGATCAAAACCGTGGGGGCGTTCCTGACCAATGAGAAGAAGCGCGGCGAATGGCTGGCCCCGGGGCCGATGGACCTGCGCGTCGGCGGAACGGTCGAGCTGCGCTTCAAGCACTCCGACCTGTCGCCCACCAAGGCAGCCCCGCCAAAGGGTTACGAGGAGATGGACGCCAAGGGCCACCAGGCCAAAGAGACGATCACCGAGCTCGATGCCCCCGGCACCTCGCCTTTACCTTCGACAGCGCATCAGCCGGCGGGCGCTCGGAAGTGGTCTTCGATCTTGCGCCGCAAGGCGACAAGGTGCTGCTCACGCTGACGCACAGCAAGCTGCCGAACGACAAGCAACGCGAAGGCACCGCGGGCGGGTGGCAGTGCCATCTCGCCATCCTGGTGGAGAAGGCCAACGGACGCGTGCCGTCGGCCTTCTGGGACGTGTTTCGCCGCGTCCACGCCGGAGTTTGAGAAGGCTACTGCGCCTTCGCGACGTTCTCGCCGCTCTGGTCGTCGCCCAGGATCAGCAGATCGCTGCGCGCGTCGATCTCCTGGTCGATGCAATCGCGGAAGGCCATGGTCTCGACGCGATGGCCCTCCTTCAGGCAGCTCTCGCGGGCGTGGTTGGCGGCATTGGCCAACTGTCCGGCCAACGCCGGCTCGCCCCATTCATAGGCGCGGGTGACATGGGCCAGGCACAGTTCCCACGCAGCACCGTTCGGCTGGACGCCCTGCTCGCGACACATCCGTTCGGCGCGGACCTGGGCGGGCACGGGCTGGTAGGCGATGGGCGGCGCCGCAAAGGCAGTCGCGCCTATGGCAAGACCGCCGGACGCGATGGCGGCGATCAAAGCTGTTCTGGTCATGGCCTTCCTCCGTTCCGGGATCAGGGCTCTGGTCCTGAAAAAACGCCCTGATCCGAGCCGTGGTTGCATGACGACGGCATTTTACGACGGCATTTTGTCGGGCCCGGCCGCAACCACTTCCTTTGGGGCAGGGCCCATGGTTCCCTCTCCCACCATGAGGTTCTCCCGGCCCGGACGGCGTGACGCGCCCTGAAATCGCTTGGCGGTGGCTGCGCGCCCGGATCGTGCTGCGGCGCGTGCATCTGGCGTTGGCGCTCAGGATCACGCTCGCCGCCGTCGTCGCCCTCGTGGTGGCGCAGGCGGTCCAGCTGCCGCTGCCTTTGTGGGCCGTGCTGACGGCCGTAATCGTGACACAAATGAGCGTCGGCCGGTCACTCAAGGCCACGGCCGACTATCTGTTGGGCACGGTCGGCGGGGCGCTGTACGGCGGCGCCGTGGCAATCGTCATCCCGCACCAGAGCGAGGGAGCGTTGCTGGTCGTGCTGTTCATCGCGGTGGCGCCGCTGGCACTGTTCGCCGCCATGCGGCCCAACATGAACGTGGTGCCGATCACCGCCATCATCGTGCTGCTGGTGCCGACCATCACCCACGCCACGCCGCTCTACTCGGCCTTCTTCCGGGTGCTCGAGGTCGGGCTGGGCGCGATCGTGGGCCTTTTGGTGTCGTTCGTCGTCCTGCCGTCGTCGGCCCATCGCCAGATGCGCCAGTCCGCGGCGCGGACGCTCGACCTGATGGCGCGTGCGCTGACGTCGCTGCTGGCGGGCCTGCCTGGCGGTCTGGCCGACGACGAGCTGCACCGCCTGCAGGACGGCATCGGCCAGGCCCTGACCGACCTCAACACGGTCGGCGCCGAGGCCGAGCGCGAGCGCCGGGTGCGGCTGTCGCACGGACCGGAGACCGGTCCGTTGCGCCGGACCCTGCTGCGCCTGCGCCACGACCTGGTGATGGTGGGACGGGCCGCCGGCGAGGCGATGCCAGAGGAGATGACCAGGCGCCTGCAGCCGCGGCTCGACGCCATCGCCGCGGCCGCCGCCGATTACATGCGCTCGAACGGAGCGGCATTGCTGGCCCACCGTGGCCCCGTATCGCTCGAACCGTTCGAGCATGTGCTGCAAGCCTATGCCGACGAGATCGCCGCGGTGCGCCGCGAAGGCCTGACCCGCGCCCTTCCGGCCGGCGCGGCCGAGCGCTTCTTCGCCACGGGCTTTGCGCTCGAGCAGATGCACCAGAACTTCGGCGACCTCGAGCGCGTGGTCACCGAATGGGGGCCTGCGGTCGAGGAAGATGCGAGCGCGGCCTGAGGATCAACTCCGCCCTCGACATTCGATGCGATCTCCCCGCGCTAATAGCTCTTGGGCAGGCCGAGCACGCGTTCGGCGACATAGCACAGGATGAGCTGCTCGCTGACCGGCGCAATGCGGGCGATCATGACCTCGCGCAGGAAGCGCTCGACGTGGAACTCCTTGGCGTAGCCGTAGCCGCCGTGCGTGAGGATGGCGCGCTCGCAGGCGTCGTAGGCGTAACGCGCGCCGAGATACTTGGCCGAGTTGGCCTCCGCGCCGCATTCCTTGCCGTGGTCGTAGAGCCAGGCGGCCTTGAAGGTGAGCAGGTTGGCCGCCTCGAGCTGCATCCAGCTCTCGGCCAGCGGATGCTGGATCGCCTGGTTCTTGCCGATCGGCCGGCCGAACACGATGCGCTCCTTGGCATACTGCGTCGCCTTGGCCAGTGCCGCCTTGCCGATGCCGATCGCTTCGGCGGCGATCAACACGCGCTCGGGGTTGAGCCCGTGCAGCAGATAGTGGAAGCCCTTGCCTTCCTCGCCGATGCGGTCCTCGAGCGGCACTTTCAAGCCGTCGATGAACACCTGGTTGGTGTCGATCGCCTTGCGGCCCATCTTCTCGATCTCGCGCACCTCGATCTTGGAACGGTCGAAGTCGGTGTAGAACAGCGAGAGGCCATCGGTCGCCTTCTTGCACTTTTCCTTGGGCGTCGTGCGCGCGATCAGCAGCATCTTGTCGGCGACCTGCGCCGTCGTCGTCCAGGTCTTCTTGCCGTGCACGACATAGCCGTTGCCGTCGCGCTCGGCCTTGGTGTCGAGCGCCGTGGTGTTGAGGCCGGCGTCGGGTTCGGTGACGGCGAAGCAGCCCTTGACCTTGCCCTTGATGATGTCGGGCAGAATGCGCTTCTTCTGCTCCTCGGTACCGAACACCACGATCGGGTTGGGCCCGAAGACGTTGAGGTGGATCGCCGAGGCGCCCTGCAGCGCCGCGCCCGATTCAGCCACCGCCTGCATCATGATCGCGGCCTCGGTGATGCCGAGGCCCGAGCCGCCGTACTCCTCGGGCATGGCGATGCCGAGCCAGCCGGCGTCGGCCATCGTCCTGTAGAAGTCCTCGGGGAAGCCGCCCTCCTTGTCCTTCTTCAGCCAGTACCTTCCGTCGAAGCCGGCGCAGAGCCTGGCGACGCTGTCCTTGATGGCGAGCTGGTCTTCGGTGAAGGCGAAATCCATGACGATACCTATCGATTGAGGCCGAGCCAGCCCAGCATGATCTTGTTGAATTGCTCCGGCCGTTCGACGTTGGGCAGGTGGCGCGCCTTGGCGATGCCCTCGTAGCGGGCGCCGGGGATCTTCGAGGCGATCAGCCTGTTGCGTTCGGGCGGCGTGCCCTCGTCCTGGTCGCCGCAGATCACCAGCGTCGGCACCTTGATGGTCGACAGCCGGTCGAGATAGTCGAAGTTCTGGATCGCCGACATGCAGCCGGCGGAGCCCGCGGGCGTGGTCCCGCTGATCGTGTCGCGGACCTCGGTCCAGCGCTGCGGGTTCAGCTTCCTGAACTCGTCGGTGAACCAGCGCTGCATGGTCGCGTCGGCGATCGCCGCCAGCCCCTTGCTGCGCACGGTTGCCTTGCGCTCTTCCCAGGTTCCCGCCGAGCCGGGCGGCGTCGACGGCTGGGTGTCGCACACGCAGAGCGACATTAGGCGGTCGGGGTGGGCGAGAGCAAAGCCCTGGCCGATCATGCCGCCGATCGACAGGCCGATGTAGTGCACCTTCTCGATGTCGAGCACGTCGAGCGCGCCTTTCACGTCGGCCGCGAGCTGGTCCATCGTGTAGTCGCCGTCGACGGCGGCACTGCCGCCGTGGCCGCGCATGTCGAGCCGCAGCACGCGGTAGCCGGCGCCCAGCAGTGGCACCATCTGCTCGACCCACATGCCGCCGTCGGCATTGAGCGAATGGGTGAAGCACACGACGGGTGCCTGGGTGGGCCCGGCGAGGTCGAAGTAGACCTTACGGCCGTTGAGCGAGAGGAGCATGAGTGGTTCTCCGGATCACATTGCCGAGATGCCGCCGTCGATGATGACTTCCGAGCCGGTCATGAAGCTCGATTCGTCGGAGGCGAGGAAGACCAACGCCCAGCCCACTTCCTCGGGCCGGCCGAGGCGGCCGATCGGGACCTGCTTGCCGAGCTTCTGCTGCATGAGGTCCTGGCCGAAGCGGTCGCGGTACTTGTCGAGGATCGGCGTGTCGATGAAGGTCGGGTGCACCGAGTTGCAGCGGATGTTGTAGCCCGACTTGGCGCAGTGCAGCGCCACCGACTTGCTGAGCAGCCGCACGCCCGCCTTGGCCGAGTTGTAGGCCGCCATGTTGGCGCCGGCGATGATGCCCGAGATCGACGAGATGTTGATCACCGAGCCGCCGAGTTCCTTCGTGTGCTTCTTGATCTCCGCCACGCCGTGCTTGCAGCCCAGGAACACGCCGTCGAGGTCGATCGCGTGGACGCGGCGCCATTCCTCGAGCGTGATGTCCTCGACCGTCTTGCTGAGGCCGATGCCGGCGGAGTTCAGCAGCACGTGCAGCGCGCCGAACTTCTGCACGGTCTCGGCGATGACGGCCTGCCAGTTGTCCTCGCTGGTGACGTCGAGCCGCGTGAAGTGGCCGGCCGCACCCAGCGTGTCGGCGACCGCTTTGCCGCGGTCGGCGGCGATGTCGGCCACCACGACCCGGGCGCCCTCGCGCACCATCAAGGCGGCGGCATTGGCGCCCAGACCCGAGGCGCCGCCGGTGATCAGTGCGACCTTGCCCTTGAGGCGATCCGTCATGTGTTTCCTCCTCTTACAGGTCTTGCCTCAGGACGGAGCGGCCATCAAGGCGGCGAGCGATGGCTGCAGGGCGAAACCTCGTCATCGGCGTTCAGCCAACACGGGCCAGGGCGCGTCGCGCCAGGACGGCGGCCCGTCCAAAAAAGCCTTCGCCTCCCGAATCGCTCGTGAAACCGGGCGATGAGCCAGTCGCACAAGGCTCGGACGGATTTTTCCCGAGCGCTTCCCGAGGTGTTGCGAATCGCTCGGGAAATTGCGCGAGCGGGCTCGAAACCCCGTCGCCGTTCAGCTTCTCGCTTTCTCTCGCGAACGTCTTCCGAAGCTCTCCCGACTCTTTCCGCAAGGCCGCCGGACGCGCCGGCAGGCGGCCGGGCGTCGGATGGGAGATCTTCTGGTGGCGATGCCAGTTGACGATGCGCACGTACTCCAGCCTGTCGACGGCGTAGCGCTCGATGCACTGCTGACGCTCGAGTTCGTCCAGCCAGCCCGGCAGCAGTTCGATCGCCTGTGGGTCGCCGGGATAGAGCTGCCGAGCCAGCGCCAGCGGCTGGAAGACGACCCTCCCGGCATCGTCGGCGACGAGCCAGAGCTGGACGAAGGTGAGCCGTGCCATGCCGCTCACCGCACGCATGCTTCGGGAACGCAGGAACTTCGGTTTTATCGTACGGGCACGCGCCATGCAGTCCTCCATCGGTGGGTCGGGATTCAACATAGCGATTAACGCAATATAACGCAAGTATGTATTGCGATTTTTTACCCGGACTGGCGGGACGGAGCTACCAGAGCAGCCAGCCGAGGCTCACGCCGCCCAACAGGAGCACGGCGACCGTGGTCAGCACGATGCCGATGCGCGCCGGCCGGTAGGTTTCGTCTTCGATCGAGCGAGCGACATGGATGTAATGCCAGGCGCCGCCCAACATCACGAGCAGGCCCAGTCCCACCATGCCGATGCCGAGCTGCTCGGCGTGGGCGTTGGCGGTGCGGCCTCCCGGCACGACATGGCTGAACTCGACCATGAACAGGCTGAAGCGGTTGATGCCGACGCCCAGCGTCATCACCGCGATGGCGGTGCGGATCCACGCCAGCATCGTGCGTTCGTTGGCGAGATGCTCTGAGACGTGGTGCAGCTTCTTCTGCTGCTCCTTGAGGTCCTGGATCGGAGTGTCGATCATCTGAGCCTCCGTTGTTGCGTCGCTGCAAACGAAAAGGGCGCAACCCGGTTGCGCCCTTCCGTTCGTCCCCTGTTGTGGTGGGACCTAGTTGTGCTTGGCGATCTCGAGACGGCCGACCTGGTCGCGATGGACCTCGTCGGGACCGTCGGCGAGCCGCAGCGTGCGCTGGTGGGCGTACATGCTGGCGAGCTTGAACACCTGGCTGACGCCACCGGCGCCATGGAGCTGCAGGCAGCGATCGACGACCTTCGAGGTGATGTTGGGCACCGCCACCTTGATCATGGCGATCTGCTGGCGGGCTTCCTTGTTGCCGAACTTGTCCATCGCCCAGGCGGCCTTGAGGACCAGCAGGCGGGCCATGTCGATCTCCATGCGCATGTCGGCGACATGCGCCTTGGTGACGCCCATCTCGGAGATCTTCTGGCCGAAGGCCGTGCGGCTCTTGGCGCGCTTGATCGCCATCTCGAGCGCCCGCTCGGCGACGCCGATGGCGCGCATGCAGTGATGGATGCGGCCCGGTCCGAGACGGCCCTGGGCGATCTCGAAGCCGCGGCCTTCGCCAAGGAGAATCGCCGACTTCGGCACGCGCACGTTGTCGTAGACCACCTCGGCATGGCCGTGCGGGGCGTCGTCGTAGCCGAACACGTGCAGCATCTTCACGATCTTGATGCCCTTGGCGTCGCGCGGCACCACGATCATCGACTGCTGGCGATAGGCCGGCGCGCCGGGATCGCTCTTGCCCATCAGGATGATGACGGCGCAGCGCGGATCGCCCATGCCCGACGACCACCACTTGCGGCCGTTGATGACGTAGTCGTTGCCGTCGGCTTCGATGCGGCACTCGACGTTGCGCGCGTCGGACGAGGCCACGGCGGGCTCGGTCATGGCGAAGCACGAGCGGATGTCGCCATTCAGCAGCGGCTTCAGCCACTTCTCCTTGTGCTCGGCCGTGCCGTAGCGGGCGAAGACTTCCATGTTGCCGGTGTCGGGCGCCGAGCAGTTGACCGCCTCGGATGCGATCGACGAGCGGCCGAGCACTTCGCAGATCGGCGCGTAGTCGAGGTTGGAGAGGCCCATCGTGCCGTGCGCGTCGCCGGTCTCGCGGTCGACCGGCAGGAACATGTTCCACAGGCCGCGCTTCTTGGCTTCAGCCTTGCACTGCTCGACGATCGGCGGGAGCTGCCAGCGATCCTTGGCCTTCTCCATCTGCTCTTCGTAGACGGGCTCCGCCGGATAGATGACCTCGTCCATGAATTTGTTGAGTTTCTCGAGCAGCGCCTTGCTGCGATCCGAGTATTCGAAGTCCATCTTCGTCTCCCTTTGTGCTGCGGCGGACTCTGGCGGAAAATGATGGCAATGTGAACGGGCATTCAGGCGGTTTCGGAGTGCGACCGCTGGGAGGAGACTGATGAAAATTGCCAGTTACCAAGTGACCACGCTGGCCGTGCCCGAGGACGACCCTCTGGCCAACATGCCGGAAGATGCCAGCCGCATGCGGCCGATCGTCATTCTCCGCCTGCGCACCGACAGCGGCATCGAGGGCATCGGACTGACCTTCTATGGCGCCCGGCTGACGCGCAGCCTGCATGCCGCCGTCGAGGATCTCGCCGCGCTCGTCGTGGGCGAGGATCCCATGCGCATCGAGAACATCGTGACGAAGCTGCGCAAGGGCACCGGCGACAGCTGCGGACCGGGCGGCATCTTCACTCTGGCGCTCTCCGCCATCGACATCGCCTTGTGGGACATCAAGGGCAAGGCGCTCGACCAGCCGCTGTGGAAGCTGCTGGGCGGCCATCGCGATCGCGTGCCGACCTATGCCTCGGGCTCGCTGCGGCGCGGATTGACCGACGACCAGGCCCAGCGCGCCGCGCGCATTCTGGTGCAGAAGGGCTTCCGCGAGATGAAGACGCAGATGGGCCTGCCCGGCAATCCCACGCCGGCCGACGAGGTGCGCCGCGTGCGGATTGTGCGCGAGGCGATCGGGCCCGACATCAAGTTGATGTGCGACATCAACCAGCGCTGGCGGCCCGAGCAGGCGATCGACATCGGCAGCAGGGTCGAGGACGTCGGTCTGTTCTGGCTCGAGGACGTGACGACCGCCGACGACTACCAGGGGTTGGCGCGGGTCACCGCCGCGCTCAAGACGCCGATTGCCGGCGGCGAGTATCTGTGGGGCATCGAGCCCTTCCGCCAGATGATCCAGGCGCATTCGGTCGACGTCGTCATGATCGATCTCGTGCGCGTGGGCGGTATCAGCCAGTTCATGAAGGTGGCCGGCATGGCCGAGGCCTTCAACATGCCGGTGGTGAGCCACGTCATGCCCGAGATGCTGGTGCACGTGATCGCCGCCTGCCCCAACGGGCTGACGGTGGAATACATGCCGTGGATGCTGAAGCTCTACGAGGAGACGCCGGCGATCGAGGACGGCCAGCTCGTGCTGCCGACGACCTCCGGCCTTGGGCTGAAGTTCGACGAGAAGGCGATCGCCGGCTTCAAGGCCTGAGATCCCGCGTTGCCGGATTCGGCGGTGCGGCCCGGCTAGGCTGCCTGGGCGACGGTCGGTCCGTCGCCCGCCAGGGTCGTGCGCCGCATGTCGCGCGGCTGGTCGGCCGGGAAGGGCCGGGCGCGATGCATGGTCTGGCGGTTGTCCCACATCACCAGGTCGCCCGGCCGCCATTTGTGCGTGTAGACGAACTCGCGCTGCGTGGCGTGCTCGATCAGGTCGCGCAGGAAGCCGCGCGCCTCGGGCATCGGCCAGCCGACGATCTCGCCGGCATGGCTCGACAGGTAGAGCGACTTTCGCCCCGTCACGGGATGGACGCGCACCATGCACTGGCGCACCGGCCGGAAGCGCTCGCGCTCCTCGTCGTTGAAATCGAGGAAGCCGATGAGCTGGCGCGAGAACATCTGGCTGTGCTCGCAGACCATGTCGGCGACCAGCGCCGTGGTCTCCTCGTCGAGCGCGTCGTAGCCCGCGCGCATGTCGGCGAACTGCGTGTCGCCGCCTTTCGACGGGATGCTGATCGCATGCAGCAGCGAATACTTGGCGGGCGTCACCTTGAACGAGCTGTCGGAGTGCCACAGCCGGTTGCCGATCGCGAACAGGCGGCGCCGGTCGTCGCGCGCGAACGGCGTGTTGGTGCGATCGAGGTTGGAGACATCGGCGAAGGTCGTCGGCAGGCGCTGGTCGGCGGTGGCGCGCAGGCTGGTGCCGATCGCACGCTCGATCTCGCCCAGGGCGCGGGTGAAGGCGAGCTGCTGGGCGTCGTCGATCTTCTGGTCGCGAAAGACAAGAACCGCATAGCGGTCCATGCCGGCATGGATCGCCGCCGCGTCGTCGCGCGACAGCGGCTGGCGCATATCGAGCCCGTCGACCTCGCCCGCGAAGCAGGGTCCGACCTGGCGGATGGTGATGCTCATCGCCCCACTCCCATTGCCCGTCTCCTCCCGATCCCTCGATCTTCTGTGGGATGTTAGAGCGGCCGGGCTTGGGGGGGAAGGCGGGGGCAGCTATGCTGAAACGATGAACAGACTGGCAGGCAAGGTCGCTATCGTCACCGGTGGGGCAAGCGGCATGGGTCGCGCGACGGTGATGCGCTTCCTCGCCGACGGCGCCAAGGTGGTCGTGGCGGACCTCAACGAGGCCAACGGCGCGGATACCCTGGCGGTCGCCAAGGCCAACGGCCACGGCGACAGCATCGCCTTCATCCGTTGTGACGTAGCCAAGGAAGCCGACGTGGCGGCGGCCGTGGCGCTCGCCGAAAAGCGCTTTGGCCGGCTCGACATCGCCTATCTCAACGCCGGCGTCGGCGGCGCCTTTGGGCCGATCGCCGAGACCAGCGTCGAGGACTGGGATTACACCTTCGCCGTGCTGACGCGCTCGGTCTTCCTCGGCATGAAGCACGCCTCGCTCGCCATGAAGGGGCACAAGAAGGGCGGCGTGATCCTGGTCACGGCCTCGATCGCGGGCATGGTGGGGGGCGGCGGCAGCCATGCCTACTCCGCCGCCAAGGCCGCGGTCATCAGCCTGATCGAGAACGTCGCGGCCGAGCTCGGACCCGACCGCATCCGCATCGTCGGCATCGCGCCCGGCGTCATCTCCACGCCGTTGGTCCACCGCGGCCGGCCCGACAAGTACGAGAAGCAGTTCACCCAACAGCCGTGGCCCGACCGCGGCGAGCCCGACGTCATCGCCGACGTCGCCTCCTTCCTGGTCTCCGACGAGGCCCGCTTCATCACCGGCGAGACGGTGAAGGTCGACGGCGGCTTGCTGGCCCAGGGCGTCGCGCTCTGGGGCACCGGCGCCGACAACGCCTTCATGAAGAGCGCCGGCGTCAATCGCGGCACGACCGGCGAAGCCATGGTCGTGCGCACTCTCCAACCGCCCACCCAACCGAACGAGCAAAAGAAATGACGAGCCAGGCCCCCCAACTCGAAGCCGAGCGTCTGCATCGGCACCTGATCGGCCAGCAAGGCTCGCGCCGGTCGCTCAACACGCCGGCGCTGGTGCTCGACGTCGAGATGCTCGACCGCAACATCGCCGAGATGGCGCGCTTCGCCAAGGAGCACAACGTCAAGCTCCGTCCGCATTCCAAGACCCACAAGTCGGCCGATATCGCCAAGCGCCAGATCGCCGCCGGCGCGCTCGGCGTCTGCTGCGCCAAGCTGGGCGAGGCCGAGGCGCTGGGCGAGGCGGGTGTCGAGGCCATGCACATCACCTCGCCGGTGGTGACGCCGCAGGCGATCGCGCGGCTGGTCGAACTGAACGGCAAGGTCAAGGACCTGATGGTCGTGGTCGACCATCCGGCCAATGTCGATGCGCTGGCCGCCGCCGCGGCCCAGGACAAGAAGGGGGCCGTCAAGCCGCTCACCGTAGTCGTCGACATCGATCCCGGCATCCATCGCACCGGCGTCACCACGCCCGACGGTGTGGTCGAGCTGGTGAAGAAAGTGGTCGGCCTGAAGTCGCTCAGGTACGCGGGCGTGCAGTTCTATTGCGGCAGCCACCAGCACATCATCGACTTCAAGGAGCGCAAGGAGAAGATCGAGGAGCGCACCGCCTACCTGAAGGGCATCGTCGACAAGCTCGTGGCGGCCGGGCTGAAGCCCGGCATCGTCACCGGCTCGGGCACCGGCACGCACTTCATCGACGCCAAGCTCGGCGTCTTCACCGAGTTGCAGGTCGGGTCCTACGTGTTCATGGACCATGACTACAACGTCTGCGACCTGCGCGGCCTCGACAAGCCGACCTTCGAGCAGGCCCTGCAGATCGACGCGCGCGTCGTCAGCGCCAACACCGCCGGCATGGTGACGGTCGATGCCGGCCTGAAGGCGATGGCGACCGAGAAAGGCCCGCCGATGATCCTGAGCGGCGCCGTCGCCGGCGCCACGACACGCTTCATGGGCGACGAGCATCTCGCGGTGATCGCGCCCGAGGGCAAGTCCCCGCCGGGCCACGGCGAGCAGGTGATCCTGACGCCGCCGCACTGCGATCCGACGGTCAACCTCTACGAGGCCTATCACCTCGTGAAGGGCGACACCTTGGTCGAGATCTGGCCGGTCACCGCCCGCGGCCGTTCCCGTTAAACAAATGGAAAAATAATGGGAAGGGGGCACCCCGGGGCCCTTCGACCCCCCGCCGGCGGTGGCGGCGTCATGTCGAAAATTTTTCTCGTGAAATTCCCGCGACCGGGAGGAGTTTGCCTTTCCCTTCAGGCGCTTGGCCTCGACTTCACGAGCGTTTCGGGCGGCCTCACGAAACTTTCGTGAACGCCGCGCGCCCTCTTCGATCGGTGCCGGAGGCAATCGGCCGGCGAGGGAGCGTTCCAAATCACGCTCAAGGAAGTGGTTCCGTATCATTGCGAATATATAGCGTATTACGCAATGTTAGTCAACGGAATTCGCAACGAACGAGGAAGGGTCCCTCGCTACGCCCGGGCTGACACGGGTCGGGCAACAAGCATGTCGCCCGTCCAGATTCGACTCAGCATCACGATGCACACCAGCCCCACGGCGCTGATCACCGTCATGCCGAGGAAGGCCTGCTGGCCGTACCGGGAGTAAAGAATACCGGCAAACTGGTAGATCACCGCCTGCGTGGCGCCGGTGCCGAGCGCGTAATAGATGCTTTGGCCCAGCGCCACGCCTGATGCGGGCAGCGCGCGCTGGATAAAGGCCATGGCGCCCAGGTGGCAGGCGGCGAAGGTGCCGGCGTGCAGCGCCTGCAGCACCACGAGAACCGGCAGGTCGTTGGTGAAGGCCATGCCGGTCCAGCGCACGATGCCGCACGCCAGTCCCAGCCCGATCAGGCCGCAGACGCCGATGCGCTGCAGCAGCCAGCCGCTCACCAGCATCATCAGGATCTCGACGGCGACGCTCTCGCCCCACAGCAGGCTGATGGTCACGTCGTCGATGCCCGCCGCGCGCCAGGTCAGCGTGCCGAAGCTGTACAGCACGGCGTGGCTCGACTGGCAGAAGCCGGCGGCGATCATGAACAGCAGGAAGGGCTTGCTCTTGAGCAAGTCGAGCAGGCCGAACGGCGCGTGTTTCGCGGCGCCGGGCTCGCGCGGCTCGGCCTTCGGCAGCAGGAGCGCGAAGGGCACCAGCAGGACGACGCCGGCGAGGCCGACGAACAGCACCGAGGGAGGGCCGTAGCGGTCGACCGCGACACCGGTGAGGAAGGTGCCGAAAATGAAGGCGACCGAGCCCCACATGCGGACCCGGCCGTAGACCAGGCCGCGTCGCCGCACTTCGTTCACCAACACGCCGTCGTAGAGCGCCATGATGGGCGACCACACCATGCCCCAGATCAGGCCGACCAGCAGCAGCGCCACGAACGTGTAGGAGAGCTGGTAGCCGCCCATCATTACCGCGCCGGCGAGCGACAGGCCGAACAGCAGCCCACGCAGCCGGCCGAGCTTGTGGGCGGCGAAGCCCATGGCCAGCATCGCCGCCACGCCGACGAGCTGGCGCGTCATGAACAGCGTGCCGATCTCGGCGTCGGTGATGCCGCGGTCGCGCAGCCACACCGGCCAGTAACTCATGAAGGCGCCGGCGGCGAAGAAGTACGCCGTGCCGAAGGCCGCGAGGCGCGCGCGCTCGATGGCCCCGTTCATGGCGCGAGATTCATCAGGCGGCGAACTCGCGCCGGACCTGCTCGGTGTGCTGGCCGATCGTCGGCACGTCGCCCAGCCGCTCGGCCTGGCCGGGCCAGGACGCTGCGAGCGCGGGGATCGAGACCTCACCCTTGGGCGAGGCGAAGCTCATGCGCCTGACCTGCGGATGCTTCGAAAGATCGCCGACCGAACTGACGCGCGCCCAGGCGATCTGCGCGGCGTCGAGCTTGGCCGAAAGTTGTTCGAAGCTCTGTGCGGCAAAGCTGTCGGCCACGATCCTGTTGGTCTCGTCGCGCCGTGCGTTGCGCGCCTTGTTGGTGGCGAAGTTTGGATCCTTGTCGAGGCCCGGCTGGTCGAGCACGCCCTCGCACAGCCGCGTAAACTCGCGGTCGTTCTGGATCGAGATCAGCAACGGCACCTTGTCGGCGCTGGGATAGACGCCATAGGGTGCGATCATCGGATGGGTGAGTCCGAGCCGCGGCCAGTCGTAGCCGGCATATTCCTTGGCCAGCAGCGGCACCGTCATCCACTCGGCCATCGCCGAGAACAGCGACACCGAGAGCGTGCGGCCTTCACCGGTCTTGCCGCGCGCGATCAGCGCTTCGAGGACGCCGGCATGGGCATACATGCCGGTGCCGACGTCGGTCGCCGACACGCCGATGCGGCCCGGCGCATGCTCGGTGCCGGTGATCGAGGCCATGCCGCTCTCGGCCTGGACCAGCAGGTCGTAGGCGCGGCGGTCCTTGTAGGGGCCGTGGTCGCCGTAGCCCGAGATGTCGACGGTGATCAGGCGCTTGTTCTTCGCGCGCATGTCGGCCGAGCCGAAGCCTGCGCGCTGGGCGGCACCCGGCGCCAGGTTCTGGATCAGCACGTCGGCCTTGCCGATGAGGCGCTGAAGGAGGTCGAAGTCCTCTTTCTTCTTGAAGTCGAGCGCGACCGACTGCTTGCCGCGATTGAGCCAGACGAAGTAGCTCGACCAGCCGTGGACGTAGGAATCGTAGCCGCGCGCAAAATCGCCCTCGGGCCGCTCGATCTTCAGCACGCGCGCGCCGGCGTCGGCCAGCCGCGCCGAGCAATAGGGGGCGGCGACCGCCTGTTCGACGCTCACCACCAGCAGGCCGTCCAACGCTCCGGGCATACGCATTCCTCGTGTTTCGCGGGCTAGGACTACCATTTCGCTCCCGCCGGTGGCACGGTCGCGGCAACAAAAAGGTGGTGAGGAAATGCCGGGACCGCTCGCGGGCGTGAAGGTGATCGATCTGACGGCGGTTCTGCTGGGCCCGTTCGCTACGCAGCATCTGGCCGACATGGGCGCCGACGTGATCAAGGTCGAGCCGCCGGAGGGCGACCTGCTGCGCCTGTCGGGCGGATCGATGGGCCGCGATAAGAACATGGGCCCGATCTACATGGCGGCCAACCGCAACAAGCGCTCGCTCTGCCTCGACCTCAAGAAGCCGCGCGCGGTCGAGATCCTGAAGGACATGATCAAGGGCGCCGACCTGTTCATCCACAACAGCCGGCCCGCCGCGATCGAGCGGCTGGGGTTGGGCTACGAGGATCTCAAGAAGATCAATCCCTCGATCGTCTACGCTTACTCGCTGGGCTATGCGCGCAAGGGGCCGTACGGCCACAAGCCCGCCTTCGACGACCTGGTGCAGGGCGTGTCGGGGGCGGCGTCGCTGCAGAGCCGGGTCGACGGCGAGGCGCCCAGGTTCATGCCGAGCCTGATCGCCGACAAGACGACGGGGCTTCATCTCTGCATCGCCGTGCTGGGCGCGCTCTACCATCGCAAGTGCACGGGCGAGGGCCAGATGATCGAGGTGCCGATGCTCGAGACGCTGGCCTCGTTCTGGCTGACCGAGCATCTGTTCGGCGCCACCTGGACGCCGGAGCGCGGCGCCATGGGTTATGACCGCATCATCAACAAGTACCGCCATCCGTTCCCCACCAGGGACGGCTACATCTGCGCGCTGCCCTACACCGACGCGCACTGGGTGACGTTCTTCGAGATCGTCGATCGGCCCGATCTCGCCAAGGATCCGCGTTTCTGCGACCGCACGGTGCGGCCCAGGCACTTCAGCGAACTCTACCAGGTACTCGACTCGCTGTTGAAGGACCGCACGACGGCGGAGTGGCTGGACGCCTTCGACAAGGCCGACATTCCCGCCATGCCGGTGCACTCGATGGAGCAGCTGCTCGAGGATCCGCACCTCGTGGCGACCGGCTTCTTCGCCGAGCGCGAGCATCCCAGCGAAGGACCGATCAAGACCTTCGCCAGCCCGCTCGACTTCGAGAAGACCAAGGTCGAGTTCCGCCACCATGCACCGCGCCTGGGCGGCGACGGTGTCGAAGTGCTGCGCGAGGCGGGCTTGAGCGACACTGAGATCGAGAAGCTCAAGGCCGACAGGACCCTGATCGTGCCTGCGTGACGCCCGAAGCGGGTGGAAAAACCTACGTAAACCTGTTCCGCTTCGCGGCGCCGCCAGCCGCAATCCGGCATGGTGGCGCTTGTCCTGCGGAGGCTCGCCGCTAAACTCCGGGCCGATTGAAATTGCTGGCCTAAAACGCCGGCCCGGGAGGGTTTCATGGACCTCGCTTTCACGCCTGAAGAGCAGAAATTCGCCGCCGACGTGCGCGCCTTCGTGAAGGCCAACCTGCCGGCCGACGTGCGCGACAAGGTGAAGAACGGCAAGCACCTCGGCCGCGACGACTACATGCGCTGGCAGCAGGCGCTCGGCAAGAAAGGCTGGCTGGTCTACACGTGGCCCAGGAAGCACGGCGGCCCGGGCTTCACGCCGGCCGAGCGCTACATCTTCGAGAACATCTGCGCCGAGGAATACGCGCCGGGCATCATCCCGTTCGGCTCCAAGATGGTCGGGCCGGTGATCTACACCTTCGGCAACGACGAGCAGAAGCAGAAGTACCTGCCGGCGATCCGCGAGAGCACCGTGTGGTGGTGCCAGGGCTATTCCGAGCCGGGCTCGGGCTCCGACCTCGCGTCGCTGCGTACCAAGGCGGAGAAGGAAGGCGACCACTACATCGTCAACGGGTCGAAGACCTGGAACACGATGGGGCAGTGGGCCGACTGGATCTTCTGCCTCGTGCGCACCGATTCGAAGTCCAAGCCGCAGGAAGGCATCTCGTTCCTGCTGATCGACATGAAAACGCCGGGCATCACGGTGAAGCCGATCATCATGATGGATGGCGGCCACGAGGTGAACGAGATTTTCTTCGACAACGTCAAGGTCCCGCTCGAGAACTTGGTCGGCAAGGAGAACGAGGGCTGGACCTGTGCCAAGTTCCTGTTGGCCAACGAGCGTCTGGGCATCGCCGCCGTGCCGCAGTCCAAGCGCGGCGTCGCGGCGCTGAAAGACATCGCGCGCGCCGAACAGGACAATGGCCGCCCGCTGATCGAGAACCAGGCCTTCGCCGAAAAGATCGCCGACCTCGAGATCCAGGTAACGGCGCTCGAGTACACCGAGCTGCGTGTGCTGTCGCAGATGGCGCAGGGTGGCCAGCCCGGCGCGGAAGTATCCGGCCTCAAGATCCGCGGCTCGGAGATCCAGCAGCGCATCACCGAGCTCACGATGGAAGCGGTCGGCGAGTACGCGGCGCCCTATCTGCCGGGCCTGCTGTGGCAGGGCACCAACGAGGCGCCGGTCGGGCCGGAGTACGCGCATCTGGCGGCGCCGCGCTACTTCAACACGCGCAAGACCACGATCTACGGCGGCAGCAACGAGATCCAGAAGGGCATCATCTCCAAGATGGTGCTGGGACTGTAGGATGGACCTTGCCTTAAAACCCGAACACAAGGCGTTCGCCGACGAGGTCCGGGACTTCGCGCGGAAAAACCTGTCGCCTACGACGCGCGGGAAGACCTTCTCGGGCAAGCACTACGACAAGAACGACCACATGGTCTGGCAGCAGGCGCTCGGCAGGAAGGGCTGGCTCACTTACACCTGGCCCAAGAAGTTCGGCGGCCCGGGCTGGGACGTGACGCAGCGCTTCCTGTTCGAGAACGTGCTGGCGGAAGAAGGTGCGCCGCGCATCATCCCGTTTGGCGTGAAGATGGTCGGGCCGGTGATCTACACCTTCGGCACCGACGAGCAGAAGGAACGCTTCCTGCCCGGCATCCGCAGCTCCGATGTGTCGTGGTGCCAGGGCTATTCCGAGCCGGGCGCCGGCTCCGATCTCGCCAGCCTGCGCACGCGTGCCGT
Organism: Hyphomicrobiales bacterium; assembly: GCA_041691635.1. Lineage (GTDB taxonomy): Bacteria > Pseudomonadota > Alphaproteobacteria > Reyranellales > Reyranellaceae > Reyranella. The sequence goes on from JBEPUH010000018.1 coordinate 62,687, forward strand.
GCGGGCCACTGACTCCGCGGGCGACCATTACATCGTGAACGGCCAGAAGACCTGGACGTCCTTCGCCCACTGGGGCGACTGGATCTTCTGCCTGGTGCGCACCAATCCCGACGCCAAGCCGCAGGAGGGCATCTCCTTCCTGCTGATCGACATGAAGACGCCCGGTGTCACGGTGCGGCCAATCATCATGCTCGACGGCGCCCATCACGTGAACGACGTGTTCCTGGACAATGTGCGCGTGCCCGTCGCCAACTGCATCGGCAAGGAGAACGAGGGCTGGACCTGCGCCAAGTTCCTGCTGGCCAATGAACGTCTCGGCATTGCCGAGGTGCCGGCGTCCAAGCGCGGCGTGCGCTCGCTGCGTGAGTTGGCCATTGATTCGCTGAGAGGCGACCCGTCGCTTGCCGAAAAGATTGCCGACGTCGACTTGCAGGTGCAGGCGCTCGAGATGAGCGAGCTGCGTGCCTTGTCGGCCATGGCGCTGGGCGGTCAGCCGGGCCCCGAGGTCTCGACGCTCAAGGTGCGCGGCTCGGAGATCCAGCAGCGCATCGCCGAACTGGCCATGGAGGCGGTCGGCGAGTACGCCGCGCCCTATCAGCCCGGCATGCTGTTCCACGATACCAACGAGACGCCGGTCGGTCCCGACCACGCGCCGCCTGCCGCCCCGCGCTACTTCAACATGCGCAAGACCACCATCTACGGCGGCAGCACCGAAGTGCAGAAGAACATCGTGTCCAAGGCCATCCTCGGGCTATAAGACACCGGAGATCTGGAGGAAGAAGATGGACCTGTCCCTGTCCGACGAGCAGAAGCAGCTGCAGGAAGGCGTCGAGCGCTTCGTGCGCGACAAGTACGCGTTCGAGAACCGCAAGAAGATCGCCGCGAGCGAGCGCGGCTGGCTGCCCGAGAACTGGGCGCAGTTCGCCGAACTCGGCTGGCTCGCCATTCCCTTCTCCGAGGAGGACGGCGGCATCGGCTTCGGCCCGATCGGCACGATGATCGTCATGGAGCAGTTCGGCAAAGGCCTGGTGCTCGAGCCGTTCCTGCCGACCGTGGTGCTGGGCGGCGGCATGATCGCCGCGGCGGGCACGGCGGCGCAAAAGGAGGCGCTGCTGGCGCCGATGATCGAGGGCAAGAAGCAGTTCGCGCTGGCCTGGCTCGAGCGCCAGAGCCGCTACAACCTCGCGGACGTGTCGCTCAAGGCCACCAAGGAAGGCAACGGCTGGTCGCTGTCGGGCCACAAGGGCGTGGTCTACAACGCCGCCTCTGCCGACACGATCATCGTGCTGGCGCGCACCGCGGGTGCCGCGCGCGAGGAGAAGGGCCTGACGCTCTTCCTCATCGACGTCAAGGCCAAGGGCATCACCCGTCGCGACTATCCCACTCAGGATGCGCAGCGCGCGTCGGAAATTACCTTCGACAAGGTCTCGGTCGGCGCCGATGCCGTTCTCGGCAAGGTCGACGGCGGCTTCCCGGTCGTCGATGACGCCGTGGACCGCGCCATCGTGGCGCTGTGCGCCGAGGCCACCGGCTGCATGGATGCGATCAATGCCGCCACGCTCGAATACATCAAGACCCGCAAGCAGTTCGGCGTGGCGATCGGCAAGTTCCAGGTGCTGCAGCACCGCATGGTCGACTGCTTCACCAACGCTCAGGAAGCGCGCTCGATGACCCTGATGGCTTCGCTCAAGATCGACGACAAGGACGCGATCGTGCGCCACAAGGCGGCCTCCGGGGCCAAGGTCCAGATCGGCAAGTCGGGCAAGTTCTGCGGCCAGAGCGCGGTCCAGATGCACGGCGGCATGGGCGTCACCGACGAGCTCTCGGTCAGCCACTACTTCAAGCGCCTGACCATGATCGACCTGATGTTCGGCAACCAGCAGCATCATCTGACGCGCTACAGCAACCTCGCGATGGCGGCGTAAGAGCCGCTGCGGCGGCGACATGAATGCCATCCTCGATATCATCGTGCCGGTGTTCGGCACGGTGGCGGTCGGCTGGGCGATCGGGCGCACCAGGCTGCTGACGCCCGAGGGCCTGCGCGGGCTCACCAATGTCACCTTCTACGCGCTGTTCCCGGCGTTGCTCTTCCGCTCGATGTCGAAGGTGCGGGTCGAGGCGCTGTCGCCCGACATCCTGGTCGTCTTCTTCGGCTCGGCGCTGCTGCTCTATGTCATCGTCATCGCGCTCGGGCGCACGATGGGCATGCGGCTGGGCGACAGCACCGTGTTCGGCCTCTCGGCCGTCTTCTCCAACGGCGTCGGCATCGGCATCCCCTTCATCTCCTACGCCTTCGGCGCGGCCGGGCTGGTGCCGCTGCTGATGATCATCAGCGTGAACTCGCTGCTGCTGCTGACATTGTCGTCTTTCCTGATGGAGATCGGCCAGCAGGGCGGCGCGCGCACCGGCCTGCTGCGCAAGCTCGGCCGCGCGGCGCTGGCGATGCTGAAGCATCCGGTGATCCCGTCGATCTTTGCGGGCCTTGCCTGGTCGGAGATCACCGCCTTCGTGCCGGGCCTCGCCACGCCGGTCGCGGTCGACCGCGTGCTGCAGGCGCTGGCCACCGCGGCGCCGCCGTGCGGCCTGATCATGGCCGGCGCGTCGCTGGCCCACGTCGGCCTCAAGGAGCACTGGCAGTTCGCCGGCATCACCAGCCTGTTCAAGCTGATCGTGCTGCCGCTGGTCGTGTGGTGCGCCGGCCGCTACCTCTTCCGCCTCGATCCGCTGTGGCTCACGGTGGCGACCCTGAATGCCGCGTTGCCCGCCGGCGCCAATGTCTACCTGGTGGCGCAGCTCTATCGGACGGGCGTGGGGCTGGCGACCAATGCCGTGGTCGTGTCGACGGCGGCCAGCATCTTCACCCTGTCGGCGGCACTATTGCTGCTCGGCGTCCAGGGTCACTGAGCCTTGGGTGGCGCGCTGCGGCGCGGCACGTTGGCGATGCCGCCGATCAGGATGCGCGTGGCGAAGTCGGCGGCCTCTTCGGGATTGACCGGGGTGCGCGCGGTCATGACGACGGAGATCTCGAACACCACGCCCGACAGGGTCGCGATCAGGTAGCCCGGATCGACATTGGGCAGCACGCCGCGCGAGATGGCGACGCGGATGTCCTCGTTCAGCGCGTCGGCGAGGTCGCGCAGCTCGGGCTTGTCGAACAGGTTGCGGACGGCGGCGACGTTGTTGCGGCCGAACGCCAGAATTTCGGGATCGGCGGCGACGAAGTTCATGTAGACCGAGCAGTGGGCGCGGAAGAACTCCTCCGCCGTCTTCGCCTTGACCCTGCCGTGGCGGTGGCGCTCGAGCAGCTCGGTGCTGAGTTCGGCGATGACGGCGCCGAAGACCTCTTCCTTGTCCTTGAAGTAGTTGTAGAAGGTGCCCGAGGCGAGGTCGGTGCGGCGCACGATGTCACGCACGCCCGCCGCGCCATAGCCGATATCGGCGAACACCGTGCGGGCCGCCTTGAGCAGCGCCGCGCGGTTCTCCGCCTTGTTCTGCTCGCGCCGGCCGGGCCGCTCGCCCGCCGCGCCGATTGCCGCCTGGTCGCTCATTTCAATGTCCCAATCGTGCCAGTTCGTGGCGCAGTCCCGCAACCATCTCGTCCATCGCGCGGGCCGCCCCCTGGAGCGCGCCGCGCATGCCGATGAAGCCGTGGATCAGTGAATCGAACTCGCGGTGCACGGTCTTGACGCCGGCCGCGGCCAGCCGCTCGGCATAGGCCTGGCCCTCGTCGCGCAACGGATCGAAGCCGGCGGTGAACACCAGCGCCGGCGGCAGGCCCGAGAGATCCTCGGCGCGCAGCGGCGAGGCCCGCGGATCGTTCGCGGCCGCCGGATCGGCGAGATAGAGGCCGAGGAACCATTCCATGTCCGCGCTGGTGAGCAAGAAGCCCTTGCCGCAGCTCTCGTGGCTGTGGGTGCGGCCGGCGAGGTCGGTGGCGGGATAGATCAGCCACTGCAGGCAGGGCGGTTGCGGCGCCCCGCGCGTCTCCTGGGCGACCACGGCGGCCAGCGTGCCGCCGGTCGAATCGCCCGCGACGACGATGCGGGCTGGGTCGATGCCGAGGTCGATGGCGCCGGCGGCGAGCCAGCGGAAGGCCGCGACTGCGTCGTCGACTGCGGCCGGGAATTTGTGCTCGGGCACCAGGCGATAGTCGATCGCCACGACGGCGCAGCCGCTGCGGGCACAGAAGAAGCGGCAGGGCAGGTCGTAGCCCTCGAGGCTGCCGATCGCCCAGCCGCCGCCGTGGAAGTAGAGAATCGCCGGCAGCAGGCGCGACACCGAGCCGGCGGGCCGGTAGATCCGCACGCGCAGCCGGCCGGCCGGGCCATCGACGACGCGGTCGACGATCTCGCCGACCGGCGCGGGCCGGCCGCCCATGATGGTCTGGAAGGCGTCGAATTCGCTGCGCGCCTCGGCGATGCCGATCTCGGAGAGCGGTTTGCGGCCGCTGCGGGCGAGGAGCTGGAGGAACCACTGGGTGCGGCTATCGAGCGTGCGGCCGTCGACCGTGACCGAGGGGCCGGCCAGGATGTTGATCCAGGAGATCGGCATGCGCAGCGCCAGGTTGGCTGCCATGCCCTGCAATTCCCGCGTGATCCCGGCCATCTGCATGGCGGCTTCCTAGCATGTCCGGTGCAAAGCGGGCTACCTTCGGCCGATCGGGGGCCGGGGCGACGACGAGAAGGTGCGGGTATGGCGGCGGGCATGACGTGGTATTTCGCCTACGGCTCGAACATGAACCGCGCACGCCTGCTCGACGGGCGGCTGGCCCGGGAGGGCGTTGCGATGGGCGAGCGCATCGGCGGCCGCCTCGACGGCTGGCAGCTCGCCTTCAACAAGATCGCGAGGGCGCCCGACGGGGCCGGCGTCGGCAACATCGTCGTGACGCCGGGCGCGATCGTGCACGGCACGCTGAACGCGCTGCCCGATGCGGGTTTCGACGTGCTCGACAAATGGGAAGGCGTGGCGAGCGGCCATTACGAGCGCCGCACCCTGCCGGTCGTGCGTGCCGACACGGGTCGGCCGATCGAGGCGATCGCCTATGTCGCCTTGAGGGTGGGCGAGGGGCTGCGACCGACGCGCGAGTATCTCGGCCACCTGCTGGCCGGCCGCGATCTCCTGCCGGCCGCATATCGGGCGTGGCTCGAGGCCACGCCGACGTTCGACTGACTACTTGGCGGTCGCCAGGCCCTTTTCCTTGCGGGCGCCGGCCTTGCTGGTCATCGCGTCGAAGCCCTTCAGCTCCTTGACGTCGTCCTCGTGCCAGAAATTGAGCTCGATCATCACGCCGTCGGGATCGTGCACGAAGACCTGCTGCAGCGGCCGCGCCGGGACCTTGCGGACCTCGAACGGCACCTTGTCCTTCTTGATCTGGTCGAGCGTGGCGCGGATGTCGGCGCAGTTGATGGCGACATGGTCAATGGCGCCGCTGCCGTGGTCCTTGCGGCCGCTTTCGGAGATCAGATGCAGGACGGCCTTGTCGCCGGCATAGAGCCAGGCGCCGGGGAAATTGAACGGTGGCCGGTCGCCATCCTTCAGGCCGACGTACTTCTCGTAGAATTTGACCGTCGCCTTGAGGTCCTTGCAGTAGACATTCCAATGATCGAGCGAGAGTGCGGGCATGGCTTTCTCCTCTACGGACAGCCAAGCCTACAACTCAGGAATGGCAGCAGGAAGACCCTGTTTTTCCCTCGTATTGGTCGTGATAGCGCACCCACGAGCCGAGATTTCCGCCCGGCGGCTCGTTGCGGCCCCGGGGCGTGAGGTCGAGCAGGCTGTAGGCGCTGCCGAGCTGGTCGGCGCCGCGCGCGAAGGTCGAGTAGGTGTGGAGGACCTCGCCTGCCTCGTCCCTGAAGAAGACGCTGACACCGGGCAGCTCGTCGCTCATGTAGTCGCGCATCTCGTAATTGTAGTAGGCCTTGCCGCGCGCCTCGTCCTCCTTGGTGAAGGAGACGTGGAAGTCGTAGTTGAAGTCCGAGCCGAACGACGACACCCACTTGAACGGCCAGCCCATGCGGTCGTGGAAGGCCTTGATCCTCGGGTAGGGCGCGCGCGACACGGCGACCACCATGACGTCGTGGTTGACCAGGTGGACCAGCGATCCCGACATGCTGTCGGCGCCGAACGAGCAGCCGAGGCAGCCCTGTTCCCAGTCCGGCCCCATCATGAAGTGCTTGATCAGGAGCTGGCTGCGGCCGTCGAACAGATCGGCCAGCGTCTGCCTGCCGTCCGGCCCGTCGAAGACGTAGGCCTTCTCGACCTTGACCCACGGCAGGGCGCGACGCTCGGCCGACAGCGCGTCCTGCGCCTTCAGCAGCGCCTTCTCCTTGGCCAGCAGCGCCTTGCGGGCGGCGGTCCATTCCTCGCGCGAGACGATCGTGTGGGCGTCCATGGCATCCTCCTTCGGTCAGGCGGCCTCGGCCCGGTTGAGCACGGCGTTGAACACGATGGTCGGCACGGCGATCCGGGGGTCGGTGTAGAGCGCGCGCAGCTCGGCGAAATGCCGGTCGGGCGCGTGCGTCAGCCCGGCCAGCCGGTCGAAGAAGCCGGTGTCGAGCTCGTTGTCGGCGAGTCGCATGCATCCCCACACATCCCACGGCAGCATTTCGCGATTGTTGAGGGCGGCCACGTCGCGCACGATGTTGCTGGCGATGAACCACAGGCCGTGCATGTCGAGGATGCCGAAGTTCTGCGCATCCTCCTTGCCGGCGCGGCAGAGCTTCCAGGCGTCGCCCGCGACCAGGAACTGATCGCGCGCCACGTCGAGCGTATCGATGGTGACGCCGAACATCTTGCGCTGGCGATCGTCGACCTGGGAGTCGACCATCACCCAGCGCTTCTCGGCGGTGTTCCAGTATTCGGCGACCCAATGGTCGTAGAACTTGCCCTTCTCGAAGTAGGCCCCGAAGCCGCAGCGCGCCCGCGCCGGCACGCCCTGGTGGCGCAGGATGGCGACGAACAGCAGGGTGAAGGAGCGGCAGACGCAGACATAGCGGTCCTTCGCCTCGCGCGGCGCCGACAGCGGCCGCGGATCGTGGGCGGCGATGGCGCCCAGTACGGCCTCGACGGGGCGGACGTGCGACTCGCTGCGACGTTCGGGCGGTAGCGCGACGCCGTAGGCGCCGGTCATGTGCTCGTGGATCAGCAGACCCTGCACCACCGTGGCGAGGCTCGCGATGTCGCGCGGCAGGCTATCGAACAGCCTGGCATGGCGGCCGGCGAGGCTGAAGTCGACCGGCGTGCGATAGAAATCGAGGTTCATGGGAACAGCCTTTCGAGCTGGTCGAGGCCGAAGTTCCAGCCCTGCGCGTGGTCGTCGCGCGCCTTCTCGCTGAAGAACTGCTCGTGCGTCAGCGTCAGGATCGAGCCGGCGGCGTCGGGCTTGATGTCGATCGTCACCTGCGACTCGCGCTCGGGCGTGGTGCGCCAGGCCCAGCTGAAGACCAGCCGGCGGTTGGGCACGACTTCCTTGTAGGTGCCGCTCACATCGTGCTTCTCGCCGTTGTCGCCCTTGAAGCCGACGTGGAAGTGGCCGCCGACCCGGAGGTCGGTCTCGGCGGTGCGGGAGGCCTCGTTGGTGCCGCCCCACCAGCGCATCATTTGCGCCGGCTGCGTCCAGGCTTCGTAGACTTTTTCCGGCGCGGCCTTGAGTCGGCGCTTGAGGGTGAGGCTGGGCTTGCTGGCCATGGGTCCTTCTCCAGAAAGGCGGCGAGACGGTCGAGCTGTTCCGTCCAGTAGCGTTCGTATCGCGCGAGCCACTCCATCGCTTGCTCCATCGGCGCCGGGGTCAGTTGGCAGGCGACGCTGCGCCCGGTCTTGGTGCGCTGGATCAGGCCGGCATCGCCGAGCACGTCGAGGTGCTTCATGATCGCGGGCAGCGACACCGGGAACGGCTTGGCCAGTTCGCTGATGGTGAGGCTGTCCTGCTCCTCCTCCTCCAGTCGCGCCAGCAAGGCGCGCCGGGTCGGGTCGGCGAGGGCGGCGAAGATGCGGTCGAGGGCGGAGGCTTGATAGTTAACCATAGTGTTAACTATTGAGCCGACCGGCCCGGGAGTCAAGGGGATGGCAGTTACTTTGTCAGGAAAGCCGCAATCGCGGCCATGGTCGCGGCCGGCTGCTCTTCCATCAGCCAATGGCCGGAATTGGCGATGACCTTGCCGGTCACGTCGCTCGCAACGAGCCGCAGCACATCGGCCTGGGCCGTCCCGAACGACTTGTCGGCGCCGATCGCCAACACCGGCATCGAGAGCTTGGCCGTGGCGGCGAAGGCCCTGTTGTCGACCGCGTCCTGACCAAAGGCGGCGAACTGCTCGAATGCGCAATGCATGTTGCCGGGCCGCGCATAGATCTGGGCGTAATGGCGCCGGGTGGCCTCGTCGATCGAGGCGGGTGTGGCGGAAAGCTCGTTGTAGAAACGATCGAGATAGATGCGCTCGCGGCCGGCGACCAGGCGTTCGACGTCGGGACCGCGGAAGTTGAAGTGCCAGAGCAACGGGCTCTTGAGGATCTCGTCCCACGGCCCGATACCGGGAAGCGGCGCATCCATGACGATCCAGCGCGCGATCTTTTCAGAGAACTGCGCGGCCAGGGCGTAGCCCACCATGTTGCCGATATCGTGGGTGACCAGTGCTGTCTTCTCGATCTTCAGTGCCTCGAGGAGATGCGCCATGTCCCGGGCCTGGGTCTTCTTGTCGTAGCCCTTCCCGGGTTGCGACGAGAAGCCCATGCCCCGAAGGTCGGGAACGATCACGGTGTGGGTCGCGGCAAGCTGCGCCGCCAACGGCGCCCACATGTCGCCGGTATCGGCGAAGCCGTGTAGCAGCAACACCGCCGGTCCCTGGCCGCCCACGCGCGCGTGAATGGTGACGCCGTCGACGGCGATATCCGTGACCTCGAATCCTGCGGGGAAGGGCTGCACGCGTCAGACTCTTTCGATCAATGCCTGGGCCGCGGCCGGATTGCGCACCTTGGCGCCCGAGATGAAGTAGACGAAGGCGTCGCCTTTCTTGGCCCAGGCCTTGGTTTTCTTGGCCCATTTGTCCAGGTCGGCGGGCTTGTAGCCGGTCTTCACCTTGTCCTCGCTCTTCATCAGGCGGGCGTAGGTGAAGTCGGCGGTCGGCTCGTCGATCTCGGGGAAGTCGGTGTCGTGGGCATAGACGATCGCCACGTTGTGCTTGCGGCAGAGATCGTAGAAGCGCTTGTCCTTGAAGCTGTCGTGCCGGACCTCGAGCGCGTGGCGCAAGGGCAGCTTGCCCGCCTCGCGCGGCAGTAGCTTCAGGAACGCAGCGATATCCTCGGGGTCGAATTTCTTGGTCGCCATGAACTGCCAGTTGATCGGGCCGAGGCGATTGCCGAGCTCGACCAAGCCTTGCGTCACGTAACGCAGGACCGACTCGCCCGCGTCGGCCAGCACGCGGCGGTTGGTGCAGAAGCGCGAGGCCTTCATGGCGAAGACGAAGCCGTCCGGCGTCTCGCTCTTCCACTTGGCCCAGCTCGCGGGCTTGAACGACGAATAATAGGTGCCGTTGATCTCGATCGAGGTGAGCTTGCGGCTAGCGTACTCCAGCTCGCGCTTCTGCGTCAGGTCGTCGGGATAGAAGACGCCGCGCCACGGTTCGAAGGTCCAGCCGCCGATGCCGATATAGATCTTTCCTGCCATGTCTCGATTATAGCGCAACTCCGGGTGCCTGCGGGACGTTTTCCCGGGCATGTCGACGACGGTCACGCCGATCGCGGCTGAGGCTCTCGACCGGGAATGCCGCTCAGCCCTTGACCGAGCCGGCGGTCAGTCCCGCGACGTAGTGCTCGACGAAGAACGAATAGATGATCGCTACGGGAATCGAGCCGAGCAGCGCCGCCGCCATCAGCTGGCCCCAGTAGAACACGTCGCCGCGCACCAGCTCGGAGATGGCGCCGACCGGCACCGTGCGCACCTCGGTCTTGGTCAGAAAGATCAGCGCGTAGAGGAATTCGTTCTGCGCCAGCGTGAAGGCGAAAATCCCGGCCGAGATGAAGCCCGGGCCACATAGCGGCAGGACGATCTTGACCAGGGTCTGCAGCCGGCTGGCGCCGTCGATCCGGGCGGCATCCTCGAGTTCGATCGGCACGGTGCGGAAATAGCCCATCAGCAGCCAGGCGCAGAACGGGATCAGCAACGTCGGATAGGTCAGGATCACCGAGGTCAGCGTGTCGCCGAGGCCGAGCCGGTTGATCAGGTCGGCGAGCGGCACGAACAGCAGCGGCTGCGGCACCAGGTAGGTCGCGGCGATGGCGAACGACACCAGCGTCGCGCCGGCGAAGCGCATCCGCGCCAGCGGATAGGCCAGCATGGCGCCGAACACCAGCGAGATCGCCGTCGACGTCACAGACACCACGAAAGTGTTCCAGGTCCAGAGCAGGAAGTCGGTCTCGGTGAGCAGGTCGACATAGTGCTTCAGCGTCGGGTGATGCACGATCAACGGCATGACCTTGCGGTTATAGAGTTCCTGGTTCGACTTCAGCGACGTGATTGCCATCCAGTAGAACGGGAACAACGCGAACAGCAACGACACGCCAAGCGGCAGCCACAGCGTCAGAAGGCGCATGCGCCAGCCGCGGCGGTCGACCGTCATGGCCTGATCCTCATGAGCTGGTCCTCATGATTTGGATGGCCGCATGTAGATCGCCATGGCCAGGATGATCAGTGCCAGCGGCGGCACCATGGAAAGTGCGATCGATGCGCCCTGGCCGAACTGGCCGGCGCCCATGGCGATGTCGAAGGCATAGGTGGCAAAGAGGTGAGTGGCGTTGGCCGGTCCGCCGCGGGTCATCACATAGACAAGCTGGAAGTCGGAGAAGGTGAAGATCACCGAGAACATGGTGACGACGAAGATGATCGGCTTCAGCAACGGCAGCGTAACGTAGCGGAAGCGGCCGAAGCGGCCGGCGCCGTCGATGGTCGCCGCCTCGTAAAGCTCCGGCGAGATGGTTTGCAGGCCTGCGAGCAGGGTGATGCCGTAGAACGGCAGGCCGCGCCAGGTGTTGACCATGATGAGCGAGAACATCGCGAGGTGAGGATGGCCGAGCCAGCTCGGGCCGGGGTCGGCGATGCCGGTGTGCACCAGCACCCAGTTGACCACGCTGAAGGCGGGATCGAGGATCCACTGCCAGGCGATGGTCGACAGCACTGTCGGCACGATGAACGGCAGCAGCAGCAGCGCGCGGGTCAGGTTCTTGAAGCGGAAGTTCTGGTTCATCACCAGGGCGAGCCCCAGGCCGCCCACCATTTTCAGGAGCGTCGCTGCGATGGTGTAGACGAAGGTATTGAGCACCACCTGCCGGAACACGGGGTCGTGCCAATCGGCGATGAAATTGCCGAGGCCGATGAACACGCCCGGCTGCGCCACCGGTCGGTTCTGCAGGCTGATCCAGATGCCGTAGAAGAAAGGATAGCCGACCAGCGCCACCAGGAAGGCGACCGGCAGCGCCACCATCAGCCAGCTGAACACGCTCTCGCGCTCCAGCCAGCGTCCAAGCGAGAACGCTTGCCGCCGGCGCATCAGCGCCGGCGAGAGCGATTCCACCGTCATCCGCCTACGCCGTCTTGTAGATCTGCGTGAGCTGCACCTTGGCGTCAGCGATCACTTCCTTGGTCGACTTGCCGGCACAGGCCTTGGCGAACATGTCGATGACGACGAATTTCGCGATGGTCTCGGACTGCGCCCGGCTGAGCGGCTGGGGCCAGCCCGGCAGATGCGCGGTCTTGAGCGCGTCGCGGTAAGGCAGGTTGCGCGGCTCCACCTTCCACATCGGCGCGTCGTCGTAGGCGTGCAGGAAGGGCTGATAGTAGGTGGCCGCGATGTCGTACCACGGGCCAAGCTGCTTGGGCGCCATTAGCCAGCGCAGGAAGTCCTTGGCCGCCTGCTTGTCCGGGGTATGGGAAAAGATCGCATGGGCCTGCGGATTGAGCATATGGAAGCGGCCCTTCGGGCCTTTCGGATTTTCCGACTGGTCGATCACCTTGGCCATGTCGGGGAAGTCCTTCTTGGCCGCCCACAGGATCGACTCGGCGTTGTTGGTGCAGGAGATCTGCTCCGACAGGAACGCCTTGTTGTTGCCGACATCGGTCCAGGCAAGGCAATCCTCGAGCATGGTCTCCTTGTAGAGCCGGCGGCAGTAGTCGACGGCCCGCGCCGTCTCGTCGGAATCGATCACGATGGTCTTGCCGTCCGCCTCGACCTCGCGGCCGCCATACGACCACAGCAGCGGATAGAGCCAGCCGTGATTGTCGCCGAAGCCGTGACCGAGCTCGAAGCCGAACGGATGGCCCATCTTCTTGAGCTTGATTCCGGCCTCCAGGAGCTCGTCCCAGGTGTCGGGGAACTTGTCGTAGCCGGCCTGCTTGAACCAGTCGGTGCGCCAGTTCATCAACTGGCCGATGTTGGCATACGGGATCGCCTTCCATTTGCCATTGACCACCACGGCTTCCTGCGCCGTCTCGTACCAGCCGCCGCTTTCCTTGCCGATCTCGGCGGCAATGTCGCTCACATCGACGAGCTTCTCGTCGAACAGGAAGGCCCAGTTGAAGCCGACCGTGGACAGGTCGGGGCCGCTGCCGTTCTCGGCTGCGGTGGTGACGCGCGTCAGCAGACCGCCGACACTCACCACGTCGTAGTTCACCTTGATGCCCGTCGCCTTCTCATAGGCGGCCGCCAGGTCTTTCTTGAAGAAGGCGTCAAACGGCGGGATGAACGAGCTTTCGTGCATCATCGTCAAGGGCTTGCCGGCGGCCCGGACGATCGACGGCGCGGCCACCGAAGCGGCGGCCCCCAAGACGGTAAGCTTAAGCAAATCTCGACGCGACTGATGGGGGGAACTACGCATAGCTACGCCTCCCTTTTCTGTTGTCGAAAGGGAACCATAGCCGAGACGCAGGACGTTCACCACCTCAGAACATGCCGACGTCTTTATGAATCCGCTTTTTCCTCGGGCGCTCCCAGACGACGCCGGGAAATCCCTTCAGCGGGACGAGCGATTCGCCCGTGTAGGTCCAGTCCTGCAGTTCCGAAATGCCGACGTGGTAAAGCGGCTGGCGTCCGGTGCGGCCGTGAAAAAGCGCGCGCGGGATGTTCACCATGTGCGGCGCGCGGGCGCGTTCGTAGAACAGCGGTGTGCCGCAGCGCCCGCAGAAGCTGCGCGACGCTCCCGTGGCCTTGTCCTCGTAGCGTAGAATCTTGGTGGCGCCCTTGGTCACTCGAAGTCGCTTGCGCCAACTGCCGACGTAAGTGGCGTAGGCGGCACCGTGAGCGCGCCGGCCTGCCGATGAATGGTCGTGCCAGGCCCAGCGGGCGGGCACGTCGATTTCGAAGCCAACGGTGCCGCACAGGCACTCGCCCACGACACAACCAGGCTCCGTTGACGCCCGTCGCGTCGGGCTCACAGCAGCCCCAGGCTGCGAAAGCTCGCGTGGCCCTTGCGCCCGATCACCAGGTGATCGTGGATGGCGATGCCGAGGGCGCCGGCGGCTTTGGCAATTTCCTTGGTCATCTCGATATCCTCGCGCGACGGTTTGGGGTCACCCGAGGGATGATTATGCATCTCACTTCTCAATCTTCCAACGAATTGAAAATATGAGCAAAACGACCGGTCGGACGAATTCTGGTTCCGGCGATTGGGGTCTGTTCGTCGTGCACCAACGTGCTCATCACGCTCGGTCATCCGCGCTTTCGATCAGGCGCCTTGAAGCACGGCAGGTCACCCTATTCTTTTCATCCCACGCCTCAAGCTCACTGACAGGATAAAGGACGGCCTTACCGATCTTCAAAAACGATGGCCCAATACGCATTGCTCGCCAGTTTCGCAGCGTACCCACGGAGATGCCGCCTCGATATCGCTCGGCAACCTCTTCGGCAGTCAGGAATCTGCTTCCGTCCATCACCGCCTCCTTCGAGTTGCTCCTTCTCGATTGCACGTCAAACACCCAACCGCGACGAGCGGCGCTATCCAAGCCTCCGTTCTGGCTGGATCACTCTGAGGACGGTGACCATTCAGGCCGTCACACCGAGGCATCTACATGCATGCACCGGTATTATCTAGCTTGGAAGGAGTCGACCGCGCAGATCGAACCCACGGATATCGGAGACGGCAAATAGGCCGGTCTGGAGGTCCAACATTGGTCGGGTGTATGGGGAGTTATCGAGATCGTCGGCATAAACTAAAGGTGCGTCCTGAGCAGCCTAGCAAAGAACAACTCAGGGCAAAAGTGCTGCTCTCAACTGAATTGCTCTTCGCGCGATCTTCGGCTGACACACTCGCGGCGCGTGCGAACGATCTAGGCTAGCGTTCAGCCCGCGCGCACATCGGCGGCAACCCGCTTGATGCCTCGGATGAGAGCGTTGGCGATTGTGTCCGCGTCTAGCTGCAAACGATAAGACGGTTTGCACGAGCGTCTGCAACATCTTGTTGTCACCAACTGAAAGCTTCCCAAAAAGTATGAAGGGGCCGGCATTGGCGCCTGCGAAAAATCCTAGCAACAGTCCTGCCTCTCCCGATGCCCACGTTGCTGCTTTAGTCCAGCATCCGTCACAGAACGAGGTTCAATATGCCAATCCTGGCCTCGCGCTGGGGTTACCATTGAGGCCATGCAATCGCGGCTGCTGTCAGAAGGATGGCAAGGGCAATAGCCAGACATTCAGCGTCCCGGCAGCGTCCCCCCTCGGAGCAGCGCCAAGCGAGGTCGCTCACCAATGGCTTTGCCGTTCTGGCCAGCTGCGGCGACCGTGGTCGGCCTGCATCGCGTCCTCGGTGATTCGGAGGATGACGAGTGCCGTCCCGTCGCCCAGCCTGATCGACTGTTCCTTCACTTCGTAATCTCTAATGCCCTCGGCATCGAACCACGCATCCGCGCCGATGGGTGACATGTGTGTCCGCTCGCGTTTGCCGGCGACGACATCTGCCGCATAACATTCCGGGTCGAGCGTATCGACGGGAAACCACCTGTCGGGGACGTCCTTGCTTCGGCTGAACCAGTGCCTGCCGTCCTGGCCATAACAAGCAACGATGACCGGCTCGACATTGGCTTCGACAATCCGTATCGCCGTGGCGGCGGGGCTCACGTCGAACGTCCGGTGCATATGCTCAAGCAATTGCAGATCAACCTTCTTGGCTTGGCCGAGTAACGGCTCGAAGAGATACCACGGCATCAGAAGATCGGCCGCGTAGTTGTCCGCCTGACGCTCCGGATTGAGGGGGTCGTTGGCGGCATTATCGATGTCCGCCTTGCCGCACTCAAACTGCCGTCCGCGGTGAAGTTCCCAATGCCCGAGTTCGTGCGCCACAGAAAAGCGGCGCCTCTGCTTTCCGCTATTCTCCGAGACCGAAATAATCGCTCTGTCGTTTGCGCCCATGATCCGGGCTTCACAGTTCGTGAGTTTTCGGACTTTCACCGTCGCACCAACATCATGCGCAATAGCACGGACGTCGATATCGCCCGGTTCTGTTACGCCGAGCCCGAGCAGGCAAAGTTCCGCCCGCGTATAGGGACGCCTCCTAATGATCGTCGGACTCCGTGATGCCCAGTTCGGCAAGATCAGCGAGAAAGTCATCGAGTTCCGCTTCGTTCATGCCTTGCCCTTGGCGGGCGGCACGCGTCAGACCAGGATTTTGAGTCAATAGGCGGGCGAGCTTTGCCCGCTTGGCCTCGAAAGAAAGCACTTGGGCGCCAAAGCCTTCCACTTTCCTGTCGCTTTCGGCCACCGCTTCTTGTGCCACTTTCAGCCGCCTCTTGCCGTGAGTGGTAGCTGCATCAAGGAGTATGGCCTGTAGGCGTGAGGCTACCTCTTTGACGTTAATCTTCTCCTCAGCCGCCACAGCAAGAACCTCGTCGTCGGGCAACGCCGAGACTTCGGCGATCACCCGCGCCGCGTAACGCTCCGCATCCATCCTGTCTCTTTCTTTCTTGGTCATTTTAGATGCGCTCCAACCTTGCTTTTGCGGAGTTCCCTGAAAATCGCCTTCTTCGCGCTCCCCAGTTTCTTCTCGTTAAGCTCGGTGAGCTCGCAGAGTTCCTTGTCCGTCATCTGCTCGAAGAACCAGCCTTCGCAGATCATCTCGGAAAGCTCATCGCCTTCAAACACCGCCATCACCAACTTTCGCACTTCTTCTCTGAGCAGCACGTCATCCTGGCGGACCTCGGCGCTCTCAAAACTGTTCAAGGCATCGTTTTCGACCGAGTCCACCTGCGAATTGTCATGACGCTTCTTGTCGCCCGAAGCGATGCTCCTCATCGCCCCATACAGCACGGCCATAAAACTCTCGGTCCGGGGGATCGTGCGCGTCATAGTGAGGACGCGCTTGATCGCCTCGTGTAGCAAATCGTCGGCCTTGAGGCGGCATACTTTTTCGAGCGCCTTCCCGGCCTGAAGAAGGCGCATGTACTCAACGTCGCTCAGCTCGCGAATCGCGACCTGAACTTCCCCCTCTGTCCATACTGCTCGTACGGCGGTCTGCGGCACTCTTCCCCCAGAGCCATGTCTTCTCGTTGTCACTTACTATGGCTCTTCAACCTGAGGATGCGGACAAATTTATTTCGATAATCGATGTCCGGAACCGGCCAGCTCAGGAGCCTACCATTACGCAGGAATATCCCTGCCATCTGTTAGGAGCGAGAAAGTCCAAATGTCTAAGCGAAATCAGCACGTTGTGCCGCACGAGGGCGGCTGGGCCGTCCGCGGCGAGCGCTCCCAACGCGCCACAGCGGTTCACTCTACCCAAGCCGCCGCAGTCGATCAGGCCCGCTCCATCGCCCGCCATCAGGGCACCGAGCTTCTGATCCACGGCACCAATGGCCGCATCCGTGATCGTGATTCCCACGGCCACGACCCGTATCCCCCAAAAGGCTAGACCATGAGCCAGTTCGAAGGCGCGGTCATCCGCGAGCAGGGCGTCACGTTCGCCGTCGTCATCATCCGTTCCTCGGTGATTCAGAACACGGTCGAAGCGGGGCAGGCAATTCAGTCATTCCAGCCTGCCTTCCCCGGCATGCCCGTCGTCCTAATGGCTCAGGACGGTCGTGGCCGTCCGACCTACTACGGCCGCCGCGACCTCTCGCAGTTCATGGCCAACGTGCCACTGCGAGCTGTCCCCTGGAAGCGCTACACCATCAACTAGAGGAGGCCCCATGGCCGACGCTCAAGTCACCTGCATCAACAAGCAGCCGCGCAACAACTCGCACGAAGGTATCACGCACCTCGGCGGGCAGGGCTGGAACTGGACTCGCCAGCAGGTCGTCGACTCGATCAACAACCGGACGAACACGTTCTTTACATGGGTAAACGGCAAGCGCGCTGACGTTGGGGTTGTAAAAGGGCCGAACGGCGACTACGTCCGCACCCACGCTGACGGCGTGTGGAGCGACAATCTGCTCGCCCTGCCAGAGTGCGCTTAGGGGGACAAGACGAGGAAGGTAGCCGATGGAAGGTCCCGCTGGAGGATGGGGGAAATGGTCTGACGCCGGCGTTCCGCACAAGGGCTGGACCTGCGTTGACTTCGAAGATCTTGGGGAGCCTGACCTCGTCTGCGAGATGTGCGAGCGTCAGGAGATCCGTTACGTCCACTACATGGAGCATCCCGACTATCCAGAAAGGCTCGCCTGCGGCTGCATCTGCGCGGGCCATATGGAAGAGGACCTTGTGGGCGCCAGGAGACGCGAAACACGCGCTCAGAGCGCTGCGCAGCGGCGCGGACGTTGGCTAACCCGCAAGGGTTGGCGCCGAAGCGCCAAAGGAAACGTCCACATCGGCGTCGACGGCTACCACATCACCGTATTCCGGGGCGGCAGTGGGTTCAAAGCGGCTATCAGCAAGCCCGTGACGGGCTTCAAGCACTTCGGCAAGCGTACGTTTGCAAGCGAGACTGCGGCGCAGCTCGCCACCTTCGATGCCTTGGAGTTCCTTAAGGGGCAGGATGGAGCAACGTCTTCCTAGCTTGATTGCCCGGTGTCGAAACTCTATGCGTCGCGTTCAATAACATACAGGCGCTGGCCTGCCACCGTAACCGAGAGCGGACTTCCTTATGAGCACTGAGACGGTATCTGTGTCACTCTCACCGGACGAGAACGGTTACTTGGGCAGGGAGTGCCCCGTTCAAAAATGCCTCGGTTATTTCAAGATCACGCCTGGCACCGGACTAAAGGGGAAGGGCCTTCCTTGTCACTGTCCCTATTGCGGCCATACGCAAAGCCACAATCATTTCCATACGACTGAGCAAATTGAGTACGCCAAATCCATGGCCGTCCGGCAGTTCACTGACCGGTTCACGCAGGATCTCAAGAAGCTAGAATTTGACCACAAGCCTCGCGGTATGTTCGGCATCGGGATTTCCATGAAAGTCGAGCCCGGACAACGCTCGCCGATTCACCGCTATCGGGAGCGGCAGCTCGAGACCGAAATCGTCTGTTCGAGTTGTACGTTGTGCTATGCGGTCTACGGTGTCTTCGCTTTTTGCCCAGACTGCGGTCAGCACAATTCTCTCCAAATCCTCGACGCCAACCTCGCTATCATTAGCAAACTGCTCGATCTTGCCGAAGCTGCCGAGCCAGAGCTTGCCAGCAAGCTTATCGAGAATGCGTTGGAGGATTGCGTCTCAGCATTCGACGGTTTTGGCCGCGAACTTTGCCGGGTCTATATGGCGCGAAGCCCCAGCACGCGCCTTGACCGTTGGACGTTCCAGAGTCTCGATGTCGTTCGCTCGAACATCCAAGACCTCGCCGGCGCAGACCTGTCTGCCCTTGTCCCTCCCTCGGACTGGAACGCTGCGGTCGTTGGCTTTCAAAAGCGTCACCTCGTTGCGCACAAAATGGGTGTTGTCGATCAGGGATACATCACCAAGACAGGCGATGTACGCTATGCCGTTGGGCGCAAAGTCAAAATTTCAGCGGGCGAAGTCCGCGACCTGACCCTCATCATAAAGGTATTGGCCGAGCACATCACCAAGACCGTTCTGCCGCCATCTTGAAGCTCGAGGGCCGATCGACGAGCATCTCGCGGACTTTGCTAACGCATTCGACTTTCAACCATTTCTTGCACCGCTTAACGAATCGCACCTCCCAGTGTAAACACGCCAGATGCTCGATTGGATCTCGATGAAGGATGTTTGGGACGCGCTCACGGCGATTGGCACCGTCGCGATGGCGATCGCGACCTTCATCGTCGTTCTTCAAGGATGGCGTCTTCGCAGAGATGACCACCAGCGTCATCAAGACGAGTTCCGCCCAATCTGTGTCTTGACGCCTTTTGACGGTGTGGACCCGCGTCATAGGCGGGACGAATTGCTCGCGATCTTGGAGCCCTCGGTTCCTGGCTTCGGCACGATCGAAATCAAGTGCATGCTCCGCAACATAGGACTTGGCCCAGCTATCAATGTGGCGATCAAGTTCCGCTTTCAAGATATGGCGGGATACACCACTGACCCTTGGGAGCTCTCGCCTCTCGCTGCTGGGGAGTTCCGCGGCGGCAAAGACAACCCTTTAAATGCGCCCGTCCAGTTTCGGAACCTCTTCAACTCAGCCGATTTTGCTCAAGTCCCCGGAAAGGCATGGGAACTAATCCTTGTTTACGATGATATCTTCGGCAACAACTTTTACTCCGTGCATCGAAAGCGACCGCTTCAACTCGATCAAAGTTATCGAGAGGCTCATACGTCGGAAATGGTCGCACCGATGCAGCCTTGGGTGACATTGGGCAAGGGAAAGCCTCCTAGCCCATGAATGCGATGACCACGTGGATTGGCACCCCAGTCAGCAGAGTGAATCCGGTCATCAAGGCGCTGCCAACTGCATTGATTTTATCTTCAAAGCAGAGCGACCAATGCCCCAGGGGCGCGCTGACTTAGTTTACCACATCGAACATGCGTCGGAAGGCTTGGACGCAGCCGGGGAGGTAATTAGCAAAGATTTAGCGTCCCCGAGGATAGTCGAGCCACATATTTGTGCAGCAATTCCGCGTGCACGGGATGGCGTTCAGCGAGCTCATTGAGTCGCCCGCGTTCGTAGGTCGCAAAGTAGACGAAGATCGGACCGCCGTCGTCCGGGTCAATCTTCGCTTGCATACCTTCGATACAAGGTAGCGAGGGATCGGCACCGGTGAGGTCGAGAAATTCTGCATGCTCGAATGTGCCGGGACTACGTTCGATATGGCATGACCACTGGAACGGAATTTGTTCGTAGGGTCGAACGCCGATCCAGCGTGGCACAGGCAGATCAATGCCCTCAAAATCGAAGAAGTATCTTGGGTAGGGATACTCGTTCATGATCTCGACGCTGCCGGACGCCAGGACGGATTCCCCAGTGCGGTGCGCAGCTTGAATGCGTCGGTAGAGATCAGCTTGTTTACCGGTCAGCTCTGCGGGCGTCGGCTCCAGGATCGAGACATAGCCTTTCGTCTCACGCAACTTCTTCGCTAGCGATTTTCCGGCGGCGTCCGGCAGTAATTCAATGGGATGCTCGACCGCGGGCGGGTCGAGTTTCTGACAATGCTCTTGGAATTGGCATTCATTGGGATTGTGGCAATGCTTCCCGGTCCGGATTTCTGGCAGGCCGCCAGCAAGAACCTTCTCTGTTGCCTCAATCCATGACGGTACATTGGCGCGCCTGGCCGCGATCTCGCTCGTTACGTCCATTTGCCGGAACAGGCCTGCATAGTCGCCGTTTCCGGGATAGCGCCACCGGCTGTTTAAAAGGTTGAGTTCGCTGCGCGTCATTGGGAGACCGCTTCCCGACATGACCCATGCCTGAATAGCAATGTCGTCCAAATGATCTGCATCCGGCTTGTCCGGCGTCACCTTGTCGGCTTTCAACGGATAGCTCGACGCCTTAGTCTCGCGCAGGATGTACCCGTTCTTGTCGCTAACGAGCGCGTCAGCGCGGGCGTAGAGCGCGCCATAAACCATCGGCACCTCGGCAGCAGACAATTGTGGCGATTGTTTCAACAGAGACTTCGCCTCTTCCGCCGCTGCGGCCTGGTCATCTCGCGCCGATGGAAATATGAAATCTTTCCCTAATTGCTCGCGCGCTTTGGCGCCGACAAGATTGCCGTCGATTTCTCTGCGTCGGGTCGAACTATCGTCGGCGTCGGCAAGCCCAGGATTATGCCGCTCAAGCCAAGGCTTCCGCGGGCATTGTAGGAACGACTGAAGGTTCGACTTGCTCAGCATCAGTCAGACCATACAATGATTCTGATCACAGACTTATCTCGATCGACGATGGAATAGAGGAGGCGTGCTCGCGTTCTCCGATCACTCACTGATGCCGACTGCATCAAGCTTAAACTGCTTCAATTTTTCCGGTGTTTTGGCCCAAGAGGCCCCAGGCATCGACGTAATGAGCTTGCTGAAAACCTCAGTGAACGCCCGGCGGGCCGCGTCGTCAGTCCATGCCTCTGCCGAGTCCGGCGCGAGAAGAGGGCGAATGTCAGTGACAAAGTGTGGTGCGACAAGTTTAGCGAACATGCGCTTCTCGGCTTCCGCCCGGCTAATAGACAGATCGACCTTCCCTAAATAGAGACCGAGATATTCTACGATTCCCTGTGTGTTCAGATCCGGAAAGACGGCGAGCGAAATCGACAACTGTTGCCGGTCTTCTAACCTCACTTTCCAACCCGAATCGCTATCCCTCAGCCCGTATCGTCGTCCTAGACATTCACGGTGAATATTCGAAGGCGCTGGCTGACAGGTCTTCCGTCTTCCGAATTTCAACAGACGCAGACGAGGAGAAGGGCGAGAAGTCTCTCCAAATACCCTTCTGGGCACTTAGTTTTGACGAACTCGTGAAACTGTCCTTCGGAGACCTGAGCGATGAGGCAAGCGCGGCTGTTTCTGACGCTATCGTTGCGCTCAAGCGCGAGTCCTTGAGCAATCAGGTGCGCGATGGAGTCACGGCAGCTCGCCTGACAGTAGATTCACCGGTCCCCTTCTGCATTCATAAGCTTTGGTTTGATCTTCACCAGCGGGAACATCGCACTATCATTCCAAAGCCAGGTGGTGCTCCGGACGAGGTAGAATCCGCCTACGTCCTTGACGCTAAAGGCAACCCACTGCAACCCGGCGACGCAATGTCGGTGACGCCTCCGCTGTATCGTACCGTCAAGACCACCGGACCGGCGAATGAACGAGTAAATTGGGGCCGAGACCCAATCAACATTCGACAACAACTGGCCGTACTCGGCTCGAAGCTCCGCGATCCCCAGTTTGCATTCCTTTTTAATCCTGGCGAATGGCGTCCCGGATTAGATGGGACAGTTACTAAGGATTTGGACGCGCTGCTCGATGACTGGCTGGGCAATTCTGCACCGATCTCAATTCTGGATCTATCTGGCGTCCCTCCGCTGGTTCTAAACGATCTCATCGGCGCTCTATTGCGTATTCTTTATGACGCACTCTTCTGGGCAAGGAATCTGCCTGAAGGCGGACGGCTATGGCAGTCGCTTTAGCGGGAATTGTCCGCTGAATAATCAACCCAAGGGGATTTCAGCAGCTGCGTTATTCAACGACGACGTGAGCGTTGCGATGACGAGCTGTCGCTCTATTAAGCTTTTGCTTTGGCTGCATTCTCTTGGAGAAGGTCGGCCGGGCTTACACCGAGCGCCTGAGATGTCTGCAGAATTGTGAGAAGCGTCGCATTTTGATTGCCGCGCTCTATTGAACTCACATGAGCTCGATCGACGCCCATTCGCTCGGCAACAGCCTCCTGGCTGAGCTGAGCCGCGAGCCGATATCGGCGAACGTTGGCGCCGAAGACCCTGCGAATGTCCATCCGCAGGATAGGAAGCAATAGCGTACTTTAGCGCTACGTACTATAATACGCGGGCAGCGGCCGCGGCTGCCGACGTCGTTTCATCATGCTCCTGATGCAGACGTGCCATTTGGCTTTGGTCTGAATACCACCCGGTGATGCAAAGAGTGCCCCACCCAATGCTCTACACGCATCGCCGAACCGGTGACCATTTGTGGTCGGCGTTGATCAATCTCTCAAATTTGCATATCTAGAACCGTACGCATGCCTAACTTTACCTTCAACGAAAAACCGCCGATCAGTGCGGAGCTTACTCCCTATGACGAGCGGCATCTTGTAACCTATCTGCGACTGCTGGACGCCGCAGAAGAACAAGCCGACTGGCGTGAAGTAGTTGGAATTATTTTTGGACTGGACCCGCTCCAGGAACCAGAACGTGCGCGGATCGTCTACGACAGTCATCTGTCGCGCGCACGCTGGATGACGGAGGCCGGCTACCAGCAGCTCCTTTGGTCGGCTAAAGGCTAATACAACGAGGGTTGGACCCGCCGCGTAGAGTGACCGCGTCCGTGCATCGCGTGTTCGAATCATAGGCGCTTCCACATTTTCTCTAACGAGAATATGTTTGCAGTCACGCAACTGCGAGGTCCCTTAATGGAGGTCGCGCGTGCCGGGCAGACCAAACTGGAGGACATCGAGCGCCACTGAATCACTTAGTCAGCTCGACCGCGCGGGGTTCGCGTGGGAGTTTCTCCGTCGCAATCCCAACTATCGAAAAGATTTTGCTCGAATACCCAAGGACGCAGCGAGCGTAGACCCCGCGGCAATAGCCGCCGGTCAACGCTGGGGGTTGTGCTTTCGCGTGCGATCCCGAGCTAGCTGCTCCCGATGCACCGGTTATTTGGCGTCCGGAGCTATTGCCCCTTAGCGTTATTCTCGTGCCGGCGCCGGGTTCATTTAACACTCCGCGCTCCATCGATGCGAGCAACCTAGAGCCGGATTTCGGTTATCAGAGTTCGGACGGCACTCACGTCGTGCTGAATGAGGACGAGAGCGCCCATCGCCTCTGGCTGCGGGGCGTGAGTCTTGGTGCGCCACTCGCTGCGCTCGTGCCCCTGGATGACAATGTCGTCCTTCGTATTGCCGGACTGCAGCGCTTTCACCGTCGCCTTGCGGGCCGGCCGGCCGGTCCTTTGCCCCAAGCGTGGACAATCACCGCACGTTTGCGCATCCGTCTCCTTCTGATGTTGGGTGCACTCGATGCCCATCTCGCCCGGGCGAGTTACCGCGAGATCGCCCAAGCTCTTTATGGCCCCGACGTGGTTGCCAGATATCCTTGGAAAACGTCCTCGATCCGTGGCCAGACGATTCGGCTCGTCAAAGATGCCATCGTCACCATGGAAGGACGGTATCGCAAGCTGCTGCGCGGCAATCGCTAGCAGGCCACCTCGGTCAGTAGTTCAGTCCCATTGGCTGGGTGGTGCCGGCGAGACCGTCTCACTCCGTCATCCTCCGAGCGGCTGTTCGTCGGCATTGTGGGGATAACTCAGCTGCCACCGCCGACGGTCCTCGTCAGGAACACGGAGCATGTCCTATGCCCGACCCTTCAGCCGGTCTGCCGCCACGCTATTTGCGCACCTCCGAAGCCGCACGCTTTCTGAGCCTGTCCGGCCGAACTCTGGAAAAGCATCGGACCTACGGCACCGGCCCGAGTTACCGGAAGATCGGAGGTCGCGTCGTCTATGCACTGGACGATCTCAAGACCTGGGCCGATCGCGGCACCAAAACCTCAACCTCTGATCCCGGTACCGGGACCGTGTTGCCGGCCAAGCGCAGCCTGCTGGTCTCTCCGGCGTACGCCAACCGCAGGGCCGGTTGTCCCAAAACGTGTGCAGTCTTTGCCGCTGCCCCCGTGCTGGCGGTCGCTGACGGCGAGGGCGGTAGGGCGCTTGTCAGGGTGCCAAAGTGAGCCCCGGCCTGAGCGTCATGAAATACGACATCGCCGCCGGTGCGCTGATCGAAGCGCGCACGCTCGACGAGGTCAAGGCGGTGACCGACAAGGCAGTCGCGATAAAGGAATATGCGCGGCGTGCAAAGAACCGTCAGCTCGAGATCGACGCCGCCGAGATTCGCATACGCGCAGAGCGGCGTTATGGTGAGATGCTCGCGGAGATCAAGCAGACGACAGGTTTGAATACGGGCAGCCGCGGGCAACTTAGGGGCCGCGATGCTTCTGGCGGTTTTGCTGCCAAACCGCCAGAAGACTGTCGGCCGACACTGTCCGAACTTGGGGTCGACAAGAAGTTGTCGGCTCGGTCGCAGCGGCTCGCGGAGTTGGCGCCTAAGGCGTTTGAGCGGGCGCTCGGAACGTGGCGCGATCATGCTACTCGCGAGGACATGAGGGTTACATCTAACCTTTTGCGTGTCGCCGGACAGGTCAGTGCGGCCCATCGAGCCGACAAGTCTAAGGGGCCGCTCCCGGCGCCGGCGGCGGGGCGCTACCGGGTGGTCGTGATCGACCCGGCGTGGCCGGCAGACAAGCGCGAGAGGGTGAGTCGGCCAGACCAGTTCTCCCTCGACTATAAAATGATGACATTGCCGGAGATTCAGGCGTTCGACGTGGCTGGCATGGCGAGCGATACGTGCCATCTCTTCTGCTGGACCACGCCACGCTTTCTTCGCGAGGCCTTTGGTGTTGTCGAAGGCTGGGGCTTCGCTCCCCTTTGGACGATGGTCTGGCACAAGAACGGCGGCTTTCAGCCGCTTGGCCGTCCGCAATTCAATTGCGAGTTCGTCGTTTATGGACGCAAGGGGTTGCCGCAGTTCCGTGAGACGCGCGGCTTCAAGTGCTGCTTCGAGGGCGTGCGGCGGGAGCATTCGCGCAAGCCCGATGAATTCTACGAAACGATTGCGCGCGTGACGGACGGTCCGCGCATCGACGTGTTCGGCCGTGAGAAGCGAGCGGATTTCGACGTATGGGGCGATCAAACAGATCGCTTCGCAAAGGCGGGAGCCTGAAGGAGGACTGTCATGGCGGGTGCATTGAACAAGGTGCAGTTGATTGGGCACCTGGGGCGCGCTCCGGAAATCAAGACCAATAGCGACGGCAGCGTGCGGGCGATGCTGTCGCTGGCCACGTCCGACCGGTGGATCGCCAGGGAAGGTGGCGAGAAGCGCGAGCGCACCGAGTGGCACCGAGTGGTGATCTGGAATTCGACGCTGGCGGCAAATGCGCAAAAGTACCTTGAAAAGGGCTCGCTCGTTTACGTCGAAGGCGAGCTACGCACGCACAAATGGACGGACCGGAAGGGCGTAGATCGATGGACGACGGAAGTGAACGTAACAAAATTCAACAGTCAGGTCGTGTTCCTTTCGAGTGTGCGCGATGACGAAGACGGCGCAGCGGGAGCCTCCGAGCCTGACGACGCGACACCGATAAACGTCGACGAAGAAATACCGTTTTAGGCGCGTGATGAAATTCCTCATCACGCGACTGCAGCAATCCGGCGTGAGTCTGGATGATGCCAGGCGTTTTGCCGGCCTCGTTGCAACTCTGTCTTGGGCACTTGTTGGTCTGGCCGCCTATACGGCGATCGTTCTTTACATCGGCTGGCGTGTGGGAGTGATCGAAGGGGCGCCGCTGGGTGGGCCAATCCTCGGCAACGTGTATCGACAAATTGACGGCGGCGCCGCGCCTTTGTCCGGGCGTCCCTCCCATGGTTGTACATCCTCAATTGGGGAAGGGCGGTCCCTGTGATTATCGACGCCGCCACTTTCTTGGCTTTGGCGCTGCAATGCAGTCCTGCAGTAGCACCAGACACGCTCTTGGCGGTCGCTCGTCAGGAGTCGGGACTGCATGCCTGGCTGTTGCGCGATAACACGACCACGAATGTCTTCGAAGGGCGCGATCTCGAGCAGACGGCGGGCACAGCCGAAGCATTGATCGCCGCGGGCCACAGCGTCGACATCGGCTTGATGCAAATCAATTCGCGCAATCTCGCTTTCCTGGGGTTGAGTGTTGCCGAGGTACTGGATCCCTGCGGCAACGTGGCCGCGGGAGGTCGCGTGCTTACGGGAGCCTATGCCGTCGCATCCCGGAGGCTGGGACCTGGCGCTGAAGCGCTTCGGATTGCGCTTAGCCGCTACAACACGGGTGACGACCAGGCTGGTCTGCAAAACGGCTACGTCGGAAGGGTCGAGCAGCGAGCCGCCGCCTACGTTGTGCCGTCGCTGGTGGGGTCCAAGCGGGCGGATAGGGATGGGGCGGCTATGACACCGGCTATCAGCCTGCGGATCGTGGCCGGTCATCCGCAAGTGGGATCCTCCCTTCGGCAGCAATTGGGAAACCGCGTCGCCGCTCCCGGTGCCGTGGCAGGGAGGGCCATTTCGGCCGACGCGTTCGCGCGGCGCCCGCGCGATTTGTTCGCAGGAGAGGGAAGACAATGATGACGTATAAGAACGCCAGCGTGCGCGGCTACCAGCGCAGGACCAGAGACGGTGTGATGTGCGCGCTGCCGGTAATGGTTGTTGCCAGAGCTGCGTCTGCGCAAACGTTGACCAACGGAATCAACAACATCATCTCCTTGCTCAGCGGCAACTTCGTCCTGGCGGTGGCGACTCTCGCCATCATGATCGTGGGTTTCCTGTGGATGTCCGGGCGCCTCGAGATCATGCGAGCGCTGACCATCGTGATCGGCATCGGCGTTGTCGGTGCTGCAGCGTCCATAGCCACGTCATTGGTAGGCTCGTCATGAGCGAGCGCTACGAGCGCGAGCCGGACGAGCCGCTCGAGCATGTGCTGTTTCTCGCGGTGACGCGCCCGGCCTTGTTCTTGGGCATGCCGATGGAAGCGGCGGCGTTCTGCATGATGGGCGGGCAGTTGGTCGCGTTGGCGATGGGCAACATGATCTACATGCCGCTCGCTGCTGGCTCGTTGGGGCTGATTGCCTCGGCTCTGTCGCGTCACGACCCTCTGATTTTCCGGGTGCTGCTGTCGTGGGGGAACTCACGGCCGCAGAACCCCGACCTGGGACGTG